>CAYYCO010000062.1:0-17594 GCA_964470365.1 uncultured Anaeromyxobacteraceae bacterium | reverse complement strand
CGCGCGCTGATCGCGAACGCCACGGGATGCAGCTCGATTTACGGCGGCAACCTGCCCACGACGCCGTACACGTTCAACCGCGACGGCCGCGGCCCGACCTGGAACAACTCGCTGTTTGAAGACAATGCGGAATTCGGCTTCGGTTTCCGTCTGGCGATCGACAAGCACCGGGAACAGGCGCTCGAAATGCTGGAGGGCATGGCCGGCAAGGTCGGCGACGAACTGGTCGCGGCCTTGATCGCCGGCGCCGACAGGACCGACGACGCCGACATCGCCGAACAGCGCGCGCGTATTGAACAGCTTCGGGCGAAGCTGGCGGACTACAGGACCCCTGCGGCCGCCCGCCTGCTGAACCTGGCCGATTACCTGGTCCACAAGAGCGTGTGGATCCTCGGCGGCGACGGCTGGGCTTACGACATCGGTTACGGCGGACTGGATCACGTCCTGGCGCAGGGCCGCAACGTGAACATCCTGGTGCTGGATACGGAAGTTTACAGCAACACCGGCGGACAGGCTTCGAAGTCCACCCCGCTGGGCGCGTCGGCGAAGTTCGCCATGGCCGGCAAGTCCACGGCGAAAAAGGATCTGGCGATGATTGCGATGACGTACGGCAACGTGTACGTCGCGAAGGTCGCCCTGGGCGCGAAGGATGCACAGGCGGTCAAGGCTTTCAAGGAAGCCGAATCATGGCCGGGAACCTCGATCATCATCGCATACTCGCACTGCATCGCCCACGGTTACGATCTGATCGATGGTCCGGATCACCAGGCGACCGCCGTTTCGACCGGCATATGGCCGCTGTTCCGCTGGGATCCGCGCCGCCTGTCGGAAGGGCTCAGCCCCCTGCAGATGGATTCGGGCGTCCCGGTCGGCGACGTGTCCGACTTCGTCAGGAACGAAACCCGCTTCCGCATAGTCCAGGCAGCCAACCCGGAACGCTTCGATCGGCTGATGAAGATGGCCCGCAAGGAAGTCGCCACCAGGTTCGCCACCCTCGACCAGATTTCCAAAATGGACTTCGCGACCATGAAGGACGAAGTCCAGGAATAACTTTCGCCGCCGGATCCGCAGCTTCCACCTTTATTGCCTAGATCCCGTTCGGGCGTTAGAATAACCGCGCTGATACTGGACCTTCCCGACTCATCCGGCGCTTTAGGGGATTGCAGATGGCCAACGACCCGACGAAACCGACCAGAATTCCACCGATTCCACCGATTCCTCCGCCCGAAAAACAGTCTCGGGAATACATGCCTGTAAAGGTTGACGGCGGCGCCGCGATGGGCGAAATCCTGTTGCGTGAAAAACTGATCAACGTCGACCAGCTCCATGAGGCGAAGCAGGTCCAGGCGGATGGCGAAAACCTCGGGTACACGCTGGCCCGCCTTGGATACCTGGAAGAAAGCCAGCTCATCAATTTCCTTTCGCGCCAGTACGGCGTCCCGTCGGTCAACCTTGATGAAATCGAGGTCGCCCAGGACATATCCGGCCTGATACCGCGCGAGGTCGCGGAACGCCACAACCTGATGCCGATTGCCCGCGAGGGTTCGACCATCATCGTGGCCATGACCGATCCCGGCAACATCTACGCGATGGACGACCTGAAGTTCCTGACGGGGCTCAACGTCGAATCGGTCGTCGCGTCGGAAACCGCGATCCGGACGGCAATCGAAAAGTATTACGGCGACGCCAAGGGCAAGTCGGATCTCGACGGCATCATCCGTGAAATGGAGGCCGAGGGCGAAGACGAACTCGAAATGGCCGGGCAGGGCGAAAAGGTCGACGTCACCGACCTCGCCAGGGAAACGGAGGAGGCGCCCGTCGTCCGCCTGGTGAATATGATCCTGGTCGACGCGGTCAAGCGTCAGGCATCCGATATCCACATCGAATCATATGAAAAGGATTTCCGC
Source organism: uncultured Anaeromyxobacteraceae bacterium (assembly GCA_964470365.1). Classification (GTDB taxonomy): domain Bacteria; phylum Myxococcota_A; class UBA9042; order DTJE01; family DTJE01; genus JAGOFO01. The sequence goes on along the minus strand of CAYYCO010000062.1, from coordinate 15,687 downwards.
GTCAGGTACCGCATGGACGGCGTGCTGTACGAAATCATGCGGCCCCCGATTCGTTTCCGGAACGCGATCACCTCCCGCCTGAAAATCATGGCCGAACTGGACATCGCGGAACGCCGCCTGCCCCAGGACGGTCGAATCCGCATGGTCATGGGCCACAAAAAGGAAGTCGACTTCCGCGTGTCCGTCCTGCCGTGCCTTTTCGGCGAAAAGATCGTTCTGCGAATCCTGGACAAATCCGCCCTTAAACTGTCGCTGGACGCCATCGGTTTCGAGGCTGGCCCGCTGAGCCTGTTCCGCGAGGCGATAAATCAGCCGTGGGGCATGGCGCTGGTCACGGGACCGACCGGTTCCGGCAAGTCGACGACGCTGTATTCCGCGATGTCGGAACTTAATGTTCCGGACACGAACATTTCCAGTGCCGAAGACCCGGTCGAAATGAACATCAGCGGCATCAACCAGGTCCACGTCCGCGAGGACATCGGCCTGACGTTCGCATCCGCGCTGCGATCGTTCATGCGGCAGGACCCCGACATCATCATGGTCGGGGAAATCCGCGACTTCGAAACGGCTGAAACGGCGGTCAAGGCAGCGCTCACGGGCCACCTGGTCCTTTCGACGCTTCACACGAACGATGCCCCTTCAACGATCAACCGCCTGCTGAACATGGGTATCGAACCGTTCCTGCTGACTGCGACCCTGGTGTGCATCCTGGCCCAGCGCCTGGTCCGCAGGATATGCGTTGAATGCAAGGAGCCGATTTCGATAGACCGGAAGGTGCTGATGGACATAGGTTTCTCGCCCGAAATGGCGGAAACCGTGCAGCCAATGAAGGGCAAGGGCTGCAAGAACTGCAACGGAACCGGGTACCGTGGCCGTACCGGCCTGTACGAAGTCATGAAGATGACTGACGAAATGAAGGAATTCGTGCTTCAGGGCTATTCATCGATCGAATTGAAGCGCGAGGCGATCAAGGGCGGGATGATGACCCTTCGCCAGGCGGGTCTTGCCAAGGTGGCAGCCGGCACAGCCACCGTCGAGGAAGTCCTCCGTGTCACCGTGGCGGACAATATATGATGGAAGAAACAAAACCCCAGGCAGCGCCGCCCGGGCAGCCCGCTACCGGGGCGCCGACGCTCGATATCAACCGTCTGCTGCAGGTCATGGTGGATAAGAACGCGTCCGACCTGCACCTCACCGTCGGTTCTCCGCCGCAGATCCGCATCGACGGTTCCCTGTACCCGATCAAGGTGCCTCCACTGACGCCGCCCGACACGCAGCGTCTGACGTACAGCATCCTGACGGAAAAACAGATTGAACGTTTCGAGGAGTGCAACGAAATCGACCTGTCGTTCCAGTGGCGCAATCAGAGTCGTTTCAGGGCGAATTTTTTCCGCCAGCGCGGCAGTATCGCGGGCGCCATCAGGCAGATCCCGTCCAAGATACTGTCCCTCGAACTGTTGGGGCTTCCGGCGACGCTGAACACGATCATCGATCGCCCGCGCGGCCTTATCCTGGTGACCGGCCCGACGGGCTCCGGAAAATCGACAACGCTGGCCTCCATGGTCGACGCGATCAACCAGCGGCGGCGAAGCCACATCATCACGGTAGAGGATCCGATCGAATACCTGCACCGTCACAAGAACTGCATCGTGAACCAGCGTGAAATCGGTTCGGACACGGCCGATTTTCACGGTGCGCTCAGGTATATCATGCGCCAGGATCCGGACGTCGTCCTGGTCGGCGAAATCCGTGACCGCGAAACGATGGAAACCGCGCTGGCGCTGTCCGAAACAGGGCACCTGGTCATGTCCACCCTGCACACCAACGGGTGCGTGCAGACGCTTCACCGCGTCATGGACTTCTTCCCGGCGGACCAGCAGGATCGCGTGCGCACCCAGCTCTCGTTCGTTATCGAGGGCATCCTGTCGCAGCAGCTCCTGCGCCGCGTGGACGGCGGCCGTGTCGTGGCCGTGGAACTGATGATTCCGAATGCCGCGATCAGGAACCTGATCCGTGAAAACAAGGCCCACCAGATATACTCGCAGATGCAGATGGGGCAGGCGAAATACGGCCAGATGACGATGAACCAGTCACTGTTCAAGCTGGTTGAAGAAGGCTTGATCACAAAGGACGATGCGATCGCGCGGGCTGGCGACCTTGAAGAAATGATTGGCATGTTGTCGGCATAGTTCCGGATGGAGGGTTGAATGGGAAAGTTCAACTGGGAAGGTACAACGACAGAGGGCCTGAAACGTAAGGGCGTGATCGAGGCCGGCAATGCCGACGAGGCCCGCCGGAAGCTGCTGTCGATCCAGATTGAACCGACTTCGGTCAGGCGCGACCTGACCAGCATCGAAATCTCGCTGCCCAGCCTGGGTGGCGTCAAATCGAAGACGCTGGTCGTGTTCACACGCCAGCTCGCGACCATGGTCGACGCGGGCCTGCCGCTGGTCCAGTGTCTGGACATCCTGAGCCAGGCCGAGCCGGATCCGAATTTCAAGAAGATCATTCTTGGCGTCAAGGGGCATGTCGAGACCGGTGGAACGCTGGCGGAGGGCCTTCAGAAATACCCCAAGGCGTTCGATACGCTGTTCGTTTCGCTGGTTCAGGCGGGTGAGGTCGGCGGTATCCTGGACACCATCCTCAACCGCCTGGCCGCGTACATTGAAAAGAACGACAAGATCACGCAGAAGGTCAAAGGCGCGATGAAATATCCGGCCTTCGTCCTGATTGCCGCGGTCGGCATCATCGGTGTCATGCTGTGGAAGGTCATCCCGCAGTTCGCCGGCATGTTCATGAGCCTCGGTGGCGCCAAGCTGCCCAAGCTGACACAGATCGTCTTCGATGCGTCGCAGGCATTCCTGAAACATCTGCCGGTCGTCCTGATCGTAACGGGCGCACTCATCACGGCGTTCATACTGTTCAAGCGCAGCAAGTTCGGTCACCGTCTTCTCGACCGTGTCACCCTGAAGGTTCCGGTGTTCGGGACACTTATGCAGAAATCGGCGGTCGCCAGGTTCACGCGAACGCTCGGCACGCTGGTTTCGTCCGGTGTCCCGATCATGGAGGGGCTGGACGTCGTGGCCAGGTCCGCCGGCAACGTCATAATCGAGGAGGCCATCCAGTACACGCGCAGCAAGGTTGCCGAAGGCAAGAACATCGCGGGGCCGCTCGAAGAAACGAAAATTTTCCCGACGATGGTCGTGCAGATGGTCGGTGTCGGCGAGCAGACCGGTGCGCTGGACGTCATGCTGACCAAGATCGCCGACTTCTATGACGACGAGGTCGACGTCGCGGTCGATTCGCTGACGGCTCTGATTGAACCGATGCTGATGATCGTGCTCGGTGGTTCGATCGGTGTCATCGCGATTGCGATGTACCTGCCAATCTTCGGCATGGCAGGCGCTCTTTCGGGCGGCCAGTAGCCAACCCGGCGGCGCCGTTCCCCCAGGACCCAGACATGAACCGCCATGGCAGAACGAGGGGTTTCCAGGTCGGCTCCGAAAGGGCGCGCCGGATCGTCCAGACGTTTTCGCTTCGCGACATGTTTCCCAGATGGGACGGCAGTGGCGCAGGCGTTTCCGTCGATTCGTTCCGGCTGCGCCTGATATGGCTGTCCTGGGTGCGATTGGCGATGCTGATCGCGTTGGCCGTATCAACCCTTCTTTTTTCGCGCGATTCGGTCGGGACACTGCTTGATTCGATACGTGGTTTCCTGCTGTGGTTCACGGTCATCTGTATCGTTCCGGCGTCACTGTACTTCCCCGTCCTTCTGGTCGTAAGAAGCGGAACCGTTCTGCGGGTCGTGGCGATATTGCAGATAATCCAGGACAGCGCGTTCGCGGCCGTCATGGTTGTCGCCACCGGCGGCACCTCATCCGGTTTCACGTTCTTCTTCCCGTTGATGATCATCGTTGCCGGGCTCGTCCTTCCGAGGGCCGGATCCATCATCGGGGTCATGATTTCAGCGCTGTTCCTGCTGGTAATCGCGCTTTGGGAGGGCGGGCTGACGGTTCCGCCGGATGCGATTGCGCCCATTATTTCCAGGTCTTCGCCGGAAGACCTGGTTTACACCTATGTAATCAACCTGATCGCATTCGTCGTCGTCAGCCTGCTGTCGGCATTCCTGGTGACGCAGGTCCAGAAGTCGGATATCCAGAAGGAAAGATACCGGACAAATCTTGAAGACCTGCGCATCCTGCACGAAACCATCATTTCGTCGCTCGACACGGGGCTTGTCACGCTGGACCTCGACAATTCGATTCTGCACCTGAACCGTGCCGCCGAAGAGCTCCTGGGCGTGAGCCTCAAGGCGGTCAAGGGTATGCCGCTTCCCAAGATACTTCCGGAGATGACTTCTCCGATCGAGGAGATTGAGGGGGACGTGGACGTCAGGCGGCTGACGGCCGGCGGCGACAAGCAGTACCTCCTGGTGGCGGTCAAGCCGCTGCTGGCCAGCAGTTGGGAAATGGTCGGGCGCCTGATGCGGATCCAGGACGTCACCGAAGTCCGACACATGGAAATGCAGCGGAAGGCGGATGAGCGCCTGGCCACGATTGGCAAGATGTCGGCGGTGGTCGCGCACGAAATTCGTAACCCGCTGGCCGCGATTTCGGCTTCCGCGCAGATGGTCGCGATGTCCGGCAACGTCAGCGAGGATGACCGGGCCGCGCTCGACATCGTGGTTCGGGAAACAGATCACCTGAACGGGTGGATAACGGAACTGCTCGAATTCGCGCGCCCCGGCAAGGGCGAACCGATTGATTTCGAGGTCGAATCGCCGCTGCGGCAGGCGGTTCACATGGCGCAGGCCATGCCGGTCTCGGGCGGCGTCTCGTTCACCCTCGACCTGCAGCCCGGCCTGGTAACGATCGGGGATCCGCAACGTTTCGCGCGGGTGGCGGTCAACATCGTCAAGAACGCGGTCGAGGCGGTAAACGGAAGCGGACGTGTCGAGATCAGGTCAACTGCGGAAAGGGGGGCGGACGGCGCGCGGATCGTCGTCACGTTCGCGAACGACGGGCCCCTGATTCCTCCTGGCGACCTGAAAAGGATCTTCGACATCTTCTACACGACCAAGGCACGCGGTACTGGTCTGGGACTGGCGTCGGCTGTTCAGTACTGCGAGGATTTCGGCGGCGAGGTGTCCGCGTCCAGCGACGAGTCGAGCGGCACCGTGTTCAGGATTGAACTGCCGATGCGGCCGGATGCATGAATGGAATACCTTTTTGACGGCATCACGGGCTTTTCGAATGGAATCGTCGCGGCGGCGCGTTCAGGAACCGGCCTGTCGTTCGTGTCCTCCGCGGAGGTGCCCGGGGCCTGGCGTTTTCCCCGCCCCCTCTGCACGTCGTTGACGGCCGCGCTCCTCGCGACGGCCCGTCGTGAATTCAGGCCTCTTGTCGCGCCTTTCGGGCATTCACTGGATGTGGGTTCCGGGCGGGTCTCCCTCTTCCGGGCGGGCACCGTTCCGGGTGGCGCGGGGATCATTCTTGAAACAGGCGGCCAGCGGGTCATTTTCTGCGCGTCGGCCCCATCCGCGCCGCGGACGCTACCGCCATGCGACATCGTCGTGGCCGTGGTCACGGCAGCCAGGCCTGCACCCGAGGCCGAGGTGTTCAGCGGACTTGTGGATTCCGCGAAGTCCGCCGTGCGTGCGGGCATGGTGCCCGTCGTTCGATGCAACCAGTTCGGCGTCGCCCGGCCCGCGTGCGCGGCGCTTTCGGCCGCCGGCCTGCGCGTCAGGGTTCACCCGGCCGTATCGAGGTTGAACAGGGTATGGCGCAACCACGGCTATGACGCCGGGCAGACCACGGGATTCCGCGGGGGCAGGGTTGATGGCGTGGTGGTGATGCCCGAACATCTTGCGCGGAGTCCCCTTGAATCCGCGATCGAACATCCGTGGAGAATCCATTTGTGCAGGGCGGGTCAGCGCGAACGTTCCGACCAGGCCGCCGACCAGCTGATGACGCTGCCGGGCGCGCTGACGTTTGACGAACTTGACGCGATCGTCATACAAACCGGGGCAGGCGTCGTCGCCGTCAGCGGCGACGGGGCCGCACGGTTTGCCGCAACACGGTCTGGGGCCGGTCGTCATGTGACGGTGGTCGACCAGATCAGGCAGATTGATTTGCTGTGAACATGCGGATTCCGCGTCAGGACGCCAGCTTCTTCAGTAGCGCCTTCAGGAAATCATAGAAGCGACGGGTCGAGGGAATCGAAAGGTTTTCCTCGGGCGAGTGCACTCCGTGCATTTCCGGCCCGAACGAAACCATGTCCATCCCATGATATTTTTCGCCGATGACGCCGCATTCGAGGCCCGCGTGGATGGCGGTGACGTTGGGTGCGGTGCCGGTTCGTTCCGTCCAGAGATCCCGTGCGGCCTTAAGGACGAGGGAGTCCATGTTCGGGCGCCATCCCGGGTAGGCCCCGGTCAGCTTCACCTGTCCCCCGGCCAGTTCACCGGCGGCACGAATCGTCAGACGCACCGCCTCCATGGCCGAACCGACCATCGAGCGGCTGTTGCAGAGCACCTTGACCGTGTTCCTGGACGTGGTGATCTGCGCCATGTTGGATGATGTTTCCACCAGTCCGGGAATGGCCTGGCTCATCACGACGGGTCCGTGCGGCAGAGTAAGCAGCAGCTTCCAGATGTTCGCCGATTCCGCGATCGCGCGGCAGTTGCACCTGACCGGGGTCAGGTTCACGGCCAGGCCCGGGTCGGACTGACCAAGTTCCGCGCGGACGACTTCGGTCAGCCGTTTCACCGCGCGTCGGAATTTCGCGACCTCGGAGGTCTTCACGAAGATGCACGCGGATGCGTCGCGCGGGATCGCGTTGCGTTTCGTTCCGCCGTCGATGTCACAGAACAGCGGCGGGTTCGATGCGTCGAGCGCCGTCGCCATACGGGCGAGGATTCGCAGCGAGTTGCCGCGGCCCGAGTGGATTTCAAGGCCCGAATGTCCGCCACGCAGGCCGGAGACCGAAAGCCTGAACGGCGATGTCCCCGCAGGCTTTTCGACCCTGGTGGTTTTGAACAGGATGGTGCTGTCGCCGCCACCGCAGCAGCCGACAAACAGCGTGCCTTCCTCTTCCGAATCGAGGTTGAGCATAATCCGGCCCTTGACCAGGTTCGGGTCTATGCCGAAGGCGCCGCCCATGCCCGTTTCCTCGTCGACGGTCAGCAGCAGTTCCAGCGGTCCGTGAACGCATTCGGGGTCGATCGCGGCAGCCATTCCGGCGGCCACGCCGATGCCGTTGTCCGCGCCGAGGGTCGTACCGCGGGTACGGATAAGGTCGCCGTCCACCCATGCCGGAATCGGGTCGGTTTCGAAATTAATGGCCGTTTCCGGCGTTTTTTCCCACACGATGTCGAGGTGCCCCTGGATGATCACCCCTGGCGCCTTTTCATAACCCTTCGTCGCGGGAACGGTAATCGCCACGTTTCCAGCGTCGTCGGGACGCGCCTTGAATCCATGTTTCTTTGCCCAGGCCAGGCAGTATTCGCGGGCCAGCTTTTCCTTTTTGGAGCCGCGCGGAGTCGCCACAAGGTCGTCAAAGATCCCGAAGAGAACTTTTGGTTCCAGATCACGGATGCCAGTGCCCATTACGAGCCTCCATGCAGTGTGCCGCGACAGGATATCACTTCCGGTTTCCTTGTCCACCTTGCCCGGGAACATGAAGGAAGGTACTATCAGCTCCCGACAGCGGCTTGTTGAATGGTTCTGTCCCTGCGGTTCCGTCCGCGTTCGGGGCGTTCACTGTTTCGGGGGGCGCGATGCTCGTCAGGTTTGTTATTGTCGCCGCGGCGATTCTGGTATCCGGGTGTGCGGCCGGCTTCAACGGCAAGTGGGATGGGTCCGGTGAAATCGGCGAAGCCAGGTTCTTTTCGTTCGTGGTGGACTTGAATGGCGCCTCTCCGTCGGCATCGTTCGAATACACGGGCGGGCAGGTCGTCAGGACGGCGGTCTGCGACATCACCGAATCCGACGGCAACATAAAATTCCTGATGGATCCCACACGGTCGGTCGACACCTGCGCCACGATGGTTCACCCGCTCGTTTTCGTCGGCGTTTACGGGCGCGACGTGCTGACCGGCAACGTGCTTGAAAAATCGTCTTCGGGCGAGGACAGGCTGGTTGGAATTTTCCGGGCTTTCAGGGCCAGGAAACCGTAACCGCGGGGTACAGCGATGGCGAAGATCATTTATGCCGACGAAAACGGGGTCGAACGGTCGATGCATGTCGGGGCCGATCGACCTGAAATCATCGTCGGCCGCGTCAAGACCTGCGACCTGGTGACTTCGAACCTTACGGTGTCACGACGTCACGCCTCCATCACGTGGGAAAACGGGACATACATGCTGCGGGATCTCGGCAGCGCAAACGGTACTTTTTTCAGGAAGCAGAAGGTTACGCAGGTGGTTCTCGAACCGGGCGAACCGGTATTTGTCGGCAGTTTCCCGCTGTCGATTGAACCGGATGACCAGGACCGGGCCGGGGTGGCGGATTCGGTGATGACGTCCCGTCCCGAACCCGCACCTGAACCGGTGAAGCCTCCGCCGCCTTCACCGCCGCGGCCGGTCGAACCCAAACAGGTGCCGCGCGCCTTCCAGGCCGACTGGAAGCCTGCGGCATCGGCGCGTCCAGCGCCTGCGGCGGCGGAACCGGCCCATCACGTGCTGCGGATCGATGAACTGGAAGAACTGCTTGAACGGGAGCGCCGGGAAACGGCCAGGCTGGCCGACGCGCTTTACGAGGCCGAATCCGGCCTGGTGGATCTGAAGTCTTCCATGGTCATGATCGAGGATGAAAATCGATCGATGGCCATCAATCTGGACGCGCTGGATCTCGAAAACGCTGAAAGGGTCCGCGAAATGGAGTCGCTTCGCGACGATCGCGACCGGCTGGAACTCGAGGCGTCGGCCCTGCGTGCCGAGGTCGCCGCCCTGCGGCAGGCGGCTGACGGCGCGGGCGGGCCCGAACTGGACGCCGCCCGTCGCGAAATCGAGGATCTCAGGCTGTCCAATCGTGGCTATCTGAAAAGGATCGGCAAACTGCTCGAGGAAAAGGAAAGGCTTATGTCAGGGGGTCAGCCGGCACCCTCGGCGGCAGTCGCCGCGGTCGACGAACTGAACGAAATGGCGGCCACGGCGCTTGCCGGTCTCGACGCCGCCGCCGGGGCCATCGCGGACTCGGGGCCGGACGCCGCCGAAACCCTGTCCGAAGTCAGGCTGATGGTTGCGGAAACCGCGCGCACGATTTCGCGCCTGAAAAAAGACGTTCAGGAACTTGGGCACCAGCTCAAGGATTCTTTCAACGGCAACTGATAACGCGTTATATTCTGTCGGTGTTTTTTTCACGGGGAATCATGATGAACCGCGTGGGTATTCTTGTTGGGGCGGCTTTTTCGCTGGTGGTGCTGGCCATGTCCGTCGATGTTAACGCACAGGAAAAGAAACATCAGGTCACGATTGACGACGTGATGAAGTTCCGGATGATCGACAGCGCTTCGCTGACGCCGTCGGGTGACGTGCTTGTTCGAATCCAGGATCTGGGCAGCGACGACCTTTTCAAGAAGAACCTTTTCGTCCTGTCTGCGACCGGCGCGCTGCGCCAGATAACCTGGAACGGTGCCATGAAGGGCGACTACACGCTGTCCCCCGATGGCAGGACGGTCGCCTGGGCCGGCACGCGCGACGGGAAGACCGGGATATTCCTTCTGCCGCTGGACGGCGGGGAAAGCCGGCTCCTGTTCGAAATGCCGCTTTCGGCCTCCGCGCTCAGGTGGTCGGGCACGAAGATATACTTCTCGGCTGCCGTTTTCCCTGATTGCGGAACCGATTTCGCCTGCACGGTCAAACGTCTGGCCGACAAGGCTGCACTGACTTCCGGCATGATGTTTGACGACCTTTACATGCGTCCCTGGAACCAGTGGTGGGATGGAACGCGGAACAACCTGTTCGTTTACGACATGGTCAGCGGTGACCTGAAGGCAGTCGCGTCCGGCGATTTTGACGTTCCGACGATTCCGTGGGGCGGCGTCGAGGACTACGCGCTGTCCGCCGATGGAAAGGCCCTCTGCTACACCGCCAAGAAGGCGGAAAAGAAGTATCGCACGACCAATACCGACCTTTTCGAGGTCGTGAACGGCGAAACCCGCCAGATAACCACGAACAAGGGCGCTGACCATTCGCCGCAGTATTCGCCGGACGGCCGGTACATCGCCTTCCTTTCACAGGATGTCGAAAATTATGAATCCGACCGCGTGCGCCTCAAGGTGTACGACCGGAACCGGAAGGAAGTCGTTTCGCTGACCGAATCGGTTGACGACTGGGTCATGGAATTCGTGTGGCGTCCCGACAGCAGCGGCCTTATCGCCACGGTTGCCCGGGAGGGGCGCAGGGCGCTGTACACGGTTTCACTGAACAAGCGTACCGGCGCATCCCCCGCGTTTACCCGCGGCATGTATCGGCACATGTTCACTTCGCCGGACGGCGTTTACCTGTACTACACGAACGAAACCATGACGACGCCGCCTGAACTTTTCCGGATGGATCTCCGCGACGGACGCGCCCAGAAACTGACATCCCTGAACGACGACGCGCTGAAAAACATCCTGATGCCTGTCGTCGAGGAATACAGGTGGGACGGCGCCGAAATCGGCAACGGCGTGCGGCAGCACGTCCACGGTTTCGTCGCGCGGCCCGTCGGTGACGATGGAAGGGCGCTGAAATCGAAGGTCCCGCTGGTCGTCATGGTTCACGGCGGCCCGCAGGGCGCCTGGGAGGATGCGGTGCATCCCCGCTGGACGCCGCTTGGCCTGACCGGCGCCGGTTATGCCGTCGCCATGCCGAACCTGACCGGCAGCTTCGGTTACGGGCAGGACTTCGTGGTCGGCGTGTCGGGCGACTGGGGCGGAAAACCATACATGGACCTCATGGCCATGGTCGATGAACTGTCGCGTGATCCCTCGATCGACGGCGACAGGGTCTGCGCCATCGGCGGGTCGTACGGCGGATACATGGCCAACTGGCTCGAAGCCAGGGCGGGTTCGCGTTTCAAGTGCCTGGTGTCGCACGCCGGCCCGTCCGACTTGAAGACGATGTACGGCACGACCGACGAACTCTGGTTCCCGGAATGGGAAATGCGCGGCACCCCCTGGGAATTCCCGGAGGAAGTCCGCAAGTGGTCGCCGCTTTCGTACGTCATGGATTTCAAGACGCCGATGCTGATAATCCAGGGCGCCAATGACTTCCGCGTCCCGCTGGAACAGGCGCTGGGCATGTTCACCGCGCTGAAACGCCGTGACATCGACGCCAGGCTGGTGGTCTTCCCTGACGAGGATCACTTCGTCAGCCAGCCCCGGAACAGGCGTTTCTGGTACGGCACCGTCAGGGAATGGATCGACAGGTACATGAAGAAGTGACGTCCCGAACCCCCGGATTCCTGCCCGTTAACCTGGTCAAGCGGCTCCATTCATACCCTGACGAATCGATTCGGCGCGGGATGCTTCGCGAGGCCCTGGACGGGATGGGCGACGAGGACCTCCTGATGCTGCTCGGCTGGCTCGTCTGCCGTACGGACGCGGAGGACGCGCGGAGGGTATATCTGGACCTGGTCCGGGAACTGATAGGCCGTGATTCATGGGATGCTGCCCGCCTGGAACTGCTTGAAGGCTATCCGGCGATCCGCGAACGCCGTCCGGTTCTGGCATTCCTTGGCATCGATTCGACGCGCAGGGCGAAGGGGGGCGGCCAGTTCGGTCCATGGGCCATGGAGGAAGTGCCGCTGGGTGTGCGGAAGGCGAGGGCGCGTTCGAGCGACGGCGCGGTTCTGCTGGTTCTGTCGGCCGATCCTGACCCCTCGGTCATAAGAATCCTGCTGGACAACCCGCGCTGCACGGAGGCTCTGGCACTGAGGGTTGCCTCGAAGCGGCCTCAGAAGGCCGACATGTTCATGGAACTGGTTCATTCGCGCTTCATCGCGTCCGAAACGTTCCAGAACGCCGTCGTAAACAACCCGTACTGTCCCACACGGATTGCCGTGGCCATGGTGCCGCTGCTGTCGATGGTCCACCGGACCGAGATGGCGGAATCCGCGTCGGTGGACGATGCGGTCAGGCAGGCTGCCGCCGCGATGAATCCGTAACCGTCGCGGTCAGAGGTTGGGCATCCCGGCTTCCTTTTCGCCTGCCTCGCCGGCGGCGGAATCGCGCAAGGCATCCCGATCGACCACGACGTCGTATACCGGCCTGACGGCAGGTGCGTGGCGCCCCTCGTAATAGGATTGCAGCAGCTTGAGGCTGTCCGTTGGAACAAGGCCGGCCAGCAGTTCAAGGAAATACTGCTGGCGGAAGCGCTGAATGAACACCTCCGAAATTTCGGTCCTGACGGCGGGATTGGAAAGATCACCGTGAATCTCGGGATGGTGCATCTTCAGGTACGGGACATGCCAGCCGAATTCAGATTTGACCGGCGGCAGCCAGGTTCCCGTTTCCGCATTCATCAGCGCCGCGGCCAGCGTTTTGTCGATGTGGGTCGCGCCCTTCTGATAACCCGCGGTCTTGTCGAACGCGAACTGGTATTCCTGGTATGTCATGTGGTACGCCAGCTTGCGGTAGTCGAGTGCGAGGATTGACAGGTCGGCCGCTGCGGGCTGGTCGCGAAGCAGCGCCTCGTAAACCGCCCTCATCGGGCCTTCGCCCTCCTTGAAACAGTAATCCGATACTGCGGGGTCGCAGTTGCGCGGATCCTCGCAGCAGATCCACTGATAGTCCTGAATCTCGTACAGGTCGGGATGGTTGAATTTTGCCCATACCTGGGGCATCGCAAATGTCTCGGCCAGCATCGAATACGGTACGTCGGCCGGACCGAAACCGGAAATCAGGTGCTTTTCGATCCATCGCGCGGCCAGCGTTTTTTCATATACCTTGCGATCGGGCGTGAAGGCCCTGTCGCCGGCGGCCTTTCGCGCCACCAGTTCTTCGGCGATGACCAGGTCGAGGGCTTCCATGGCAGGGGTGCCCGGCGGCAACTGGCCAAGGACACTGCGCACCCGCCACGCCGGAATCCGGATGTCGTCCACCGTTGCCACGACCTTGTCGTTCCCGATTCCAGACCAGGCGGCCGAATCGACGGTGATTTCTGGAATCGCGACGGTGGACGGGATCATGGAACGATCCACGTCCCGGCAACCCGCCAATACGGGCGCAAAAAGGGCGGCTGTCACGGCCGCGGCGGCGGCCAGCGATCTGAAAATGTGCCGGATGCGCATCAAAGACATAAGCATTCCGTTCCCGATCGACCGGGTCACATGAGCGCCGCGCAGTCGGCGGACTGCCCGCGCTGGTCGACGAACAGGTATGGATTGTAGCAGTACGCACCGGAATACCCGCCCGCGTCGGCAGACAGGGTCAGGCGGTGGCGCCGGGCGAAGTAGTAAGCCGGATGCACGAAGAAGGTGCCCTCGGGGAATTCCACATAATAGTTGTATGCCGAAGCGACCGCCGGTTCCCATGTCCAGCGCCACGGTGACTTTCCGCCGGCCTGGGCCGGATTGGGCGAACCCTTGAAAGAACCTGGCATCAGGAGACCGCTTCCAGCCAGTCCCTCGGGTGGATCGAATTCGATTGTCGAACTGAACATGCCGTCGACGCCGGTCGCGTCCCGGCGGACCCACCAGTCGTTGATGAGCAGGCGCAGGCCGTATCCGACCTCGCTGCCCTCGGCATTGGAATAGGGGAACGGCGCGTTCAGCGTACCCGCGGTGCCGCCGGTGTATGCGAAGTGCATTATCTTGAGGTTCGTCTTGTCCGCCACCGTCAGCGCGCACTTGAAGTCGAGGCTTTCTTCCTTGTTGGTCTGGATCCAGGCGCACGATTCGTGTGATTTCGTCGTTACGTAGCTCTGGAAATGACCGCCGGGGAACAACTGTTCTTTCGTGAAGATCCAGTTGGCGTTGTAGTTGCGGCGGTGTTCGATGAAGTCGCCGTCGCTGTCGTCATCCTTCACCAGGCCGGATTCCTGGGTCACGAAGGAACGGATGTCCTCGAACGCGCCGGTGCCGAAGTACGTTTCAACGGCGATCGGTTCTTCCGGGGACTTGCGGACAATGACCATCACGCCGGCGACCTCGTTACCGTACGTTTTCGACGTGTCCTGGTGTTTCACATAGTAGTAGTGATACCTGATGTAGTAGTGCGTGAACGTTTCGATGACGTCGTAGTACACCCAGATCGGCACCGAAGTCGCCGCCGTCCATGAGTCAACGTTGTTGGCGGCATTCCAGTCGCCGTCGAAATCGAACACGGTCGGATAGTCCCATTGCGGGGACGCCTGGGTCGTGCCCTGGTATATGGTCGGGGCGTATCTTTCCGCGATGTCGATGTAGGAATCCATGTTGGCGGGACCGCCGGTGGCGAATTTGAATTCGTATTCCGCCATCCTGTTGCCGCCGCGATCCTGGATCAATTCGGACAGCCAGACCCGGTATGGGGACAACTTCAGGATTTCGGCCGATTCGTCCGGCGTGAACGAAACCGTGTACGAAACGGCGTCGTATGCAAGGGTTCCTGAAACTTCCTGGTCGTGGATGTCGAACAGCTTGAACGTGTTTTTGTTCACCGTCAGTTCGTAACGGATGTCCTCGTTGAACGTGACGCGGATAACGAATGGGATGGGCACACCGGTTTCGTCCATGGCCGGGTATGTCGCGACCACGTATGGCGGTTCGGTGTCGTCCGGGATTTCCGCGGGGATGTCGGTTCCGGTTTCCGGAACGATGTCGATCGGTTCCACCCCGTCATCCGCGGTCGCATCGCGACCGGAATCAACCGTCAGATCCGTCGTGATGATGACGTCCGGCACAACCACGGTGTCGGCGCCTTCGTCGGTTACGGGGTTTTCCCCGTCACCGCAGGCGACGAACCAGGTTGCCAGGAGAGCGGCCGCAGCCGCCGCGGGAATCGCGCGCGAAATTTTTGTGAAGGTTGAAAGCCCCGTCATTGCCGTACCCCCGTCAGCCGTTCAAAAATCACGAAAAGACTCTCAAAATCGGTGCCTGATGTCAATCCGCCCGTTCCGGGGGGATTTCTTTTGAACAGTTTTGGGAACGGCCCGTTGACTTGAGCGAGTGCGTGATTATTTTGCTTCCCGAAACGCCGGTTCGGTCCGGTAAATCTTGATTTTGACAGTGCCCGGAGGCATGAAATGGAAAGAATCATCGGTATCGACCTTGGTACGACAAACTCCTGCGTCGCCGTCATGGAGGGCGGTGAGGCGAAGGTAATACAGAACGAGGAAGGTGGGCGCACCACGCCGTCGGTTGTCGCATACGACAACAAAGGCAACGTCCTGGTCGGCCAGATTGCGAAACGCCAGGCGATCACGAACCCGGAAAACACCATATTCAGCATCAAGCGTTTCATGGGGCGCCGGTTCGGCGAGGTTAATCAGGAAATCCGGCTCGTGCCATACCAGGTCAGGCGCGGCGAAAACGACAATGCCGTCGTTGTCGCGCAGGGCAAGGACGTGACGCCTCCGGAAGTTTCCGCGCGCATTCTCCAGAAACTGAAGAAGGCCGCCGAGGATTACCTGGGCGGTCCGGTTACCGCGGCGGTCATCACCGTACCCGCATATTTCAACGATTCGCAGCGCCAGGCGACCAAGGACGCCGGTCGAATCGCAGG
>CAYYCO010000061.1:0-17698 GCA_964470365.1 uncultured Anaeromyxobacteraceae bacterium | reverse complement strand
CGCCGTCGGACTGCAGCAGGCACTTGTAATATTCGTCGATCAATTCCTGTTCGCCCGACGTCATCGCGGCCGATTTCATCCACACCAGCGCCAGCTTGCCGTTGAAACCCGGGAAATGGTCCAGCGACATCGCGTGGATTGAACCGTACCTGGTTTCGACGCCGTCGAAATCGGTCAGCCAGTAGGCGTTGTCGATCAGGTGGTGCGCGATCTTCGACAGGATGTCGGTCGCCAGCGCGCGAACCTCCGGGTCGTCGACGACCCTGGCGCAAACACCGGCGGCGTAGGCGTGGCCGGAGTATTCGTCCTTTGACACGTTGCGTTTCCAGCAGCGCCCGGCGTATTTGACGTCGGTGCAGACGTCCGGGTGCCTGACCCACTGTGACGTCCCGGCGTCGTAATCAAGCATGCAGCCGTCCGTGTCGACCTTGACCCACCGGTTGCCGCGCCTGGTTTCGGGGTCGGGCGGGGTGTATTCCAGCGGATCGGCCGGGCATTCCTGAAGCGGGGCAATCGCCGGGTCCGACGATTCGCGGGCGTACAGCCCCGGACGCCCGGTTATCTGCATCAGTTCGTACGTTCCGGCAAGCGTCCGCTTCACATTGGCCAGTGCCTCCGGGTCGTGCGTCGCGCCGTATCGGAAGCACTGCGAAGCCACATACATGCTGGTCCAGAGGCCGTTGTTTTCGCTGCTGCCGAGGCTGCACGTCGGAAGCTGGTCGTCGGGAACGATTTCGGTCGGGACCGGGCCGTCGCACCTGATGTTGTACATCCGGGCAACCGATTCATGGGCCCCCGTGCGCGGTTCCTGGTGAAGCCGCGGCCCGATCCAGTCGTAATAGGCCGCCTTCTGCGCCAGCGTTTTCGCCGTGCCGGTCACCGACGGGCAGGTCGACCACGGTCCGGACGGCGGCACCCACGGATCGCGGTAATCGAACGGCGAGTCATCGGCCGCGTCCGCTGCATCCGGCAGATCGACCGTATCGTCGACGGACGCGTCGTCCGCGTCGATCGCCGTGTCGGACAAGACATCCGCGGCACCCTCATCGCGAGCGGTCCCGTCTTCCGCCATCACGTCGGACACAACGACGTCATCCGTTGCATCGACCACGTCGCCGGGGACGTCATGCACGGGCCCGGACCCGGAAGAACAAGCCGTCGCCGCTGCCAGGGCCGCGGCAAGGATCACTGCGCCATACCTTGGAATCATGTTTACCACCCGAAAAAGAACGAAAAACGACGGATAAGAGTATTTTGCGGCGACACCCGCGTCAACAGCGGAGCGTCCGCGTCACCGCGCAGGATACAAACAGGATACAAATTGTAAAGAACCCCTGAAGGCGACCGGCTTGACATTGGACACCCCCACCGGTGACAATCTGCCCCGGACGGCGGGTCGCCCGCACGGCCGCAGCGGCCCCGACGCCCCCAGTTAACCGACCGGATCCCTTATTAAAAACAGGATTTCGCCAAAAAACATGTTTAAGAAATTTTCACGTAACTTCGAACTCTTCTTTGAAAAGATCGCGGGCGCCTCGTCGCGGCGGCCTTTCGTCTTCCTGGGTGTGGGCGTCGTGCTGTGCGCGCTGTCGATTCTTGCCCTGAATTCCATGACATTCCTGACGTCCCGGACTGCCCTGCTTTCGAAGGACAGCCCGGAAGTCACGCGATTCGAACACTACATGACCAATTTCGGCGCCGCGTCGGACCTGATCGTGGCGATCGAGGGCGTACCGCGGAAGGATCTCGAAGAATACGCCCTGGAACTTTCGAAGCGCCTCAAAAAGGTCAAGGAAGTGTCGGACGCGGACGCCCGGCTGGACCTCGACTTCTTCGTCTCGCACGGCTACACGATGCTGCCGCGCCAGCAGTTCGACCAGGCGTCGTCGTTCATGAACGGGCTCCTGAACCTGAACGGGAAGATGCCGACCGACATGGAAGCCGCACTGAAGACGGCCGAGGACTACTTCGTCAACCCGCCGGCGATCCCGACCAGCGACATCGACATGTCCGCCGCGAAAAACTCGCTGAACGGCATGCAGTTCTTCCTGGATGAATGGGCCCGCTGGCTGACCGCTGAAAAGACCCCGGAAGAAATCGACTGGGGAAAACTGCTTGCCGACCAGCCCGAAGCGAAAAAAATGGTCACCGGCAACGGTTTCTACGACTCGCACGACGGCACGATGCTGTTCGTGTTCGTCCGCAAGGCCCAGGGTTCCGAAGAATTCACCTTCATCAAGCCGTTTTATGAAAACGTCCGCAAGGTCAACGACGACCTGAAGGCCGAATGGGCGGCCGCGGGACGCGCCGTTCCGACCACGGGTCTCGCCGGGATGCCGGCGACGATCTACGAGGAATACTCGTACATCCAGGAAGGCGTCAAATGGACCATCGTCGGCGCCGCCGTCCTGATCTGCCTGATCATCATGTTCGTCATGCGGTCGTTCAGGCGCGGCATCGTGGTCTTCGCGGCCATGGGCATCGGTTCGGTGTGGGCGTTTGCCGCCATCTGGGCGACGGTCGGGCACATGACGATGGTGACCACCGCATTCACGGCGGTCCTGTTCGGGCTTGGCGTCGATTACGGGGTCTTCATTTCATCCCGCATCATTGAAGAAATGAAACGCGGCGCGCCCCTGATGGACGCCATCAGGATCGGAACCGGCGCCGCCGCGAAACCGGTCGTCACGTCGGGACTGGCGTCGATGCTGGTTTTCGGTTCGCTGGGCACCGTCAAATTCACCGGGTTCTCGGAACTGGGCATCGTCGCAATGTTCGGCGTGCTGACCGTCCAGATTTCCACGTTCACGATGCTGCCGGCGCTGTTCCGCCTGCTGAAGCCGCGCCCGGCCGAGGCGCTTGGACAGAACACCGCCGAAATCAAGCCGGCGACCTCGTCGAAGATCCCGAAACCGATGATGGCCACGGTCATCATCGTTTGCGTGCTGGCCGCCGGCCTGGGTGCATACAAGGGCATCAACCTCCCGTTCGATTACGACGTCCTGAACATGCTGCCGAAGGACTCGGAAACGGCCGTCTATTCGAAACGCATGGTCAAGGAAAGCGACTACCAGTCCGAAGTCGTCATCATGATCGCGAAGACCTTCGAGGAGGCCCGCAGGCTGGAAGAAGCCGCCAGGAAGCTGCCCTCCGTCGCCAAGGTCCAGTCCCCGATGCAGTTCTTCCCGGAAGACGCCGCGGACAGGGTCATCCCCGCCCAGGGCGTCGGCCGTATCCTGACCGAATCCGACGTCGCCAGATTCGTGCGCGACGAACGCAACTTCGTCCTGCCCGAAAACGGGGCGCCCGCACGCATCGCCGGCATCCTCGACAGCGCCCTGGAGATGCTCGACGACTACCAGGAGGCGGCGTTCAACGCGGGGCACGGCGAACTCGCCAACTCGCTCGAATCGGTCCGCGGCAGCCTGACGAAGGTCATCACCGCCCTCCGGGACAACCCCGAAAAGGCGGGGCCTGCCAACCAGGCGTTCCTTTCGTCCATGATGGGCGATGCCCGCTACATGATCGCGGGCCTGGGAAAATGGCAGGAAGCGAAGGTCATGACGCCCGAAGACCTGCCCAACAACCTTCGCAGCCGCTTCTTCGGCGCCGACGGCACCATCGCCATATATGTCTATCCGGCCAAGTCGGTTTACGACATCGCCTTCCTGAAGGGCATGATGGCCGACATATACAAAATCAACCCGGCCGCCACCGGCTTCCCGACCACCCACAACGTCCAGGCGGAACTGGCCAGGTCCAGCTTCTTCCAGGGAACCGCCATCGCGATCGTCGCGGCGATGCTGTTCCTGTTCCTGGTCCTGCGCAGCGTGCCGCGCTTCCTGGTGGCCGCGCTGCCGCTGCTGGTCGGCGAGGGCTTCATGCTGGGCATCCTGTGGATCCTCAGCGAATTCGCCGGATACAGGTACAACTACGCCAACATCATCGCGCTGCCCCTGCTGATGGCGCTGGCGCTCGACTACGGCATCTGGTTCGCGCACCGCTACGACGAACTGGTTCAGTACGGGCCGTGGGACATCGTGAAAGTGGCCGGCATCCCGATTCTTGTTGCCGCGCTGACCACGATGGCCGGCATCGGCGCACTTTCCGTTGCAAAATACAGGGGCATTTCTACACTTGGACTCGCGGTTATCATAGGATTGGTCTGCTGCCTGGGCTGCGCGCTGATTCTGGCGCCCGCCGTCGCCCAGTTGATTGGCAGGAGGAATACGAAATGAAGATGCTGAAACTTGCTTCGTTGCTGTTTGTCGTGACCATGCTGGCCGGCTTCGCCGCCGACGCGAAAACGCTGGTGCTCTGCTATCCCGGCGGAAACGTCAAGGAACGCGACGCGAAACCCGCGACCGAACAGATGCTGCGCGTACTGGAAAAAATGGCCGGCTGGGCGCCCAATTCGTACACGGCGGAATTCACGTCCGACATGGCGAAATGCGGCGAACTGATGGCAAAAAACCCGGAATACGCCATCGTCTCGCTGGGTTACCTGCTCAGCAACGAAACGTCCCTGGTCCCGGTCGTACAGCCGAAGATGGCAGGAAAGACCACCGAAACGTTCCGCGTCCTGGTCCGTAAGGGCGCGTTCGCCGGCATGGACGCCCTGAAGGGTAAAAAGCTGACCGGCACGCCGCTGGCGGAAACCGCTTTCGTCGAAAAAATCGTCTTTGCCGGGAAATACCCGCTGGCCGGCTTCAACGTCATCCCCTGCCCCCGCGCGCTGAAGGCGCTCCGCGACCTGTCCGAGGGCTCGGTGGACGCGGTCCTGGTCACGGATCAGCAGTGGTCCAGCCTGAAATCCAGCCCCATGAACAAGGACTTCGAAGTCGTGTTCACTTCAAAGGCGCTTCCGATAATGCCCCTGGTCGCCAGCCGTACCAAAACGTCCGACGCCGACCGGAAGGAATTCACCGGCATGATGCAGAAGTTCTGCTCCAACCGCGACGGAAAGCAGTTCTGCGACCTGTTCGGCATCGACAGCTTCATGAAGGCCGTCGACAAGGACTTCAACGAGGCCAGGACACTGTGGAAATAGCCCGCGGCAAGGTTCTGGCGCAACTCACTTTCGGTATCTTCCTGTTCGCGCTGACGGGGTGCGGGCCGGCTTTCAAGACGCGGTTGACGCCGCTGAACCTGCCGGAATCATGTCCCTCCACGCTCGAAGACGCGCTTGCGCCGGTAAACACGGACCCGACCAGGGCGTCGGAAGCCCAGCTTTCATGCGCGCTGGACGCGGTCCGTAAAATGCGGCCGCCGCACGCGGTCGAATCGCTCGAGGCGTCGAAGATCTGTTCGGTGCTGGCCGAGGCGCGCCCGAACACCGACGAGGGCAACAAACAGCGGATCGCCCTGGCCTGGGAGGGCGTAAGGTGGGCCGAACACGCGATGGCGACCGGCGCATTCATCGATCCGGCGTCGTCGTATTACTACTCCATCAACCTCGGGCTGGCGGTGGCCGACAACATCGGCGCGGCCTGGAAAAACCTGAAGAACCTCAATCGCAACATCGAACGCGCCGTCAGCATGGACCCGGACATCGACGAGGGCGGACCGATGCGCACGCTGGGATACCTGCTGATCCGCGCCCCGGCGTGGCCGACCGGCATCGGCGATCCCGAACGGGGCCTGATCCTGCTCGAACAGGCGGCGACACTCTATCCCAAATACCCTCCCAACCAGATCATACGCGCCAGGGGCGTCTGGGAGGCGGAAGAGGACGAGGAAGTCGCGATGTTCCACATCCGCGAGGCGCTGGATCTGCTGCGCACGCATGACTTCGGCGTCAGGCAGGATGCCTGGAAACGTGCCCTGCGCAGGCTCATCGAGGACGTGGCCGGGGATGAGGCGGCCGACGAAATGATGTCCGAACTGGAACAGTGCGTGGTCCCCTCGAACTGAGGAATCCCCGTTGAATACCGGCCGACACGCACGAAACGCGGCCATCTTCATATCGATCGCATTCCTTGCGGCCCAGGCATGGCTGTGTGTCCGGCCTGCCCTGCAGACCGCAGGTGATTCCGTCTACCTGGGCTTTCCCCACCTGCCGACCGACCACTATCAGTACATGATGTACACCGGGCAGACCGAACGTGACGGCCGGGTTCTGGTGGACAACATGTTTACCACGTCCCCGCAGGACGGGCGATTCCTGATGATCGGCCTGGCGCTCACCGGCGCACTGCAGCGCGTTGTCCCCCTGCCCGATCCCGTCGTCTGGCACGGCCTGCGCATAATCGTTCTGGCCTTGTTCTGCCTTGTCCTGTGGAAACTGTGCGCGACCATTTTCGGCGAACGCTGGAAGTCAGCCGCGGCATTCACATTCGTTCTGTTTGCCGGGGGGCTGGACTGGATTGTGCGCCCACTCTGGCGGGACTGGTTCGCGCAGGCCGGGTATCCGTGGGCTAATTTTATTGACAACCCATGGAATTTCAGCGTCTTTTTCGCATCGACAAACCTGGTCTGGGCCATCCCGATGACAGTCGTGACGGCGGCGATTCTTTCCGAAATCAGGCTTTCACGCGCTTTCGCCGCTGCCCGGGACTCCGGCGGGAAAACGCCTGGAACAACCTCGCTTTACCTGCGGGGACTGCTGCGCGGACTTGTGTTCGCGATCCTGTGGTTCATCCATCCGTATTCGGCGCTGGCGTGGGGCGTGACGGTCATCGTGTCCGCGTTCGTTCCGCAGCCCGGCCTGGCCGTCCGCCGATCGATTGCATCGAACGTCCCGGCGGCAATCGGCCCGGCAATCGCGGGCGCGTTCATCCTGTGGTCGCAGCAGGATGCGGTCGCGGCCGCCTGCAACGCGCAGACGGGCCTGTGGAAACTGAACTACCCGATCTACCTGTATCCGATAGTGTACGGGCCGTGGATGCTGCTTCCGCTTGCCCTGCTGCGCCGCCCCTCCCAGATGGACCGGTCGTCGATGCGATGGCTGCTGATCTGGCTGGGGACCGCCCTGCTGCTGACCGTCAACCCCATGATAACGGGCGCCAAGTTCCAGGTCGCGATGGCAGTGCCGCTCATGATTCTCGAGGCCGCCGGCCTTTTCGCAATCGTCGACAGGCTCGCGCGGACGCCCGGGACGCGTCGGCTGGCGATTCCGGCGACCGCCATGTTCATCGCCATCGCTTCGGCGAATTCGGCTGCGTCGCTTGTCATCGACGTCGCCCCTCCTGCCGCGCGGGCGGCGACCCGCACTTCCGCTTCCCACCTGCGCCAGCTCGGGCAGCTCGCCGTCCTTCCCGACGGAGGTGTGCTGTGCGACCCGATGGACGCCGTGCTGGTGCCATGGAAGGCGGGCAAGCCGGTGTTCGTGGGTCACTGGTTCCTGTCCACCAGATACATGGAAAAAGCCGACCTGGTGAGGTGGTTCTATTCGGGAACCGGCACGGCCGAACAGCTTGCGGGATTCCTGAACGCGGCCGGCATCCGCTGGGTCCTTTACGGTCCCAGGGAAAAGACGTACGGCCCGATGCCGTCGCTGAACGGGCTTTCCCTGCGCTCGGATGCGGACGGACGCCAGATCTGGGAATGGAAGCCGGGCGAGTGACCGGTCCAGGTTATCATTTGCCGGGCAACATGCCGAATGTGAAACGCAGGCCAGCCAGCCCCGTGTTGCCGGTCACATAACGCCCGATGTCCGGCCCGGACACCGGAACGTACATGTCGCGCGAATATGATGCGAACACCCCGATGAACTTCCAGACGGTGACGTCGGCCGCGATCGAACCGCTGACGCGGTCGGCCGTCGGCGAGTCGTTCCCGATGCCGAATCCCCGGGCCACAACCGTTCCCGTCAGCAGCAGCCGGTCAGGCACCGTGACGGTAGCCCCCGCCCTCAACCGCGTGTACATCCCGTTCCGATCGATGTCCGCGCGGAACCACGCCGACATCCACGGATCCAGGGACACGCCGGCGCCCACGGATCCCCCGTGCCTGTCGAATCCGGTCGATTCGAGTACGGCCTGCTTGGAGACCGCGCCCGCGAAGCCGTCCCGCAAGACGCCGAAATCATAGCGGTCCGCCATGTACAGGTTGTCGAAGTACCCGGTCGCGAAACCGGATTCCATGTAATCGTATTCGCCGGACAACGACAGCTTCCAGCCTTTCGCCACGTTGAAAGCCATGTCCATGCCGACATGACCGGCGTCGGCCGCGCCCAGCCTGGACCAGGCCGCCCATGGCGTCAGTTCGGCGATGCGGCCGGCAGCGACCGGCCAGCGGACGTCAATCGCCCCTCCGGTGAGGGCGTCCGGGTCCGCCGCGACCAGTCCGTATCGGTCCGGAAGCACCGGGCCCGGCCTTTCCATCGTCCCGCTGCCGAACGTCGACGGCGCGAAGACGTCCGTGACGACGGAGCCCCCGATTTCCAGCCGTCCGAGGTTGCCGGCCCGGTCCGCGAACCACAGTGGCCTGATATATACCCGGCCGCCGAAAAGCGAAGGGTCCAGGAACGAATCCAGGAAAAGGTCGACCCCGGCAACGGGCCAGTGGAGCCGGGCCGAAACCCCTGTCCGCCAGTGGTCCTGGTCAACGGTTGAAAACAGCATGGAAACAAGGTTTCCGGCGCCCAGCGTGTATCCCCGGAGCGACTGGATCCCCACGTCGATGTCGCCTGACTTGTCGCGGTATCCAATCAGGCCGATGACACGGCCGTAATCGCCCCTTTCGTCCCAGTCACGCGGGCGGACGCCGCCCTCGTCCCAGCGCACCGGCGCCACCAGCGTCGAATGGAACCCGTACCCTCCGCCGGCCAGGATGAATTCGAAACCTGCCGACCAGCCGCCCCGCATGGCGCCGGCCACGCCGGAAAACTGCATTTCCACGTACGGCCTGTTCCAGTCTTCGAACTTCGGCGCGTCCCCGCCGGCCGGGGCGCCGGGCGCGGTCAAGGGCCAGGCGGACGCGACAAGTGCGGCGACAGCAAGGATTCCGGGTGCTTTCATGACGATCACAAAAAACTCGCCGGCACTGATTCTGTCAGCACATCGCCGTTCCTGACAAAGTAATGACAGTCCGTCGCCAAAGTTTTGTTGCCTGCCGGTCCACGACATGGCAATAATCGGCCGATGACCAGACGCCGGAAAATCATCCTGTTGTCGTTTTTCGCTTTCTGCGCCGCCTCGGCGTACGGCGTGTACTGGTGGCACGAGGCCAGCCTCGATCGCATCGCCCGGGCGCATATTCAGTATTCCGGCCCGAAACTGGACGAAGTCAGGAAACTCCTGGCCGATGACAGGCCCGCCGAGGCGCGTGCCAGGATGGACAGGCTGGCGCAGTACGAAAAGGTCGGCATACTGAAGGTGCTCGGCCGGGACCGCAAGACGTCGGTGCGGATGTTCGCCGTGCGTTACATGCGCGGGATGCGGGACGTTCCGGCCATCCGCGCGGAACTCGCCAGGATCGCCCAGCAGGATCAGGAAGTCAGCGTTTCACGCCTCGCCTCGCGCGCTTTGCAGGGTCGCCGCTGACGGCGGCCGGCCTTTACATTCGCAGATTTACCGCATTAGTGGGTTGTTTGGGACGCCGGCACGGAATAAAATCCATCAGGCAGCGTATGTCGACCATGTTTGCGTCGGGGGATATGTCATGAAAAAGCTGATTACGATTCTTGGTGTTGTTCTGGCGATGACGGCCGCGGCTTGCGGCGGGGGTGGCGGACAGGACGTCGTCGACGCCATCGGGCAGGACGTTCCCGGCGAAATCATCCAGGACGTTGCGCCTGACACCGCCGTCAACGACACGGCTGACGTTCGCGAAGACGTCATCAATCCGACGGACGTCGTCCCGGACACGACGCCGGACGTCATCACGGACACGGTCCCGGACGAAATCGAACCGCCCGACGCGAAGACGGAAATTCCGGAAACGTGTGAATGCATGGAACACGCCGACTGCAACGGCGAATTCGACGATCTCGGCCCGTGCGAATACGCGGCCTGCCACGACTGCGCATGCGTCAGGGCGCAGGTGGCCGTGGATGAATCCTGCGACGACGGCAATTCGTGCACGACCGGCGAAAAATGCGATGCCGACGGCGTGTGCGGCGGCGGCGCCAACAACTGCCCGTGTTCCGGCGATGCGGACTGCGACCGCTACAACGACGACGACCTGTGCAACGGCGTTTTCAAATGCAACCTGCTGCTGGCCACGCCGGCCTGTGAAATTCCGGCCGACACCGTCGTGCACTGCGAGGACACGATGGGACTCTTCTGCCGCACCGTCGGCTGCGACCCCGACACCGGTTCGTGCATCGACGTGAACCTGCACGAGGGCGAGGCCTGCCCGGACACCGTCGCCTGCACCACGAACGACAAGTGCGTGGACGGCGTATGCACCGGCACGCCCGACGATGCGGCCTGCGCGGACGATGAAGTCTGTACCACCGATTACTGCGACGCTCTGCAGGGCTGTGTTTACGTGAATAATGACGAACCCTGCAGCGACGGCAACGCCTGCACCGAAGACGACACCTGCAACAACGGCACATGCCAACCCGGCACGGAACGCGTATGCGACGACGGCATTTTCTGCACCATCGATTCCTGTGACGAATCGCTTGGATGCGTGGTCGTCAACGCGGTGGACCTCGCCTGCGACGACATGGATCCCTGCACGACGGCATCGACCTGCGACAGCGGCAACTGCGTTCCGCTGGCCGAGGGCTGCTGCGACGACACGAACGACAACGACCTGGACACGCTGACCGACTGCGACGACCCGGACTGCATCGGCGCGTGCCCGGTCGCGATGTTCGAATGCGCCCTTGTCAGCCCGGCGTCGTTCACCGGCGCGGCCGGCGCGACGTTCGACATCAGGGCGTCCGTCACGAAGGCCGGCATTACCGACAGGACAACCGGTTTCGACGGTCATCCGTACCTGCGCGTGCAGTACGCCGTCGGGCCGGAAAACACGCTCGCGAACGACCTTCCGGGCCTTGCCTGGATGGACGCCGTCGCCGATGCCGCGACCGACGACGCTTCGTCGGACTTCTGGACCGGCACGGTCACCGTCCCGGCCCTGACGGACCCGTCGCTGCGACGCGATTACATGGTCCGCGTCAGCGGCGACCAGGGCGACACGTGGTCATACTGCGACATGGACGGCACTTTCAACGGATACGATTACAACCAGGCCGGCAAAATAACGATCAAGCCGCCCTACCAGCTCCTTTTCAGCGAATACATGGAAGGCAGTTCAAACAACAAGGCAGTGGAAGTGTTCAACGCCAGCCAGTACCCGGCGTATCTGGGCGACTGCGTCATCAGATCATATTTCAACGGCGCATCGACTCCGACCAGTCCAATCACGCTGTCGAACGTCGACCTGCCGGCGGGTGGGACGTTCAATGTCTGCGGCAACCAGATTTCAACAGCGTTCGGCAACCGCGAATTCTGCGACATGCTGACCGCCGACCTGAAATTCAACGGCGACGACGCGATCGAACTGGTGTGCGGCGAAGCGGTCCAGGACATCTTCGGCGTCATCGGCGTGCGCCCGAACAACAACTGGGGCAGCGGCATGACCGCGACCAAGGATCACACGCTGCGCCGCGACTGCAGCGTCCAGTCTGGCACGGGCAAGGACGTCACCGAATGGGACGAATCGAAATGGATCGGTTTCCCTGTCGACACGTGGCAGGGCTTCGATTCCAGGCTCTGCGACGACACCTGCGTGTTCAACGAAAGGGAAACCTGCTGCAAGGACTCCCTGGACAACGATCGTGACGGCATGCTCGACTGCGACGACTTCACGTGCAAGGTTCTCCCGGAATGCTTCGTCCCGGTCGACTGGTGCCAGTACGCGCAGCCGGCATACGTCCGTGGTTCGGCCGGAATGACCGGCATCGCCCTTGCGTGGGTTTACGCCGCGGGCAAGACCGACGTCACGGCGGGTCAGGACTTCCCGGCCGGGGTCGTCGCCCAGTTCGGTTACGGACCCGGCGGCACGCTGCCCGACGACAACTGGCTTTGGAACGACGCGCCGGCCGCCGACATGAATTCGTCGCCCAGGCCGGACGCCGACACGTACAGGCGTTACTACATGGTTCCGAACGTCCCCGAGGGCTTCTATGACATGGCCTTCCGCGTGTCCGCCGACGGCGGGTACTCGTGGACCCTGTGCGACCTGAACGGCTCCGACGACGGGTTCACCTCCGACCAGGCCGGCAAGGCGGAAGTCGTTGCGGCCCCGAACGTGTTTTTCAGCGAATACGTGGACGGCACGGGCAACGACAAGGCCGTCGAAATTTTCAACAACAGCGGCCGGACCCTTGACCTGCACAACTGCGGCATCGGCATCTACGCCGACGGCGCGGCGGGCGTCTCGTATTCGTTCTGGCTGGAAGATGGTCTGCTTCCCGTCGGGGAAACCTGGGTCGTCTGCAAGGACACGGCGTCCGCGCAGCTTGCGCCTTACTGCGACGAACTGCGCTCGCTGCTCGACTTCAACGGCAACGACACCATCCTGCTTGAATGCGAAAGCAAGGTCCAGGACGTGATCGGCCAGCGCGGCTTCGATCCGGGCGCGGCCGGCTGGGGCGCCGGCGACGTCACGACCGCCGCGCACACCCTGCGCCGCGACTGTGCCGTTGCCATCGGCGACCAGCTCGATTCCGACGCGTTCGATCCGGCCGCGCAGTGGATGGGCTTCCCGGTCGACATCTTCCTCGGGCTGGGCAGCATGCAGTGCGGCGACCCCTGCGCCGACGGCGGCATCGAATCGTGCTGCGACGACGACATCGACAACGACCTTGACGGCGTCGACGACTGCCTTGACGAAGACTGCTCGGAAGCGTTGGAATGCCAGCCCGTCCTTGTCGATCTCGCGATGCTGGAAATGCCGCTCACCCTCGATTTCGAATACGGCGGGGACTCGACGAACGTGTTCGCCCGGGTCTTCGTGAATGGCATCACCAGCGCCGTCGGCCAGGGTTCCGGGATCATCGGCCAGGCGGGCTGGGGCCCGGACGGTTCGAACCCCGACAACAACGCGGACTGGGTGTGGATCGGCGCGACGTATTTCGGCGATGTGGACATTTCCGACGACATGTACACGGCGATCTTCACGGACACCGTGGTCGGCACATGGGACTTCGCTTTCCGCTTCACCGCCGACGATGGCGGACACTGGCTTTACGCGGACGCCATCCCGAACGGCAGCACGGACGGGTACTCGGCGGCCAACGCGGGCAGCATGACGGTTTATGCCGGAACGGAACTGCTGTGCGACGACGGCGTGGATAACGACGGCGACATCGACATCGATTGCGACGACACGGACTGCGCCGGTTCCGCCGCGTGCATGGAAAGCGCGAACTGCTATGACGGCATTGATAACGACGGCGACACGTTCACGGACTGCGACGACACGGACTGCGCATCCCAGTGCGTCGAGGCAGGCCGTTGCGACGACACGATGGACAACGACCAGGACACCTTCGTGGACTGCGACGACTCGGACTGCGATTCCGATCCCGCCTGCTTCGTGCCGGTGGACTGGTGCAGGATGTTCGCGTCCAGCCCGGTCCTTTCCCACCCCGGACCCTATTTCGCCGTCAAGGCGTGGGTCCGCGAGGCTGGAATGACCGATCTGACCGAATACAACGACAACCCCGCGGGCCTGACCGTGATGGTCGGGTGGGGCGCCGCCACAACCGATCCCGCCACATGGACGTGGGCGGCAGCCGAACCCTTCCCGCTCAACGAATCCAGCGACCTGGACGCGGACACGTACTACCGCAATATCCAGGTGCCGGACATGCCGCTGGGTAATTACGAATTCGCGGTTCGCGCCAGCGCGGACGGCGGGCAATCCTGGTTGTACTGCGACCTGGACGGATCGGACAACGATTTCGACCAGGCGAACCAGGCCGGCAAGATGACGATCACGACGCCCCCGAAAATGCTTTTCACCGAATACGTCGAAGGAACCGGTGAAAACAAGGCCGTTGAAATCACCAACCTGTCCGGCCGGGACGTCATGCTCAACATGTGCTCGATCAGCGGCTACAACAACGGCGCGACCACATTCGCGTACAGCTTCAACCTGGATCGTTCCGGGCTCTTCCTGGCAGACAGCACGATCGTCATCTGCGACGACGGGGCGGACGCCAGCCTGGCGGCGTACTGCAGCGGGAATTCCGGACTGCTGTCCTTCAACGGCAACGACACGCTGGTGCTCGAATGTGAAGACATGACCATGGACGTTTTCGGGCAGGTCGGCGTCAATCCGGGCGACGCGGGATGGGGCTCCGGCGACATCGTCACGGTTGACCGGACCCTGCGCCGCAACTGCGGCGTGACCGCCGGCGACACGAACCCGGACGATGCGTTCGACCCCGCCGCGGAATGGTTCGCGTTCCCGACCGACACGTACTTCGACCTGCTCGCATGGACCTGCGGCGACTCGTGTTACGTCGGTGACGCGGAAACCTGCTGCGGCGACACGCTGGACAACGACTTCGACGGGCTTTCCGACTGCGACGACGACGACTGCTTCCTGAATCCGGCGTGCATCCCGGAAAATGAAACGGACTGCACCGATACGATCGACGAGGACATGGACGGCGTGACCGACTGCGCCGATGCCGACTGCATCGCGGAACCGACCTGCCCGGTGGAATCGGACTGCGCCAACGGCACCGACGACGACGGCGACGGCCTGACCGACTGCGCCGACTACAACTGCGACACGAACCTCGCCTGTCCCGCCAAGGTCCTGTTCAGCGAATACGGCGAGGGCTCGGGCACCGGGAACAAGTGGCTGGAAGTGTGGTACTACGGGACCGGCACGCGCGACCTGACCGAATGC
The DNA here is from genome assembly GCA_964470365.1 of uncultured Anaeromyxobacteraceae bacterium. Classification (GTDB taxonomy): domain Bacteria; phylum Myxococcota_A; class UBA9042; order DTJE01; family DTJE01; genus JAGOFO01. The sequence continues at coordinate 2,872 of CAYYCO010000061.1, read as the reverse complement.
ACCATCTACCTGTACACCAACGGCAGCCCCACGTCCGGCTCCAGCGTCGCGCTCCTCCAGAACGCCGCGACGGCGAACGATGTCTGGACGGTGTGCCACACGTCGATCACCGGGACCCCGCCCTGCGACCAGAAAAACGCAGCCATCAATCACAACGGCGACGACGGGTACACCCTGGCGTGCGGCGGCGTCACGCGCGATTCGATCGGCCAGGTCGGCGTCGATCCCGGATCATACTGGGGCGTTTCCCCCATCACCACCGCGGATCACACGCTGTGCCGGTCACCCAGGATACCTGACGTCAATTTCGGCGACACATACGATCCGACCGTCCAGTGGGTCAGCTACCCGCAGGATTTCAAGGACGGCATGGACGTTCTGGCCTGCCCGTAATCCGCACTCCGATCGCGCCGTATGCCCCTCATCAACTGACGGAATTCCTCAAAATACGGTCAATTCCAGTCATTCCCGGATTTCCAGAAAAGGTTGCCCGGCGGGCCTGCACGCGGTAACTTTACGTGCATACGGGGGTGGACAATGCGCTGGCGTAATATACCGACGATCCTTCTGTGTGGATGCATGGCGACGGGCCTTGCGGGCTGCGAAAAGGAACAACGCACGGAAATCCGGATGGAACTGACCGAGGGACTGGCGGAATTCGTGACCGTCGCCCGCGCGGACATGGACAATTTCCTGTCCGAACTGCAACTGCGCCTGAACGACAAGGTTCAGGAAGACCGGACGACCCGCCGGGACGACGACGACTACGATGACGACGATGACGACGACGACGACCGCCTGCCCGGGACCGACGCCCCGGCCGCGCGCCCCGTTGTCGGCCCGGAGGACGGCCCGTACCTGTTCGACCTGCTGGACAAGCCCGCGTTCCGCAAATCATGGTTGTCGATGTTCAGGGGGCGCCGCGATCTGCCGCCGTGGATCAAACGGTTCAACGGGGACGGGGACGGCGTCAGCGCGCCCTCGGCGACGGTCACCGTCGGCGACCGCAGATACATCCTTGCCTGGATCTGCGAACCCCACAACTGCGTGTTCAGCCAGATCCGGGTCCTGTTTTCCAGTGACGGCCGGAACGCATGGGGACTGCTGGAAGACGACGACCGCACAATCTGGCTCAACGCACCCGAACCCTGGATGCGGAAAGTGCTGGACCGCCAATAGAACGCGTGTTCATTCAGGGCGCCGGATCGGATTCTGTTCGGATACACCGAAACGCAGGAAATAGGGGCGTATGAAACCAGGGCAGTTGCCATCGTAGATACACGAACGGCAGGACTCCCTCTTGAACCAGGCATGATCAATTTCGTCGGGCGCATCCAGTTCGGATTCGGGCACATAATACGTCGATGACGCGGTTGAAAACTCGACCAGCGACTCCGCGACGCCATCGCGATTTCCAAAGCACATCGGGATATTGCAGAATCCCGAATTGATCAGGTCCACCATCTGCAGATCAACCGCCCTGGCCGCGTCCCTGGCGGCGTCAAATGCCCTGACGACGTCGGTATACCTGACCAGAAGATCGGCGCGATCATCGATGCCGGGGAAATAACTGGTTGTCGAAAACATCAGAACCGGATTCAACCGGGAACCACGGGCACCGGCCCGCTTCCGTATCGAATCCATCAATTCCACGAACGCGCACATTTCATTGATGTTGACGGCGTTCACGACGTAATTGGTGCGGACCGGGAATCCCGCCGCCAGCAGGTTTTCGATCCCGTTGATGACCCGGGGATACAACCCCTTCGTGTGCGTCAGATAATCAAACACGCTTTCGGAAGCGGCATGAAACGAAACCATGAACCCGAGATTCGGAATACGGGGAAGCTTCGCAACAAACGAAGGGTCGTCAAACCTGGCCGCGTTGGTCTGAACCACGATTCCTTCGAACGGCTGCCGTGCCGCGGCATCGAGCAGACGAAAAAAGGCCGGATTCAAGGTCGGTTCGCCACCGGAAAGGCTCAGATGCACGCCTGGATAAAACCCGCAGAGTGATTCGATGATTCGAACGATGTGCCCTTCCGCGAGTGCCGGCGTGTCGGGCTGCTCCAGGCAGAACCTGCATTTCATCTGACAGGCCTTTTCCACCCTGAGCACGACTTCGGTGCTGTCGCCCCCCTGCCCCTGCGCCCGCCCCTGCCATTTCTGCCTGGTCACGGCCAGAAAACTGTCGCTGCGGCGAAGTCCGTATTCAGCCAGGATATCCCTGACCGAATCGGGAATGCTGTCGATCGGCTGTTCCTTGTTTTCGTCGGCGACCGCGCAGAAACACGCAGGCGGATTTTCGAGTTCGAGGACCGGCCGCCCCCCTTCCTCATACGAAGAAACGAGCTGCAGAACGGCCGCCAGCCGGTTACGTGCATTTTCGGAAAACGTTTCGGGCCCGCCCCTGTACAGAATCAGGAAGCGACCGACCTTCCTGAAATAGCCGCCATCGCCGCCGAACTGAATCACGATGGACGGCATGTCATCCGCGTCGCTTTCGATTGTCAACTGCCGATCCTTCGGATTCCAGTATACCGGGCCAAGATGCATTTCGTTTTCGATCGCATGGGCGATGTTCTGAAGAAGCAGTGTGTCGCCAGTGTTCAACATGCCAGGATTCCAGTCGCCAGACAGTCGGCCATTCTGCCACCCACCCCCCGAATGTTCAAGCGCCGCCGGCCGCCCCGACCATGCCCTGATCATGCCGTGAGCCTGCCGAAGGGCTTGTCGAAGGGCGCTGCGGGGCCCCTGGCCCGAGCCTGTCGAGGGCCGCCATCGTGGGGGCGAATGACATTCGCCCTCCCGGATCGTACGCGCGGACATGGACGCAGTTGTGCCTGACCGGCACGTCGGCGGGCAGCACAAT
>CAYYCO010000060.1:0-17923 GCA_964470365.1 uncultured Anaeromyxobacteraceae bacterium | reverse complement strand
TTCAGCAGGTCGAACGCGTGGTGCTTCGCGAAGTCCTCCCACTGGTACATGACGCCCGGGAAGGCCTTTTTGCAGGCCATCAGGAACCTGTCCACGAACCGGTAGTATTCGTCGTTGCCCAGGCGGTTGTGGCGCCAGCCGATGTACATCGGGTCGTCCAGCTTGGACTGGTTGTTGGTGCCCACGACCAGCGTGACAGGCAGGACTTCCGACGGGTGCAGGCAGCCGGCCGCCACGTACAGGCCGACCTTGCCGATCGGGATGCCCATGCCGTCCGCGCCCTGGTCGCCCAGGCCCAGGATGCGTTCGCCGTCGGTCACGACAATCAGGCGGACGTGCGGCAGCGGGACGCCGGCCAGGATTTCGTCGATGCGGCCGATGTTGTCGGGGTTGATGTACAGGCCGCGGGTGCGCCGGAACACATGCGAAAATTTCAGGCAGGCCGTCCCGACGGTCGGCGTGTAAATGATCGGGATCATTTCGGAAAGGTGTTCCAGGATCAGTTTGAAAAACAGCGTCGCGTTGCGGTCCTGGATGCCGTTCAGGAACGTGTATTTTTCCAGGTCGCTGTTTTTCGCGCAGAACTGTTCGTACGCGCGTTCCACCTGCAGTTCCAGCGTCGCCGCCGCGGTCGGCACCATGCCGTCGATGCCCAGTTCCACGCGTTCCGCCTGCGTGAAGGCGTCGCCCTTGTTCAGTATCCAGTTGTTCAGCAGGGCCTCGCCCGTCAGGCTGGTCGCGTAGTAAGTCCTTCCGGTTTCGGCGTCTTCGCGGATTTCAAACGGCTTGTTCATCGTCATCCCCAGCATCGGCAGAAAAATCACGTGTCCCGGCGCCCGTCGCGGCCCGGCCGTCATGCCCGGTCATCCAGCGCGCGGCAGTAAGATAGCACCCGCTTTGGCCTTTGGGAATCAGGTATTAGACCCTTTGGACCGCTAATCGACAGATCTTGTGAAATTTCTAACAGGAATCGATGGCAGATGATTACTGCACTATTAGTCGATTGTTCCAAGGCCATAGGGTGCGTTCCCCGTCGTACAACGGTACGGGGTACTCCGATGGATTACCGTCGCTGTTGCTGATTTCAAGGTAGAGCATCCAGTACCTGGGGCGGCCGGCAGCCTCCGGCTTCTGTTCAATCATAAGTTTTGCCCGGTCCGTCAGGCGGAAGTAAACCCCGATCCACAAATCGCGCATCACCCTGCAGGGAGGTTCGCAATTAAACATTTCAGCGGCAATTTTCCAAATCTTTGCACTTAGGACGGTCATTGCAATGCACACGTGGCCAGAATCGGTTCGTCAATCATAGCTGGGCTACCACCTGGCTCCGAAAGATACAGGCTGGGCATGTACCCCATCGACAACGTGTTGAGTGTGGTTATCTCGTCGTCCACCACCACGAAATTGACACAACTCATCCCATTGGCATAGGCGAAGTTCTGGGAACAGGCCAGGTAATTTCCAATATCGAGTTGGGCCTCATACCGGCCATCACAGTAGATGGTTTTATATGGGGGCGCTGAGCACACCGCAGACGCGTCCTGCGTCGATGAAACGGGACCATCAGTCTGCCACAGAAAAATGCCGTCGTGCCCCAGCGGACATTCCTGACAGGTCTCGCCTAGATATTCGGCTACGGTGTCTCCCGGGCTGGCACACGCACCTGCAAGCCCCTGGCCCACATCAAAGGTCTGCGCGGGCAGTCGCAGAGCATCGCACCCTTCTGTATTGCAGTCCATACACGACACCAGAGGAATGGACACCATGATGCAAAATAGAATCTGAATATGATTGAAGAATCTCATTTTGCCTCCTTGCTTTTTGCCACCGTGATAGGGCAATCGACAATCCATCAGTATTTCGTCCACACAAATCGGCACAAGACTTGACCTGCCCCCCATGTTAGGACAGTTTGAAATGAGAGTCATGCCCACCCATAGTTGGGGCGGTCCTGCATAGGACCATCCCCGTCTTTCTCCCCCCGAGGGGGGAGAAAATCGCCGGCCGCCGTGACGGCAAATTCCATCGGAGTCATGTTGTCCAAAGAGCTGTGCGGCCTGACGTGATTGTAGTCCCGCCGGTACGCGGCCGCGATCTTTCTGGCGTCCAGCACGCCGACGAAGTAGCTTTCGTTCAGGCATTCATCGCGCAGTTTGCCGTTAAAGCTTTCTATGTAAGCGTTCTGCGTCGGCTTGCCGGGCTCGATAAACAGGTGCTTGATTCCACGGCCGTAGGCCCAGGCATCCATCGCCCGGCTGATAAATTCAGGGCCGTTGTCGCTCAGGATTGACTCGGGCAGGCCCCGAGTCGCGACTATCCTTTCAAGTATCTGGGCCACGCGTTGCCCGCCGATCGACGTGTCCACCTCGATGGCCAGGCTTTCCCTTGTATAGTCATCCACCACGTTGAAAAACTTCAGCTTCCGCCCGTCAAAAGTCACATCGTGCACAAAGTCCATCGACCAGCGCTGGTTCGGCCTGGTCACATCGATTTTCGGCTCGCCACGGTACTTTGCCGTGCATTTACGCCGCTTCCGCCTGACCTGCAGCTTCTCTTCCTGGTACACCCTGTAAACCCGCTTGTGGTTGTCCTCAAAGCCTTCGCGTTTCAGCAGTACGTGCAACCGCCGATACCCGAAGCGCGGCCGCTCCGCAGCCTTTTCCTTCAGCTTCTCCCGCAGCCCGGCGTCGTCGCGCTTCCTGGCCTCGTAGTAGCTCTGGCTGCGCTGTATGTCCACAAGCCCGCAAGCCCGGCTCCGGCTTATCGAGTGCTCTTTCATAGCCACCTCGACAGCCTCCCGCCGCGCCGCGGGCGTCACCATTTTCGGGACAGGAGATCCTTGAGCACCTTCGCGTCCAGCAGCGCGTCCGCAAGCATCGTCTTCAGACGCGTGTTTTCCGTCTCAAGCTCTTTCAATCGCTTCGCATCGCCCGCCGCCATCCCGCCGTACTTCGCCTTCCAGCGGTAAAACGTCTGGGCGGATATCTCGTACTTCCGCAGAATCTCCGCAGTCGGAACCCCGGCCGCAGATTCCCCAAGGATTCCAACGATCTGCTCTGTGCTGTACCGCGACTTCTTCATGGTCGCCTCCCGGTTCTATCCTAACCGAAAGACTCCCATTTCAAACCGTCACGTTTTTTGGGGGCAGGTCACCTGCTCCAAAAAATGGACATCCAAGATAAGGGGAGAGAATGGCAAGGTCCCCCGAGGGAGCGGCAGGATGTCGAGACGAGCAAGACGGATTTTTTCAAAGGAAGAGAAGGCGGATGCAGTGTCGCTGGTGCGGCGCAGCGGCCTGAGCCTGGCGCAGGTAGCCCGGGACCTGGACATAGGTGAGTGCAGCCTTCGGCAGTGGGTGAAGCAGGCGGACATCGACGAGGGGCGCGAACAGACGGTGAACTGACGACGACGGAGCGGGACGAGCTTCGGCGGCTTCGTCGCAAAGTGCGGACGCTTGAGCAGGAACGTGAATTCCTAAAAAAAACGGCGGCTTACTTCGCCAAGGGGACATCGGAGCATACGAAGTGATGCTCGCGGAGCAAGCCAGATACACGGTGTCGGTGATGAGCAAGGCCATGGATGCACCAACCGAGGAATTCCGTTCGCGTCGCGATAGCCAGATTGGTAGGAATACTTCGATAATCCTGGAAAGTCTTTACAGTAGATGTCGACAGCTCCCACGGCGTCCGGGAGATACCCCATCGCCGTGCCATACCCGCTTGGGAGCCGTCATTTCTTTAGATGCACGGCGGAATCGTCCTGGATCGACTGGGGCAGGAAGGCGCAGGCGCCGCTGGCCATGCAGGGGTCGTCGGACAGGACGCGGCCGCCGGTGGCCATGAACAGGGCAAGCTGGTTTTCGATGAAGTTGTTGATGTTGAAGTCGCGGCGCGGGTCGGAAAATTCAACGCCGTGCGCGCCCAGCGGGTAGTTGTAGGGGATCCTGAACGCGATGTTGCCGGTCACGTTGTCATCGCCGTCCCTGAACGTCAGCGTGGGCAGGACGTACCCGTCGACCGCCGGTTCGCCGAATTCGTTGAAACCGCCGTCCGCGTTGTCCGGGTCGGCGTGCAGCGGCATGGCCCCCGTCGGGTCCGCCGCCAGCTCGGCCGAAAATTCATCGGGCCAGCGCATGTCCTTGACGATTTCGTCGGTGTCCCAGTCGGCGTACGTCACCATGTTGTCGCCCGACGAAAGGTGCCGCCGGAATCCCTCGATGCCCTCGATCACGTACGAATCCAGCAGCAGGTCGTTCGGGGTCACGTCCGCGCCCTCGTACGCCAGCGCACCCGACGCGCGGCCCAGGTTGACGCCGGTCGCGATCGGGACGTTGGGGTCGCCGATGGAGTGATAGATGATGGCGTTCGCGACCGGGTTGCGGCAGACGCCGCCGGGGCAGGTGCCCTCGTCGTAACCGCAGCCGCAGGAAATCTTTTCGCGGTTCCGGAAACCGGGAACATACGCGATGGAATCGCCGCGTTCGATGATGGCGGACGCCAGCGTGATCAATTGCCTGAACCCGGGCGTGTTGCGCGGGTAACCCAGGCCCGTCGCGATGGCGACCAGCGGGGTGCCGACGGGGTAAACCGCGCCCTGGAACGTGACGGATAGTTCGAATTTGTCAATGGTGGCGGCAGGTTCGATGTCGGTCACGTCTTCGACCCAGCCGTCGTAGATGTCGATGGTGATGGTGTCGCCGAACAGCGTGGACCTGGTTTCGTCGGTGCCGTTGCAGATGGCGTTGCCGAACGGCTTGTCTTCGGCGTCCTTTTCGACGTGCCACGCCGTTGTTGACGCGTCCGGCCGCGTGCATGTCACAGGCACCGGTTGCGTGTCGCCGTCGGTCAGGTTCAGGTACGGACGCTTTTCCACCGCCGACAGCGCGTCGGCCGGCATCGCCACGCGCCAGCCGCGCCATTTGACGCAGTCCGGTTCGGTCCATTTCGCCGGGTCAAGCTGGCATGCGGCCTTCTGGGCCAGGCACGCCGTGTCGCCGTCGCAGTTTGTGTTGCTGGAAGCGCCCGCGGGCAGCGGCATCCTGAACGTGCGGCGCACCTCGCCGTTGACCGTGTTCGTGATGACGACCGTGTCGCCGGGCCCGATTGCATTCGTGCGCGCGAACGGGTAGTAATGCGCGCGGTTCGGGTCGCGATCCTTGCCCGCCTCCGGCCGGAAGTATTCCTTGTGCTGGTCGTTGATCAGCCACGCGATTTCCACGGTGCCGTCGCCCATCGGCGTGAACACCACGAACGGTCCCATCATCGGCAGCAGGGCGCCTTCCGGCGTTCCCGGGTTGATGGTCCGCAGGCCGGCCTGGATCATGCCGCCAGCCCCCGACACCGGCGCCGCAGCGGCCACGCAAGGTTCCACGCCGGCCAGGATCATGGCGTTGAACGCGCCCATCGACTGGCCCCATACCGGGTAATCGACGTTGACGGCCGTGCCCATGTCCACGGTCCCGTCGCCGTTGAAGTCGCCCATCAGGTCGTCGGCCTTGCCGTTGCCGTTCACGTCCGCGTCCCATTTCAGTTCGCCCAGGCCGCGCAGCGTCCTGATGAACTGCATGTGGTCGACGACGCCCTGGCGGATGGTGTCGCGCGTGTGGAACACGTCCCAGCCCCACAGGTCGCCGCCGTTGTCGAAGCTGGCGACCGCGCCGTCGTTGTCCAGGTCGCGCACGCGGCCGTTCGCCAGGTTTTCATAGAAGGGCTTCAGGTGCGGGAACGAATACGTCAGCAGGTCGCCGACGAGCTGCGGCCAGTCGGTGTCCTTTTCAACCGGCAGCGCCAGCCCGTGTCCCGGGAAGTCGATGGCGCACAGCGCGTATCCGTGCTGGGCCATGCGGCCCGCGAACCCGAACATTTCGAAAACGGCGCTGGAAAAACCGTGGCCGTAGAACATGGCCGGGAACGGCGCCTTGTGTTCCGCCGTTTCCTTTGGCACCGCGCACATGAAGGGGACGGTGCCCGGGCCGGTCACCGCGTCGTTTTTGGCCAGGTCGATGTAAAAACTTTCGTTGTCGTCGGCCGGGTACATGTCCGTCGCGATTCCGTCGCGGTCGACCAGGAAGTTCGGGCCGTCCAGTTCGCCCAGCACCCAGTAATCGACGTGTTTCGTGTCGGCCTTCAGCGTTGCGACCATCGCCGGGTCGTACAGGATGACGCCGATCGTGTCGAACAGGTCCATCACTGTGTCGTTCGGCAGGCGGTACTTGTCGCCCGCCGCAGTCGGTTTCCCGTCCTTGTCGGTTTCCCAGAGGCGGTCGGGGCGCATTTGGATCGGGTATTCGTCCTTCAACCACGACAAGGGCCCGGCGCCGTAGATGCCGTCACGGATGGCGACCAGTTCTTCGGTGATTGTCTGTGTCGTGAAGGTCCAGGCGAACGCCACGTCGTCGATGTCCATGCCGAACGTGTCGCCGGGCAGCACGTCGTTAAGCCGGTCCAGCGCCGGCGTCTGATCGACGGCGTTGATGTACGGGAACGGCGAACGCACCGACTTGCCGTCCGTGCCCTTCAGGCGGTTCGTGACGACAACGGCGTATTTCGAGCCCGGGTCCATCGGCGCAACCGGCCACAGCACCAGCGTTTTCGTTTCCTTTTCCCAGAACGTGATCAGGTCGTCCGGGTGGTCGACGCCCGGGTCGGTGCCGCTGAACGTGTTCGGTTTGTCCAGCACGCCGTCGAAGTCGATGTCCTCGTATTCGTCCATCACGCCGTTGGCGTTCAGGTCCTCGTCATGGGTTTCAAACATCAGGTTGCCGGAATCGGCGTGAGGGTCGAAATCCCAGTACTGCCAGGGCCACGTCAGCGCCAGCGGGTAATTGCCCTGGCCGCATTCAAGCGGCACCGGCTTGCCGAAGTTTTCGGAATCGGGGTCGATGTTGACCAGCAGGATGGCGTCGTCGGCGTAATCGTGGTTTTCGCCCTGGCGCGCCTTCAGGTCCGCGATGTCGATGTCCCGGTCGAACGAAACCGATATCGGTGATGAAAGCCCGAAACCGTCCATCCAGTCGACCAGGCGGCGCACCTTTTCTTCGGCCTTGGTCCGCGACTGGATCGACAGGTTGACGCGCAGCCCGGAGGGCGACGTCGATTCGGGCCGGGTCAGGAAGTCGTTCGGGAACGGGAGGTTAAGCGCACCCGACCCGTCATCGACCGCCCACACGATTTCCGGTCCGTCGCCGTCGGGGGTGACGGCGAGGCCGGTCGGCCCGTCGGAACAGGCGGCAAGCATTACAAGAGATACCGAAGCGGCGCAGGCAAATCTGTAAAGCGACATGCTGTTTCCTTTGCTGGATTAACCGAAAACCGCGGGCCTTCGGCCCGTTACGGCGGTGCAAGATTGTACCACCGCAGTCAGGATGTCAATTGCATTGGGGGAGAGCGTGCGCAGGGACCCGGTCAGGCGTTAACCGCGAGAACGAGGGCTGGCGGGTCGGGTTGTGGCGGCCTTCAGGGCGCGAACGGCGGTTCGTCGGACGTGGTGGGCGGTTCGTCGGACGGGACGTAGAAACCGTCCAGGCGGGCGGCTGGTTCACGCATCCGTTCCTGTGCGAGCAGGTCCCGGTAGAACATGGTCCGCGCCGTGTAATAGTACGGCGTGATCCACAGCGCCAGGATGCCCAGCGTCAGGCCGCAAAGTATCCACCAGCCCAGGTAACGCAGATCCAGGCAGAACAGCTTCCAGCGGTTGCCCGCCATCATCTGCTTGCTGCGCGTGATGGCGTCCTGGCCGCTCAATCCGGGATTGTCATTCATTATGAAGAAGGTCATCGAATACGAATACGCAGCCAAAATGCCGGGGATAACCAGCAGCAGCGCCCACAGGAGCACGAAGATCCCCATCAGCAGTTGTGCGATGAAGGCATTCAGGAAGTTGTTGAAACCCGAAAAGACCGTTTCGACCTTTCCGCCGGGGCCCCTGTCCAGGTACGCCACGATGAACGCGACGTACCCCAGCATCAGCGGCCCGCCGATGACGAATCCGGCAATCCAGCCAATGCCTGCAACGCCCCCGCACACCGCCGAAATGGCGACAAAAACCAGGGTCGCGACGACCGCGTCGTTCCAGCGGCCGTTCAGGGAATACCATGCGTCGTGCATCAGGACCTTGTTTTCGGTGAGCATCGGGGCCTCCTTGACAAATTGGCCTGGAAACCGGAAGGGACACCGGGAACGATAACTTGCACAAAGCATAACATCCGCGTGCGGCTGGTCAACAGGATGGTCAATATCTCGTGTGATCGGTGGGGCGGTGGGCGACTGGGCCGCCGGCCGTTACGCCTTGTCCTTGAAGTCCTTGCCGAGCCAGCCTTTTGCCAGGATCAGCAGGACCGGGGAGGCCATGGCGATGGCGCCGTAAATCAGCCACATCGTTTCGGTGTTCAGGCCTGAAACGGGCGTCTTGTCGGGGCAGTACTTCAGCAGGAACCAGCCGCTGTACATCGACGTGATGACCTTGGTCAGGAACCAGGGGAACTGGGCGACGCCCATGTACGCGCCGGTACGGCCGGGCGGGGCGATTTCGGCGGCGTACTGCAGGAAGCGCGGCTGCCACAGTGCCTCGCCGATGGTCATGATCAGCAGGTACGCGGCCAGGGCAGGGATGGACGGGCCGGTCGCCAGGATGAACGTCGGGGCGGCCATGACGGTCGTGCCGATGATCATCATGTTGTAAATCTTCCGCTTCTGGGTCAGCGCGGCCACGATCGGGACGATGAAGAAAATCAGCAGCGGGTTCAGGTTCACCGCGAATTCGAAATTGTCGCCCACGGCCGTGCCCTGGAAGGCGCGCGACACGTACATCGGCAGCGTCAGCCAGTTGTGCGCGAAAAGCGTCTGGACGGGAATCAGGGCGAAAATGAAGAACGCGAATTTCGGGTCGGCCAGCGGGTGCGCCTTCAGCCACACCAGGAGGTTGAAGGGCTTCTTTCCGACGGGCTCGGTCGCGACCATGGTTTCGGGCTGGGTTTCCGTCGTCGCCACGACCGCCGCGGTCCCGGCTTCCTTCATTTCCTGTTCGTGTTTCGCCTTCGCGTCGGCGATGGCGCGGGCCACGACCTTGCGCGAAAGGATGACGGCCGTGATCAGCAGGCCGACCAGCGTGATACCGGTGTAAACGCCGTACGCGCCGTTGATGCCGATCGATTTACGGATCGGGGAAAAGAACGACGGCAGCCAGCCGCCGAGGTTCATGACCGCGTACAGCATCGCGTATCCCATGCCAGCCGTTTTCGGGGTCATGAACTGCTTGACCGCCGAATACGCAGCCGGCTGGTACATGCCGTACCCAAGGATGATGAACAGCAGGCCGAATATGGCGACGAAATGCATGCCGCCCCAGATTCCGCCGGACAGGCCGATGAACGTGCTGGCCGTCAGGATGGCGCGGCCGATCAGCATCAGCACCAGCGCGCCGATGATGGCGATGCGCACGCCCCACTTGTCTGACAGGCCGCCGAACAGGAACATCGAAAACGTGATGCCCCAGGTCAGGAAACCGACCATCGGGCCGGCCTGCGGGTCGGTCAGGCCGACGTATTCGGAAAAGAACATCGCCAGGTAGCCCAGCATCCCGAAGTACACGAAGCCCTCGAGCAGGTACGACAGGTTGACGCCCCACAGGGCGCGCGGCGCGTGGAACAGGTCCACGAACGGCTGCGTGATTTCGCTGTACCAGGGTTTCTTGTCCTGAATTTCGTCTGCCATCTGGCATTCCCCCGTTTATCGGTTGGTTCGGGCGGCGAAGGCGCCGGCCCGCGGCCAAGTCTAATCCATGGCCCGTCATTTGTGCAGAAGTTTGACAGGTTGCGGACCCGGCCGAAGAATCGGCCCTGTGACGGGGACGCGGGCATGAGGAGAATGGGCGCGGGCATGTGGAACAAGGTCGCGGCGACACTGACGGCGGTGGTGGCGATGGCCTGGATCGGCACCGCGGACGTTTCCGCGGACGGCAATCCAGGCGCGTCCGCAGCCGGCGTGGCGGCAGTTCAGCAGACCAGCGCGCCCTCCGTGGTCGCCGACGATGACATCCACCTGCTGTTCGCGGGCGACCTGATGCATCACAACGCCCAGGAACGGCTGGGGAAAACGCATCCGGACGGGATGGTTGCCGGGTACTTCGCCATGTGGGCCGGCGTCGCGGGAATGATCGGCGGGGCCGACGTCGCCGTGGCAAACCTGGAAACTCCCGTCGCCGGGGGCCCGAACGGCGGCTTCCCGGCCTTCAACGCGCCCGTCGAATACCTGCGGGCCGCCGACCAGGCCGGGTTCGACGTGCTGACCTTCGCCAACAACCATTCGCTGGATCGGGGCCTGAAGGGGTTCGGCGCCACCATCGGCAACATCGGGGCGGCCGGGATGACCGCCGCCGGCGACGGACACACCGTCGAACTGGTGGTCCGGGGCAGGAAGATTTCCATCATCGCGTTCACTTCGTCCGTGAACATCGGCAGCCGGTGGCGCGCGCCGCCAGGGCGTGTCGGGCCCTATGTGGTCAGGTACCGCGACGAAACGGCCAGGGCAGGGCTGCTGGACAGGATCCGCACGGCCCGCGCCGCATCGGACCTGGTCGTCGTATCGGTCCACTGGGGCATCGAATATCGCGACACGCCGCCGGCGTGGTACCGGGCCTGGGCAGGGGAAATGGCTGACGCCGGCGCGGACGTCATCGTCGGTCACCATCCGCATGTGGTCGGACCCGTGGAATGGATTCCGCGCGCCGACGGCGGCCGCACCGTGGTCGCATATTCCCTGGGCAATTTTTCATCCGGCATGATCCGCGACGCAACGCCGCTGGGCGGGGTGCTGGACGTGCGGCTGGCCCCGGACGGCGAATTCACCGCGGGCATTCGCCTGGTCTGGACCGCCCGCGACAACATCGACCCCGTTCCGCGCGACGGCAAATCCGTCAGGATCGCGTGGCGCACTTACCGCACCGTCCCCGCCGCCGACCTGGAAGCCGACTGTGCCGAACGCACCGCTGGCGTTACCGCCCGGTCCCAGCCCGCGATGTCCCGCAGCGGCGCCGCACGCCACGAATGCCGCCGATACCGCGACGCGATGAAACTGTTCAGGAAATTCCAGCCGGGCCAGTTCAGGTAGTATGTTACGTGCGCCGTTGGGTTTGCCGTTCCCCCGCACCATTTCCGCCAGGAATGTCGCGGTCCAGGCCGCTGACCTTGACGAAAGATGATTAGGTGCTACGGTCGGGTCATTCACATCCGTGTACTTCATCCGGAAAGGGGGATCCCATGCGTACCGCCATTCCTCGTGGTCTTTCGGCCGCCATGTGCGGCCTGATTCTGCTGTCTGCGGCTGTCATCGGGGTCGGGTGCGGTGGCGGCGGTGACGACGAAGATACGCACGGGCAGGCGGACGTGCAGACCGGCGATGTGGATCAGGACGCCGCGCTGCCGGGCGATGTGCCCGACTCGGGCGTGCCTGATTCGAACCGTGAAGACACTCCGGCCGGTGACGTTGACCTGGACGCACTGGACGTGGCGGACGCCTCCTGCGAACCCTGCACCGGCGGCGCCGTGTGTATCGACGGCGAATGCCGCTGCGGGCAGGACCTGGTGTACTGCAACGGCGAATGCGTCGAAACGGTCGGCGGCGAGGTGGTCGAAACCTGCAACGGGCTCGACGACAACTGCGACGGCCAGACGGACGAGGGCACCGTGGCGGGCCAGCCGTGCGACGGCGGCGATTCCGACCTGTGCGCCGAGGGCGTCTGGGTGTGCTCGGCCGCGGGGCAGGCCTGCACCGACGTGACTGGCGATTCGGTCGAAATATGCAACGGGGCCGACGACAACTGCGACGGGACCACCGACGAGGGCTTCAATGTCGGCCAGGCCTGCGACGGCCCCGATTCCGACCTTTGCGCGGAGGGGCTGCTGTCATGCGCAGCGGAAGGCGAAGTTTGCACGGACACGTCAGACGACACGATTGACGTGTGCAACGGCGTGGACGACGACTGCGACGGCACCACCGACAATCGCATCGGATCGTGCGATTCGCCTGGCGACCTCGACCTGTGCGCGACCGGCACGTGGGGATGCCAGGGTGATGAATACATGGGTTACTACGGTTATTGTGACGACGACGATGCAAGCACTCTCGAGGTGTGCGGCAACGGGATCGATGACGATTGCGACGGCGCGACGGACGAGGGCGTCGGGTACTATGTGGACTTCACGAACCGCGGCAGCTTCACGGCCCAGTACATCGAGGACGGCAAGCTGATCGTCAGCGGCTCGAACACGCTGAATGTACTTCAACTGAACGGGATCGGGGTTGTGGCGGGTGTCGACGATACTGCGATTGAGGTGGGCGAATCCGTCATTTTCGAGATAGCGCCGCCTGCCACCCACCTGGTGCTGATCCCGCAGTTCGGGGCTACCTGCAAAATTACCGCGTGGGGCACTTCCGAAAACCTGCTCGGCTCGGTCGAAACCAGCGGATACATGATCGACGTGACCGACCTGTTCAGCCAGGCCGCCTTCAACCAGATCATGTACGAAATCCCGTCAGGCTATGGCGACCGGATCGCCGCCATCGCCTTCGAAACCCATTGCCCGTGATTCCGCGGCGTCTCTGGATACCACGCGAAGATGAATTCCTTGAAATTTGTTGTTTTCAAGGAGTAGCAATCCTTGAAATGTGTTGTTTTCGAGGATTAGAACACGGTTGTGGCATTGATTCGGGAAGCGAAAGCAGGGAATTTCGCCCCAGACGCGTCATGGACCGTGATCCAGCCGTTTTCACAGCAGGAAATCCTGTATGTTCGCGGGGGTTATGATTGCCGTCGATGCGGCCGGATATGTGTTGCGGAAGGCCTTCGTCACCTTTGCAGGCGTGTCGCGGCGCCACTTGAATTCCCAGCCATGAAGACTTTCTCCGACTTCTTCGACGTAATCGACTTCGAACTGGTCCTTTGTTCGCCAGAAGTATGAGTCTGGCGACGATTCCAGGTATTCGTTGCGTTTCAGCCGTTCAGCCACCAGGTAGTTTTCCCACAGGTGACCGATGTCCGGCCTGGATTCGGCGGGCCTGAAATCGTCGAGCACCGCGTTCCGTATCCCGACGTCCCAGAAGTACACCTTGCGCCCCTTCCTGATTTCATTGCGCCGGTTGCGGTTAAGCGACGGAAGTGTGAAAACGATGTACGCCTTTTCCAGCAGGCTGATGTACGCGTCCACGGTCGGCTTGGAAACGCCCAGCAGGGAAGCCAGCTCGATTGTGGACACCTCGCTGCCGATCTGCAGAGCCAGCGCGCGCACCAGTCCGCGAAGCAGTAACGGTTTGCGTATGCCTTCGTATTGCACGAGGTCCCTGAACAGGTAGCTGTCCGCCAGCAGTTTAAGGTGCCGTCGCGCATTGGCCGGGTCGGTCACGATTTCGGGATATGACCCGAACAACAGCCTTTCTGGAAGCCGCGCAAATTCGGCGTGGAACCCGGCCGTATCCTGGAGTTCATTGAATCCGAATGGAAACAGCCGGTATTCGTACTTGCGCCCGGTAAGCGGCTCTTCGGTCATGTTGGCAAGCTGGAACGAACTGGACCCGGTCAGGATGACCTGCACATCGGGAAACTGGTCGACCAGGAGCTTCGCCGCGACACCCACCCTGGGGATCATCTGGGCCTCGTCAATGACCACGACCTTGTTGTTCCCCAGCATCTGGCGCCAGTTTGTAACGGAAACCGTGTCGAATAATGCGCGGTCGCTGTCGTCGTCGCCATTCAGCCAGAGCGTGCCGACGTCCATTTCGGCCAGCAGATGTCTGACAAGTGTCGTCTTTCCACACTGCCTGGGACCATGAATGACGATCGCCTTGCCCTTGAAAAGATCGCCGGCGATCAGGTTGCCGAGCCGTCTTGGGATGAATTTGTCTGCCATATCAATACCTTGTGCTTTGGATGGCCTGAATCCGATTGTCCATCGCGCCTGTCGAAAAGTCAACCAAATAAAATTTCGATTTCAAATGGTGTACACCAAATGAAATTACGATTGCTTATTGTTGACCTCGCGCCACCCCGGGGTTTTAATCCCGTCGAATTCGATGGGTTTAGATGAACGTCGGGACTTGAACTGATTCCTGATCATTCCGGCGGCAGGATGAAGTCGTAATACCGGGACATCCAGTAGGCGGCAAGGACGTCGGCGGCGTCCATTTCGACGTTGTCGCCCCAGCCGCCGTCCATGACGAACTGGCATGTGTTGTGGCGGTCGTTGGGACGTTCGTCGGACGGGACGATGCGGCCGTCGCTGCGCATGCGGCGCAGGGGGTCCTTGTCCAGGTAGAACTGCGGAGCGGGGATCAGGTCCAGCCGGTGGCTGTTGTGCATGGTCCAGCGGATCAGGTCCAGCGGGTACAGGCGGAACCAGCGTTCAGGGGTCGACATGTCGGGGACGGTGCCGGTGATGACACCCTGGACGGCATCCCAGACCGCTGACTGCTGCATGTTCAGGTAGTGATAGAGGCGGTTCCAGCCGTCAAGCCATTTCGCCTTCAGCGCCGCGTCGCTTTCGTACTGGACCAGGATGAAGAACGCCTGGGTGGAAAGCTCGTCTCCATCGCCGTTGCCGTGGCGTCCGGGCGGTTCGGTCGACGTCAGCACGTTGTCGTCGTAGTGGTTGTCGTCGTTCATCAGGAACGTCTTCGCGTCGCGGAATTTCTGGCTGGGCGGCAGGTCGTTGATCTTCCCGACCATCGTTGATTCCTGGTCCTGCGTCATGTAGATGGCCAGGTTCAGGCCGGCCAGCATCTGCGCCGAGCGCTGGCCGCCGTCGCCGAACAGCCCGAAGAAATTAACGTATTCGGGGTCGAACTGGCCGTATGTCGTGCATTCGCCGGTCGGCTTCCACAACTGGTATCCGTGGTCGATGATGCCGCCGATGATGTTCGACACGTGCGCGGCGATGGCGTGTTTCTGGGTTTCGTCGGCGCACAGGTCGTACGCCGGGCCCATCATGAACAGGTGGGACGTCACTTCGTCGTTGGAAGTGTCCGATTTCACCCACCATTCGCCGTCAGGCGACGTGTACCATTCGCCATCGTCGGGGTCGTCGCAGTCGTCAAGCCGGCACCCGTCCTTGCGGATCAGCGCGCGCGCCAGGAACCAGTCTTCCCCCGTCAGCAGCCGCAGGTTCAGCATGGCCTGGAGGCTGCGATCGAAGTTGGCCTTCGCATCGGGGGCGCCGGTTTCCTTCCAGCGCATGCATTCGGCGATCAGCCAGTACGACGTCCAGCCGCCGTCGTTGTCCGAGTCCCACGGGATGCTGGTCGAAAGGTCGCCCGGCACCGTCAGCCGGCTGTCGGCAACAGCGCCGTCGCGGTCGTGCCGCAGGACGATTTTTTCGGTCAGCAGGGCCATTTTCTGTTCGATCGACATATCTTCGACGGTGACCCACGTCATCCCGCCATCGGAACCGAAATAAATCGGGGCGTTGTACGTGCCGTCATCGGTGGCCACCGCGCGGACGTCTTCATCCGCGACCCACCGCAGGGTGTTGTAAACGCGCCATTCCGGGCCGTCGCCGCGGTCGATCATGCGTATCGCGCCGCCGCTGGTTGTGACAATGAACCCGCCGTCGGACGTTTTCGCGATGTCGGTGGCGCCGTTCAGCGGCACGCGCCCCGCGGCGAACACCGGGATTTCCAGCGGAACCTGTTCGTCTGATTCGATGGCCGTGTATCCGGCGATGCCATCCTGGCCGACGACCACCAGTTCGAGATCGTCCGGGATCCCGACGTCGGCGATCATCTGCGTGATGCCGGTCACCGGGGACGCGAGGGTCGCCACCAGGTCATCAAACCTGTCCGTCATGTTGTTGTACTGCCAGACTTCGATGACCTCGGCGTCACCATTCGTGCCCGCCACATAGATCCTGTTGTGGTCGGCGTTCACGGTCGCATATTTCACCGCAAGCGTCGTCCCGGTGATGCCCAGGCGCGTCTGGTCGCCATAAAACAAGGCGACGTTGAACTGGTCGGCAACGATGGCCCAGCCATAGGCCTGGGCAACCGACATCACCTGGACATCGGCGTATATCATCCAGGAGGTAAGTTCCGGCGCGCCCCCTTCGTTCAAGGCCAGTTTCGACATCGCCGTCTTCTGGACCACCAGCACGTATTCATCGGTGTATGCGCCGCCCAGGACCGGCCCGTACGCCGGGTTAGTCGCGATTTTCACGGGATCCGTCGTGTCGGATTCGGCGGCCGCCGGGGCGCGCAGCCACACGCCGTCGGATGAAAGCACCAGCACGTCATCAAAGGGAAGTGCGTTTCCGGCGGGCTTTATCAGGATATCGACGATGTCGGTGATCCGACGGTCGATTTCGATGCCGGTGTGGTTGATTTCCTGCTGATAGATCCGGTCGTAGATCGGCTGGAATACCTCGGCGGGATTGGGCGCGTCGGCATCGTCAACGGCATCGCCGGCATCGTCATCCGCGTCGGCCGCGTCATCCCCGTTCGAATCGCCGGTGACATCGCCCGCGGCGTCGTTCCCGAATTCGTCGGCCCCGATGGTGTCGAGCGGCGTTTCGTCATGGTCGCCGATGTCGGTCGTCACGTCAGCGTCCGGTCCGGCAGCGTCGGCCGCGTCGGCCACCGCGTCCACGCCGGTCACGTCGTCCGATCCCCCGCCGCCGCAACCGCCGGAAATCAGGACCGCCATCGAAAGGATCACCGCCGCCAGCGCGGTTTTCGAAAAGTTGTTCATTGGGATGGTTACCCCGGGAAGACGCTCGATTGTTTCATATAAGTGGTTGTGCGGCCATCCCCGTTCGGTTTGTGGGGTGGTGGTTCAGTCTCAGGGGAGCAGATCACTGGACTCTGACAAGGAATTTGTTGCCGTCCAACTGTCTGCATTCTAAAACGCACAATCGGTCATATCCCGCATCTGCTCTGCCTGTTTGCTGCTTTTCAGGTGGGGAACTTGGGATTAACATCGCCCGAATTGGATGGAAACGTCCCGGGGCGCGGTATACCTGTCATCCCGGGTGCAGCAGAAATGGCAACAAAACAGAAACCAACAAAGGAACCCGTAATGAAAGGAAAAATGTTTGTCTGGGCTTTATTTCTGGCCTTGGTTTTCGCCGTAGCCATGTGGGGCATCCCGACATATCGGGTATGGGCGGCCGAAATGCATGGCCGGGCACAGAAAGCTGAAGCCGAATACAGCCGCGACACAATCAAAATCGAGGCTGCCGCGCGGGCCGAAGCCGAAGTCACCCGGGCCAAAGGCGTCGCTGAAGCCAACCGCATCATCGCCGACAGCCTGAAAGGCAACCAGGATTACCTGCATTACCTGTGGATTCAGACGCTGTCCGACGACAACAAGACAGTCGTATACATCCCAACCGAAGCCAACATCCCCATCATGGAAGCCACCCGCGCCGTCACTCCCGCCAATGTGGAGTGAGGGGGATGCATACAGGATTTGTTGATTTCACTTTAGAGTCGACTGTCCCGCTCATTGTCGCGGTAAGGCCCTAGTATCTTTGGCCCGGATTCCGGCGGCGCATATGCCGGGCAGACAGTCCCAGCATGATCAGGGCCAGCGTCATGACCAGCGCCAGCGGATTGCCGCTGCCGCCCGCGCTGCAGCCGTCGGACACCGTCTCGCACGTCCCGGTCGTGCCGATCCATTCCTGGCACTCGAGTCCTTCCGCGCATTCCGGCGCATTCATGTCACAGGAGGGGCGGCAGATGCCGGTCCTGCAGACCAGTCCGGCGGTGCATTCCTGGTCGCAGGCGCACGATTCGTCGGCCGCAAGCTGAAGCGTTGCATCACACGTGTCGGCGATGGCCACGTATTCCGGGGCCGCGATGTCGCTGACGACGCCGCCGATGAGCGTGTTCCCGATGTAACCTTCGAACGCCAGCCGTTGCACCGAACCCTGGGGGACTGCCGT
>CAYYCO010000059.1:0-17956 GCA_964470365.1 uncultured Anaeromyxobacteraceae bacterium | reverse complement strand
CCACGTCCACGACCAACTGCCTGGCGACTTACCGCATGGCCGACCTGGCTCGATCGTGGGGCGTCAAGACGGTGCTGGGCGGCATCCATCCGTCCACCCTGCCCGCGGAGGCTGAGCCGCACGCGGACGCCGTCGCGATCGGCGAGGCCGAAACGATAATCGGCCACATCATTGACGATTTCGACGCCGGGACGCTGCGCGCCAGGTACGAGGGCGGACGCGCCGCTTCGCTGGCCGGACTGCCGGTACCCGCATGGGATCTCGGCGTCACGGCCGTCACCGGCCACGGTGTAACCAGGGCGGGCACCACCAGGGACTACGCGCCATGGGTCATCCCGGTCCAGACCAGCCGGGGCTGCCGCAACGCGTGCCGCTTCTGTTCGACCACGCGTTACCAGGGCGCCGACCGGCGGCACCGGCCCGTGCAGGACATCGTGAACGAAATCAAGGCATTGCAGACGGCGGGAATACTGACGCCGCGGGACACCGTTTTCTTCACCGACAACAACATCGTTTCGGACAGCGACCATCATTCGGGCACGCGCGACACGACGTACGCCCGGGAGCTCTTCACGGCGCTGACGCCGCTGGGCATCACCTGGGTTGGACAGGGGGAAATCACCGTTGGGGAGGACCCCGGACTGGTCGACCTGATGTCGAAGTCCGGCTGCCACATGCTGCTGATCGGCATGGAGACCATCAAGGACGACAGCCTGGCGGCACTGGGAAAGGGCTGCATGAACGCCGCCGCCTACGGCCGCTGCCTGGACACTCTGCACGACCACGGGATCGCCAACATCGGCTGTTTCATCATGGGACTGGACGCACAGGACGTGGCCGACTTCCGGGCGACCGAGGCGTTCATCGACAGGTACGTGGACGTCCCGCAGATCAGCATACTGACTCCGTACCCTGGAACGGCCCTGTACCGGAAGATGGAATCGGAACGGCGCATCCTCAGCCGCGACTGGTCGATGTACGACATCTCGCACGTCGTGATTCTGCCGGACCGCATGACGCCCGCGGAACTGGAGGACGAATACGCGAAGATGCTGGGCCGGGTGTATTCGTGGCAGAAGATGGTAGCCAGGGCCGCGCGGTACGCGCTGCGCCCGACCAGGAACGGCATGCCGGCGTTCGGGCCGGCCTCCCGGTTCAGTTCCGTGTTCGCGCCGAACGTGGTTTACCGGTCGCTGTACCAGGTCGCGCGCGGCCTTCCGCCGGACATATTCGAGGGGGTCGGCACCCGGCGGCCGGCCGGGTCGGTTCAGGCAAGGGCCTTCCAGGCGGCGTCATAAACGGCGCGGCGCATCGCCGTGATTTCGGTCCGGCGCCCGTACATTTCCGGGTTTGTCCGATTCGTCAGCAGCACCACGGACGCGCCCGAATCACGATCAAACCAGAACGACGTGCCGGTGAATCCCAGGTGGCCGACCGTGCCGGCCGGACACAGGTCGCCGGCGTTCGATCCCTGCGGCGACGGACGGTCGAACCCCGGGGTTCGCCGCACGCCCGGGTCGCCGGCGTCCGCGAATACGAAATCGCGCGCCGTTTCACACCCGACCAGCCCGGACCGTCCGGAGATCGCCGCGATCCACAGGTCCACCAGATCCGCGGTTTCGGACACCGTTGAAAACAACCCCGCGTGACCGGCGGCGCCGCCGAGATACCAGGCGTTGTCGTCGTGGACCTCCCCCTGCATGACGCGCCGCCGAATCGGGCACCAGGCAGTGGCCGCGATGCCGCGGCACGACGGCTCGACCGGGCCGGCGACCGGGACGATCGGCATGAAACATGTGCGTTCCAGGCGTGCCGGATCGGCGATCCTGTCGTGGAACAGATCGGCGAGACCGGCCCCGCCAACCTTTTCCAGGGCCATGCCCAGCACGATGTACCCGACGTCGCTGTACACGATGTCGACACCGGGCGTCCCTTTCAACGGCGCCCCCATCGCGATCGAAAGGGTGTCGGCCCGCGCCCCGTCAGAACCGGCGGTTTCGATTCCGTTTTCGGGAACCATGCGCTGCGCGAAAGGAAGCCATGCGGGGAAACCGGCGCGGTGCAGCAGCACGTCGCGTATGGGAATGGCCGCCCTGTCCGGCCGTTCCGCGAACCCGGGAACATCGCCCAGGCGGGCGTCCGCGGCAAGTTCGCCGGATTCGATGGCAATCGCCGTCAGCAGCGCGGTTGAAAGAGGCTTGGTCACCGACGCCAGGTCGAAAAGAGTGTCTGTCGTGACCGGGACGCGCAACGGCAGCCCCGCCGTGATTTCACCGAAACCGGGACATGCGTGGAATTCATCGGGTTCGACGGCCGTGAAGCCGCCGGCGCGCCGGAACAGCACGTCGCCGCGCAGGCGCACCTCGATGGCGGCACCCGGGCAGGCCACGCCGATCCATGAATCGAAGACCGCGGAAAGTTGGTCGAACCTGATCATGACCAGGGGTTCCTGACGGCCAGCCGACCGGCGGACGCGTCCAGTTCGGCGTCGATGCCCTGCGGCACGCAATCGTTACGTTCGCCGTGACCGGACGGGAACCCGGTCGCCACCGGAACCGCCCAGCGGTCGGCGTAACCGGCGATCAACCGTTCAAAGCCGGCGAGATCGTCGCCGGCGAGCATGAAATCGCCGAAAACGATGCCGGAGACGGCGGCGAAGCCACGCGTGTTCGATAACTGGAACAGCAGCCTGTCAATCCTGTACGGCGCCTCGTTGAGGTCCTCGACAACCAGGATCCGGCCCGCCAGATCCGGTTCAAACGGCGTTCCGGCCAGCGATGCAAGCACGGTAAGGTTCCCGACCAGCGTTCGTCCGGTCGCCCGTCCCCCGCGAACGGTCGAAAGCCCGCCCCAGGCGAAATTCCGGTCGGGGTCGATCCCGAAAAGCGTGCGGCGGTATTGTTCGAGCGTCGATGGTTCCAGAGATGAAAGTGTTGAAACGTTCGGACCGTGGAAGGTGACGATGCCGGCGTCGCGCCCCAGCCAGACATGCAGCGCCGTGATGTCGGAAAAGCCTATCAACATGCGCGGCAGGAAGCAGTCCGGGCTGCCGAGTTCGCGGCATGTCCGGACGCTGCCGTATCCGCCGCGGGCTGGAAGAACCGCCGCCACGCCGGGCGCCGTGAACGCCCCGGCCAGTTCGGCCGCACGACGGGCGTCGTCACCCGCGAGGTAGTCGCACTGCGCGTACACGTCGTCACGCCATGCGACCTTCAGGCCGAACGTCTGCAGTATTTCGACGCCGGCATCGACCCTGTCGCGACGGAACGGGGACGCGGGGGCTATGATCCGGACGGTATCGCCCGGTTTCAGAGGTGAGGGCGTTCGCACGGTTCCCCCAGACATTAGTCCGGCCGGGGCGCGGCCCGCGGCCGGCCGGGTCATTTCGCCGACAACGCGGCGTCGACGTCGATGCCCAGCAGCCGGCAGTTTTCCTGCGTGGTCTTTATGTTGTCGCGTAACGTCACGACGGCCGGCAGTTCCCTGAACGCCGCCAGGAACATCCTGGTGCCCCATGTGCCGTCGGCGTTTTTCGTGAACATCACGGTTTCGCCCGACCGTGCGACCACCGTGGCGCCCGCGTCGTCGAACAGGATTTCACGGATGATGGTCGAATCGCGATCCTCGGGCGGCGACAGCTTGCGTGCGTCCAGCATGTACATGAAAAAACTGCGGCCGTCGCGCGCGGACGCCTCCATGTCGCCGCCGACCGCGCGAAGGGTGACTGCCCGATCGTCCTGCGGGTAATTTTCGCGGACCAGGCGGCAGGTTCCCCTGATGGATGCGGCAAATTCGTCAAAATACGCCCGGGTGGCATCGTCCACCACGCCCCACAGGGCCGCCCCGTCGCAATCCCGGAGCCCCTGCTGGAAACGGTCGAACGAATCCCTGACGGCATGCTCGTCAGCCGATCCTGAACACGCCGAAACCGCCAGCATGGCGACGGCTGCGGCAAAAATCGATCTTGCGTATAAGTTCATCCGCATTTCCCGGGTTTAGTACGACCGGTCATTCCGAAACCGGTTCGATCAGATTGCCGGTAACCAGCGAGAACGGAAGACCGACCGAAACCGATTCGTCGGTCCCGTCGCCGTCCAGGTCGATGTCCGGCTTCAGCAGCGTCGGGTTCGTGACATACGCCAGGACGAGCGATTTCACGTACGGCGGCGGGAAGCCCGCTTCCGGGATCGACTGAATCGCCGCCACCAGTTCGTCCATGACGATGGCGCCGCCCAGCGCGCCTGCCCCGCCGGTGACCTTGCCGGCCTGTATCGACACGCTGGCCTTGATTTTTGCACGGTGAAGATCGACCGGCACGCGGTTGTCGCCGAAAACCATCCTGATCGGCATCGTGTATTCCGCGCCGCCGGCGGTCAGTTTCGTGCCGGAAATGACCGCGTTCGCGAATATGTCGACCGGTTCGCAGCCATTTTTCAGCGAGCCCTGGTAAACGCCGTAATTACAGCCGGACGTTGCCGGGTCACACGTGACCGGATCGATCCGAAGTCCCCAGAACAGGTTCATCGTGAAAGGCGTGCCGTCGGTCCGCAGGTTTTCGAATTCCAGCAGCATCGACAGCGAACCGTCGGTGACCGCCTTCAGCATTTCCGGGTTGAACATGAATTCCAACTTCGAGAACGCGTTGTCGATGCCCTCGACGCATTTTCCCTTGGGGCTGCACGTCGCCGGATCGTCGTCCACGTCCACGCCCTGACCCTTGTTGCCGTTCAGGCCGTATGTCAGCGTCGCGGCCTTGCCGGCCGGATTTTCGAACATGGACACGCCGTGGCAGGCGGACGCGCCGCACACGTCGTCATACGTGCAGACGTTGTAATCGTTGCATGTCAGCGAATTCGGGCTGTAGAAGCAGCCAGACTTTGCATCGCAGTGGTTGTCGGTGCAGTAATTGTAGTCCTCGCAGGCCCTGACCGTGCCGACGCACCGGCCGCCGCCGCACTGGTCATTGATGGTGCAGACGTCGTTGTCGGTGCAGTTGCCCGGGGTCGGCGTGTACGCGCAGCCCCATTCGTCGTTGCAGTCGTCCAGCGTGCAGACATTGTCGTCGTCGCAGTCCACGACGGATCCGTTCGTGCATTCGCCGCCGGTGCAGGTTTCACCCGACGTGCACATGTTCCCGTCGTTGCAGGCGCCGGTGGCGGGCGGGTGGATGCAGTTGCCGCCGCCGTCGCAGGTGTCAAGGGTGCAGGGCTGGTTGTCGTCGCAGTCCCGCAGGTTGGAAATGCATTCGCCGGCCTGGCAGTACCCGGTCCCGGTCAGGCTGCACGGATCCGCGTCCTCGCATTCGCCGGGCTGCGGCGTATGGACGCACCCGATGCCGATGTCGCAGTTGTCCGCGGTGCAGTCGTTCAGGTCGTTGCAGTTGGTGACGCCGCTGGGGCCGGCGGGCGGCAGGCACTGGCCCGTCGAGCAGTTTTCGTTGATGGTGCAGGCGTTGTAATCGTTGCACGCGCCGCTGGTCGGGACGTGACGGCAGCCCGTGATCGTGTCGCACGAATCGATGGTGCAGAGATTGCCGTCCTCGCAGTTGCGGGCCTTGCCGACGCACACGCCGCCGGTGCACACGCCGTCGACCTCGCACGCCGACAGCGGTTCGCACGAATTCGTGTTTGGCGCGTTGACGCATCCGACGGCGGGATCGCAGTAATCGTCCGTGCACGGGTTGAAATCGTCGCAGGACGTCTTTGGCGTTCCGGCGCAGACGTGAGCCGGGTTGCAGTAATCGTTGTCGGTGCAGGCGTCGCCGTCGTCGCAGCCGTGATAATGCCAGTCGTTGAAACACGTTCCGCCGATACACGAATCGTCGGTGCACAGTTTATGGTCGTCGCAGTCCCTGGGCTGGCCGACACATTCGCCGTCGTCGCTGCACCAGTCGCCGACCGTGCAGCCGTCGCCGTCGTCACACGACTTGTTCTGGGGCTCAAAAACGCAGCCCTCGAACGGATCGCAGTAATCACGCGTACATGCCTTGCCGTCGTTGCATGTGCGGACGACGCCGCGGCAGACGCCGGTGGCGGTGTTGCACTGGTCCTGGTACGTGCAGGCGTCGCCGTCGTCGCACTGGGCGGCGCGGGGAGTGTTTATGCAGCCGACCAATTCGTCGCACTGGTCGATGGTGCAGATGTTGTCGTCGTCGCAGCCGAAACCGGCGCCGCCGGTGCAGACGCCGTCGGAATCGCAGTAATCGCCGGCGGTGCACAGATTTCCATCGTCGCACGGAAGCCCCGCATGGGGCGAAAAACCGGTCAGGGTCACGGCCGGGTCGCAGAAAAGGCAGCCGTTTTCCGGGTCGGGTTCCAGGTTGAAATAGCAGACGCCGTCGATCAGGCAGAATCCGGTCGCAATCACGATTTCACATACGCCGTCGTCGTTCCTGACCTGGTCCGTGCAGGAAATGCCGTCGTCGTCGCAGGGCGGCCAGCAATCTGGTCCGGTGCACGCATCGAAGGGCTGTTCATCGCCGCCATCGACCGTGGTATCGGCCGGTTCGACGTCGCCGGCATCGGATGCGTCGTCGGCGTCCGGCATCGCGACATCGTGCGGCATGTCCGTGTCGATTCCGGTGTCGCGCGCATCGGGCGCCACCGTGTCGGGCGTCACGTCGTCCACGATGACGTCGGGCGTCGCCGCGTCAACGGCAGTATCCGGGCCGCCGTTGTCCTGCGGTTCGGGGTTGCCGCCGCAGGCGGACATGGACACGGCGAGCAGTGCAAAACAGGCGGCCACCAAAAGTCGGTTCATTTACGACCCCGGAAATCGGTCCCCGGTATTGTACACAAAGATACGCGGATGCGCGCACGATGTTCAGGCCATGACCTGCCTGACGCGTTCGACCTCGACCATGCCCTTGAGCTTGCGCAGCGCCCGCAGTATCGAATCGAGCATCTTCTGGTCGGTGACCTGCAGGACCATGCTCACCTCGAAACGGCCGCGCTCGACTTTCCGGGTCGACACCCCGGCGATGTTGGCGTTCCGCGCGCCCACCTCGGCCGTAACGGCGGCCAGCATGCCGGGAACGTCGTCCACGACCAGGCGGATCGGGGTATTGAACGTTCCGGTCTCGCCCCCCACCCAGCGCGCCGGCACGATACGTTCGGGATCGGCATCGACGACCGACCGGCACGCGGAGTTGTGCACCGTAACGCCGCGCCCCCTGGTCACGAAACCGACGATGGCATCGCCCGGAATCGGGTTGCAGCAGCCGGCCATGTGGACCAGGACACCGTCGATCCCGTCGACCAGTATCCCGGTGGTGCCCCGCAGTTTTTTGGGAATCGTCTCGAACGCCGCCGCTTCCTGCGCGGCCTGGGCTGCCTGGGCCGCCGCATCGGCTTCCGGCTGCCTGGACGGTACGACGGCGCGCACGACGTCGACGGCCTGGACCCTGCCGTGACCGACGGCGCGGATCAGTTCGTCGCGACTGCCGATACGGAACGATTCCGCAATCCTGTGGCCCGCCTCGTCGTCGGTAAAAAAGGACTTCATGTGGCGGACGGCGTCGGGTCCGGCCTTGCGGAATTCCTTTTCCAGAATCTGCCGCCCGATTTCGAGCGCCTCGCGCCGCTCTTCCTCGAGCATCCAGGACCTGATCTTTGTCCTGGCCCGCGACGTGACGACGAAATTCAGCCAGTCCCGCCTGGGACGGGCGGTGCGCGAGGTCAGCACCTCGACCATGTCCCCGGACGCCAGTTCGGTGGAAAGCGGCACGAGCCTGCCGTTGACGCGCGCCCCGGTGCACGAATGTCCAATCTGGGTGTGGACGTCATACGCGAAGTCGAGTGCCGTGGCGCCGTGGCGCAGGACCCGCAGGTCGCCCTGCGGCGTGAACACGAAGACCTGGTCCTCGAAGAGGTGGTCCCGCATCTCTTCAATGGTGGCGCCCGGCGTCGCGCCCTCGGCCTGTTCGCGCCCCTGTATTTCCCCGGCCCACTGGACCAGCTGCTTGAGCCAGTTGAACCGCTCCTGGTCGCGGACCTCGAGCCTGCCGGATTCCTTGTACGACCAGTGCGCCGCAATGCCCGATTCGGCGTCGTGGTGCATCTGCCTGGTCCGGATCTGGATTTCCATCGGTTCGTCCAGCGGCCCGAACACCGACGTGTGCAGCGAACGGTACCCGTTCGGCTTGGGAACGTTGATGAAATCCTTGAAACGCGACGGAATCGGCGTCCAGATGTTGTGCACCAGCCCCAGCACCTGCCAGCAATCCGGCACCCTTTCCACGATCACGCGGAACGCCACGAAGTCATAGACCTTTTCCAGCGGGATATTCTGGACCAGCATCTTTTTCCGGATGCCGTACAGGTTTTTCTGGCGCCCGAAAACCTCGAAACCGGTCATGCCGTTTTCCGAAAGCAGGCCGGATATCCGAGCGATGACGCCGTTGATGAATTCCTGGCGTTCGGCCAGCCGTTCTTCGGCCCTGCGGCGCAGGTCCTCGAATTCGTCGGGCCACAATACACGGAAACAGGTGTCCTCGATTTCGGTCCGCAGCCACGAAATGCCCAGCCGTTCGGCCAGCGGCCCGTAAATCATCAGCGATTCTTCGGCCACGCGGCGGGCGTTGTCGTCGGGCGACGGGGCGCATTCGCGCAGTTCCTGCAGCCGATCCGCCATCTTCACCAGAAGGACGCGGATGTCGCGCGCCATCGCGACGAGCATCTTTTTGTAATTGTCGGCCTGCGTGGACCGGTTCGCGCTGAACTGGAAACGCCCCAGCCCCGCCACGCCGTCGGCCAGCCGGGCCACGTCGTCGCCGAGCGCCTCCTGAAGCCTGGAAGTGCCGCCGTTCCGCGCGACGTCGAGCGTCAGCGCCGCGCAGATGCCGGCCGTGTCAAGCCGGAGCCGGCAGACCAGCCTGGCCGCCCCCGCCGCGTGTTCCAGCCTGTCCCCGGCAACACCCTGCCCGGCCGCCAGCCGCCAGGCCGCCGCGACCCTGGTTTCATCGACGGATGTTTCGCAGGACCGCGCAAGATCCAGGATTTCTTCCAAACGTTCCATAATCGTCAATTCCATGGGCGGACGGCCGCGACGGCGACCCGGGATTCGGAGCGCGGCAGGGTCACATGAACATCTTCCTGTATGCCTTCTTCGTCATGACGGCGACGCCCAGCGCCGGGAATTTCGCCAGGTTCGCAAACGCGTTCACCGAAGATTTCAGCAGGTTGTATGAATCGCGCGAGTACGGGAACCACCACATCCGCCTGTGCATGAAGCCCGGCGAACGGTCTTCGCAGATGTGCTGACCGAACACGAATTCCATGAAGCCCTCGTCCGAGTGGGAACACCCGGTGCCCGATTCCTTCATGCCCTGCCACGGCGTTTCGACCAGCGCGAACGAGAACACGGCGTCGTTTACGCAGACGGTCCCGGCCTCGATGCGTCGCGCCACTTCCTCGGCCCGGCGGCGGTTGCCGCCCCAGACGGAGGCGCAAAGGCCGTAAACCGAATTATTCGCGTGGAAGACCGCCTCGTCCACGGTGTCGAACGGAATCACCGGCATCATCGGGCCGAATGTTTCGTCGCGGACGACCTTCATGTCGTGGGTCACGTTCGTGAGGACCGTCGGTTCGATGAAGAAGCCCGGCCCGACACCCTCCGGCCGCTTGCCGCCGCACTCGATCTTCGCGCCCATCGCAACGGCCTCTTCCAGATGTTCCAGCACCTGTTTGTACTGCTCCTCGTTGGCCATCGAACCGATGTCGGTGTCCGGGTCGGAACCGATGCCGACCCTGAGCGCCCTGGTCTTTTCAACGACCAGCTTCAGGAATTTTTCGTATACCGGCCGGGCCACATATACGCGTTCCACCGACGCGCAGACCTGGCCGCAGTTCGTGAACGCGCCCCAGACGGCGCCGGCAGCGGCCAGTTCCAGATCCGCGTCGTCCAGAACGATCATCGGATCCTTGCCGCCCAGTTCCATCGACGTCGGAATGAAATTTTTCGCGGCGATACCCTGGATCATGCGGCCCACCTCGGTGCTGCCGGTGAAAACGATCCGGCGGATCGGAGGCGTAAACAGGGTTTCACCGATGGTCCTGCCGGATGCGATGACGGTATTGAGGGTTCCCGGGGGCAGGCCGCCGCCGACCGTAAGGATTTCGTGGATTTTCTGTCCGATAAGCGCCACGTCCGACGCCGGCTTGAACACGACGGTGTTGCCGGCCAGCAGCGAAAAAATCAGGCCGGACATGGGAATCGAAAACGGGTAGTTCCATGGGCTGACGACGGTGACGACGCCAAGCGGCCTGTAAACCAGCCGGGATTCCTTCAGCATGGTCAGCAGCGGATTCCCGATTTCGAGCGGGCGATCCTTCAGCAGTTCCGGAGCACGCGCGGCGTACCTGGTAATGATTTCCGAGGCCACGAGGACCTCGGCGTTGAGCGCCTCCGTAATCGGCTTGCCGTTTTCACTGGAAATCAGCGCCGCGATTTCGTCGGCCCGTTCAATCATGTAATCACGGGCGCGCAGCAGGTGGGCGGCCCTTTCACGGACGGACAGCGCGGACCACACCGGGAAGGCGGCCTGGGCGCTGGAAACCGCCGCGGAAACCTCGTCGGGAGTGCACATGCGGACCTCGCCGATCGTTTCCAGCGTGGCGGGATTCATCGAAATGAGGACGTTGCGTTCCTTGTCAATCTGCTTGCAGGCCATGGGACAAACCCCCAGTTCAGGAATGGATGCAGAATCCCGCATGCCCCCCTTCATGTCAACGGGGAATATGACGCGCCGGGCCATGATGCGGCGGGGAAATGCCAACTTTCCGGCAGACGCGATTTCGGGATTACAAAATTCCTCAAAGTTGTATCTTAATCGTTAAGAAAGCCCGGTCCTTTGCGGCCGCGCAGCACCTGACGCCTTCGACCGCGACACGACTACCATGGGGTGACGACTATGAAAAACGTGGATTGTGAAAAGTATTCGCCTGTATTCACGGCACCGGCGGTCGCCATGATCATGCTGGCCGGCTTGGCCGGGTGCGGTGACGATGGCAACGGGTTGCCGGATGTCGTGGATACCCTGATCACGGATGATGGCGTGCCGTTCGATCAACTGAACGGCGATGACGTCGCGATCGATGCCATTGATGACGTCAGGATCGACACGGTCGAATACGATTCCACCATCGAACCGGGTTCGCTTGGCTGGCCCTGCCGGGATAACGACGAATGCGACAGCAACTTCTGCGTCGCCAGCAATCTCGGCCCGGTGTGCACCATCACCTGCCTTTCGGACTGCCCGGCGGGCTATGCCTGCCGATCCGTGGCAAACACCGCCCCCGACGTGATTTTCATCTGCGTGCCCGATTCGACCCCGGTATGCAGCGCCTGTACCGTTGACGGACAGTGCGGCGACGGCAAATGCATCCATTTCAACGACGCATCGTTCTGCGCGCCGGCGTGTTCCACGGCGGACACCTGCCTTGACGGCTTCGACTGCGTGGACGTGGCCGACGCCGGAAAATTCTGCGTGCCGGCGACCGGGTCCTGCGACTGCCGTGCCGGCATGGACGGAACCGTCAAATCCTGCGCAATCACAAACGAAATCGGTTCATGCGGCGGACTCAAGACCTGCACGGAAGCCACGGGGTGGAGCGCCTGCAACGCCGCCGAACCGGTTGCGGAAACCTGCAACGGGCTGGACGACGACTGCAACGGGGTGCCGGACGACGGCTTCGAATCGACACGCGCCTGCGAAAATACCGTTACGGACGTCGGGACCTGCGCCGGCACCGAACGCTGCCTGGGCACGCTCGGCTGGGTCTGCGACGCCCGGACGCCGGAAGCGGAATCGTGCGACTACATCGATAACGACTGCGACGGCGACACCGACGAGGACTTCAAGGTCGACGGCCAGTACCTCGGCGACGAATCCTGCGGCGCCTGCTCACGTTCCTGCGCGGGCACCATTGAACACGCGACGGCGAAATGCAGCGGTGCGTTCGCGTCGCCGCAGTGCGTGGTCGGCAAGTGCGACAATGGATACCACAAGGTCAATGAATTCCAGTGCATATCCAATATGAACACCCTGTGCATGCCATGCGTCGAGGACGTCGCGTGCCTGGCGGAGGGCGGACGGTGCCTGACGTTTGACGACGGGACGTACTGCGCGGTGCCATGTGGCGAGGGCAATTCCTGCCCGGTCGGCTATTTCTGCGACACGTCGCTGGCGCAGGGCGAATTCACAGGTCAGTGCGTGCCGGCGACCGGACGCTGCGGGTGCGGTGAAGACAATCCGAACGCGGTCCGTTCGTGCCAGGTGATCTGGCAGGGCGAGGACTTCAGCACAATCACGTGCCTGGGCCTGCAGACCTGCGCGGCCGGCGAATGGAGCGGATGCGACCTTCCCGATGAAAGCTGCGACGGTCTGGACAACAACTGCAACGGCCAGATCGACGAGGACTTCAGGGATCCGTCGACGGGTGCGTTCACCGGCGGCGAACACTGCGGCGAATGCTTCAACAACTGCGGCGTCCTGTCATACCCTAACAGCTTCGGAACGTGTTCGACGGACGGCCCGGTCCCGTTCTGCACCATCGGTTGCGACGACGGCTGGTTCAACGTGAACGGCGAACTGATCGACGGCTGCGAATGCCGCTTCGTGGCCGGACCCGACGTTCCGGACGGCATCGACACGGACTGCGACGGGATCGACGGATCGATCGAGGGCGGCATATTCGTTTCGCGCAGCGGCAGCGACCTCGGCGACGGCTCGATTGACAACCCGCTGAAAACCATCGGCGCGGGCATCGAGAGGGCGCTGGCTTCAGGCGAGACGCAGGTTTATGTGGACACCGGCGTTTACGAGGAATCGGTCATCATGGCTGCCGGCGTGTCCGTTTTCGGCGGATACAGCCCTGATTTCAGGAACCATGATGCGTCCCTGTACGAATCGGTCATCATGGCGCCGCTCGGGGCGGCCGCGGTGGTCGCCACCGGCATCGCCGGGACGGCCGGGGACGCCACGCTCGACGGGTTCACCATCTACGGCGCCGACGCCACGGCGCCCGGCGCCAGTTCATACGCGGTCTACGTTTTCGACTGCGACGCCGCGCTGACGCTTTCAAACAACCGTGTCATTTCCGGAAACGGCGCCGCGGGAACACGCGGCAACGCAGGGACGGAGGGCAACGACGGCGTGGGCGGGGCGAACGGTCTCGCGGCCGCGGACGCCGGCTCGGCCTGTTCCCTGCAACTCACCCACGGCGGGACGGGGGGCGGCGCGGCCTGCGGCGATATCCCGGTCAGCGGCGGCAACGGCGGTTCGTCGATATGCCCCGACTTCGACGAGGACGCATTGCCAGGTTCCAACCCGACATTCCCGTACACGCAGACGATTTCGATCGGAACCGGCGGCGAGCCGGGATCCGGACCGCTTGGCGCCTCGCTGGGGGGAACGCCGGGGTTCGACCAGTTGATCGACCCGGACACCGGCGGATGCTCCAACTGCGTCCTTCCGCCATCGGGGTTGACGCGCGTGGGGCAGCCGGGATCAGACGGCCTTGAAGGCCTTGACGGCATCGGCGGGAACGGCTGTGTCGACACCACCGGATCCGTGGCGGCCGGTTTCTGGATGCCTGCGGCCGCCGGACAGGGCGCGGGCGGCGTGGCCGGATCGGGCGGCGGCGGCGGGGGCGCGGGCGGGGGCGTCGAAACCGATGCCGCCTGCGCGGCGGCCGACGCCAGATTCAGCGATCTCGGCGGCAGCGGCGGCGGCGGCGGCAGCGGCGGATGCCCGGGTTCGGGCGGCGCGGCCGGCATTTCCGGCGGCGGATCGTTCGGCATCTTCGTGCTGCAGGAATCAGTCCTCGGCAGCCTCCCGGAAATCGTTTCGAACGGCATCCGGGCGGGACGCGGCGGAAACGGCGGCGATGGCGGCCCGGGCGGCACCGGCGGGGCCGGCGGTAACGGCGGCGGCGGCGGGGCGGACGGTTCCGGCAGCTACCTGACGTTCTGCGCGCCGGGCGGCGGCAAGGGCGGAAACGGTGGCGATGGCGGGAACGGCGGCGGCGGCGGCGGCGGATGCGGCGGCCCCAGCTTCTGCGTGTTCGTGTCGACGGCCGCCGGCCTGTCCACGGCCGGATACGCCGACGGTACGATGTGCGCAATCGGCGCCGCCGGTTCGGGCGGCATGGGCGGGGCATCGCTCGGCGCACCCGGGACGGCCGGTTCCGAAGGCGTGTCGGCACGGGACAATTTCACGGCGCCTTGATATTTGCGACGACGGGAATCGGACAGGCGGGATGACATCATGAAAATGCAGAAATCTCTTGTTGTTATCGTGGCGTTGATCGGCGGCCTGGCGCTTGGATGCGGCGACGACGGCCCGCTCGACGACATCGGCGGCGGCGACGGCGGATTCGACGCGGTCGAACCGGCCGACAACGGTGACGACCCCGGCACCACGGACAACGGGTTCGATACCGGTCACGACACCCTTGTGGTCACGGACCAGGGAAACGATTCAGGTGACGACGTCGTCGAACCCGTGGACAACGGCGGCGATATCCAGTTCGTCGACAACGGTGGCGACGACGTGGAACCGCCCGACGTCGTGCCGGACGACTTTGCCGGGGACGACGGAAACGACGTGACCGCCGATACCGTCGAGGATGCCATGCCGGACGAAGGCGGCGATTCCGGCGCGGACGTTCCGGAAGACACCTCGACACCGGACGTCGTGGACACGGACACGACCGTGACGGACTTGCCGCAGGACACCCCGACGACCGATCTTCCGGCCGCCGACGACGGTTCCGACGCGGCGCCGGACCCGGGCCAGCCGCCGGAACCCACCGAAATCAACGGCATCGCGCCTGAATCCGCGGTTGAAAACACTGCCTTCACGCTGACCGTCACCGGAACCGGGCTGGACGCCGGGATGACTGTGCGGATCACCGGCGACAACGCAATTACGGCCGGTTACGAGGCCTCGCCGGACTCAGTGCTGGTGCTGGACGGCGGCCGCCGGATCTCGGCGTCATTCCCGGCTTCCAACGGCCTGATCCGGGGTTACTACCGGGTGGAACTTGTCGACGGCGGCAGCGTCGCCGACAGCCTGTCCGGCTTCAGGATCCTGGCGGCCGGCGCAACCGCGCCGACGGTCACGGGCGTTACCCCCGACACCGCCAAGACCGGGCGCGACCGCATGGTCACGGTGACGGGAACGGGTTTTGCCGCAGGGGCGGCGGTGGTACTCGCGGGATACGGACAGACGTACGAATGCAGTTACGTCGAGGTGGCCAATTCCACCACGCTCACGGCCGTCGTGCAGGCCGGAACCAGCCAGATCCCGGTCGGCGGATACGACTTCTGGGTCGTCAACCCTGACGGGCTGGCAGGGAAATGGACGTCCGCCTTCACGATAACGGACGTCGCACCGCCAGCCATCGACGCAATAACGCCGTTGCGCGCGGGAAACGCCACGTCGGTCACCATGACCGTGACCGGACGCGATTTCCAGGATGGCGCCGTCGTCTCGCTGGTTGTCGGCGGCGCCGAAGACGCCCTCGCCACGACCGTAATCACCGCCGGCACGGTGCTTGGCGCCACGGTTCCGTCCGGCCTGGCCGCCGGCATCTACCCGGTCAGGGTCACCAATCCGGACGACCAGTTCGACACGTTCTATTTCTACCAGGTGTCCAACAATTCGCCCGGCTCGCTGACGACATTCGAGGCGATGATATCGCGGCTGAACATCCCGAGGTGGCAGCACGGCCTGGACGCCATGGTCGACGGCATGGGACACGGCTTCCTGGTGGCGACCGGCGGCTTGGATTCGGCGGGGATCCCGCTTGACGACGTGGAAATCAGCCAGGTCGGCCCCAACGGCGAACCCGGCACATGGTTCGTCCCGGTGCAGACCGATCCCCTGACCGGACAGCGCATCGTCAACAGGATGGCGGAACCCCGATCCGGCGCCGCGACTGTCCGCGTCGGAAAGACGCTGTTCGTGGCGGGCGGCCGTTCGCTTCCGGATGCCGCTTCGCCTGCGGTCGAATCGATTGAAACGGCCAGGATGCTGACCGGCTCCGGCGCCCCGCGCACGCGTGCCCCGCATGAGGCGGACGGCGGTGGGTTCCTGCCTGCGGGCCGCTGGCTGTACCGCGTGTCGGCGGTGACGCCGGCTGGCGAAACGCTGGCATCCAGCTCGGTTTCATACCGCGGCGAGGCCGGCGCCCTGACCATTTCGTGGGAACCGGTCAAGGACGCGGTCGGGTACAACGTCTACCGCTGCGCGGCTGCCAACCTGCCATACGGGTCGGAAGTCGCGGTCGCATGGATGGCGCCGGCGACATCAAGATCCTTCACGGACGACGGGGCCGGTTACTTGACGCCCTCCCCGTACGGACTGGATGGAACCGTCTACCCGGACAATCCGGGCTGGCCGTCGATCACTTATTCCTATGTGGTCACCAGCGTATCGTGGATAGATGAAACGACCGAATTCGAATCGGTTCCAGGGGCCCCGCTTCTGGCCAGGGTCGATGGAGACTCCGGCGTTGTGTCGCTTGCATGGAACGACGTTCCGGCCGCCGCTTCATACAGGGTCTACCGCTCGAGACAGGGGGGCGATTACAACCTGGTTGCCGAGGTACCGGCCGGCACGCTCTATTATGACGACACGCTGGGCACCCCGGCGCTTGCCGAAACGCCGCCAGCCGCGGTCATGCCGCTGCCGACCGGAAGCCTGTCGCTGTTCGATTATGCCCGCGGCGCCGACGGCCAGCCGCTGCTGCTGAACATCCCGCGCGAGGGCGCCAGGGCGACGTATGTGGAAACACAGTTCGACGAAACGGACCCGGACGCCCTCGTCGGCGTGATGTTCGTGATTGGCGGCCGGACCGGCTTCGAACCCCTGCCGTCGTCGGAATCATCGGTTGAATCGATCCGCTTCTTCATCGACGGAAGCCTGGATGGCCCGACCGTCGAGGCCGTCGGGCTGCGTACCGGCCGCTCGTTCTTCGGGCTGGGCAATTCGCAGGACCGGCTTGAAAACCTCGCCTTCGAGGACGACGACGACGACGACCCGGTGACGCCCGACTGCCCGGATGTCGACGGGGACGGTTTCTTCGACGCGGAATGCGGCGGCACCGACTGCGACGACACGAACCTGATGATCAACCCCGCCGCATGGGAAGACCTCCAGAACGGCGTGGACGACAACTGCGACGGGCTGGTCGACGTCCCGACGCAGGGCTGGGAATTCACGGGCGGCGGCGGGTTCATGCCGACGGCGCCGTTCGCGCCCCGTGCGCTGGACGAAAACCCCGAACCTGTCTTCCTGATTGCCATGCTGGGCAATGACGACGTGGTCGCATCCGGCGACACGGGGCTGGACGACATCGAGGCCGTCGGCGTCGATCTTTACACGGGCGAACTGCTGGAACTGAACCAGCCTCCGTCCGGCCTCTTCACGCTTCAGGTCAATGCCGACAATTCGAGTGCGCACGGCATCAACGTCGCGCTCTACCAGAAATTCCTCTTTTCGTTCATGGGCGTGGGATCGGAAAACCTGGGCCAGGTGCCCGGCAACCTGATCGCGCAGTCCAAACGTTTCCCGTTCTGCCCGCCCCCCGGACCGGGCGACCCCGGCGATTCGTCTTTCGGGTGCCCCGGATATGCTTCGTGGACGTACGCGGACCTGGCCGGCGTGAAGCGGACCAGCGCCAACGCGACCGTCTCCGGCGGGCTCGGTTACTACGGACTTTCAAGGGCTTTCGGATACATCTACCTGGTCGCTGGGGTGGGTTCCGGCGGTATCAGTGACGCCACGTGGCGCGTCCTCCAGTAGTCCCCGCGTGCGCCAGGCCTGAATCTGCCGCAAAAATTGACTTGACAGACGCGGCCCGCCGGGGCTATTTTACCGCTCGCGTTTGTTATCACGCGGGAATAACTCAGTGGTAGAGTGCAACCTTGCCAAGGTTGACGTCGCGGGTTC
>CAYYCO010000058.1:1827-18078 GCA_964470365.1 uncultured Anaeromyxobacteraceae bacterium | reverse complement strand
AGCGGTCCATCTTCCCTGAGAACGGTGGACAGCGACCGGCCGTCCAGCATTTCCATGACCAGGAAAAGTTCACCGGATTCGTCCTCGCCAAAATCGTAAACGGTCACCGTGTGCTGGTTTTTCAGTTTGCAGACAGCGGCGGCCTCGGCCTTGAAACGGGCGCGAGCATCGGCATCGCGACTGTAATCTGGATTCAGCACCTTCAGCGCGACAGGCCGGTTGACCGACCTCTGGTTGGCCTGGAAGACCAACCCCATGCCGCCGCGGCCGATTTCGCGGACAATTTCGAAACGGCCATCAATGACGCGCCCGCCGACGGGAATGGTCGAATCAGGGTCAGCCGAGGCAGTGGCCGGCGGAACCGACGGCTGGGTGACTGGCACGCCCAGCGCGTCCATGATCTTTGAAAGGCCCTTAATTTCGAACGACATCAGACCCCGCCATCAAGGAAAAAACCACCAACCGGTGCACCAGCCGTTTTATGGGCGAATCATGTCGTGAACCGGCAGACAGGTCAAGATTACGAATGCGCCATTGTTGATTTATCAACAGATTTCGCGTTTGGTCACTCCGCCCTGAATTAAAAGGGAAGTTTAATCCTGATTGACCCGACCCATGAACCGCAGCAATTCGGCAACGGACACGCCGAAACGGACGCCAATCGCGGAATCGACCGCGCGCGGGTCGGAGCCGGGCAGCGCCGCACAGCGGAGCGCGGTTTCCAGGTCGATCGGGCCGCCGCCGGCAGGTCGATCGCACCAGCGCCGCCGCAGGCAGTTCGATTCGGTTTCAACCAGCCACCCGGCGATCCGTCCGGCCACGTCGACTGCGAACGCGTCGGGCGCCACCGGCGACTTTGGGTCGGGAGCCAGGCCGATGGCCGGGTCAGACAGGTTGTGTTCGAAATCGTTGTACGTTTCGCGGCCGTCGAAGGCCCGTGCGCCCGTGCAGCCGTCGCCGTCGTCGAACGTGACGCGGTACTGCCAGATAACCGTCTGTTTCCAGGCGGTTCCGTCCAGCATCAGCGTGCGCGGTTCAACCCTTACCTTGTCCACCGGACGCTGGGACTTGTTGCAGGTACGGGTGGTACGCTTCACCGTCCTGGTGATCGCACCCTCGACCACGGTCTCAAGCTTCACTTCCTCGACCCACTGGCAGTATTCCTCCATTTCGGCATACGGCACCTCGACAGCGTACTGGAACGGGAATTGTCCTGGCCCGCCGGCGATCGAAGACACTGCGTTCCCGGACAGCGTCACAGCCAGAGCCAGCGTCCCGCCCTGCCCGACCAGCGCACCCGCCTTAACCGTGCGATCAAGGGCGCCACCCAGCACCGCCATGTCCGCGAATCCCCTGACGTCCCCCGACACCGCGATGACGCCGACCGGCGCCGGCACAAGCCCCGCTGAACGCGTACGGGCATAACCCGCGGAAACAGGTTCCGCAACCAGTCGCCCGAACCCGGCGCAGACGCCATTTGCTATATCCCGGATCCCGGGCCGCGTCGCCGCTTCAGCGTTCAACTGGTCGCACAGGACTGCCCCGGCCGCGTCGACCATTGCCGACATCGTCCGCACCCGCGCAGCGCCGGACGGCTCGAACCGGAGGACGTCTCCGTAAGCCGCGATTTCGAGACTGGCCAGTATCGGAAACCCTGAATCGATGTATCCCTGGATTCGCGCCTGCAGCCTGTCCGCGAATGCCTGTGTTTCACGCACCTGGATGACGGCCATGCGGCCGGACGGCTCGATCCCGTTCGCACGCTCGAATTCCACCACCGCGGTAAGCGCCTGGCCGGCGCCCGCGAAATCTCCGTTGAAATTTGCCGTGACGAGAACGTCGAGAAGCTGTTCGACGCGATCGACCGGCGCCGCCGACGCAAGGTTCACGGACCCCGATGCAAGCAGGATGGAAGTCGCAAGAATAGCAATGAATGACGCAGCGCCCCCCCGCGGGAACCAGGAAACCACGATGCTGCGCATACCAGCCCCCCGGCGGCAGCGGCCGCGTTCAAATGATCTGACGATCAGCGCCCGGCCGCGACGTCGTCCGGGTGCCGCATGGCGGTTTCGGCCGGCAGGTACGCAATCGCGCCGGTCGGGCAGAAAGCCACACACCTGGGCGAGCCGCCGCAGAGGTCGCACTTCGCGACGAACGGTTCCGCCGGTTCGGCCACGATATTGCCGAAAGGACATGCAGCGACACACATGTGGCAGTTGACGCACTTTGCGCGATCGACTTCCAGCGCGCCGGTCTTTTCATTCCATTTGATTGCGCTGACCGGGCACGCCGCGGCACAGGCCGCGTTGCCGCACTGCAGGCAGACGATCGGGATTCCGGCCTCCAGGCCGCGTTTGTAAATCCTGATCCTGCTGACGCCGGGCTTGCCGTCCTTACCGTGCGCGAAGGCACAGGCCAGTTCGCATTTTCCGCAGGCGATGCACAATTCCGGAACCACCCTGAACATGTTATCCATCACAAAACCCTCGCATCCGCCCCGTACGAACGGATGATAATCAGCACTTCCCGCAAAGGCGGATGACACGCCGAAGCCTCGGCAAGGCGGTTCGCCCTTTCAACATCCCATCAACTTCCCGGCCTGGACCACCATCGCGCGCCGCTTGCATTCATCGCACAGCCCGAACGCGTCAGGATTGACGCCCTTCCGGGCGGCGCCCCAGGCAGCCTGTTCTTCGGTGATCACCGGCACGCCGCAGCCGGCGCAGTGCACCCACTTCACTTCGAAAGTGCGGACCGACGCGTCGACCGTGATGGCGCTGATGGCTTCCTTCGGACACGCCACGCAGGCGCCGCACGCCATGCACTTCGCCACGTCGATCGAATGTTTTTCCTTGGGATTGCCGCTGACCGCGCGATACGTGCAGACCCGGAAGCACCGGTGACAGCCGATGCACAGTTCCTGGTTGACCCTGTAAACGGTTACCTTTTCATCACTCATGATCAAACCGCCTTCTGTGAACGGCCGACTTCCAGGCCCCTTCTGAAACATTCCAGGTTCACGTCGATAAGCGCGGGCTTCTTCGCGAATGTTTCGCGAATCAGATTTTCCATCGCATCGACCGGAACGACGTCCGTCGCGCCAACATAACAACCGATGGCGACCATGTTCGCGCCCCTCGGATTGCCAAGTTCGTTGCAGATTTCGTTGGCCGCGATATTGACGATGTGCACGTCGGTCCTGGTCGCGGGCCTGTTGATAAGCGATGTATTGATCAGCAGGACACCATCCTTCCTGACCACCTTTTCGAACTTGTCCAGCGACGGCAGGTTCATCGCGACGAGCGCCCACGGCGCAGCGACGACCGGCGAACCGACAGGTTCGTCCGAAACGACGACGGTGCAGTTGGCGGTGCCGCCGCGCATTTCCGCGCCGTAGGCGGGCAGCCAGCTGACTTCCTTTCCGCTGTTCATGCCGGCATAGGCGATCATCTTGCCCATCAGCAGAACGCCCTGACCGCCGAATCCGGCAAAAATCATATCGCGCTGCATCACATACCTCCGTCGGTCAAACCGAACATCGGGGCCGGGGCACGATCGACACCGGCATCCGGCGTCTTGAAGACCCCAAGCGGGTAGTACGGCATCATGGTCTTTTCCAGCCAGGTCAGCGCCTCAGCCGGGGGCATGCCCCAGTTCGTCGGACAGGTCGAAAGAATTTCAACCATGCTGAAGCAGCGGCCTTCCTTCTGGTACGTGAAGGCCTCGCGAAGAAGCTGTTTGGTCTGCACGGCGTGCAGCGGCCTGATGACCGTTCCACGCGCGATAAAAGCCGGCGTGTGCAGCGAGGAAATAAGTTCAGCCATCCGGATCGGGTGGCCGGCAAGTTCGACCTCACGCCCGCGCGGCGATGTCGTCGTGACCTGGCCGGGCATCGTCGTCGGCGCCATCTGGCCGCCGGTCATGCCGTAAATCGCGTTGTTCACGAATATGACCGTGAATTTTTCGCCACGGTTGGCCGCATGGATAATTTCAGCCATGCCGATGGACGCCAGGTCGCCGTCGCCCTGATACGTGTAAACCATCAGGTCGGGACGCGCGCGCTTGACGCCTGTGGCGACCGCGGGGGCGCGGCCGTGGCTGGCCTCCTGGTAATCGGTCGAAAAGTAGTTGTACGCCAGGACCGCGCATCCGACCGGGGAAACGCCGACGGTGCGGTCGCGCACGCCCAGTTCGTCCAGCACTTCGGCGATCATCCTGTGAATGATGCCGTGGGTGCAGCCCGGGCAGTAATGGGTACTGACCTTATTCAATCCTTCCGGATACTTGAACGCAAGATTGTCTTTCATCTTCCTGTCTCCTTCGCGGCAAGCTGGGCCAGGATCTTTTCCCGCGCCTCTTCCGGTGACACGAGATTGCCGCCGGTACGTCCGTGGAACGCAACCGGGAAGTCCCGACCACAGGCGAGGCGGACGTCCTCGACCATCTGACCCGCGGACAGTTCGACGACAAGTGCCCGGCCGGCCTTTTCGGCGGCCTTCGCCACGGCATCGAACGGGAACGGGTAAAGGGATATCGGACGGAAAAGCGCGACCTTGAAGCCTTCCGATCGCAGCTGGCGGATGGCCGACAGGCAGACGCGGGCGACAGTTCCGTACGCGACGACCAGGAGGTCGTAAGGTTCATCGGTGAAGTATTCGGCGAACCTGACATCGTTTGCGGCCATTTCGGCGTACTTGGCCGACAGCGCCTGGTTGACGGCCTCCAGTTCGTTCGGATCCAGGAACAACGAATTGACGATCGCGCGCGGCCGCCCGGTGCCGTTCCAGCCCGTCGCCGCCCAGTCCTTGGGCTTCAACTGCTTCAGCGGCTTGCGATCATCCTTCAATTCGACCGGTTCCATCATCTGGCCGATGAGCCCGTCGGCCAGGATCACAACCGGGTTCCGGTAATAGTCGGCAAGATCAAAGGCGTCCTGCACCAGGTCCGCCGCTTCCTGAACCGACGACGGGGCCAGCACCATCAGGTGGTAGTCGCCGTGACCGCCGCCCTTGGTCGACTGGAAATAGTCCGCCTGGGACGGAAGAATGCCGCCCAGGCCGGGGCCTGAACGCATGATGTTGATGATGACCACCGGCAACTGGGCGCCGGCCATGTATGAAATCGCTTCCTGCATCAGGCTGATGCCTGGCGACGACGACGACGTGAAAACGCGTTCACCGGCGCCGGCCGCGCCGTAAAGCATGTTCGATGCGGCCAATTCGCTTTCCGCCTGGACGAACATGCCGCCAACCTCCGGAAGTCTGCGGGACATGTATTCCGGGATTTCGTTCTGGGGGGTGATCGGGTATCCGAAGAACAGCTTGCAGTTCGCACGAATCGCCGCTTCCCCGATCGCCTCGCAACCTTTCATCAATTTCCTGGCCATTGAATTCCCCTGCGGTCCGCCGGCGGACCTTTCACAGTTTCCAGACCTGACGATCAGTACCTGAAATAGTGGTACATCGTACCGTTGACCTTCAGCGTCAACGCGACATCAGGACAGGTGATGCAGCAGAGCCGGCACCCGATGCATTTCGTCGGTTCGCCGAGCTTCACGAAAAAGTACCCCTTTCCGTTCATTTCCTGGCCGATCGCCAGCACGCCCTGCGGGCAGGCCTTCACGCACAGTTCGCAACCTTTGCATCGATCACGATCCACTTCAATTCTGGGCATGTCCTAACCTTCCTCGTCCGGCATGGCCGCCGGAACAAACAACGGACCGACCTTGCGGACGCCGTAAGCGCCCGGCAACGACCTTCCCGACGCCCCGCCCGATCCGGCGGACAAACCGCCGACATCATCGCCCGTGGACGA
Organism: uncultured Anaeromyxobacteraceae bacterium; assembly: GCA_964470365.1. Classification (GTDB taxonomy): domain Bacteria; phylum Myxococcota_A; class UBA9042; order DTJE01; family DTJE01; genus JAGOFO01. The sequence goes on along the minus strand of CAYYCO010000058.1, from coordinate 12,264 downwards.
ATCCCGGTCGGTGTCGGCGGCGAACGTCGTGCGTATCACCCGTGATACCGGGAAGATTTCGCAGTCGAAGTCATCGGCCCTGAAATCATCCTTTATCACGGAAGGAACACAAACCGCCATTACTTTTGTGCCAATCATACGGGCGGTTTCGACCGCCAGCGCGTACCCGGCGCGAACGATTTCCGGGGTCGTATCCTGCATCAGGTGCGTATTTGAAATGACGCCGTCCACGCGGAGCCGCGCGCTGCCCTCGATCCCCCGGATCATCGCGACAGCGGCGGCCGGATCCGGCGTCAGCGGACGCCTGAAATTCACAACGGCGGCCGTTTCGACCTGGCCGGGATCGACCACGTCCGACAACGACCCCAGAACGCGCGCGCCCACGTCGTCACCGCCAAGATCCAGAATGATGCGACGCGACCGATCCATGCAGAGTCCGCGTACGCGCGGAATGATTATCGGCAGGTCGGCGTAATAATTGTCGCCCGAAGGCGCGACCAGTTCGACGCCGGCCCGGGCAAGTTCATCGCGGGCCGAACGCGACCTGAAATACGGTTTTACGACGTCGAGATCGACCAGTGAGACCGGCACGCCGGACCGCGCCAGCGACATGGCATAATTGACCGCAATTTCAGATTTGCCGCTGCCGAAATGACCCGCGAGGATCGAAATGCGCCTGGTGAACATTAAAAGTACCGACCGCGTTCCCTGCCGCGGTTAGGGTATTGTCCGGCACGGATTGCGTCAAGGCCATTTGACCGGAACGGAATGTCGGTCGGCGAATTCATTAAGAATATTCCGCGACCGCTTGCGCTTATCTATAATACGCGATGATCATTCGCGGCAAGTCCGGTGGACAATCCATAATGATGCCTGCGCGAAATCCGTTTCATGTCGCAATCGCCGTTGCGGTGCTGCTTGTGGCGGTCGGTTGCGGGGCCGGCGTGGACACGCCCCCGTCCATTTCCCGGACCGCGGGGCCGGGACAGTCGATGTGTCTTTCGGGCTCGGTAAGGCCGACGGTTATCCACATCGGGATGCCGGAATCGGTCACCGGCCGCTCCCGCCAGCGGGGCGTTCCCCTGCCCGAGCTTTCGGCATGGCTCTCCGCGCGCATCGGTATCCCGGTCGATTTCGTGCCGATACGTGAATACAGGACATTTACCGAGGGCCTGGTCGACGGTCAGCTTCATGGTGCGCTGATCCCTCCCGCCGAATTCGTGCAGGCCCGGAAAAGACTGCCCTGCCTGCGCCTCACCGCGTCGACGGTCTACCGGACATCCATTTATTACATGGCGGACATCATCGTTCACCGTGACTCGACCATCAGGACCGTCCCGGGTCTTCGCGGCAGTCGAATCGCGTTTTCGTCGCCCCGGTCGGCTTCCGGGTATATCTACGTCGCGCGTTACCTCGCCGGTTTCGGACTTCTGCCCTGGCGCGACTATGAACCGGTTTTTACGGGCAGCCATCGTGAGACCATCGAGGCGGTCCGCCAGAAAACCGTGGATGCGGGGGCCACTTTCACCGATGCCATCCGTATCGCGGCAACCGGCGAATCAGACCTTTCGGACATCGGTATCCTGGCGGTCGCGGGCAGGATTCCATCCGAACCGCTTGTACTTTCCCCCGATCTTGACTCAGAACTCGCCAGGCGAATCGCCAACGCATTTCTCGAGGTCAGCGCAAACAACGGCGTTCAGGGCCTGCTTGGGCCACGGGACCTGATGTCCGGCTGGGTCGAAACCGACGAGGCGGTATACGCGGAGGTCGCCCAGGCAATCGCGGAGGTCGACTCGCTCGGCGGGCCGGAGGTTGCGGAATGAGTTTCAGGGTAAAGGTCGTACTTGCCTCCGTACTTGTTATCGGAATCTCCGTGACCGGCACCGCGGCATTCATGGCCCGTGACTTCTACCGCAACCTTGTCAGCGAGGCCGAACTGCGCGCGATCGCGCTGATCGACGGTATTGCCCAGGCAACCCGCAACGACATGGCGACAAATTCGCTCGAGGGAATCGACGGCGGGCTGGCGCCGGTCCGCGGTGAACGCCAGGGAAACGTGGGCATCGTATTCGCGGCGATCCTGGATCGGTCGGGTCGGATAGCTACCCGCGAAATCGTCCCCGGATATGAACCTCTTGCGACCGATGAATTCCTGACCCGGGCGGGGGCCGCAGCCGAGCCGCTGCGCCAGTACGTGAAAATTGATGGACACCAGGTGCTGCTGGTCAGCATGCCGGTTGAAACGTCGGTGGAGGGCAGGCCTGGAATCAGGTGGGGCACGGTCGTCGGCGCGATGGACATCTGGCGAATCAAGGCTGCCATCCTGCCCGTGGTGGCCCGCTCGATGGTCCTGGCCACGATTTTCGTGGCCATATTCCTGGTCGCGGTGCTCCTGCTGGTTCGGGCCAGCGTCATACTGCCGGTACGTCGCCTGACCGAGGCGACCGAAAGGTTCGCAGCGGGCGACATGAAATTCCGCGCCTCGATCAGTACCCGCGATGAAATCGGACGGCTGGCCGAGACCTTCAACGATATGGCCGACGAAATCCAGATGCATACCGAACACCTCGAAGAAACGGTCCGGGAACGCACCTGGGAACTGGAAAAGGCGAACTCGCGCCTGCAGGAACTGGCGGCGATGGACGAATTGACGGGCCTGGGCAACAGGCGCACGTTCCAGACTTCGCTCCGGCGCGAATTCCGTCGCAGCCAGCGCGACTCATCCGAATTCGCGCTGCTGATGCTCGACGTGGACCACTTCAAACATTACAACGACAATTTCGGCCACCCGGCCGGTGACGCGGTGCTGGCCAAAATCGGCGAAATTATCCGAAACCGGCTTCGGGTCACTGATATCCCGTGCAGGTACGGCGGGGAAGAATTCGCTGCCATCCTGATCACGACCGACAGGGCCGGGGCCCTGGAAATCGCCGAATCAATCAGGACCCGCATCGATGACGAAGAATTTTTCGGCGAGCAGCAACAGCCGCTCGGCCGCCTGACGGTTTCCATCGGAGTGGCCGTGTACCCCGTCGACGCCGATGCCCCGGAAACCCTGGTCGACGCCGCCGACATCGCCCTTTACGCGGCCAAGGACGCCGGCCGCAACCGGACCCAGGTCTTCACGCCCGACATGGCCTCGAAATTTTCGCCGCTGCTTAAAATCAACGTCCCGTAAGGTGGCCCGTCATCCGCGGGGATCAGGATCGTACGCACCGACATGGACGCAGTTGTGCCTGACCGGCACGTCGGCGGGCAGCGCAATCCTCCGCATTCGCTCCGGACTGGCAGTCCCGCCTTAAACGCCCCGCCATCTTTCCGGACGGCCCGAGCGAAGCAAGGCCCGCCCCACGATGATCTTAGATTTCGCGCCCGGTCAGCAGGCGATATGCCTCGACATATCTGGCGGAGGTGTTGGCGACGACTTCGTCCGGGAGGTTCGGGACGGGCGGTTCCTTGTTCCAGCCGATGCCCAGCAGGTAATCGCGGACGTACTGCTTGTCGAACGACGGCTGAGCCCTGCCCGGCTGCCAGGACGCGGCCGGCCAGAACCGGCTGGAATCGGGGGTCAGCACCTCGTCGCATACGATCAGTTCGCCATTGATGAACCCAAATTCGAATTTGGTGTCGGCGATGATGATGCCGCGGGTCAGCGCGTAATCGGCGGCAGTGGTGTACAGCATCAACGCGGCGTCGCGGATTTTCGCGGCGGTGTCGGCACCGACGATTCCGACGGCCTGTTCGAAGCTGATGTTTTCGTCATGGCCCGATTCGGCCTTCGTCGACGGTGTGAACAGCGCATGCGGCAGCTTGCTGGAATCCTGCAGGCCTTCGGGCAACCCTATTCCACACACGGCGCCGGTCCGCTTGTAATCGTTCCACCCCGATCCCGACAGGTAACCGCGGACGATGCATTCCACCGGGACCATTTTCGCCTTGCGGGCCAGCGTGAAACGGCCCTCCAGCACGTCGGCGTGTTTTTGCAGGCTTGCCGGCAGGTCCGCCACGTCGGTTGAAACCATGTGGTTTCCGATTTTGCCGGCGGTCATTTCGAACCAGAATTTCGACATCAGGTTCAGCACCCGGCCCTTCTGCGGGATCGGCTGCGGCAGGATATGGTCGAACGCGGACAGGCGGTCGGTGACCACGATCAGAAGGTGTTCCCCCAGGTCGTATATGTCGCGGACCTTGCCCTTCGAAATCAGCGAAAATTCGGTAAAAGCGGTCTGTGTGACGGGCGCGCCCATTGATGCCTCCGGCGTTGACGGCCACCGTCCCCCTGACGGCGGCAAGCCGGGATTTTACATCACGTCCGCGCCATTCAAACGTGCAATTTTGGAAGACGGTTCCGCAGCCCTTACAGGTCGCACCAGCCGACGTTTTCCCGGATCATCACTTCCGCCCCGCCGTGCGTGAGATCGACATCGCCCTCCCAGACGGTTTCGGCCGGTTCATCGTCATCGGACACATCCAGGACAACACGCATCGAAACGATTGATTCATCAACGCCCGGTATGTCGACCGCGTAGTCGAACAGGCACATGCACCCGCATCGGGCCCCGCCAAAAAGATCCCCTTCAGGTTCGTCCGTTTCGTAGATGGCGTACACGCCCTGTTCGACGTACACCCTGATGGTGTGTTCCCCGCAGCAGTTCAGCCAGACGTTTTCATCCAGGAAATGAACGATTTTCGGGTCGTCCGCGTCCACGGTCAGCAGCAGCCGGTGGTCCCCGCAGTCCGGGTTTTCGTCCAGTGCCCGCGTTACGGTTTCAAACCCGCCGCATTCGCTGATCGCCGCGTTCATGCCGATGTCCTGACACGACAGGCTGAATACCCCGCAGGCCAGCAAAACAGCCTTTGTGCACACGTTCATCGGATTACCTCAAAATCAAGGACTGCGGCCATTCTAGGATTACACTCAAACATGTGCAATTGGCCTGCCTTTACTCTTGCGTTAACGCCGCCTTTACGATTAGTATCTGCGGGATTGCGTTTGGCGGGGTTTTACCCCGGGGTTCATAAGGGGATTTCAGATGACCAGGAAAGTGGCCCTCCTGTTCGTGGCCGTGATGCTTATTGCCCCTTCGGCGATGGCTCGCGAAGGTGAAACAAACATCGGCATCGAAGGCCAGTACATCGCGTACGGCACCGCCACCGCCGACGGCACGTCCCGCCGCCTGCAGGTTCCGACCGGCGGCATCCTGATGTACGCCGAATACTCCGTCCTGGATTACATCGCACTGGGCGGCCAGATCGAATATGGCAACGTTTACATGACCGCTGACCCGGCCAACCCGTTCGGCTCGTCGATGCGGAATTTCGTCGGATTTTCCGGCTCGCTGCGCGCCGGGTACCCCTTCCTGAAGGACAAGAATCTTGACGTTTACGTCAGGATCACGGCTGGTTACGGGCTGTATGGCCTCAGCCAGAACGACCTGTCGCACGGCTGGGTCGCCCGCGCGATGCCCGGCGTCATGTACGCGACGGCCGCGGGTTTCACTGTTTTCGCAGAGGTCGGCTGGGCCGGCGGCGGCTACATCGATTCGCTGGACTCCCACCACATGCTCAACGGCCTCGCTCTCGACTTCGGCATCGGCTGGAAGTTCTGATCCATCGACGGGGCTCGGGGCGGGCCGTTCTACCGGGCCGTGGGCTGACGCCCTCTTTCGGGCTCGGGACAGGAATCAATGATCAACGTCCGCAATTTCAGCATTATCGCGCACATTGACCACGGCAAATCAACACTGGCCGATCGCCTGATCCAGCACTGCGGGCTGATATCCGACCGGGAATTCCGGGACCAGATCCTGGACAACCTGGACATCGAACGCGAACGCGGTATCACGATCAAAAGCCAGACCGCCCGCCTGCCGTTCACCGCGGCCGACGGGAACCAGTATTTCCTGAACCTGATCGACACCCCCGGGCACGTCGATTTTTCATACGAGGTGTCGCGCGCGCTGAAATCGTGCGAGGGCGTGCTGCTGCTGGTCGACGCCTCGCAGGGCGTCCAGGCGCAGACCGTCGCCAACATGTACCTGGCGATGGAGCACAACCTGGAAATCATCCCGGTCATCAACAAAATCGACCTGCCGTCCGCCGACATCGACATGTGCCTGGAACAGATCGACAAGGAACTGGGACTGTTCCCGGAGGAAGCGCTGCTGGTATCGGCCAAGACTGGCCAGGGCATACCGGAACTGCTGCAAACGGTCGTCGAACGGATTCCGCCCCACCGTGGCGATGCCGACGCGCCGCTTCAGGCGCTGATTTTCGATGCCTTTTATGATTCGTTCCGGGGCGCCGTCGCCAGCGTCCGCGTGGTGAACGGCCGCGTCCGCTCGGGCGACACCGCGAAAATGATGTCCACCGGCGCGTCCCACCGGATTGAGGAAGTCGGCATCTACAACATCAACCGCACGCCGGTGAAACAGCTTGTGGCGGGCGACGTCGGTTACATCATCGCGGGCGTCAAGACCGTCGCGGACACGCGCATCGGCGACACGATCACGACGGACGACCGGCCCGCGGCCGTGCCCCTGGAGGGCTTCCGTGAATCGAAACCGGTCGTGTTTTCATCGATTTACCCCGTTTCGACCGATGATTACCTTGAACTGGCCGACGCGCTGGAACGGTACAAACTGAACGACGCGGCCCTGACATACACGAAGGACACGTCGATCGCACTGGGCCAGGGGTTCCGCGCCGGGTTCCTGGGGCTGCTGCACCTGGAAATCGTGCAGGAACGCCTGGAACGCGAATACGACCAGTCGCTGATCCTGACCGCGCCCAGCGTCGAATACCACTTCTTCCTGGAAGACGGTTCGATGATTTCGGTCGACAACCCGGCGTATTACCCGGACCCGGTCGTGATCCGGCGGGCGGAAGAACCGTACATCCGCGCTTCAGTCATGATTCCGGATCGTTACATGGGCGTCGTGATGAAGCTGTGCCTGGAAAAGCGCGGCGTCAACAGCGAACTGGGGTACCCGGCGCCCGGCCGCCTTGAAATGCGGTTCGACATGCCGCTTGGCGAAGTCATTTTCGATTTCTACGACAAGCTGAAATCCGTAACCCAGGGTTACGGCAGCTTCGATTACGAAATGCTGGATTACCGGCCTGCCGACCTGGTGAAGCTGGACATCCTTGTCAACGGCGAAAAGGTCGATGCCCTGTCGATGATCGTGTTCCGCGACAACGCACGCGAACGCGCCGTGCAGGCCTGCGAACGCCTGCGCGACGAAATTCCGCGCCAGATGTTCAAGGTCCCGATCCAGGGCGCCATCGGCGGCAAAATAATCGCCCGCGAAACGATCCAGCCGTTCCGCAAGGACGTCACCGCGAAATGTTATGGCGGCGACATCTCGCGCAAGCGCAAACTGCTGGAAAAGCAGAAGGAAGGCAAGCGCAAGATGAAGATCGTCGGCGACGTGGAAATCCCGCAGAAGGCATTCATCGCCGTTTTGAAAACGAAGGACGATTGATCTCCCGTGGTCCCAGGGCTTGCGCCCCGGGCTCGCAAATGGCGGGCCTCGCTGCGCTCGGGCCGGGGGACGGGTTCATTAATCGGGTGTGATTATGCCGGCGCCAGCAGGTCTCTACGTCCACATCCCGTTCTGCCGCACCAAATGTCCGTACTGCGCGTTTGATTCGGCGCCTGAACAGGAAAGCCTGATCCCCGAATACATCGAGGCGCTCTGCGACGAATTCGAATCGCGGCCCGAACGGTTCCGTACGTTCGACACCGTGTATTTCGGCGGCGGCACGCCCGGGATGCTGGCCGACGACGACATGATGCGGATCGTGGACTGCATCAGGGGCGGCGCGATCCTGTCGCCCGACGCCGAATGGACGGTCGAGGTGAACCCGGGCGACGTCGGCGTGGAAAAGGCGGCCTTCCTGGTGAAACGGGCCGGTTTCAACCGCATCAGCATCGGCGTGCAGAGCTTCGAACAGGGCGAACTGGAATTCCTCGGCAGACGCCACGACGCGCAGGATGCCATCGACGCGGTCGAAGACTTCAAAATGACCGGCGCACGGGTCTGCCTCGACCTGATCCAGGGGCTGCCCGGCCAGGACGTCGACGCGCGCATCCGTTCGCTGCACCGGGCGGTTTCCCTGAAGCCGTCGCACATTTCCGTGTATGAACTGACCATCGATCCGGGCTGCGCCTTCCACGCGATGGGCGACAAGCTGCCGCGCGCATCGGCCGATTCGATCGCCGACGGTTACGCGGCAACATCGAAATACCTGCGCGCGCACGGATATATTCACTACGAAGTGTCCAATTACTGCCTGGGCGACCTGGGCAACGCGTCGCGGCATAACCGGCGTTACTGGGAATCGAACCCGTGGCTGGGAATCGGGGCGTCGGCCCATTCGTTCGACGGTGCACAACGCTGGTGGAACGTGCGCGGCGCCGCGGCTTACGTCGATGCCGCGAAATCGGGTGCGCCGACCGTCGCGGGCAGCGAGGTCCTGACCGACGAACAGAAACGGCTCGAACGCATCGCCCTTGGATTCCGCTGGATGGGCGGGGTCGCCATCGACGACCTGCGCGCGCCCGGGCTGGATTCGCTGCTGGCCCGCCTGCAAAAAGAAAGACTGATCATCGTCCGCGAGGGACGCGTGCACGCAACCACCGAAGGATTCCTTGTCGCGGATGGCCTGGCCAGTGCCCTTTCAGGATCCCCGGGCTGACGCCCCGGAATCCCCGTGCGCGTCCCGGCTATCGCGCGCACGCGATCAACGTTATAATCCCGCCTTGTTTTTTCCGAGGTGACCGACGATGTCCAGGCTGAACCCTTGTATTATCACCGCTGCTTTCATCCTGGCGGCCGGACTGCCCGGATGCGGCGACGGCAACAACGTCGATGACGTTCCGGATGCCCTTCCATCCGACACGGCCCAGGACACGGTCACCCCGGACGCAGTCGAAGATACAGCCCCGGCCGATCGCACCGAACCGGACGCCGGCATCGACGCAATCACGCCCGACACCATCTCGACCGACACCGTGGCGGACACCGCGCCGGACGCTGCGCCGGAAGTTTTCACCTGCGGCACGTATGACACCTGGCCGTCGATCGACGACGGCACCACGAAATTCGGCCTGACAATGTTCCACTGGAACATACAGTACGTCCCTGGCGGCCTCATCGGCGAATGGCAGGACGACACCATTTCGATATGCAACGACATGACCGGCAGCGGCCACACCGAATGTGAAGGCTGGACCGACGACGTGCTGGCCGACTGGATCATCCGTGTTTCCTTCCAGCCGATCCTCGACCTGTACCTGGCGCACCCGGACTGGCGCGCCACTTTCGAAATGCCGGGCCTGATGATCGACGTCATCACGCAACGGCACCCCGACATCCTGGCGAAACTGCAATGCGCGGCGAACAGCGGCCAGATTGAACTGGTCAGCATCCATTACTCCGACCAGCTTTTCCTGCCCTTCCCGTCCCGCGACCTGAAATGGTCGATCGATTTCAACAGGCATGTGTTCGCCGAGGCCGCACTGCCTCTTTCCGGCGTCGTGTTTAACCAGGAAGGCCAGTCGGGCGTCGGCAAACACCGCATAATGGCCGAAAACGGCTACACCATCGATATCCTGCACCGTAACCTCTTCAAGTACCACCAGGCCGCCGATGCCGAAAACGGCGTCTGGCCTGTTTACGAAAGCACCGGCCCCGGCGCGCCCGGCCCTGTCAAGGTGGTCGTCGGCGGCAGCGTCGATCCATCGACGGGTATCGACGTGGCCTGGCCGTTCTTCGACGACGGCGAGGTGCTGGCAACCCCCGGTAACCCGTACCTGGCGATGTTCACGCCCGAACCCGACATGCGGGAAGTCCGGAAATTTGAAACAAACCTTTCCAACCTGGCGGCCGCCGGGTACCTGCACACGACCATAACCGACTACGTCGCGCGGCTGGACAAACTGGGTATCGAACCGCTGCCCCTGCCGCCCATCGCCGACTGCACCTGGCAGCCGCCCAGCACCGAGGGCATTTCGCGCTGGATGGGCCGCATGGGCACGCTGGGCTACTCGCTGCACGAAAACGACAACCTGATCCGAACCGACAATTACCGGGCCTCGACATGCCTGGCCGCGGTCGCGCTGCTGGCCGAAATCCTGGCCGATCGGTCGGTGGACGTTTCGGCTGAACGCGATGTCATCGCCGACGGTTACCTCGACCTCGTCCGCGCCGAGGTGTCCGACGCCACAGGCATCAATCCCTGGATGGGCGAATGGGTCTACGGCTACCAGATGAACCGGGACGCCATGGAAAAATGCGTTTCCGCCACCGACGCCCTGCTGGTCAAGGCCGGTCGCGACTGGGCGATCATGGACCTCGACGTCGGCGCCATGAAGGCCGAATCCGAAATGTTCGAACCGCAGTTCCAGCTTGCGCCCACGGATCCCGCCGA
>CAYYCO010000058.1:0-1727 GCA_964470365.1 uncultured Anaeromyxobacteraceae bacterium | reverse complement strand
GCGCGCGTCGCGACTGACGGCACCGACTGGACCCTTGAATTCATTGACGAAACCGTCCCGCAGGCAGGCGGGGTCCAGTGGACTTTCTATGTGCTGAAGGACACGGCCGGGGAAGCCCTCGGTTTCGCCAGACTGATTAACACGAACCCGAACTACAGGCTGATCCGGTCGGATATCGACCTGTAGAATTAAACACGAACCCGGCGGCCCGCCCGGGCGGCCGGATCCGGTCAGGTTTACCAGATGGCTGCGTTCAAGCTGCCGCAGAGCCTGCCACGCCGCATATTCCTGGCGCGCGCGATGACGGGCATCATCGAAGTCCTCATGCTGGGCGTGATCCTCTTCATCGAGGGCACGATGGCGTGGGATAAACCCGCCGCGCACGCGGTGTTCTATTCGCTCCTGGGCGTTCTGATCGCATCGTCGTTGCTGCGCCACTCCCTTCGCATGATCCAGGCCATTTACAAATGGCGCTGTTTACAGACGATGCTGCCTGATCTTGTGATGATCATCGTGGTCCTGTCACTGATCGGGCATCCGTTGATAATGGCGCTGCTGACCGGCATCACAATCGTTTACGACCTGGTCAAAATCACCAAAAAGACCGGTACCGGGCGCTGGATTGTGCGGAAAATCGCCGGCACACCCGAACAGGCGACGGCGTTTTCCTTCATCGGCATGATAGGCCTTGGCACCTTGCTGCTGTGCCTGCCGCGCGCGTCGGCCGACGGTTCGCCGATCGCCTTCATCGACGCGCTGTTCACGGCGACCTCTGCGCATTGCGTGACCGGCCTGACGGTAATCAACACGAATCTCGATCAGTGGTCACGCGCCGACCTGAAATCGTTTTCATCCTTCGGCCACGTTGTCATCCTGGCCCTCATACAAATCGGCGGACTGGGGATAATGACGCTGTCCGCCGCATCAATCTCACTGATTTCCGGCAAACTGAAGCCGCATGACCGCAATATGGCGGAATCGAACGTCGTTCGCGACGATTCGGCGGTTTCAATCGTTTCGATGGTCAGGCAAATCGTGGTGACGACACTGATTTTCGAACTGATCGGCGCCGCCGCGCTGTCCGTCCGTTTCTGGGGGCTGTTCCCGGCCGCACCCGAAAAGGCCGTCTGGTTCGGCGTGTTCCACTCGGTTTCCGCGTTCTGCAACGCCGGGTTTTCGCTGTTTTCGACGAACCTGGTACAGTTCAGGACCGACCCGATTGTCAACGTGACCATCATGTTCCTGATCATCACCGGGGGACTGGGGTTCCCGGTCATTTCGGCCCTGTTTTCGCTGCGCACATGGTCAAACGGCTTCCGGCAGGGCGTTGCCGGGCTCAGCATCCACGCGAAACTCGTGCTGATCATGACTGCCGTCCTCGTAATCGGCGGCGCGACACTGCTTTTCGCGACGGACTACAACGGCGCGCAGAAGGGGTTCAGCATGGGCGAGCGGGTCTGGGCCAGCCTGTTCCAGGCGGTGTCGGCCCGTACCGCCGGATACAACACGGTCGACATCGGCATGACCGCACCTCCCGCCGTAATGGTTTACGTGCTGCTGATGTTCATCGGCACCGCCCCCGGCGGAACCGGCGGCGGTATCAAGGTCACGACGTTCGCGTTGCTGCTGCTGTCGGTCAAGGCCACACTGCGCCGACGCGCCGACATCGAAGTATTCAACAGGTCCGTGCACCCGCGGACTCTGCACAACATCATCGTCATCACGTT
>CAYYCO010000057.1:3898-18836 GCA_964470365.1 uncultured Anaeromyxobacteraceae bacterium | reverse complement strand
ATTCCGCTGCCGTCCATCGCGTCGCCCGACATCTGCATGCTGGTCAGGAAATACCTAACCTCGCCGCCCCTGTCGAAAGAAAATTCAATCTGCTTCATTTCGCCGGACGAGATTGCGTCAAGCCCGACCGCCCGAATGCGGGCCAGGACGTCGGCGCCCAGCAACGTGGCAATTCCGTCCATCGGAGGCACATCGGGCCCCTCGATCCGGAGCATCCTGAAGACCTCCGGCGAAAAATGCAGGACACGCGTCGCGTTTTCCCAGGCACAGTATGCCAGGCCGGCGACCTTGCTGGCGATATCCAGTTGCACGGAGGCCGCCCGTTCGTCCTGAACGGCGCGCACGAGATCGGTGATGTTCCTGACGACCGCGATTATCTTGTCGTCGCCCAGGCGGACCATACGTGAGTGGTAGAACTGTTCAACACCGTTGACGGTCAGGGAATACTTGAATTCGCCGGCGCAGCCGGTCAGGGCGACCAGGTTCAGCACGCGCCGCGCCTCGATCGCGACATCCTGCGGCATGATGTCTTCCAGGGACGCGCCAATGAACTGGGACGGCGCCACCAGCAGGTTTTCCTCGTGGCTTATGTTGTAGCCGACGAACACGCCGGTGAGATCGAATATGAATACGAGATCCGGGAGCGCCGTGACAAGCGCCTCGAGCCGCGCACGCTGTTCCTCACGATCCGCCTCGGCCATCTTCCGCGCCGTGACGTCGCCGTTTGAAGAAATCACTTCAATGACCGCGCCTTGCGCGTCGTAACGGAAAGGTTTCACCGTGCCCAGCAGCCACCTGCCCGGCGAATATTCGACCTCGTACATCGAAGTCAGGCCCTGGAACGCATCGTGCAACGCCGGCCTGATACGCTGGAACACTTCCCTGGGGACGATGTCCTCGATCCTTCTGCCACCGACGTTGTCCGTCCTGTACGGGTGTTCGACAGGGAGTGTTCCGTCGACGAAAACAACCGTCCAGCGATCCGCGGGGTCGGCCGCCAGAATGTACACGAGCCCGTCCGTCACGCGGGCGATTGCGGCAAGCTGCTGCGCCTTTGATCGCCAGAATTCGACCTGTCCCGCGGGTTCGCCCCCGCCTTGACCAGATCCGTTGATATCCATACGTACCTGAAAGGGAGTTGCATTGGCGGCAAGCGTATTCAAAGCCGCGGGACAATACAACGGCAAGACGCCGACTTTACCGAAAACGATGTGACCTTTAAAGCCATCAGACGGCGCGGCGGGACACAAGTCCTTTCAGAAGGGTGCCAATCGGGCAGGCCGCGGCGCCCGTGTATTCGTGGCCGCCCAGTATCACGCCGGCGACTTGAATCGCCCCGATGTCGGCGGGCCGGGTTTCAAGCGGGTTCGCCCCCAGCACGGCCATGTCCGCGAACTTGCCGGGTTCCAGCGACCCGCGGGTCGCGTCGTCGAACGTGGTCCTGTAACCGTCGATGGTGAACAGCCGCAAAGCCTCGCGCGGTGTAAGCGACTGCGCGGCGTTGAAATGGTTGCAGGCGGCGTGCATGCCACCGATCGGGTCGGGCAGCGTGCACGGCGCGTCCGAACCGCCGCTCATCCTGATCCCCAGATCGGCCATGTAGCGCAGCGGACTGATTTCATATGCCCGGTCGCCCAGGATCGATGTCAGGTATTCCAGCGGTTCCAGTTCCCACGCCAGGAATGCCGGCTGCAGGGGGATCTGGATGCCCAGTGCGGCGCATCTCTGCAGCGCCTCATTCGTGGTCAGGCAGGCGTGGATGATTCCATGCCGGTGGTCGGGCCGGGGCGTGTCCTTCAGGGCAGCCTCGATCGCGTCGACCGCCTGCACGAACGCCGCGTCGCCGATCGCGTGCATTTCGATCTGCAGCCCGGCGCGATTGGCCTGGATGCAGAAGCTTCGCACCGTCTCGTCGTCGTAAAACCGGACGCCGCGATTGTCGGTGCCCCGGTACGGCAGCAGCAGCGAGGCGTCCATGCTGCCGAAACAGCCGTCGAGCGCGGTCGCGAAACAGCCGCCGATTCTGGGCAGGCGACGGCGGCGGACCTTCGCGATGTCCATCGTCTGGAAGAAGATGCGCATCTGCAGGCCGGACGAGGTTCCGCGCGCGAACCAACGTTCGAGATCCACGTCCAGGTCCCTGGGAAAGCCGACCCCGGACACGTCGTCGACCTTGCCGATCCCGCGGCGCACGATGGCGTCCGCGGCAGTGACCATGTTGTTGACCACCTGCAGCGGCGGGATGGAATTCGTCACGAAATCGGTGCAGGCGAAATACGCCTCCTGGTTCATTTCGCCGGTGTCGGCGTGGTATCCGCGCAGCCCCGCTATGTGCGCGGGCAGCATCGAAATCAGTTTCGAATTCAGCAGGCAGGCGTGACCGTCATACTTGACGATGAAGACCGGGCGGTCGGCGCACGCCGCGTCCAGTTCGGCGCGTGATACCAGCCGCCGTTCGACCACGCTGTGGACCGACGCGCCGAACCCGGTGATCATGTCGGTCCGGCAGGTCGCCGCGTATTCGCGGAGCCTTTCCTGTATCACCGGGATGCTGCGGGCCGACCGCACGTCCAGCCCAGAATGGAACAGCGCGAACGACGCGAAATGCATGTGCGTGTCGGCGAACGAGGGCGTCAGCACCTGCCCGCGCGCCAGGACACGCTTTTCGGCGGACGCGAACCTTTCGGGCAGTTCATTGCCTACCCAGACAATCTTTCCACGGTGTTCAACCAGGAAACGGACGGTGGAATCGGCCGCGTCGCAGGTGACGATTGTGCCTTCGTAAACCTTCATTCGATCACCACGATTAGAGATGTTTCAACCAGGGCGAATACCCTGCGCCACTACACGGATTGTTCGGGGGTCGAATCGCGGGCCGACGAAGGAGAACGGTTGCCCTTGAGAAGCCTGTACCCCCAGTCCATGCGCACGAACGCGAACATCAGCAGCAGGATGACCGCCATGAACGCCCCGGCCAGGTATTTGTTGTACGACTGGGATACGAAAACCGGACCGACGCCGGCCTTCTGGGCGACCTGCGGGTTGGCGGGGAGCTGGTACGTCGCCGCCATGCCGTTGAACTTCGAAAAATGTATGACCGGGACACGTTTCTGGGCGAAATACATCATCACCGAATCGTCCGGCGAAAGGACCCCGGTGTGGACGTCGGTGTTCAGCCCGCTCTTGAATATCTTCTTCCCGATGGCGCGCCCGACCGAAACCGTGCCGCCGCCGATGTTGATGTATGCCGAGATCGGCTTTTCACCCGCCGCCGTCGTGTAGATTTCCAGGCGCCGGTCGTAGCTGTCCTTGTAATTCCTGACCGGCATTGCCGGACGCCCGCCGCGTTCAACAGCCGCGTCGATCAGGGCAATCGCCTCGTCGTCCAGGCCCAGCGCGTTGTCGTCAATACCGCCGCGTGTCATCGCATCCGACTGGAAGTGGATGATGTTGCGTTCGTTCAGCAGCCTTTCCATGTCGGGCCACATGAAATCGGTGAAATTCGCGCCCCACTGGGACGACCCGACGCTGGTGATGATGATCGGCTTCAACCCCATCACCTGGGCCGCCGCCAGCACGCAGATGTTCATCGCCGGGAACGACCCCGTCATGCCGATCGCGACCACGTCGCCACGGCGCAGCCCTGCCTTTTTCAGCAGGTACAGCGCGACAGCTGCAAAATTCGGGTTGGCAGTACTGCGTTTCGACGTGACGTATCCCGGATTCGTGGTAACCGGGCTGTTCGCATCGCCCAGCAACCCGGTGCCGGCGGGGTCGTATTCATAGTTGATCGCGTGGCCCATCTTGATGCGTTCGGCCCTGATCGCGTCGAACGCGACCGAAGCCAGCCTGGCCGCGGCAATCTTGTCCTTGTAATAAACGCGTTCGCGCGACACGGTGTTCTTTTCGACCACCACCAGCGCGGCAATCGAAACCAGCGCCACCATCACCAGGACGAACGTCGATATCTTGCGAGGCCGCCAGTAAAGTTTTTTCATTTACATTCCCAGGTCGACGAAGCCCGTCACGACCATCGCGAGACGCACGATGACGGTGACGATGGTCAGCGAAGCCAGCGTCTGCACGATTCCCTGGCGATCCATCCACAACGCGATCAGGCCGGGGATGATGTAGCCCACGACCTCGACGCCGGTGACCTCCTGGCCCGAAAACTGATTGATGATCGCGCCCACGAGGTACCCGAGCAGGATCATCACGGCCGTCCGACGCCTGCCGAAAATAATCAGGTACATCGACAGCGCCCTGACCACGGCGAACGTCAGGAACCCCGCGCCGACCGTCAGCAGGATGGCCAGCGGACTCGTCGCGAACATCGCCAGGTACCCCGGGACGACGATGCCGCCGCTGGCGATGCCGAAAGCCTCGGAAAAAAGAACACCGGTCACGATGCCGATACCGATGGATACCGGCAGGATTTCGGTCAGCATGACTGCTTACCCCCGACTTCGCAGCGGTTACGGAAATAGGCGACCAGCGGCAGGCCGAATCCGCCGATGTTGCCCATCCCGATTACCAGGTTGGAGTCCGTGCAGTTATCCAGGATTCGTTCGAATATCCCGGCCACGTTTTCATCGGAAGCGTCCACGAACAGCGACGGATCCATGCCCGTCCTGACGGCCGCCTTGATAAACTGGTACGCGCCCGTTCCCATGACGATGACCTTGTCGGCCTTCTTCCAGAAAGCGGTGTCGTTGACCATCTGCAGCGTGCGCGCGGGCCGATCCTGCCGCATGTTGAATATAGCCATCACCTTTTTCGATTCGGGGTGGCGCGCCACGGCCTGATTCCAGATGGTTTCGCTGGATTCCGGGTCGTTGGCCGCAAAGCCGTTCACGAATACGATGCGGCGGCTGAAGTAATTCACGATGTAATCGTCAAGCGCACCCGGGTCGGGATGCGCCCGCCACATGCCCTCGATCGCCGTTTCGCGCGGGATTCCGATCGTGTCGAGATATTTCAGGGCCAGTGCAACGTTTTCGGGATGCTCGTGGTATGAAAAGCCAGCCATGTCATCCGGGGTCACCGCGGCGACATCCTCTTCGGTAACCGCGAACAAAGTCGCATTACGGTCCTCGGCCGCCTTCCTGAAAATGTCGAGGTTGCGCCGCTCGCATGTGAAAACGCGGCCGCCAGGCGGAATAATCGCCGCGAGCGTCCGCGCCACGTCGGTTTCTTCCGGCCCCATCACGTCGAGATGGTCGGGACGGGCGTTCGTGATGATTGCATCGGTCGCGCGGACCAGCATATGTTCGGCGACCCAGTGCAGCGAGGGCTGAAGCGCCATGCATTCAATCACGATCGCTTCCGCGCCCATTCCGACCGCGGCGGCAACGACGCGTTTCTGTTCAATCAGGTTCGCGCCTGTCGGCCGGAACATCGGAAGTTCAAGGCCCTCCGGAGTAATCATCCGCGCCGTGGTGCCCGTGGTCTTGGCCGCCGTGGGAATGCCGGCGTGGTTCATGGCGGCCCCGATAATCCGGGTGACGCTGGATTTCCCGCGTGTTCCCGCGACATGGATGCGGATCTTGATCGAAAACAGGGCGCGGCGGTGGAAAAAATTTTCCAGCATGCCGACAAGAACAAGGCCACCGGCAAGCGCGGCCAACATCAGGATTCCATCCATCGCGTAACCGCCCCGGACCTTGAATCGGCAGGCATTTTTACTGCCGATCAAGCCCTTTTGTCAATTCATGCCTTGCGGATCCCCTGCCGGCGCGGTGTCGAAATTTGTCACCGATACTGCCAAATTCGGCCCGGCTTCACCGAATCGGGCTGACTTGATGCGTCATTATCCCGACCATCACCCCTTCAACCAGCTGAACGGCATGCGTGGCGGATGTATTTTTGCCAAGCAAAACAGCAAGATACAAAAACCAGCCTTCCGAGTCTCGATTATGGCTTGCAAATTGCAACATAAATCTGTCAAGCGGGGCGTCGGGGGGCGTTCACCCTTGTTCATGCGAAAACCCCGGGCATCAGGTCAATCCTGGGTCCGGGGTTTTTTGTGTCCCGCGTGCGAATGTCATTCGCCCGTACACGGCAATTGTCTCAATTTTTATCTGTGCAATTGACGAGATTCGGTATTGAGGCGTGCCCTGCCCGGGTTTAACATGGGGCGTCTTTTCACTTTCGGGGTTCACCCATGAAACGTGCATTCCGTATGTCCATTCTGGCGGTACTGCTGACGCTGTGCGCCATCGGCGCGGCCGCGTGCGGCGGGGGCGGCGACAACCAGGACGCACTTGATGACGTGGCGGACGTCGTTGAATCCGACGTTGCCGACGTGGTTGACGACCTGGGCGTCGTTGACGTGCCTCGCGATACGAACGGCGACACCGTGGCCGACGTGCCGGTATGCACGTGCGAAACGACCGATGCCTGCTGCGACGGCTGCAACCCGATCAACGAATCCGGCGCGTGCAGCAGCGAAGCCGCGGACATCGCCCCCTGCCAGGTGTCGGTCTGCCAGGCCGGCGCCTGCGTGGTCGTTGACAAGGTCTGCGAACCGGACAACAAGTGCGCGTTTGTGGCCGGCACATGCAACCCCGAAGACGGCTCGTGCAGCTACATCGACGTGATGGGCAAGCCGAACGGCGAACCTTGCGAGGCCCAGGTCGGCATCGACGGCAGCGGCCTGTGCCTGTTCGGCGTATGCAACCCGTTCCCGGACTGCGACTTCCGCGCCTATGACCAGGCCGCCGGAATGCCCTGCAACTACGACTCGGAATGCCTGTCCGGCATCTGCCGCGCATACGGCTACGGCTGGGACCACTTCTGTTCGCAGACGTGCGCGGGCAACACTGCCTGCCCGGACGGTCTGCGCTGCGTGAAGGACGACAATAACGAATACTTCTGCGAACGTGTCGGGTCGGCCTTCCCCGGCGATGCCACGATCGCCCTGTTCAAGCCGTGCAACGTGGACGCCGACTGTGCCGGCGGGCTCTGCCTGGGATACGACTCGACCAGGTTCTGCACCCTGAACTGTGAGGCCGACGCGGGCGGCGCGGCCGACGAAAGCCTTTGCGGCGACTGCGGCGACTGCATCGCCGGCGGCACCGACAAGGGCTTCGCTTTCGAATACTACTGCGTGCCGGACAGCGACGGCCAGCCCGGCGACGTCTGCGAGTCCCCGATGGACTGCAGCAAGCACTTCTGCTACGAGGGCTACTGCTCGGATCAGTGCTTCATCTTCTCGGAAGAACTGGATTCCTGCCCGGCCGGCTTCAAATGCATCCCCGGCGCCTACCAGGAAGACCTGCAGACCTGCGTCGCGATCACGTCCCTGAACAAGGGCCGCGGCGATGTCTGCGCTCATGACTACGAATGCGTCAGCGGCATGTGCCGTTCGATCGGCGAACAGATGATTTGCGTCGATTCCTGCGACAACTGCACCGACGGTTCGTGCGTTCAGATCGGCTTCGTGGACACCGACACGGTGGTCGAACTGTGGAAGGAAGGCGGCACGGCGGCGATGTCCAGCGACGACGACGGCGGCAACGGCTCGCTGTCGAAACTGAACTACTACCTGAACGAAAACAACACGTACTACGTCCACGTCCGCGGCAACAACGACGAGATCACCGGCCCGTACGTCCTGTCGGTGACCCTCGAAAACGACGAAAGCGTGGCCGTCGGGGCTGCCGAGGTCGAACCGAACGACGACATGGCCGGCGCCACGGACAGGACCATCCCGCTCCTTGATAACGCCCTGCTCGAGGCGGCTGGACACGACTGGGTCAAATTCGCGTTTGTGCTTCCGGAGGGCGTCACTTCCCGGATGCTGATGATCGAAACCGTCCCGGTGGCCGACAACGCCTGCGTGCCGACGACCATGGACGGCACCGCCGGCTACGGCGCCGAATGTGCCTGGGACTGGCAGTGCATGGAAGGCTTCACGTGTCTGGAAGGCATGTGCAACAAGACCTGTGCCGTCGACACCGACTGCCCGGACGGCATCTGCTTCGCATACAGTGAAACCGATATGCGCTGCGTCCCGGCGGCACTGATCGGCCAGAAGGACATCCAGGATTCCTGTGAATACGCCTGGGAATGCCCCGATGAATGCTTCGCCGACGAATACCTTTACGATGTGTACTGCACGAAATCGTGCGAGGGCGACGGCGACTGCCCCTACGGCATGGGCTGCCTGGACGGACGCTGCAACAAGGGATTCCCGACCCCGAACTTCCCTTACGGCTACTGCCGCATTAACGCTGACTGCGAATCGTACATCTGCACCGACGGCATGTGTACTGCGGACTGCACCGGCGACACGGACTGCGAGGGCAGCGCGGCCATCATTCCGGACGGCCCGAAGGAACTCTGCGCGTCCTGCACGACGAACGCCGACTGCAACGACGGCACCGAAGACTTCATGACCGAATCGTACTGCGTGCAGGTGTCGGAAACCGAAACGTTCTGCACCCCGCAGTGCACCTACGACGAGGGCATGTGCCCCGAAGGCACCCGCTGCTATTCACTGGATTACTACACGAAGGTCTGCGCCCCGATTTCGTTCACCTGCCAGGCGGGCGGCGTCGGCTGCGTGGAAGAAACCGGTTCCTGCGTGCGTCCGTTCGTGGCGGACGGTGAAACCTGCCGTTACGACGGCGAATGCATCGGCGGCAAATGCGCGGGCGGCACCTGCCGGTCCGAAACCTGCGACGGCACCCTGGAATGCGGCTGCGACCTGCTCGAATGCGTGGACAGCTACTGCCAGTTCACGGCCGCCGCCGGTCGAGTCCTTGAGGTCGAACCGAACAACACGGTCGAAACGGCCCAGGAACTGCTGGACATCCCGGTCAAGGTCGTCGGCGCCTTCAACGCCGAGGGCATGGCAGCGGTCGACAACGACCTGTACAAGATCAACGTCACCGAGGGGAACGCGTACAACTTCGTAATGTCGCCTGCGTGCGAAATCGCCAGCGACCCCGCGATGCTGCTGCGCGATTCGACCGGCGAATACATCGACGGCTTCGCGTTCGACGATTCCGCGACGTCGTACTTCCCGGCGATATTCGGCTACGTCGCAACCGCGAACAGCTTCGTTTACGTGGAAATCGTCCAGAGCCCGTATGTCGACGGCATCCTGCGCCAGCCCTATGTGCTGGACGTCGCGACGTTCATACCGGAATCCGGCGACGAATGCGTCGGCGCCACGGCCCTGGGCAACCCGACCGACCTGATTTCGTTGGAACATCTGAACTTCGGCAATGCGACCGATGGCGGCAACGCTCCGACCGTAATGGGCCAGCTTGCAGGCCCCGACCTTTACCGTTACATCGACGTTCCCGCCCGGACGCCAGGCAAGGCATTCGCGGAATACTCACTCGGGATGATGCCCCACCCACAGGAATCCGATTTCGCGATGTGGGCCTTCACTGACTGCGCCGATGTGGACGGCTCACTGGTTGCGTGGTCGGACTTCAACGTCAGCGACGACTCCTGGAAAAACACCGAGGCGCTCACGCTGCTGAACGACACCGACTCGGTGAAACGGTTCTACATCGGCTGGAACCTGGCCGGCTGGGATTCCACGGAACTCACGGGTGTCAGCATTTCCCAGAATCCCGGCGCGGAAGTGCCGTCGTTTGGTGACACGGCCGCGAACCCGATTCCGATCCCGTCCAACATCGGCACGGAATACCGTTACGGCCAGAACCTTGCGTACCCGTGGGCCGTCGATTTGCAGCCGACTCTCGGCAAATGCGCGGAACTGGACGTCAGCGCCAAGGACATCGTATTCAAGGTATCGGTGCCTGCCGGCATGTTCATCCGGACGTCGCTGGACAGGGCGTACACCCGCGCGACGATCTTGTTGCTTGACGGTCGCGACCTGGACACCTGCCAGGCGGTCGGCGTCGGCCCGCTGTACTACATGCCGCCGGTTAACGCCACTGACCCGGAACTGCCGAACGACGTATACCTTGTGGTCAAGACGAACGGTCACATGGGCGGCCAGTTCAACATCCTTTCGCAGGTATTCGAGGTCGGCGAATGCGCCGGTCCGTGCGACCCGACGGCCGCGACGGCCAGTTGCCTGGACGACACGAATTTCTGCCAGTGCAACGCCTCGACCGGATTCTGGCAGGCGCTGGACTGCTCTGCCGACTGCAAGGCAACGGGATACGCCACCGGCGGCGAATGCCATACGTACTCGACCGGCGATGCCGCCGGACAGCAGGCTTGCCTGTGCGAATACGACTGCGCCATGCCCGGCCTCACCGACAACATGTGCGCGTACCAGTCGTACACCAACTGCACCTGCGCAAGCAGCGATCCGTGCGGATGGCAGGATGACACTTACTGCGACGCCTTCTGCATGAACGAATACGACGACTTCTACGACGACACCGCGGACTGCACTCCGGCCGAATGATGTCCGCCTTCAGCCATTGAGAATCCGCACCCGGATCAACCCGAAAAACGGAATATCCACGCGGACAAGCAGCCGCAGCGCTTCACCTGGCGCCACGAATGTTGCATAATCACGCCGAGGCCACAAAGGCCTGTCAACCACAACCGGAGTATCCGAATGAATAAGTACCTGTTGATTATGGCAGTCGCGGCTGGATTCACGTTCGCGGGAACCGCCACCGCAGTTGCGCAGGAAGAAACGGGAACGGTCGCCCCCGAAACCGCTGCGACGGTTGACCCGGCGGCGGCATTCGAAGACGCCGCGGCGGGGTACGATGCCGCCTACCAGGCACTTAACGCCGAATCCGATCAACTGATGGCGGAGGCGACGGCGGCGCAGAAGGAGGCCGACGAGCTGAAGGCCCAGGCCAAGGCGCTGCGCGACGAGGCAGATACGTACAAGGATCAGGCCAAGGCACTGAAGAAACAGGCCGATGATCTGAAGTCCCAGTCGAAGGACGCCCAGAAGAAGGCCAAGGCACTGGACAAGCAGGCGAAGGAACTGGAAAAGCGGGCCACAGTGCCGCAGAAGAAGGCCAAGGCCCAGGAAAAGAAGGCCGATGAAAAGGCGAAGATGGCCAAGGAAAGCAACAAGAAGGCCGACGAGGCCCGCAAGCACGCCGACAAAGCCCGCAAAAACAAATAGGGGCTAATGGACGGCCCCCGCTTCACTCGGACGGGGCCCGACCAACGTGACGCCCATGGCCCGAGCGAAGCGACGCCCGCCATATTACAGCCCGGGGCGCGAGCCCTGGGAAAACGGGGACGTGAGCCCGGGGACTTCGCGGTATCCGCCACATTCCCTGCCGGTCACCGCGCTGAGTGTCTGTTGAAGCGTTTCGAACGACTGCTTGCCCACCAGACGGGCCTTTTCGTCGCCGGAGGCATCCTCAAAAACAAACACCGGGATGCCCGTCACGCCATACTTCGCGGCCAGCTTGCGGCCCTCGTCGGTGCTAACGTCCACCATCCTGACGTTGACCTTGTCTTCGGTGCAGTCTTCCCGGATCGCGTCCACGATCGGGATCATGTTGCGGCAGATATGGCAGCCCGAGGAAAAGAATTCCGTCATCACCGGCCGGTTATCCACGGCGGCGCATGTGGCGCCGTCGGCCGTGGATTCGCATGTGGACTGCGCTGCCATCATGTCACCCAGGCTCCTGGTGACCGTGTCGGCTGCAACTGCCCTGCCGGGCTTCGTGGCGCCGCCCTCCATCAGCACGTCCAGCCGCTGCATGTAACCGGTAATCAGCAGCACGCCGACGACGACCAGCAACGCGCCCGTAACCTTCGTGAATACCGGCAGGAACCGCTTGGCGCGATTGAACGCCGGCATCAGCCACCCGGCCAGCGCCGCGAAGATGATCAGCGGCATACCGAACCCGGCACCGTACATGGCCAGCAGGCCCATCCCGGTCAACGGACTGGTCGTCTTCAAGGAAGTGTATGTCAGGACCGAGCCCAGAACCGCACCTATGCAAGGCGACCAGACGAACGCGAAAGCGATCCCGAACAGCACCGCGTTAAGGTAATGAAAACGTGTAGTTTTACGGGCGACGTCCCCGGATGCGCGTTCCAAGAACGGAAATTTCAGCCAGCCCACGAAATGCAGGCCCATCAAAACGATGACAAGCCCGCCCAACTGGGCGAACAGCGCGCGATGCGCGACCATCAGGCGCCCGATGAAGGTGGCCGACAATCCCAGCACTGAAAAGACCGCCGTGAACCCGGCCACAAACAGTATCGTCGAAACGACCACGCGGATCCGCAGGGCGCGTTTCGCAGCGGCCCCCCCGTCCGGGTCGGGCTGCATCCCGCCCGCAAGTATCCCCAGGTAAACCGGCGCCAGCGGCAGCACGCACGGCGACAGGAACGTCAGAAGTCCCGCGGCGAATATCCCGATTAACGACAAATCCATCGTTCCCCCGCGTCCGCAACCCGGACAAAAACGATCCTGTTCAATGTAATGCCGCTCGCTCCCCCGCGCAAGGTCCGACCGCAGGAGAGCCCGCCACTTGCGAGCCCGGGGCGTAAGCCCGGGGACCACGTCGCACGCCCCAACGCCCCGCGCCCCCTTTCCGGACAATCCCCTTCCGCGCACGCGCGTCCTGTGGTAAACAGGCACGCAGTGAAACTGACGGGTGCTGACGATGGGAAAGGTTCTGGATTCGTTGAAACAGCGCGGGATGTTTTCGGCCACGACGAACGAGGACGAGGTCGCGAAGCTGCTGGACACCCCCGGTAACGCGATATACGTCGGGTTCGACCCGACCGCGGACAGCCTCCACGTCGGCCACATGCTGCCGATAATGGGCCTGGCCATGCTGCAGCGCGCGGGCCATGTCCCGATCGCGCTGGTCGGCGGCGCCACCGGAATGGTCGGCGACCCAAGCGGCCGCAGCACCGAACGCAACCTGCTGACTTCGGACGAGGTCCGCCACAATTCGGCCTGCATCAAAGTGCAGCTCGAACGCTTCCTGGACTTCGGCTGCAGCAACGCCGCCGTCATGGTGAACAACGCGGACTGGACCGAAAAGCTGACCGCCATCGAATGGCTGCGCGACGTCGGCAAGCACTTTTCCGTCAATTACATGCTGGGCAAGGAATCGGTCAAGCGGCGCATCGAAGACCGCGAAAGCGGCGTGTCGTACACCGAATTTTCGTACATGATCCTGCAGTCATACGACTTCCTGCAGCTTTACCGCAGGTACGGCTGCCGCCTGCAGGCCGGCGGTTCCGACCAGTGGGGTAACATCACGGCCGGCATCGACCTGATCCGCCGCGTGGAAGGGGCCGAGGCGTTCGGCGTCACGTTCCCGCTTGTCACGACCGCATCGGGCGAAAAATTCGGCAAGTCTGCCGGCAACGCCATCTGGCTGGACCCGGCCCGCACCAGCCCGTACCGCTTTTACCAGTACTGGCTGCAGACCGAAGACGCAGACGTGGCAAAATTCCTGGGCTTCTTTTCGTTCCTGCCCTGGGATGAAATCCAGGCCATCGTGGCCGAACACGCCGCCGCGCCCGAACGCCGCGCGGGCCAGCGCCGCCTGGCCGAAGAAGTCACCCGCCTGGTCCACGGAGAGGCCGAACTGCAGCGCGCAATCAACGCATCAAAGGCCCTGTTCGGCGGTTCGCTGGCCGGCCTTGAACGCCGCGACCTGCAGGATATCTTCGCGGACGTCCCGTCGGCCACCCTCCCCGCCTCCGAACTGGCAGCCGGCCTGACGGTGACCGACCTGCTGGTCAAATCGGGCCTGTGCACGTCGAACGGCGAGGCCCGGCGCCTGGTCCAGGGCGGCGGCGTTTACATCAATAACGAACGCGTCGCCGACCCCGCTGCCCCCGTCGGGCCCGACGCCCTGCTGGCCGGCTTCGCCGTCGTCCTCCGCAGCGGCAAAAAGAATTACCGTCTGGTCACGTTCGGGTAGACGCGGCACGGTCGTTATTCGGTCAACGTATGCGCACGGCTTAAATTTCCGGAAAGCATTCGCCATCGCCCCCGGTCGCCTCCCCGACGACACCTTCTGGGCAGTTTCGCAATACCCGGAATATCATGTGGAATCCATTCACAGGGTTCGTCAGTGAAAGCTGCCGCTTGCGTCGAACCGGTCGTGCTGGCACTGATAATGGTGGCGATGTCGACCACGATGGTTTCGTGCAAGGCGGTGCGGGGCCTGATTGCGCCGGCCGTAGAAACGTCGACGGCGGTTGGCCTGACTCAGGCGCCGCTAATTCCCGGAGCGGCCCCCTCGGGTACCGCTGGTTCCACCAATCCGGCCGGCGACGCCATCGAGCAACTGGACGCAATCGTCCACCCGGGCGACACGGTGTCCAGCGATTCCGCGCCGGCCGATTCGATCACGACGGCCACGGACGATGGACACTGGCGGGATCGCCGGAGGGACGAATGGCAGGATCCCTGCTGGACCGGAAAGGGGCACTTCGGCGTGAAACCGGCGCCGGAAAACGATGGCCGTCTGCATGTCGATCTGTGCGACGTTGAAATGCCGTTCCCGGCGTCGGTTGGATTCGACCTGAAAACGGCGCACCGCGATATCGGATACCTCAAACTGGAAAACGGCGGATGGGAATGCCTGGAACAGGACCAGCCTGACGGCGAAGCCTGGGGTTGTGGTGAAATCCACGTCTCGGACGTGGCCTACGTGGATTTCGACCGCGATGGAAAGATGGAAGCCGTGGTTTATTTCATGTCGTTCTTCGGCGGCAACTGCGAGTCAAACCAGATCTACGCGTATGAAATCCAGGGAAATCGTCCCAGGTTCAGGGCAATCGTCGAGGACAACGACGCGTACCGTTGCGATGAAAGAAGCCTCCGCGGCATCGAACCGTATGGAAAGCACTGCGTGAAGGCGCTGACGGACTGCGACAAGAACTGCCATGGCTGCGAAGGCACACCGTGCTACGACATCTTCGCGTGGACCGGCAAGACATTCGAAATCGCTGAAAGCTGGCTCGACGCGAACAGCGAGTCCGGCCTGCC
>CAYYCO010000057.1:0-3798 GCA_964470365.1 uncultured Anaeromyxobacteraceae bacterium | reverse complement strand
GGAAGCACCGGCATCCGGGCCGCGCCAGATGGTTATCGACCAGTTGAACCAGGCCACGCCGATATCCGGCGCCGCATCAACGCCGCCAGGCCTGGTCAGTGACCAGTACTGGACGGCGCAGCCCCTCGACGCGCCCAAAAAACTGGTTTCCTTCCTGGAAGGCGCATGCAGGATGGGCGACATGGAAAGCTGTCACCACCTCGGATATACGCTGCTTAACCACGATGGAAGCCCGGCGGCACTGGACAGGGCCCGCGTTTGCTTTGCGATGGCCTGCGACAGGAAGGTGGCGGCTTCATGCACCCAGCTTGGCTATATGCTGGAAAAGGGACTCGGCGGCAGGCCCGACCAGAAAGAAGCGGTCAAGACTTACCAGAGGGGCTGCAAATACGGCAGCGCCCTTGCCTGCCACAACCTGGCCGGCATCTGGGAGGCAAACCTTTCGGACAAGAAGCACGACAAGAATGCCCGGAAATTCCTGGAAAAGTCCTGCAAGCTGAAGTTCGCGACGGGATGCGCCAACCTGGGTGTGTACCTTCTTGAAGGCATCGGCGGAAAACGGAACTTCAAGTCAGCCCTGAAGGCGGCGGACAAGGGCTGTGACCTCGGCAACGCGGTCGGCTGCCACACCGCCGGATACCTGCTTGAGGGCGATCTGGTTGGCAAGCCGAACGTCAAAAAGGCCAGGGGATACTACGAAAAGGCCTGCGGCGACGGTTACGCCCGGGCGTGTTTCAACCTCGGCATGACCTGGCTTTTCGACGACACCGATAAACTGGCCGGGGCCAACGCCCGGGACTTCTTTGGCAAGGCCTGCGACATGGGTGACGCGAAGGCCTGCGGCCTGGTGGGGCACATGTCGCAAAATGACGGCGCCGGCGCCGCGCAGACTGCCATGATGGCTTCCGAAACGGCGTGCCAGGATGGGAAGATCAGGGGATGTTTCAATCTTGGCGTGCTCTGCTACCGCAACAACCATGGCGACGACGACATCACGAAGGCGCGCGGCCTGTTCGAACAGGCCTGCACTGGTGGCGTGGCCCGGGCGTGCACGTTTTTCGGTTACATGTGGGAACTGGGCGAAGGCGGGCCGCAGGACATCGAACAGGCAAAGGCGTTTTACCAGCAGGGGTGCGACGGCGGCGATAAAAGCGGCTGCGCCGCCCTGAAATTCAAATAACACCGCCCGCAGCCGGCAGGATGGGCGAATATCCTGTCCTGAACCTGTCGAAGGGCCATTCGCCCCTATGGGGCGGTCGGGTCCATCACGCGGCCCAGGAACAGGATGGCGCCGGTCGGGCGATCGTAAATCGCGAACAGGAACGGGCGGTCGAACGTCATGTCGAACGAATCCAGGACGGCCGTCCCCTCGTCTATGACCACGGCCGTCGCCGCTGCGGCCTCCGTGCCCTTTTCGTCGACTGCCACGAACGACTTGTGCTGGACCAGGCTGATGAAAAGGTTGCCGGGACGGTCGTCGATGCCCGAAAAATCGGCGACGCCACTGGTGAAGGCGTCGGTCATGCCCAATGCCATCAACGAATCATTCAACGACGATTCAAAGCCGAACGTGAACCGCGGCAACGCCAGGTTGCCCTGCGCCGATTCCGACGCGGCCAGCATCGCATCGAACGCGGCGCCGTCCATCGCGGCCTCGACCTCCGTGAACTGGCCCGGGTTCGGCAGAACCAGGATCATTTCCACGTTTTCGCCGACGTACGGGACGCGCAGGAATTCGTACCCGTCGCCCGTACCGTGAAGCAGTTCGTCATACTTGTGCATCATCTTCACGTCGACCTTCGTGCCGTCCAGCCTGTTGAACTGCGCGTCGACCGTGTTCGCCACGTCGAATTTGTCCAGCCATGACGCCTTGAAATAAATAACGTTGGTCAGGACCAGCGCCGTCGCCGGGGAAATGCTGCCGGCCGGCAGCAGATCCAGGATCCGGTCGTGGGTCTGGTCGGCGACCCAGTCGTTGATGGTCAGGCGCGAACCGTCAGGATCATCCGTGAAATCAAGCAGGTAAAGCCCCGCGCCGTAATTCAGCGCCAGCACGTCGAGATACGCTTCCAGGAAATTGAACCCGATGCGGCCCCAGGCCTGGTTCACGACGGACAGTTCGAACGGATCGCCGTCCTCGTCGACCTTCAATTGTTCGGTGCCGCGTTTGTCCAGGTCGAGGTCCATCGCGTTGAACGCCTCGTGCGTGGCCGCGTCGTCGCCGGTGAACCCCATCATCACCTTCATCTGGGCGGCCGTGTCGCCTTTCGCGCCCGCATAAGCCATGGCAAGGGCAATCGCCACGCTGTGCGGCGACAGGAAGATATTTTTCCCGTCATTGGCCGCGACCAGTTCGTGATAGATGTCGAACCCGAAAGTCCGGATGCCCTGCGTCAGGTCCGCCACGCCATCGGCCGCGGGTGTCATGTTCCGCGAAAGTTCCGACTTCACTTCCTGTGCGTCGGCGGGCAGGTTCGTGCCGCCGCACCCCGCGACCGCGACGGCCGCGACAATAACCACCAACGCCACGAATATATTGCGCATTTCAAATCTTCGCCGGAACATGGTGCAATTCCACCGGCAACCGCGCCACGCCCCTGTTTTCAGTTGACACGCCATCATAATAATCAAGCGGCGCAAGTGCAATCGGCGTGAGGGCTTGCGCAGGAAACGCCCGGGAATGCATTGGGAGAGGGCGACCGCCGTTTGTCCATGCGAACCGCCGCAGACATATTCCGACATCGGATCACGGCACCTGGAACACATTCAGGTAACCGTCAACCGTTGCGCCCCGGCCGGTCAGGGACGGATTTTCGATCGCCAGCGTGGCGGTGTTTTCAACCAGGCAGACGACGCGGTGTGTCGTACGCTGCGGCTGGTCAGGACAAGACGCGCCGACCCAATGCAGCTTGACGCCGTGCCCGCTGCCGTCGGCCGCGGCGACCTTGATTTCGACCTCGTAATTGCCCTGCTGGACGGTCAGCAGGCGGCGTTCGCCATCGGCGATGGAAAGGGGCTCGGACAGGATCAGCCTGACCACGGTCGCGTCGGTGGTGGCGGCCTCGCCAGCCGCGGTTGCCACGACGGTGGCCTTCCCGACCTCCAGCCCCTCCAGACCATTGTCCACTACCCTGACGATCGATTCGTTCGACGACATGACCTGCACAGGCCTGTCGATCGGCTTGCCGACGGCGTCGACCGGCCTGGCGTTGTAAGGAGGCGGCTGCCGCCCCAGAACGTGCCGCCAGGTGTACGGTGCCTTGATCTTCGCGACGATTTCGCACCGGATCGGGACTTCCGCCTTGACTGCCGGCTTGTCTTCCCTGACAGGCGCGGCAATGGCGACCTTCGCCTCGCCCGACCGCAGGCACTTGACGTACCCGCCGTCTGAAACCTCGGCCACGCCGGACGGCTCAACGGCATAAGACAATGGAACGTCGACCATTTCGACGCCCTTCCTGTCAAGGGCGAACGCCCTCAACGCGACCGGTTCCCCGCTTCCGATCAGCCCCGGAGCCGCGAACGCGATTTTCACCGGTCCCTTGTCCACGCACCCCGCCGCCAGAATACATGATGCCATGACCAGCGCGACAACATGACCGACCTTCATAGAATCACCCCGAATCGACCCGCAGCGCTGATGATACGCAGAAGCACGGAATCACGGCAACGACCGTGTATGAAAATGTCGCGGATCGATCGTTTCAGGTCGCTGAAGTTGCCGCAGTATGGTCAATCAATCCTGGCGCGGTTCAGGCGGTAGCTGTTGCCGACGACGAAAAAGCTGGAAAGGGACAT
>CAYYCO010000056.1:11343-19670 GCA_964470365.1 uncultured Anaeromyxobacteraceae bacterium | reverse complement strand
ACCGCCCTTGAAGGTCTTTCTTACCGCCATGAGAACCCCCGAAAAAATTGCCCGCGCCGGCTGGGCGCGGATGCCCGGAAAACCGGAACCGGCAGGAGGGATGCCCCTCCCGCGCGGCGGAATATATACCGCCGACAGGAAAATTCCAGCCTAAAACATCCCGAAATGAACCGGAAAAATGCTTCAGACTGTATCTTTGGAAAAACAATTCGACTGTGAATTTTCTAACAGCAGCACGTCCGCAAAACCGTCGTCAAATCCCGTCAACGCGGCACATGAACGTGTAGGCGTCGCCGCACGCCGTGTCGTTCCAACGGTCTTCCTGTGTCATCCGGGTGCAGTTCTGCCAGCCGCCGTTGTTGTTCGGCTGGTCTGCCGCCCAGTTCGAATATCCGGGCGCGGCGCCGTCGGGCCACACGTAAATACCCTCGACAGTCCTGTCGTTCAGGCCGATCCAGTATTCGTTCTGGTCGAAATACGGCCGCAGGACGCCCGTGACCGCCGTTTCCTGTTCGAGGCTGTCGAACCGTGCCAGCGACGCCCCAAGACCGTACATGGCGCATATCCGGGCTGCCGTCGTCGCGTCGGCAGGCACCACATGGATTATGAACCTTGCGCCGCCGGCGATCGACGGGTCGATGGGCACCTCGGACGGGCCATAGCAGTCCGGGCGACCGTCCACAAGCCCGTCGCAGTCCTGGTCAATCCAGTCGCCGCAGGAATCGTCGGCGCCCGCGTAAATCCCCGAATTTCCGTCGTCGCAGTCGTCACCGCAGGCCCAGTGGCCGTCCCCGTCGCCGTCGGCGCCCGGTTCGCAGACTTCTTCGCAAACGACAGGGAGCGCCGCGGTGCAGTCAAGGTCGTTCCAGGTACCGTCGGCAAACACTTCCACGCAATCCTCGACGCCGCCCGCGTCGTCAGGCTGCCTGTCCGCCCAGGCGGTCCACGATACAGCGGAACCGTCATCCCATACGTAGTCGCCCTCGACCGCGCGGTCGTTGGCGGGAAGCCAGAATTCTGAAATCCCGAAAAACGACAGGTACGGCATCAGCGAAACAAGTTCCCCGCGCGTATCCAGCCTGAGGGAACCGGAACCGTGTTCGGCGCACGCGGCCAGGGCGTCGTCGCGCGAACGTGAATCGGTGCAGAACATGTACCTGCGGACGCCGATCTCGACCGCCCGGCAGTCCGGGCAGTCCGGACCGTCGTCGGCCAGACCGCTGCAGTCCTGGTCAACCCAGTCGAAACATCTTTCGACGGCGCCCGGATGGATTGTTTTGTCCCTGTCGTTGCAGTCGTCGACACAGGCGTATCCGTCGCCGTCCGAATCGGTCGACTGGTTCAGCGCGCACCGCACCGCGAACCCGGCGTCGGAGCGCCGCCACCTGATGAAATCCCTGACCTGGCCCGCCCACTGCGGGTCCCATCCGCAGGCCGCCCGGCCGTCGTCCGCGGCGTACGGGGCGACGAATTCGGTCAGCCGGGCGGCGCGTGCATCGAGATCGAGGTTGTCGACAACCGCCAGCAGCTCCTGCATGGCCATGTCATACCTTTCGCGGCATTCCGGAATCGCCATGCATCTTGCGAAAAGCAGCCCGCTGCCCGAATGGTAATCGCGGAAATCGGCCCACGTCTGGTCAAGTCCCCACGGATGCATCGTGAAACGCCCGTTTTCGTCGGATCGAAGATAGTAGTTGTTGATGGTCGGCGAGTAGCCGTCCCAGTGCCCGATGTACTGTTCGACCGCCCACATCCGCAGCATTTCGCCGATGTCGGCCACGCCCTCCAGCCTGGACAACCAGGTCGCGTCGTCGGGATTGTTCGCCGATTCAATCAGGCGGGTCAGGTCCGTGCGCAGGTCAGCGGCCCCCTCGCTGACCTCGAAAGCGCCCTCGCCCTCCGGATACAGGTCGTTGCCGTAAGCGCCCTCGTAGACGTGATCCGTCGTCCGGTACCAGCGCCTGAAGAATTCCCCGTCGTAACGTTCCAGCAGCAGGTACACACCGTAAGGAACCCCGTTGACGTTCACCAGCGCCCAGCCCGTCCGCAGCGCTGGAACCCCGAACGCCCTGAACAGTCCGTACGCGAGATGCTCGTGGATCATCGAGCAGTCCTGCTGAAAATTGTTCAGGTTCAGCACGTCAAGGCCGAGCATCCGGAAACCGGGCCTGTTGAAATCCAGCTTGATTTTGAACGCGGCCTTGCCGTCGAGCGTCGAAAATGACCCGTAACGCCCCTTCAGCTTGACACCGACATCCATGACGCCTGAATCGAAGTCGCCCGCGGCTATCCTGGCCTGGCCGGGAACGTATGTATGACTGTCGCCCCACAGCGCAGAAATGGATTCTTCGGAAAGCGAGATGTCAACGGTGGCGATCGACGCATCCGAAAACAGGAAATCCGAGGGGAGCGGCATGTCGCAGGCGCCGGATCTGTTGGACGCGCCCGGGGTAACGCAGGCCGTGGTGTCGAAGGCGCCCCTGCCGTCGGGAAGCCTGGCCAGCGAACGGCCGGCCGGCGCCGAAGAGGCGTTCCAGTCCACTCCGTCGACCACTTCGCCCCCGGGACCGATCAAGCCCAGTTCCTCGTCCGGCCCCAGCCCGAACCCCGGCCATTCGTCGGTGAACCTCACGACCGCAAACCCGCCTGGCGCCACGACCGTGCCGGATGGAAACGCCGCGAGATTATTCCTGGATCCCAGGTTGTCGGTGAAGGCGTACGCTGAAAGGTCCACTTCGACGCCGGTGCCGTTGTAAACCTCGAACCAGTCGCCCGGGGTGCCGCCTGGCGCGACTTCGTTGATCACGGGCCACGCCGGCAGCGGCGGCGGGACATCGTCGACGAGGTCATCCGGGCCGGAATCGTCCGCGACATCGAAAACGGCGTCGACAGGCACGTCGGCCGCATCCGGCAGGCCCGGGCCGCCGGCGCAGGCCGCCAGGGCCGACAGGACCATCACGGCGGGAATTCGCGACCAGTTCATCTATGGCGGCCATTTCATCGGGGAGGACCCCGGGAAGTATTGGATTGTAATGTCAATCGCAGGCATGGAAACGGAATATTGAACGGCGGAGGCCGGGGGACGGGAAGACCGCCTACCTGACGGACTTGACGGTGGACATGGCGGTGGCGATTAGGCCGGCCACGTCGGCGACGTTGCTGGGCATGATGACCGTGTTGGTCGTTTTCGCGAGGTTTCCGAACTGGGCGATGTACTGTTCGGCCAGGCGCATGTTCATGGCCTGCATGCCGTTACCGGTCAGGGACGCCGCGACCGCCGCGATACCCTCGGCGGTGGCCCGGGCGATCATTTCGATCTTCGCCGCTTCCGCCTCGGCCACCAGCTTCACCTGGGCCGCGCTGCCCTCCGCCTCGTTGATCTTCTTCTGCTTTTCACCCTCGGACTGGTTGATCATAGCCTGCCGCACGCCTTCCGATGTCGCGATGTTGGCGCGCTTCTGGCGTTCCGCGGTCATCTGGGCCTCCATGGCCTCCTTGACCGACAGCGGCGGGGTGATGTCCTTGATTTCGTAACGCAGGACCTTGACGCCCCAGGACATGGCAGCCTGGTCGATCGCGTCGATGACTTCCGCGTTGATCTTTTCACGTTCCTCGAACGTCTTGTCCAGGTCGATCTTGCCGATGGCCGAACGCAGCGTTGTCTGGGCAAGCTGGGACGCCGCGCGCAGGTAATTGTCGATGCCGTACGCGGCCTTGTGGGCGTCCACGACTTCCAGGTAAATCAGGCCGTCGACCTCGACACTGACGTTGTCCTTGGTAATGCAGATCTGCGCCGGGATGTCGACGACGGCTTCCTTCAGGCTGAACCTGTAAGCCGGCCTGTCGACAAACGGGATGATCAGGTGGAAGCCCGCTTCCAGCGTCCTGTTGTACTTGCCCAGCCGCTCGATGATGACCGCCGTCTTCTGCGGAACAACACGCGCGCCCTTGACCAGGAGCACCAGAACGAACACTGCCAGCGCAATCAGAGCGTAAAGCATGATGGATATTCCCCTTCGTCAGTCGGGCCAGGTCCCGCCCGGAACCGGCCTCAGCAGAAGACATGACCTGTTCATGTCGTCAACACCGATGATTTCGGCTTCCTGCCCGGCGGCCACGCCCTCGGCCGTCCTGGCGTCCCAAGTGGTTCCGCGGTAACGCACGCGGCCCCTGCCGCCCGCCGGGATTGCATGATCCACGATGATCCGGGTGCCGGGTTCGATGCTGGATTCGCCGACGCCGGCCGGCGCCTCGGACTTTCCGGTGAACATCTTCATGGCGAACCGGCGCAACGCGATCAGCGATATCACGGACACCGCGATCATCACCGCGATCTGGATCGAATACGCGTCCGGCGCGATCGCCGCAACGACGGCCGCGCCAAGGCAGCCGATCCCGAAAAAGATGATTATGAAGCCCGGTACGACCATTTCGGCGATGCCGAGCCCGAGACCCGCCAGGAACCATATCAGCCACATGGACATGAAATCACCCCCGGGCCGTCGTGCGTCAGAATTTCGCCTTGTGGTCTTCGGTCACGCCGCGGATTCCGTCAATTTCGATCCGTTCGCCGTCCTGCGTCGTGACGTGACCGTAGAACGCGCCATAAGGCTGATGGTAATCGGACAGCAGAATCTTTGCGTCGATCATGCCGTCACGTTTGCCCTCGGGACGGAATTCCAGATCGACCGTACCGTCGACCGTCCGCAGGCGCCACGGTTTCAGGTAGTCCGCGGGGTCGTATTCGAACCGGGCCGGGCCGAGGTTGGAAAGCTTTCCGTCCACCCACAGGCAGTTTTCGTTCCAGGTGTCGTCGTCCTTGATCAGGTTATGACACAGGTTCATGCCGACCAGGCGGCCCTTCGCGTCCAGCCCGGCGAACGTCGCCCATTCCCAGAAGATTTTGTACGGGTAATACGTCTTCTGGACGTCGAGCATCGCGAAGTCCTTTTCGGCCTCAAGCTGGTAAACGCGGTTGCCGACGGCCACGATTCCGGTGACCGGGCACACGTACTTGTGCGTGTAAAATGGACGCCCCTCGGCGGCCGGCAGCACGACGACCAGCGGTTCGTTGCGGCGCCAGTCTGCCTGCAGGATGA
This sequence comes from uncultured Anaeromyxobacteraceae bacterium, assembly GCA_964470365.1. Classification (GTDB taxonomy): domain Bacteria; phylum Myxococcota_A; class UBA9042; order DTJE01; family DTJE01; genus JAGOFO01. The sequence goes on along the minus strand of CAYYCO010000056.1, from coordinate 14,571 downwards.
AGTCGGCCCGGACCGCAGGAATGTCGCCCCTGGCCTTGATTTCGATGTGGTAGGCGTGCTGGTTGCGATCGAGCTGATCATCGATGTCGACCTTGAAGCCGCCTGACTTGAACGACGTGTGCCCGTTGAAAAGCTGCGCGCTGGTACGGATGGCGCCGCCGCCCGCCTGGGCCGGGTGTTCGATGAATTTCCCGGTGGCGCGGTCGGCCGCCCAGAACCAGGCGTTCGAAAGGTATTTCGCGTCCACGACGGCGCAGCCGATCGTGACTTCCGTCCCGGCGATGGCCACATGCGACCATTCCTTGAGCCGCCAGGTCCGCAGCGGCTTCGGCAGCGGCACGCCGAACATGTCGATCCTGGCGTCTGCAAGGTTGACGTTGCGGAACGGGGTTCGGTACCTTCCGTACAGCGCCTTTCCGTCAACGACCATCTTTTCCGGAGTATCGACGACCTTCATCATGTGGAGCGGCCCCCTGGAGGATATGCCGCAGTTTCCGCGCTTCGGCCCGCTGCGTCAAGGGTCGGGCGTCGTGGCGGCGGCCTGGCTCCGGCGGCGGCGGGCCTTTACGCCGGTGCCGCCCTTCGTGCCGGGCATGTGGGAAGGCTTGCCGCCCAGCCGGCGTCCCGACATGGTGGACAGCACGCCATGCAGCATCCGCAGTTCGCGGTCGGTCGGCTTCGTTCGCGTGACCCACGCGCGGATCACTTCCATCATGTGGGCACGCATTTCCTCGCCGGGGAAGAAACCTACAATCGCCAGTTCCTGTTCGATGTGGGCGAAAAAGGCCTCCATCTGATCCTTGCGCGCGGGCATCCTGCCCTCGGTCGGGTCAATCGCCTCGACCGGGTTTTCAAGCCCGGCCTGCAGCCATTCGTATGCGACCAGCAGCACCGCCTGGGCCAGGTTCAGCGATGTCAGGCCGGGGTTGAGCGGAATCGTCACGACATAGTTGGCCAGCGCCACGTCCCCGTTCTGCAGGCCCGTTCGTTCGGCCCCGAAAAGAATGGCAACCACGGTCCCCGCCGACGACAATGCCCTGATCTCCGACGCGGCGCGCCGGGCGGTCATTTCAGGGATGATCATGTCGCGTGGCCGCGCCGTCGTGGCGAACACATGCGTACATTCGGCGACGGCGTCGGCCGTCGTGTCGAAAACGCGCGCCGTTTCCAGCATGCCCTTGGCGCTGACCGCCATCGCGCGGGCCTCGCCCTGGTTCCACCCGTCGCATGGACGCACCAGGCGCAGGTCGGTCAGTCCGCAGTTCATCATCGCCCTGCAGACCGCGCCGACGTTCTGAGGATTGGCCGGTTCGACCAGGACCACCGCCGGCGCCCCGTACAACAGCTTTTCATCTGGAGTCGTGATCGGCACTTCATGAACCGCCGCAAAGACCCGCGGATGATAACAAAGAAGCCGGGCAAAGCAGTTGTTAATTGTTTCACCGCCCAATCAACGCCTTGCGTCATTTGGGCTGGCAGGTCGAACGCTTTAATGCTAAACAATGATCCTGCCGGGACGGAAGGAACCCGACCGGATTTGGATTAATTGAACGGAGATCGCGTCATGGATGAAAAGGTTTACTGGGTTCCCTTTACGAAGATGGAAGCGTTCATGAAGGACGTCTTCATGGGTCTCGGCGTTCCCGAAGCGGACGCGGCGATCTGCACCGATGTCCTGATTACGTCCGACAAGCGCGGCATCGATTCGCACGGCATCGGCCGGCTGAAACCGATCTACTACGACCGAATCAGGGAAGGCGTCCAGTTCGTCAACGCCCAATTCGAGGTCGTCAGCGATCGTGACGGCACGGCCGTCGTCGACGGCCATGACGGCATGGGTCACGTGATCGCGTACCGCTGCATGGAAATGGCGATCGAAAAGGCCCGCAAATACGGCGTCGGCATGGTCGTCGCCCGGAACTCCACGCACTACGGCATCGCCGGGTACTACCCTCTGATGGCCATCAAGGCGGGCATGATCGGATTCACGGGCACCAACGCCCGCCCGTCCATCGCCCCCACGTTCGGCGTGGAAAACATGCTCGGCACCAACCCGCTGACGTTCGGCATCCCCACGGACGAGGAATTCCCGTTCGTCATCGATTGCGCCACCTCGGTCACCCAGCGCGGCAAGATCGAGGTGTACGACCGCCTGCACAAGACCATGCCGGAAGGCTGGGTCATCGGCGAGGACGGAAAGACCCGCACCGACCCGACACAGACGCTCAAGGACCTGGTCGCCGGCACGGCGGCGCTGACCCCGGTCGGCGGCCTTGGCGAGGACACCGGCGGATACAAGGGTTACGGCTGGGCCACGGTCGTGGAAATCCTTTCCGCGGCGCTGCAGAACGGCAGCTACCTGAAACAGCTGCTGGGCTTCGAGGACGGAAAGAAGGTCCCGTACCACCTGGGGCACTTCTTCCTCGCCATCGACGTCGAACACTTCATCAACCTGGAAATCTTCAAGAAGATCGCCGGGAACATCTGCCGCGACCTGCGCGCATCGAAAAAGGCCCCGGGCCAGGACCGCATCTGGACGGCCGGCGAAAAGGAACACGACGCGTGGCTGTACCGCAAGGACCGCGGCGTGCCCGTGAACGCCCCGCTGGTGAAAAACTGCAACGACATGCGCCGCGAACTCGGCCTGACCCAGTACCACTTCCCCTGGGACGACGAATAACCACGTTGTTTCCGCCTGTTCCCCAATATAGAATTCCCTGACCTGAACCGGGGTTCGCCCATGAAAGAATGCGACCTGAACTGTTCCGTTACCGGTCTGCACAGTATCGTGATCCCCGCCCTGCTTGCGATATGCCTGGCCGGTTGCGGCGGTACCACGGTCGGCGGTGACACGACGATCGGCGAAGACGCCGCCGCGGTCGACGCGGACGTGATCGTTTCCGACGAGGGCGGCGGCGACTCCGATTCGCGGCCCGACGCGATCGCGGAAATCGCGGGCGACGACGCCGAACCGGGCGACACGGCCGCGGACGTGGGCGGGGAGGATGCGGCGATCAGCGTCGAATGCCAGCCCGATCCCTCGACGCCGGTCATCAGGGTAACCGTTTACAACGACACGAACCGCAGCTCAAAAACCGACCTGGCCCAGACGATCACCGCCGTGGACACGCCGGTCGCCGGAATCCCCGTTTCGCTGCTCGCGCCGGCCGTCGGCGCCGGCGAAACGTGCGACATGGGCTGGTATTACTTCGGCCCCGACGCCGGCGA
>CAYYCO010000056.1:0-11243 GCA_964470365.1 uncultured Anaeromyxobacteraceae bacterium | reverse complement strand
ACCACGTCGTCGCAGTGGATTCCAGGCACGACAAAATTCGACGACTGGGTGCTTAAAGACCTGCCCGACAGCGACGTCGTTTTCATTTCGCTGGGCGGCAACGACGTCACCCATTATGTGTGGCAGGAATCTGACGGCAAGACGCTTACGCAACTGATGGATGGCATCACGGCAAAGATCGCCGAAATCGAAAATAACCTGACGCTGATATTCGCCGCCATCCGCGAGGGCAACCCTGACGCCGACATCGTGTGGCTGGTTTACCCCAACTACGCCGAATCCGAAAAATGGGCCGCGAGAACCGGCCAGTACGCTGAAATGGTCGCGTCTTACTTCGAGGAACAGATGCTGGGTATCATCACCTGGGCGGCCGGCATCGACGGCCTGATCCTGGTCGACCTGTTTTCGCGCATGTCAAAGGACGAACTGGACGCCAGCCTTTTCGATGAACTGCATTACAACGAATACGGCCACAGGATACTGGGCGACGAACTGTTCAAGGTCCTGAACGGCGTCATCGTGGACGGCGGGACGCCGAGCATCGGGGCGAACCGCCAGATTGGCATCGATTGCGACGAGTGAACGCCCCCGGCCCGGGTTACCGCAGGAATCAGCGATGAAAACGAACGGATACGCCCTCAGGGATTTCATTTCAAAAAACTGGCGCTTCGCCGCGGGCGTGCTGGCGGCCGCGCTCGTCACGCTCGAGCTGTCCTTACACCTGTTAGCCGCGCCCACCACGCCCCCGGTCGAAATGACGTTCGACCACTCCAATCGCAACTGCGCCAGGCCGGTCCCCGGTTCGGTCACGCAATACCGCGCGCACGGACTGATCGACAGGGGCGTGCCCCACAGGATCAACAATCTCGGCATCAGAACCGACGTGCCGGGGCTGCCGGCGGACCTCACGGTGGCCGTGCTCGGCGGTTCGGCGGTTTACGGGGTCGGCGTCCCGGCGGCAATGGCGCTCCCAGCGGCGCTGCAATCCCGCTTTGCCCGGAACGGCGCGCCCGCGGCCGTGAGGTTCCTGAATTTCGGTTTCCCCGGTTTCAACCTGGTGGAGCAGGTTCGCGAACTGGCCAGGCTTGAACCGATCTTCCGCCCCGACGCGGTCATCGTCATGCTTGACGACGAATCGTTCCGGCCCGCGCTTTGCGCACGGCGCGCCATGCCCGTCCGCAACCTGATCGACGACAACCTCGTGGTCGCACGCGCCGCGGCCGAACTGCTGCTGCCCATGGAACTTTTTCCCGGACACGCCCTGCAGATGCAGGCCACCGCGCAGGACGTGCGCGTCCTCGCTTCGGAACTCGGCCGGATTCACGACGGGCCGGTGCTGTTCGTGTCGGTCGGGACGCCTGCCCGCATTCGCGTCGAATCCGGGAATCAGGCTTCCGTGGGCGAGGTCCTGAGGGACATTGGCCGCGAATGGCTGCCGGCGACCGACGCGGACGCCCCGTCGAATGACGTGGCGACAGGCGTGGCGAACGCGATTGCCCCGTGGGTGGAAAAACTGGTCAGGGCCGACTGACCACCTGGGCGGCACGCCTGAAAAGAACGACCTCGCCCGTCCTTCCCGCGACCTCCCATACGCCCGCGGCCCTTATCCGTTCAAGAAGTTCGTCCAGACCATCGGCCGTCCTTTCACGCCGCAGATCAACCAGTATGTAGTCCCACCAGCCCGAAGCGATGCGGCCCTGCTCCCCGGAATCGAGAAAATCGCGAAGATGATAAGTTTCACGCCGGAACGGGAAAGAAAGCGTGGTCACAAAATCGCAGCGTTGCGCCATCACCGGCCCGATCTGCCAGGTCGTCAGACACCTGGGAGTCCCTTCCGGAATGTTTTCCCGAATCAGGCTGTTGGTCGCGGCCTCCTGTTCCTGAACATGCCACGAATGGTGCGCGAACAACCCTCCGGTAAGCGGGTCCGGCATCATCGGAAACAGGACCATCCAGGGGACCAGCAGATTCGTCAGGACCGCAACGACCACGCCGGCCAGCGCGATCTTCCACCTGGTCGCGGCGGCAACACGTTTCAGCCAGTGGGCGGCGGCGGAAACGACCAGACCGGTCGCGGGCAGCAGGAATCCCGTCACCACGCCCTGCGAACCGAGGACCATGTACCCGATGATCGCGGCGAGAACCGGCATCCAGGTCACGTTGAAAACCGGAAGCAGGAAAAGCGGCAGCAGGAAAAACACGACCTGGATGAAATTGTGCGGAAGCGCCTGCGGTTCCAGCTTGCCCTTGAAGAAGTGCCACAGAAGACCACGGGTCGATTCGGAATCGTCCATCCTGGACATGATGACCAGAATCGCCGTCCAGATGGACAGCACGACGCAGACCGCGACTGAAACCCTGAACGAACGCCTTGCCGCGACGCCGTCCGGGTCGACTCCCGGAAGCAGTTGTCCCCACCGATCGCGATGCGGGAGGAACGATCCCCAGGCGAGGCCCGCGAACACAGGCACGGTCATCGGGTGGCAGCCCAGCGCCCAGACGACCAGCAGGACACCCAGCCAGTTCCAGCCGCGGCGCATGGCGAACAGCGCGAGCATCAGAGCCACGAACACCGGCTGGCCGTACCAGTAGATGGTGTTCGCGAAAGCGGCCGGAAGAAGGAAGTAAAGCACCAGCAGCAGGAATGCCGTGCGTTCATCGCGCAGCACCTCGCGGGCGTACAGCCACGCCATGTATCCGGTCAGCACCACCCATCCGATCGACGACAGCAGGTCGGCGTACAGCGCCCGCCAGTTTTCCCCGAAAACCGTGCCGTTGAACCAGTCTATCGGGAAAAATCCCCACATCATCAGGTGCATCGACAACCGCGATTCGCGGAGGTTCGCCTGCAGTTCCCACATGTCCGACAGGCCCAGCGAATCGACGGCGTCCATGATGGATGTCGCCAGGCCGCCCGCGTGATTTTCCAGGGCGACGTTCAGCACAATCACACCGATCGCCGCGTAAGCCGCCATGACCAGGTACGAAAGCCATTTCCACAATCCGGAACCGGCCGGATCGGTGACAGTTGAATGCTGGATTGGATGCGCGGCCAAATCGTTTTCCGATACTTGAAACCGGGTGAAGTATAGCCGAGGGAGGCGATATTTGCACCGGCGGCAGGCCCTTTGCGCGACGCGCGCGGGACTGCTAGAATATTGCGGATTCCGCTTGGCGTTTTTTGAGGTTCCTGATGCACAGCAGACTTTCCGTTGCCGCAGTTGCACTCCTCCTTGCCGCGGCGGTTGCATGTTCGCAGTTCGGGCCGCCGTCGGACACCGGTTCGGATGCCGTGGTCATTGACGAGGGCGGAATCGACACCTCCGTCGCTGACGTGGTCCAGGATATACCCCCGACCGACACCGGCGCCGACATCGACGTTGCCAGGGACGTATCCGACCCGGATATCAACGACGTGGAAGAACCGTTCCCCGACATTCCCCCGGTGGAATGCAGCTCGAATCTCGCCTGCGAACGCGCCTTCGACGAACTTCCGGCGTGCAGGCGCGCCTTCTGCGACGAATGGCTTAACATCTGCATCGTCGCGCCGTCGGTCGACGGCACCGTCTGCGACCCGGAAGACAAATGCGTCCGTGACTCGGTATGCCTGGCCGGCGCGTGCGTCGGCGGCGCGGTGTCATGCGATGACGGCAACCCCTGCACCACCGATTCGTGCAATCCGTCGCTGGGCTGTTCGCACCTGAACAATTCCGATTCCTGCAACGATGGAAATCCGTGCACGAACGGCGACAAATGCATCAACGGGACCTGCCGGGCGGGCACGAATTCGTGTTCATGCACCGGCGACCCGGACTGCGCCGAATACAACGACGACAACCTGTGCAACGGGTCCATCCGCTGCATCGGCGAAAAATGCGTCATTGACCAGACGACGGTCCAGAACTGCAAGGCCATCCAGGACCCCTGCATGGCCAACATGTGCGACCCGGCGGACGGCAGGTGCAAGGAAACGCCCGTCAACGAGGGCTCCCTGTGCGACGACGAAGACCCTTGCACCGTCAATGACGTATGCAGATCGGGCATCTGCGCCGGTGATTCCGCGCCGTGCGACGACGCCAACGAATGCACCACCGATTCATGCGACGCCGTTTCCGGCTGCCTGCACGTGAACAACACGTCCGCCTGCGACGACGGCAACGAATGCACTGCCGCGGACGCCTGCCGGGACGGCATGTGCATCGGCACCAGGATGGTCGAATGCGGGTGTCTCCTGGACGCCGACTGCGCGGCGCTGGAGGACGCCAACCCCTGCAACGGAACGCTGTCCTGCGTCGATTTCGCGTGCGTGGTGGATCCGGCCACCGTGGTGCGCTGTTCCGACCCGTTCGGCAAGCCCTGCCAGCGGTCGGCCTGCAACCCGGCAACCGGTCGCTGCGCCATCGTGAAACTCGCGGACGACCGCCCGTGCGTGGACGACAATTCCTGCACCTACGACGAATACTGCCTTGACGGCGAATGCACGGGAACCGAAATCCCGTGCAACGACAACAATCTCTGCACTGACGACTATTGCGATCAGTACGGCGGCTGCTTCCATTCGTACAACACGGCCGGCTGCGAGGACGGCGACCCGTGCTCGGTCGAGGACCACTGCCAGAACGGAAAATGCGTGGCGGGCGCCGACAGGGCGTGCGACGACGGCAAGCCCTGCACGCTCGACATGTGTTCGTCGACGACCGGATGCTACGCCATCCCGATCACGGAACCAGGCATCGGCTGCGACACCGGTGATCCCTGCATCATCGGCGCCACCTGCCAGAACGGTCTCTGCGTGGGCGAACGCCGCAACTGCGAGGACGGCGATCCCTGCACCGACAACTACTGCGATTCGACCGACGGGCTCTGCAAAAAACGAAACAATTCGTCGCCATGCGAGGATGGCAACGTCTGTACCGTGAACGACTACTGCGCGGCCGGCGCATGCCGCAGCGGCTCGGCAAGGGACTGCAGCGACACCGATCCCTGCACTGCCGACAGGTGCATCGTTGGAACCGGCTGCGTCAACGACGCGATCACCGGCTGCCAGCACTGCCCGGGCGGCCTCGATTCCGAATGTGAATCTCCGTACACCTGCAAAATCGGCGTGTGCGACATGTCGACCGATCCGCAGGGCCGCTGCACCTGGATCGAAGACCCCTGCGACGACGGCAATCCCTGCACGACCGGCACGTGCAACCAGTTCACGGGCATATGCGCATACACCGCCGTTGCCGGTTCCTGCGACGACGGCAACAAATGCACTCTTAACGATCAGTGCAACACGAAAACAATGAAGTGCGAGGGCTCGACGGTGACCTGCAACGACGGCAAGGTCTGCACCGACGATTTCTGCGACACCGCCGACGGACTGTGCAAAACGACAGGCAATTCGGCGCCCTGCGACGACGGCGATCCATGCACCGTCGGTGACACGTGCGGCGGCGGCACCTGTTCGGTGTCTTCCCCGAAAAACTGCGAGGACGGCGATCCCTGCACCGACAATTACTGCGACCCGGTAAACGGGGACTGCCGCCAGACGGTTAACGGGGCTGACTGCGAGGACGGCAACCCGTGCACGGTCAACGACTACTGCGAACTGGGCCAGTGCATGACCGGATCGCCGAAAGACTGCAACGACAACAAGGAATGCACGGCCGACACATGCCGATCCGACGGCGTCTGCCAGCACGACCCGACCCCCGGTATCGCCTGCGGCGCGTCCAACAAATGCATTCTCAGCGGCACCTGCAATTCGCAGGGCGCGTGCGACGCCACGTACAAGGTCTGCAACGACGACAAATTCTGCACGACTGATACGTGCGCGCCGTCCACCGGGCTGTGTTCGTTCGTTCCCAACACGCTGCCGTGCAACGACGGCAACGCATGCACCACCGGCGACGTCTGCTTCAGTTCGGTCTGCGGCGGAACCGACATACCCTGCGACGACGGCGTCGCATGCACCGCCGATTCATGCAACACCGCGACGGGCTGCGTGTTCGCCCCCGTCCATGCGTACTGTGACGACGGCAACGAATGCACCACCGACGTCTGCGACCCGGTCTTCGGATGCGTGAACACTCCCGTCGACAACGCCGGTTCGTTCAGTTGCAGCGACGACAACCCGTGCACCCTGACCGACACCTGCGTGAACGGGGAATGCGTCGGCACGCAGAAAGACTGCACCGATACGGTCATCTGCACGAACGATTACTGCAACACGGCGACCGGCCAGTGCGTCAACGCGTACTTCACCGGCCCGTGCAGCGACGGCAACCCGTGCACGACCGGCGAAACGTGCAGCAGCGGCGGGATCTGCGGCAACGGCGCGACAGTCGTCTGCAACGACAACATCGCCTGCACGACCGATTACTGCCAGCAGGGCGTCGGATGCGTGTACGAACCGGTCAACTCGCGGTGCAACGATTCGAAAACGTGCACCGTCGATACATGCGTTCCAGGCACCGGCTGCATTCACCCGCCGGTTTCGACCCCGATTACCTGCGACGACGCGAACCTGTGTACGACGGGCGACGCCTGCAACACGACGACCGGCATATGCGTCGGCGTCGCAAAGGACTGCAACGACAACAACGTCTGCACCAGCGACGCCTGCAATTCATCTACCGGCAACTGCACATACAGCCCGGCAGCCGGGTCGTGCAGCGACGGCCTGGCGTGCACCACCGGCGATTACTGCATTTCGGGGTTGTGTTTCGGGTTCGCCACCATCGACTGCGCGCAGGCGGCGTGCGCAGCCGACCCGCGCTGCGGCTGACGATCATCACGGACAGCACTGGGGCGGCGGCGGTTCGCCGTAATCGCATTCGCAGCACGCATCCTTGCAGGGGTCGACACAGCATTTCTGGTAAACGTCTTCCGGAATAATCCCGTATTCGCAGGCACAGCAGACCGCATCGCAGTTGACAGCGGCGTCTGGATCGACCACGTCGGTAAGCGCGGCGTCCGGTTCCACTGCATCCGGCGCGGGATCTGCCGGCTGCACGGCGCAGCATTCTTCCCAGACGTTTCCGGGAATCACCCCGTATTCGCAGTCACAGCATACCGCGTCGCAGTCGATGGCGTCGGACTGCGGAACGTCGATCGGGGCCACATCCGGTTCGACAGCATCCGGCGAGGGTTCCACCGGGTCGTTTACGCAGCATTCCTGCCAGATTTCTTCCGGGATGATCCCGTAATCGCACATGCAGCAGACGTTTTCACAGTCGATCGCGTCGTCGTGCGGAACATCCGCGGGGGCGACATCCGGTTCCACCGCGTCGGGGGCCGGGTCGGCCGGATGGACAACGCAGCATTCCTGGTAGATTTCTTCGGGGATGATCCCGTATTCGCATTCGCAGCAGACGTTTTCGCAGTCGATCGCGTCGTTCCCGTTATCAACCAGGGTCGTGCCCGGGTCGTCGACAGCGTCCAGCACGGTCACCTCGGCCCCGGTGTCGGTTTCGTCACCGTCGTCGTCGCAGGCCGTGGCGCCGCCCATTATCAGCGCGATCCCCGCGGCCGCCGCCGCCCTGGCGGCATATTCACGGAACCGGCGATTGTCCGCCATCGTTGAAACGCGCAGCCAGCAGTACGGATCCTCGCCGACGATTCCCGCCACCGCGGTCGAAACGCAGCGGGCCCCGCCCCTGCACTGCGCCGCCCTGCGGCATGTCCTGCACACGCCTTTCAGGTCGTCGTCGGTGAATTCGCGGTTGTATGCGAACGCGCCGGGCCTGAACCACAGGTCGGCCAGCGACCGTTCCCGGACCGAACCCTCGCGCCACGGATCGCTGCCGTCCGCTGCCCTGGCCTGGATCGACAGACATCCCTTGATTCCGCCGTCAGCCTCGATACCGATGGCATCCATCCCGGCCCGGCATCCCTGCCAGCATTCCGAGCGGCCACGCCAGCCCCGCCCCCGCAGGACGTCGTCGTGCGGGCCGTAATAACCCAGCGAGTCGCCGACGGCCAGATGAATCCCGCCCTGCCGCTTCATCGCCGCCAGCATCGGGATAACCTGAAGCAGGTCGCGCGGCGCGATGATGAAATCGGTGTCGCCGCAGATTTCGCCCATCGGTTTCGCAAGCTGCAGGCGCCACATGGACGCCCCGGCGTCGATGGCGATCTGCCTGATTTCGGCGAGGTGCGCCATGTTCCACCGGTTGATGGTCGTCATCACGCCGACACTGACGCCATTACGGACCAGCGTGCGGATACCCTCAATCGACTTCGCGAACGCGCCGCGGGCCCTGATGCGGTCATGGATTTCCTGCGGGCCGTCGATGCTGACGCCCACGTTGCACATGCCCGATTCCGCGATCAGCGCGGCGGACCTGTCGGTAATCATCAGACCGTTGGTGACCATGTTGACGTGGATGCCGCGGTCGGCGATGGCGCGGGCGATGACGAACCAGTCGTCGCGCATCATCGGTTCACCGCCCGACAGCGTGATCAGTTCGCACCCCAGGCCGGCAAGCTGGTCGACCACGTCCAGGCATTCGGCCGTGGACAGTTCGTCCAGACGGGCACGGCCCGCCGACGACCCGCAGTGGACGCAGTTCAGGTTGCACGCCAGCGTCAGTTCCCAGACGCAGTTCCGCGGCCGGTGCGGCGACCGCGCGGCGGCCAGCCGGGATTCTTCGGAAACGGCACGGGGAAGAACGTGTTCCATCATGACCACCACAGGTAAAACGACAGGTTATTTTATCGAAGAATTACGGCGCAATCCAGCGAAGCCGACCGCATCACCAGGCGGAATGAATCCAGCCGTAGTACCTGCCCATCCAGTACGGCAGCAGATAGTCGCAACCGGTTCTTTCTTCGCCGGAATCGACGCCGCCATCCAGAAGGAACGTACTTCGGTGCCAGATCACCATGTCGGGCTGAAGCCGGTTTGACGGAAGGTAGTACATCGATTCGGTCGGTTCGTCCGGATTTTTGACGATCGACGGGTCCGCGCTGTTCGTGACCGCGCGGTCCCGCAGCGGCGCATCGGGAAACACCGCCATCTGGTGAAGCGCGTCCCACAGGGCCACCGGATCGCGGTCGCCGGTCGAATACAGGTACCACGATGTCTTGACCGGGTTTCCCTCGACCACCCCACGCCTGTTCGGGGTCGCGTCGTCCGTGTTCAGCCACAACCCGTCGCGGAAGGCCGCGTCGATCTGCGGCCCCAGCAGCGGGTCGTCCTCCAGCCTGGCCAGGTGGAACATGTTTTCAAACGCCATGTAAGCGTTATAGTGCTTGGTCGTGTATCCCGAATAAACCCACATGTAATCACGGATGTAATCGACATAGCCGCGCGAAACCAGTTCCTGGTACCTCTCCTCGAACCTGTCCGCGTCATCCAGCCCCTCCAGCACGGCCGCGTGCGACGCGCCCTTGAACCACGCCAGCATGCAGGCGGCATTCAGGCCGTTCGGGTACTCGAACCCTTCCCACCAGTCACCGTCGAGGTTCCCGTATTTCGTCAGTTCCCCGTTTTTATCCACGAACGCCAGATCGTTGTCCCAGACGTGATCCGCCAGGTCCGCCATGAAGTCGGCGGCAGTGGCCCGCACCGCCGGGTCACGGGTAAGGTCATAGGCGGCCGCGACCCCCAGGAACGCACCGGTCGCCTGGTCCCGGCTGACGTCGCCAACCCAGACCCACCCCTCGAATTCGCCCTCGCCGCGGTAGTTGTGCGAATCCGGGTTGTCCGGCCAGAAACCGGTCGAATGGTGGTTCGGTTCCCATGGCCATGATTCCAGTCCGTAGCTGCGCCCGATCAGCCCCGGAACCCCGGTTAGCCGCTGGAAGAACCGCCATCCGTCCACGTGCCGTTTCAGGGCGGCCGCAGTTTCCGGGGTGCGCAGCACCGCATCGCGGTAAGCCATCGCCATCGTGCACTGACCGGACTGGAAGGTCGCGTCGCCAAGCGTCGTCAGCCCGAAATTACCGTCAGGGTCGTCAGGATATTTAAGGTTGTAGCTGAAACCGTTCCAGTCGTGGCGGGCGTCATAGATTTCCTGGTACGCATTTGCGCGCCGCAGCAGCGGCCCATCCTCCGCCGGAATCCCGATCCTGACCCCGAACATTTCCGATGCGCTGCTGCCGGCCGAATCGGACACATGCAGCACGAACCAGGCGAGGCCGGCAGTGTCGGGTTTGCCCGCCCACGCGCCGGTGTCGGCGTCAAGCGTCGTGCCGGACGGCAATTCGCCCTTCGTGACCGACCATGAATATGGCGGCACGCCGCCGATCGCATCGAAGGTGAAGTCGACAAATTCGCCGACCCCCAGGACCGCCGGCATTCCGGAAACGATTTCGAGCCGTTCAACGGGAACGTCGCCGGGCGAATCCGGCACGGCCGAATCCCCGGGCACATCTTCGACGGAATCCCCCGGGCCGGTATCGGCTTCCGTATCGGACGACAAATCGGAAACGACTGCATCCGCGCCCGCGTCCTGCGAATCCCCGGTTCCGGAACATCCGGCCGGTCCCCCGGTCAACAGGCCTGCCAGCACCGCAGCGACCAGTAGTCTTTCAAGCATCGAATGCCCCCCGGGGATGCACCGCCCCGCATTCGGGTGCGCGCAAGGTCACATGTCGGCCGTGATGAACCCGAAGTACCTGCCCATCCAGTAAGGCGCAAGGAACCCGGCAGGATTGTCGGCGCGGTTCGGATCCGCCACGCACGATTCGATTTCGGCGGGGTCGCCCCACCACTCGAACGTTGCCGGGCAGCGATCCCCCACCGGCACGATGTCCTCGACAAGGTTGCCGTGACGGTCCGACACGCACGCGACCGGGAGCCCGCTGTTGTCCTGGTCGCGCTCGATCTGGGTTTCGTTGAACGACTTCAGGGAACAGACGCCGTCCTCGACCAGGCGCTCAATCAGCGCCCGCCTTTCGACGTCCATTTCGCCGGCGCCCTCGGCCGCGGCGATCATGAAATTATAGAAGGGTACCTTCATCGACCAGATGTCGCGATCATCGTTGTCGGGGCCGCGGCTGGTGCCCTCGAAAAGCGCCCGGAAACGCGCGCGTTCGCTTTCCGACGGCTCGAACCAGATTTCGTTCAGATACGCCAGCATCATCATCGACACGTTGTCGAAGTTCGTCTGGCATCCGACCTTCAGGCCAAGTTCATTTATATATGTGGTGTAATCGGCAGGGATTTCCGACGCGCGGTCAATGCACTGAACGACGCCGTCGGACTGCAGCAGGCACTTGTAATATTCGTCGATCAATTCCTGTTCGCC
>CAYYCO010000055.1:0-20588 GCA_964470365.1 uncultured Anaeromyxobacteraceae bacterium | reverse complement strand
AAGGGGTGCAGGGTAAAAGCGGAAGGGGACACCCGGCCGGACACCCGAACATCGACGCAGGAAGAAACCAGCCCCAGCGCATGCTCGGGCCGTCCGGAATGACGTCAACAGTGGCGATGGCAGAATTCACGTGTCAGGTGGTAGACTTCCGGTGACTCCCCCGGGGACAGGCATGAAATCCATTCAGATGCTGTCAGTCATGGCCGCGACGATCGTCGTGGCAAACATTTCGCCGGTCGCGGACGCCGCGCCGCTGCGCGACATCCCGGCCCAGTGGACCCAGCCTGACGGAACCGTCGTCAACCTGATGGTCAGCGGTGACGAACGCCATCGCACGGTAACGGACGCCGATGGGTTCACGGTCCTGCGGAATTTTGACACGGGCTGGCTGATGTACGCCGACATCGTGGACGGAAAACTGGCGCCGACGCTGCTGGCGGCCGGTCTGGACGACCCTCTGGCTGCGGGATTGCTGCCGGGCCTGCACATGCCGTTTGAACAGGCGGAAGGGTTCATCTCCAGAAAACCGGTTCCCCGGGCCTCGGGCGACCCGGCGCCGACGACCGGCACGGTCAACAACCTGTTCGTATTCATCAGGTTCAGCGACGACGACATCCTGCTGGAAGAAACGGCCGGATATGAAACCCAGTTCAACGGTGTCGCCCAGGGCGAACCGTCGCTGCGCGCCTATTTCCGGGAAATCTCGCAGGGCGCGGTCGACGTCGTCACCACCTTCACCCCGGCGCCGGACGGCAAATGGATGACCGCGTACACCGCGCCTCAGCTTCGCCGTCATTACCAGCCGTACGACGCCGTCCACAACCCCGGCGGGTACACGAACGACAGCGAACTGGAACAGCGTGAACACGCCCTGCTGAAGGACGCGCTGGCATACGTGGAGGCGGTCATCCCCGACGGCGTCGATTTCGACGCCAACGACGACGGGTACTTCGACAACGTGATCTTCATGGTTCAGGGATGGCCGGATACGTGGTCCGACCTTCTGTGGCCGCACATGTGGGAATTTTACGACGAGGTCACCTGCAAGGGCCTGCACGTCGGCACGTATAACCTGCAGCTCAGCGTCCTGATGCTGATTTCCCCCGGCACGTTCGTCCACGAAATGTATCACTCGTTCGGCGCGCCCGACCTGTACCACTACAGCCAGGACAACATTCAACCCGTCGGGCCGTGGGACGTGATGGAAAACACCGGCCTTTACGCGGCGCAGCACCCGCTGGCATACATGAAATGGAAATACGGGAACTGGGTCGCGGACATCCCGGTCGTTTCGGAAAACAGTGAAGTCACGCTTACCCAGGACTGGACCGACGGCGCCCAGGCCGTCAGGATCGCGGTCCCCGAATCGCAGTCCGAATACTTCGTCCTGGAATACCGGCGCAGACAGGGCATGTTCGAAACGTCGCTCCCGGGGTCGGGCCTGCTGGTTTACCGCATCGATCCCGACCAGGAAGACGTCGGAAACCGGAACGGCCCGCCGGACGAGGTCTGGATATTCAGGCAGGGCGGCGTTCCCTACGCGACCGGTGAAATCGGCGACGCCGCCATGCGGCCGGGCCGGCGCACGGTCATGAACGAATTCACCGATCCAGCGCCTGCGCTGGGCGACGGCACCCCGGTCACGCTGCGTGTCTATGACGTCGGCGATGTCGGGGACAGCATCTCGTTCAAGGTCTGCCTGAATCCCCCCGGCTGCGGCGCGAAAATCTGCGGCGACGACGGCTGCGGCGGGTGGTGCGGCGACTGCCCTGACGGGAACCGCTGCGACGACGGCGCCTGCGTGCCGTGTTCGTGCGTGGATCGCGCCTGCGGCGACAATGGCTGCGGCGTTTCCTGCGGCGAATGCGACGACGAAAACCCCTGCACGACGGACTCATGCGTTGAATTTGGCTGCGTGTATTCGGTAAACGGGGGGTCGCCCTGCGACGACGGCGATACCGGAACCGAAAACGATGTCTGCGACGTTGACGCTGTTTGCGCCGGGACGCCGATACCGGCGGAAGACACAGGTACGGGCGATCAGAGCCCGGCGGACGTGCCGCTTCCGGATGATGACGCGATGGTCGCCGACAACATTCCGCCCGACGCAGCCGCGAACACCGACCTGACCATCCCGGCCGATTCGACGATTGATGCCGCGACCGCTGAAGTAACCGGAAACGATGACGATTCCTGCGGATGCAGCCAGGGGCCCCGCGGCGCCCCCCTGCCCGCCGTCGTGATGATCTCCTCGGTTCTTTCGGCTCTTGCGATCATCCGCCGGCGCCATGCGCCGGCTGCACGCCAGTCTGGATGCAAATCCGGAAAAGATGCATGATCCGGTCAGCCATGAAAATTTGTGGCCGGCAACCTGCCGGCCCTGAAAGGAATTCCATGAACGTTTTCGCCCGGGGATCTTCAGGCGCGTGTGGACTCCTGCTGGCCGGCGTCCTTCTGACAGGCTGCGGTGGCGAGGGAAATCCCGATGTGATCGATCCCGATGTGATCGACGATGTCGATGCCGATGACACGTCCGGTGACACGTCTGGTCCGGATGAATTCGACATCAGGGTGCCTGACCAGGAATCGCTGAAATGCGAGTCGGATTGGGAAGACTATTTCCTGGCCCAGGTCGACCATTTGTGCCGAATCGATAACGACGAAATGGTCGCGGACCTTTACATCCAGTCAAGCCCGACCGATTGCGGCGAGTGGGGTAACCCCACGTACGAAACGGATAACGTCTGGCTTCGGATTGACGGCGACATAACGTCCACGACGGGCGAATACGAATTCGGCGGCCGCCACCACAACGACATGATTTCGTTCCTGCACGAGGGCTCGTGGCACAGGCTGTGGCATTCGTCGATCGGCTGGGGCTGGCGTGCATGTACCCGCCCGGACTGCCTGGTCATCTGCGAACCGGACGTCGACTGCGTCGTGGATTCCACCGAGGGGGTCGCGGTGGACGGATGCCTGCGGGATGCCGGCGACCCTCCGCCGGCGCTGCAGGTCATCTGTGTCCAGGTCAATGCCGACGGAACGCTTCCGCCGTTCGAAGACCCGTGGAACACACCGGACCCGTACGCCCAGAACGGCGAAATGATCCTGCCCTGCCTGGGCGAGGAATCCCTGGAACTTTAAAATGAACAGGCGCCAATTCTGTTCACGGATTACGGTGCTGCCCGTCATGCTGCTTGCCGCGTCCTGCGGCGCCCCGGCAACGATGGACGCCGTCGTTTCGGTCGTG
Source organism: uncultured Anaeromyxobacteraceae bacterium (assembly GCA_964470365.1). Taxonomy (GTDB): domain Bacteria; phylum Myxococcota_A; class UBA9042; order DTJE01; family DTJE01; genus JAGOFO01. The sequence continues at coordinate 17,338 of CAYYCO010000055.1, read as the reverse complement.
GGACCGGACGGCCCCGTGTTTCCATTCGCGCTGACGGTCGACATGGGACCCGCCGGGGTGGCGTCGGCCTGGTGCCCGACGCCGGAAACGGCCACCGATCACGGAAAATGCGGCGACGGCCTGCTTTTCGAAGGGGTTCCATCCCAATCGATCGTCACGGTCAGGGCGCCCGGCTTCAGGACGACCCGGATCGCGGCGGACGCTGCGGGTAACGGCGACACTCTCACCATCGAACTCGAAACCTTGCCGGCATTCACGCTGACGGACGACTACGTGACCGGCTTCGATGCCGCGGACGGCGCCGCGCTGTTCAACGAATTGTCCGCGGCCGTGTCAACCGAATCCGGCCGGCTCCGCGCCGTCAAGTTCTACATCGATGACATCTCGGACTCCCCCGTCGTGTACTTCCAGGACACGAAGAAACACCCGCTTCACTACAACTTCGTCAGGAACGTGCTGGGCCACGCCGTGTCGCAGGCGGATTACGAACTTTCGACCTACCACGGCCTCGATCGCACGGGCATGGCCGGATCAATCGTGTGGTACGACGGCTTCGATGCCGCCACCGACCGTGCCGGCCCGGTTGATTCGCCTTTCACGATCGAATTTTTCCCCAGCGACGACCTGACACCGGCCCAGGCGCTTGCCGCATACGACCTCATCCTGGACTCCATGACATTCCTGATGCCCGGGGGCGTCAAAAACCGGCTTGCGTACCTGCCGGCCAGCGAACGCCACCTGGCGGACGTAACCGCTGCCGGTTCACTTTTCGAACGAAGCGGCGCCCTCTGGCTTTCCCGCCAGGAACTCTTCGGCAACGTCACGATGCAGCTCCTGAACCGCGGGGTGGCATACGGACGCCTGATTCGGCTTACGCCCGAAGAACTTGCGGCGACGGTCCTGTCATGGAGGGACATCGTCCTGCTGACCCGCCTGCCGATCGAAGCGCCACTGGTCGGCGGCTTCATCACGGAAGAAATGCAGACGCCGCTGGCGCACGTTAACGTCGCCGCGATGAACCGGGGCACGCCGAACATGGCACTTGCCGGCGCGTCGACCGACGCACGCGTGCAGCCGTTCATATATCCCGGCACGGGTGGCGACGGCTCCGGAATTGTCCGGTATGAAGTGACGCGTGAAGGTTTCACCATCGAATGGTCGACACTTGCCGCGGCGGAGACCTGGTGGGCCGACATACGGCCCGACGGACTGGAAGTCCCGGCCGCCGACACGACGACCGAAGGGATGCCGGCATTTGCCGACATCGGATTTGCCGATTCGACAACCGTGGGCGCCAAGGCTGCAAACCTGGCCGAGTGCCGCGGCGTCCTGGGCGACATGGTTCCCGACGGATTCGCGATTCCGTTTCATTACTACCAGCAGTTCATGGATCAGGCGATCGTTACGTCCGCGCTGTGCGGCGATGCGTTCGCGGACTGCCTTTCGGAATCGCGCGACGTCCTGGTCTGCGGCGACGTCAGGATTCGGTGCGATGCCCTCGCCGGCGCAACGCTGGCTGCATACGTCGACACCATGCTCGGGCAGGACCACTTCGTCCAGGACTCCGCGTTCCGCGAGGCCGCGCTGGACGGTATCCGTTACCTTTTCGGACATATCCCGGTCGATCCGGCGTTCGCAGCGCTTCTCGATTCGGCAGTGACCTCAAAATTCGGCGCGACCGGCGTCAGGCTGCGTTCCAGCACGAACGCGGAGGACCTGGCGGAATTCAGCGGCGCCGGCCTGTACGAATCGCTTGGCGCCAACAACGACGGGAAAATTCCATCCGAGCGAATACGCAAGGTCTGGGCCAGCGTCTGGAACTGGCGCGCGTTCGAGGAACGCTCGTTCATGGGGTTGAACCATACCGACGTCAAGATGGGCGTGGCCGTTCACCGTGCCTTCCCGGCTGAACTGGCCAACGGCGTGCTGATCACGCGCAACCTGATGGATCCCGCGGTCGACGGTTATTACGTGAACGTCCAGGTCGGCGAAACTTCCGTCACGAACCCGGAAGACGGCTCCATGCCGGAAATCTTCGTGGCGTCGCCAGCCGGCCCGGATCTGCAGATCATCCGCAGCCGATGGTCCAGCCTGTCGGATAAAGTCCCGATCATGACGGACGACGAAATCGCCGCGCTTTACGTCGCCGCCCGCAAACTGCACAAGCACTTCGCCGACCTTTACCGGGCCGACCCGTACAAGTTCGCACTGGACATCGAATTCAAGCTGGATTCGCCGGATCGCAGGCTGGCGATAAAGCAGGCACGACCATATTCATGGTCGCCATGATGCATCTCAATGTGTCGGCCCGAACCCCTCGAAAGCGAAATCGACGCCCTCGCGGACAGCCCCGTCGACACCGATGTCGTCCAGATGGCCCGCAAAATACTCATTCATAAGACGGATGCCCATGCCGATAAGCATCTGCGACACGACGTATGTGTTGCAGCGACGCGCGAACCCCAGGGCCATCGCGTGTTCCAGGTAACCCCGCGCAAGCCCGGCGATGATCTGGTACACCTCTTCCAGCTTCGCACGGAATTCGGCATCGACCGAGGGCCCTTCCCCGATGAACAGGCGAATCAGCGGCTGGTTGGCACGCAGTATTTTTGCCGCCCCCGCAACCACGCGAATCGACACTTCGCGGTACTGATCAAGGTTGGTCGGCAGATCCTCGGCGATACTTTCGACCTCGACGACAATCTGGCCCATCACCCTGTCGAACAGCGCATCAAACACTTCACGCTTTGAAAGGAAATGCCGGTAAAAGGAGCCCTGCCCCACGCCGGCCCGGGCAACGATGTCGGACACCGTCGAACCGTGGTACCCCGAACGCACGAACACGACCGCGGCCGCGTCAAGCAGGCATTCGCGCGTGCGTTCCCGGCGGCCTTCGTTGGACATTTTCCGTTTTTCCGTGACCATCGCGTGCCTCCGCCGGACCGAGTCTACGACGCCGAAACGGACCAGTCAATCCGCCTCGCCCGGAATCACGCGGGACTGGACGATCCAGACCGCATCTTCGAACAGGCACCATTCGACATCGCATGGACCGCCGGCAAGCCTTTCCGCGCCAACCACGCATTCAGCCACGGCCCTGATTTTCCCGACGTCCAGTCCGTCGGGCATCGTTGTTCCGTTCAGAATGGTCACCGTGCCGTCGTCGCGTCCCACCTCGAAGCCCGCGACAGTCCCGGCCCCGTCCACCACCCCGCCGATGCCGGCCTGGGCCTCCACGAACACTCCGCGCCGTCCTGCGCCGCCACCGGACGACAACCGCGAAACGACCACGCCGGAATGCGAGGCAGGCACGACCGGCTGGATAATCACGGAAAATCCGCGGCCGACGATGCCCAGACGCCGCATCAGCGCCCGGGCCGCCTGGCTGTCACGGCTTTCCAGGCACTGTCCGACCGCCCGCGCAAGTCCGGGTGCATCATTGACACCGGCGACGGACGTGAAAACGCCGGCAAAACTTGACAGGTGTCCATCCTCGATGCCCGCGGAAGACCTGACGATGAATCCCCTGCCCATGTCCAGTGGCGCAATACGCCCCCAGATTTCGGCAGCGACGCCGGGATCAAGAGGGCCATCCCGATGGCCCGAATTCCGCAACCATGTATCCGTCAGCACAAAACCGGCGGGCACCCGGAAGCCCGCTGATATCAATGCGGCCAGGGAAGCGGCCTTGTTGCCGCATTCCGGACCGGCCGCCGCCAGTTCGACAAGGGCGCCCCCGGCAGGACCGACGCATGGTTCAAGCCCGGCACTGGCAACGACCCTGATTGTTCCATCGGTATCGATAAAGATTCCGTCCCCGTCGGCCAGGCGAGCCATGGCACCGCCGACGCCGGTCACGAAAGTCAGCCCGGCTTCCCTGGCAAGCATCGCCGCGTGCGAAAGCATCCCCCCCGACTCCGCAACGACGGCTGGACAATCAAGCATATTCACAAGAAGCCGCGAATCGGAGACCCCGATCACCGGGATCTCGTCCGGTCCGAACGAGCCGGAAACCGCGCCGGGACGCACGATGCGGACGCGGCCGCCGGCCGGAAGCCTGCCCGATACCAGGATGCCACGCAGAATGGCGCCCTGGTCAGGTGATGGCATTTCCATGGCGCGTTGCCCGCCTGGCCCGATGGATTCAATGGTTGCAACGGAGACAACCGCTGGAAGAGAAACGACGCGAACGCTTTCAAGGCAGTCGCGGCGAGACCGAAGGAGATCGGCCATCGAACTTCCGCGCGCGCCGAGGCAAAGCCGCAGTTCCCTGATTCCGGCGAAGAATACAAGATCGCCAAGACCGGACGCGGCACCTGCCGATGCGACATCCCTGCCGACGACGGCACAAGTCCAGCCGATAATCCGCCGAAATTCGCCGCGGTAATACTCGACCCGCCGCCACAAGGCGATGTCCCTGTCAACAGTCCCGCGGGACATCCCGGACGCCGGTTCAAATATTCGTGTGACGTCGACTTCAAACGGCAGGCCTGCGGCATCGACACCATTACGGGGCATCAGTTCCCAGGAACCCCGTTCAGACATCGAATTTCCCGATGCCACCGGCCGGGACCCGCATAAGCCGTCAAAAGCCCCGCCTCCGGATACCCGCATGCAACTTTCCAGAATTATCGCATGGGCGATGGCCGTGGCTTCCTGAAGGATACTGAGGCCGCCCAGCAACCGGCGGATGGCGGACATGACGGGGCCAACCCTGCCACGGCGACGGGCAATGATTTCGGAGACCGTCATGGCATCCGGCAGGACGAAATCCGAAAAAACCGAGTCGAGCGCCCTGACATACTTCCGTGCGATCGCGACCCGCAGCCTGGAAACGCCGGCCGGACGCGGCGGGCGCCGGACGACCTCGTAAATTCCGGCGCCGAGCCGGACCGTGCGGCTGTAATGACGGGAAAATCCAAACAGCAGGCCGGTCATGTGGGCCGGGCCGCGACGCGCGGACCTGGCAGCCAGGAGCGACAGCGTCAGCGGGGTCGGCGCGGGATCCTGCTCGACATATCTTTCGGCAGTCGCCACCGCGTCATCACCACCCGAACCGGCCGTGATACCGCCGGCGGACACGCGTGCAAGTTCCAGCACCTGTCCGTGAAGCACCGTGTCAGTCACGTCTGCGGCATCCCGGGGCTTGAGACTGTCCCGCAGGAATTCGGACGGAACCGTGACGCGGGGAATGCGCGCCCCCTTTTTCCACGCGAAACGCAGATCGACGCCCAGCCGCGCCGCCATGGCAACGGCCAGTCCGGCACGCGCCGCATCAAGTTCACGCAAATTCGGGCCACCGGGACGGGACAGCGAAAAGATACCGACGACGACGCCGTGGCCGGAACCTGTCGATATCGAAATCATTCCCGGACGGCCCGGAACCCGCGTGACGATCTCGAACGCGTCGCCGGACCGAAGGGCGCGCAGCAGAACGGCCGGACAGGCCAGGGCCGAAAGAATGTGGACAGGCCATGCCCCGATGTCGGATGTCGCGTGCCGGTCGCCGATTATCGCGAGTGTCCGCCGCAGGTATCTCCCGAAAACGCTGGCGCCGGAGATCAGCAGTGCGTCCCTCAGGAAAACGGCCGTCACAAGAACCGTCAGGGCCAGCATGGTCGCGACCGCCGCCGGGGGCGGGACGGATGCCACGAAACCGGCAATCAGCATTGAAAGCAGGATCCATGGCCAGGTGAAGCGTCCTTCCCCACCGACATCCCCGTCGACGGCAGACGGAACCAGTTCAAAGGAAGGCAATGTCCCCCCGCGCCTGACCATTCGAGCCAGAACGGCCACGAACGTCAGCAGGAACAACACGAGCGGCGCCCAGGAACTGGAGTTGAAAAATTGTCCGATCCGGGCTGCGGCGATGGTGCCGCCAAACATGTGCAGCACGGCCCACGCGCCCGCGGCTGACAGAACAAAACCGCCCCACAACGGGATAATCCGGGGCGATTTCGCGATGAGTGATGCGCACGCCACGATTCCAGCCGAAGCTGCCAGGAACAGGAGGAACAATGACAGGACGCCGGCTTCCTGTTCGGCGGCGAACCCGAATCGACGCAATGCCCCGGCAGGGCCGGTATCCTGCGTTCGTTTTCCGGTCACCGACCAACCCAGGACCGGGATGCCCCTGCTTTGGGCAATCGCCCCGACGATCGGGCGAAGCGCGTTTTCCTGCGGGGACCAGCCCTCGGTGACGACCACTATCGGGCCGGCGGGAAGGGAATTCCCGAGGTCCGACAGAATCGATTCGCCGGCCACGACAGTTTTCACGCGTCCCGCCCTGACCCAGTCGGCGAGCAGGCCCGGGGCCACATGGGCGTCGGCGGGCGCCACTCCGGGCGCATCGGAAAAACGTCCACCATGCCTGCGCAGCGTGGTACAGCCCCCCGAAACCATTACGGCCGGTACGCCCCTGGCCCGCAGTTCGGTCACCGTCCTGTAGGAAAGGGAAACGCCGAAGGAACAACAGAAAGCAAGTCTTCGTCCGTCCGCGGCGGCGTGGCGCGCCAGCGAATCGAGATACAGGTCGGAAGCGGTCTGCGAAAAGTATTCCGGGACGGCCTTTTCGATTTCACCCCTCGGAAATCGCCACGCGCCCTCCATCCGTCCGGCCGAAAATTCACCCGAAGGCCTGACATCGACCAGTGTCATGCGCCCCGCGCGCAGTTCGGTCACGGCCTGGGCAGGCGAGACCGTCAGGGGCGTTCCACGAAATGCGTCCGGCTGGCCGGGGGGCAACCTGGACACTCTGTCCAGTGCGGCAATTTCCCGCTTCTGCAAAGCGTTGTCGGTCATGAATTCGACCAGCTTGACCTGGGCAACCGGGTCAAAGATGCCGTCGACAGCAGACGAAACCCTGACAAACATGCCGTAGACAAGAATTGTCAGCACAACGAGAAAGAACGCACCCGGCGCGCGTGCAAGCAGTCCTTTCAGGCGCAGGCGCCCCGCCAGCAGCAGATAGATGGACACGAGCAGCAGCGCGATGGCCGGAATCACCGGGAGCATGAAAGAAATGCCGGCAAGCGCCGCCTGAGCCGGAATGGCCCACGCGTACGCCGGCGCCACCGCCACAACGACCGCCGGCAGCAGACGAAACAACCAGACCGCGTACATATTCACGCGGAATCTACCTGCAGAGATCGGCGAACGGCTCAAACATCTCATCGACGGCCTCGATGCGGAAACATTCGCCAAATTCGAATGGTTGGCCATCCCCCATCTGGGATGCCCATGCCCTGACAACGGTGTTGATTGCAGCGGCCGGTTCGTCCGGATTGAACATTTCCAGCAGTTTTCCGAAACGCCCGCACGCACCGGCCATCATCCCCCATTCGGTCATTGCCAGAGCGACCTGGCTGCGGTGCGCCAGAATGGCGTCAATCTTGACCTGTATGACATCGCCGATGTCGACCACCGTGTCGGCCCCGCCGCACCCACGCGAAAACCATACCCTGATCGGCGCCATGTGCGGCGCCAGCCCCATTTCAAGCTGTTCGGGATGAAACAGCGGCAGATGGGCGAAACAGACAGCTTCCAGCGCGGCCCTGGCCACGGCGCTGTGATCCGGATGAGACTCGGTTGAATCCTGAGGATCGAAGCTGATTACGCAGTCCGGCCTTACGCGCCTTATCCATTCCATGAACACGCGCCGCAGTTCCGATTTCGGTGTTTCGTCCAGGTACCCGTCCGGATAACCCAGGAATTCGACGTGCTTCTTGCCGATGATTTCGGCCGCGGCCATCGCCTCGACATCGCGGCTGCGGGCGATCAGTTCGGCAGGCTGCAGATCGAAGCTGCCGCGGCCGTTGTCGGTTGCGATTACCTCAACCACCCTGGCCCCGGAGCGCGCCAGCAAGGCCACGAGCCCGCCACAGAAGAATTCGCAGTCATCGGCGTGCGCCGTCAGCACGAGCACCGTGTTGATGCCTTCGAGCCTTTTATCCATCCAGGCCACCGCTTGAAATCACGTTGCACCGGATCTTTACCACACGAGGGGCGACTTCTGAACAGGATACTTGATCGGCGGGGACGCCGCGGACTTGTAAAAATCGGCACTTTGCCAGTAGAATCGCGCCGTTGTTCGCCCCGTCGACCACGCCAGTGGCGAATGGTCGCCGACATCGGGCAACGGGGGGCGGGGGGTCCTTCCACCGCAAATTTTCAAAAGTGCAACGAGGTCCGACATGACAAGTCGACGCACACTGGTAACGGCCATCCTGTTCATTCTGTTCGCGGCCGGCGGAATCTGGTTCGCCGGGGCATCAACCTATGACTTCATCCTCCATCTCGACGGACAGGTTCACTCAATCGCCTGCTCGTACATCCCGGGCACGGGCGAACGTGACGAACTGGGCACCAGCGGCTGCTATGCCGTGATGATGTCCCCGTATTCGTCGGTTCTGCGCGATTACACCTGGGCCGGCATCCCGATCGCGCTGCCCGGCCTGGCAGTGTTCCTTTACATGCTGTTCATCGGCATCGATTTCCTGATTTCGGGCAAGCACCGGAAACGCGGCGAGACCGGGTACCTGGTGGTGGCTTCGCTGCTGCCGCTGGTCACCTCCATCGCCTACTATGTCATCGCTGTCACGAAGGTCGGTGAAATCTGCAAGCTGTGCGTCGGAATCTATGTGATGTCCATCGGCCTGTTCCTGACGGCCATCGTGGGATTCATCCTCAGCCGGCGCGACCCTGAACCGGGCGAACATGCCATGCGCAACCAGGTTCTGCGGTGGGTGCTGTACTTCTTTGAGGGCGTGCTGGTGGTCGGCCTGGCAGTCCTGATTTACCTGGGCGTGAAACCGGAATACAAGGACCGCAACTGCGGCGAACTGGTGAAGCCGGAAGACCGCTCGGGCATCATGATTGCCGGTGAACATCCCGGCGTCGGAACCCCTGCCATCGAAATCCTCGATCCGCTCTGCCCGTCCTGCAAGGTGTTCCGCAACAGGCTGAACACCACGGACGCCGGCCAGCTGATCGACGCCAGGATCGTCCTGTTCCCGCTGGACAGTGAATGCAACTGGATGCTCAAGGATCCGGTCCATCACGGCGCCTGCATGGTCTCGCGCGCCATCATGTGTTCGCAGAAACCGTACGAAGTCATCGACTGGGCGCTCGCCAACAACGAGGAAATCCGCGAACTGGCGAAAAAGCAGGGTCCGGAACAACTGCGCGGCATGATCCTTCAGAAATTCCCGGAGGTTAACGAGTGCATGGACTCGGCCCAGACGAAACAGCGCCAGAACCTGGCCCTTCGCTGGGCGGTCGGCAACTCGCTTTCGATGCTGACTCCGCAGCTCTTCGTCAACAACCGCAGGCTGTGCGACGAAGACATGGACCTCGGCCTGGAATACGGGCTCCGCAGGCTGATTGAAAACGCCGGCGCCGCAAACGGGGGGAAATGAACCATGAAAAATATCATCATCAACCTGGTCGTGCTCGCGGTTGTCGGCGTCGGCATGTCGCTGACGCTTTCTTCCTGGCTGAACGCCGCCGACGAACGTGCCGAGGCGGCCCTGGCCAACCCGGATGACGCCGCGGCGAAGGTCGGCACCGCCACCGCCGCCGACGAGGCGTACTGCACGCCCGAACTCAAGGTCATCCTGAAACGCGTCCTGACGTCGTGCGGCATCGTCAAGGCGGGCGGCGGCCGCGGCTGCCAGCCTCTCGATGCACAGAACGTGGCCGCCATGTCGGGCGGCGACTTCAACGGCCTGTTCAAACCGATGGCCGATCGTGCGGCCATCATCCAGTTCGACATGGAAAGCGCCGATCTCGACGACGGCGCCAGGGCGCTGATCGACAACACGTTCGCGGATCGCCGCGGCGCGTCGTACTTCCTGATCGTCGCCCGCTCGTCGCCGGAAGGCTCGACGGAATACAACCGCGAGCTGTCGGAAAAACGCGCTTCCGCCCTGTACGAACACCTCAAGGCCACGTACCCGGATCCTGACTTCGAACAGGTTGCGGGCATGCTCTGGCTGGGTGAGGAATTCGCGCAGCTCGAGGGCGAATTCTGCAACTGGAAGCGTTCGCGCCCGGACGGCGAATGCTCGAACAAGGAACTGAACAGGTCGGCATTTGTCGCCTGGATTGACTGCAGGCTCTAGCGGACATCGAAATGCTGAAAATCTCCTATCGGATCACTGTGATGGTCGGCGTTGTCTGCCTGGTCGCCGGACTCGTGGCGGGCTGCGGGGCATTTGACGACGCCAAAAGCGTGTACAAGGGCGAGGCCGGCGTCGCGCAGAAGGCACCTGAGGGCGCCCGCGCAAGGGTGAACGCGGTCCAGGCCGCCGCGCCGTCGGCCATGCCGGCGGGGTGGTGCGAAAAGCGCTACGAACCGGGAAAAGGACCGAAACTGGTCCTTCCCGAAAATGAAAAGTTTACCCAGGGGCCGGTTGACGTGGCCGGACGTCCCCGCTGGGTCAACATGTGGGCGACTTGGTGCAAGCCCTGCGTGGCGGAAATGCCGCTGATACTGCGGTGGCGCGATGCGCGGCTGGGAACCGGCACGGACATCAGCCTGGAAATGCTGTCGATCGACGACGACATGGTCGGCCTGAAGGCCTTCCTGACGCGTCACATGGAACTGCGTTCGACGAAGATCCTGCACATGAAGGATCCGGCCGGTCTGTCCGCTTTCGCGACATCGCTGGGCCTCGGCGCCGACGCCACCGTTCCGATCCACATCTTCACCGACCGCAACGACAATATCACCTGCATCCGCACCGGCGGCATCGCCGAATCGGATCTTGGCGTCATCCGCGAACTAATGCGTTGATCTGTTTCCGTCCGCATCGCTTAACCTTGAATTTATTGACTTTTCTCACATGCGGCAATCATCTGTCGACGCGGGATGGTACCGTCCCGCAATCGGGGTTCGTTCAATAAATCGAAGGGGGGTCCATGATGCACTGCAAGGGCTGGTTTGCGATTGCCACCTTACTCGTCGTGTCCGCCGTACCGCTGTTGACCGCCGCCCAGACGGGCGATACCTGCCAGGCCCCGGTGGTCGCGCAGGCCGGCGTGAACATATACGGTGACCTGAACATCATGAACAGCACGTCGGCGATACCCGGGGAATGCCTGGGCTCCACCGCCGCCGGCCCCGACATGTTCTTTTCGCTTGCGGTCACCTCGGGTTACCACTACGACATACAGGTCAAGCCATCTTCGACATTGAACGTGGCCGCCGCCATATGGAACGACTGCACGTTGTCCGCGGCGCCCTGTTTGACGGGCTCGGACACGGGCGACAAATACGTGACCGAAACGCTGACCATCGACCCGCCTGCCGACTCCAGTTACATCATCCAGGTCGTCGGCGTGGACGCGGTAACCGGCGCCACCACATCGAAATCGAAATTCACGATGAAGATCACCGAAACACAAATCGCGGTTGACGAAGGCCCCGGGGACGCCGGCGGTGAAGACGTCGCCCTGCCAGTGGAAATCGTTTACGACGCTGCCGTTGCGGACGATGAAAACGATACGGCCGTTGCGACGGACGAGGGCCCGGCGGAAGACATCGGCCAGCGCGACGACGGCGCCGGCGTCGACACAGCCGCACCGCCGCCGGACGCCGTTTCCGCCGCGGACGCCGTCGCGGGTACCGATCTGAACGACTGGCATGACGACAAGGACGACGATGGGTGCGGTCAGGGACGGACCCCCGCCGCCATGGCCCCGCTGCTGCTGCTCGCGGCGCTGTTCGTGTTCCGCCGGACCAGGTTCAACGCCTGACCGCTTTGGATTCCAGCACGAATTAGTCTATTCTTGGCCTCGCACCCCGACTGAGGTCGAACAATGAAACGGATTCATTCAATCATGGCCCTGGCTGCTGCCGGACTGATTTCGGCCTGCGGCGGCACATCCGCGCCGACCGACACTGCCGATGACGCGGTCGCCGGTTACGACACGAACACCGTCGACACCGGTTCGGACTTGATCGCGGGCGACACCGCGATCCGCGATACCGCTGGCTCCGACCTGCCGATGGAAGACACGACCGTCGGCGACGCGGTCACCGATGACGTAAACACCGTTGATACGCTTTCGAACGACATTTTGACGACCGACACGACCGCAGATTCCCTGACCGACACCGACGAACCCCGCGTTTACTGGGTGCGGCAGCCCGTCGCCATCAGCGACCCGGTCGTCAACGGGAGCTACCTGATGAACCCGGTCGACGGGATGTCATTCGCTTATAACGCGGAATCACGGGAATTCGTTACGGAATTCGACTGGGACTGGGATGACCCGACCATTTCGTTCGTCTGGCACCTTGACGAAACGACCTGGCTCCACACGAAAAAGATCACGACCGGCGACGTCTTCGCCGAAACGACAAACTTCTGCATGAACGAAAACTGGTGCCAGTTCATTGGATTCGACCAGACCGAGTCGAAATGGATCGTCATGGGCCCCCGCTCGCCCTCCGTGATGAAACTTGACGCATCCTGGGCCGCAACGCAGGCGCCACTGGCCGATCCGGCCGACCCGGAACAGCCCCCGAACGGCGCCATCAGTTACACGCACCTGTTCGCCGACGGCGGCGTCTGGGTTTACGGCTACATCACCGGGTCCGGTTTCGGCGACACCGTGCTTTTCTTCGACCTGGACACGATGGACTGGACCACCGCGGTCACCGGCCGTCCGCCGATCTACACCAACTGCCTGACCATGTTCGAAAACGCCCACAGGCTGTTCAGCATCGGCGGCCTGACCACCACCGACGGCGGCGAAACCAGCCAGCCTTACGGAAAGGTCCAGTCATTCGACATCGACGGCCAGGAAACCATCGAATTCGACCTGCCGCCCGGACTTGCGAACCGCGAGGGAATGGCGTGCGCCGCCGACGAATCGACCGGGCGCATCTACGTTTTCGGCGGCGCGGTCATCGCCGACAACTTCGATGAACGTGACAACACCTACCACAACGACCTGTGGGTGTGGGAAGACGGCGACTGGACGCAGTTGCTTCCCGACGGCGCCATCGGCGAATTCAGGCAGTATGGCGACAGCTGGATGCTGAAGGCAGACGCCTCCCTGCCCAACTTCGGCAAATACATCGGCAGGATGATGCTGGAAAATTCTGACGAACCTCGCCTGATACTCGTCGGCGACGTTCCCGGTTCGTCCACTCAGATGTACACTCTCACCCTCTCCGCGCTGGGGGAATGACCTTGGGCATGGACGGCGTCCGGGATCGCAGGACAGAACTCTTCGGTATTCTCACGACCACCAGCGCCACATTCCTGACGTCGTTCGCCGGTTCGTCCAGCAACATCGCCCTGCCGACCATCGCTTCCGCCTTCGGCCTGGACGCGGTGAACCTTGGCTGGATCGCACTTTCGTACATGCTGGCCACGGCCGCCCTGGTCCTTCCGATGGGCCGCCTGGGCGACCTGTACGGACGCCACCGGATATTCATCACCGGCGTCATCATATTCACGGTCGGGTCTCTGGCCTGCGCCTTCGCCACGAACATCGGCCAGCTCATCGCGTTCCGGGTCATCCAGGGCGCGGGCGCGTCGATGCAGTTCGCAACCGGCATGGCGATCACGACCAGCATCTTCCCGCTGCAACGCCGGGGCACAGCCCTGGGTATCAACACCGCCAGCGTGTACATCGGCCTGTCTGTCGGCCCGACCTTCGGCGGCTGGCTGACCCATGCCTTCGGCTGGCCCGCGGTGTTCTGGGCCTGCATCCCCCCCGGCCTGCTGGTGCTGGTGATTTCGGGGCTGCTGCTGAAGGGCGAATGGAAGGACGCCGAGGGCGAAACATTCGACCTGCTCGGGACGATCGTTTACGGGGCCGCCCTGGTCGCGCTGCTGCTGGGACTGACGTGGATCACGCGCACGACCGGTCCGATCCTGGTGGTGGCCAGCGTCGGACTGTTCCTGCTGCTCGGCTTCATCGAAAACCGCACCCGCTATCCGGTCGTCAACCTTCGGATCTTCCGCGGCAACCGGACGTTCACCTTTTCCAACGTGGCCGCGCTGATCAATTACAGCGCGACGTTCGGCACCGGCTTTCTGCTGAGCCTGTACCTGCAGAACATAAAGGGCTTCACGCCGCAGCACGCCGGTACCATCCTGCTGACCCAGCCGATTATCCAGGCCATCCTGTCGCCGGTCGCGGGCCGCCTGTCAGATCGCGTCGAACCGACCGTGCTCGCCAGTGCCGGCATGCTGGTCACCACCGCCGGCCTGGCCGCCATGTCTTTCCACGGCCCCGACACCCCGATCTGGTTCACAATGGGTTCGCTGGCGCTTCTTGGCTGCGGGTTCGCGCTGTTTTCGTCGCCCAACACCAACGCCGTGATGCGGTCGCTTGAACGGCGTGATTTCGGCATCGGGTCGGCCACGCTCAGCACGATGCGGATCATCGGCCAGATAATGAGCCTGGGCATCGCGACGGTCCTGTTCGCGGTGATCCTGGGCGACGTCGAAATCGACAGAAAGGTCGGCCCGCAGTTCCTGACGTCGATGCACCTGGCGTTCAGGATATTCGCGGCGCTGTGCCTGACAGGCGTGTTCTTTTCGCTGAACCGCGGGAACGTGCTCGACCGTCAGCGGGACCGCAGCCAGTCGGCATAGCCGCCAACCTTCGTCGCGGCCGCGCGGCGCCCCATCATCAGGTACAGCGAACGAATTTCGTCAGGGGCGAACGTCCGCCACGAGGCGGGTCCGACACGCGCCGACGATCTGGCTGCGGCGCCCGCGTCCGGGTTCAACTGCACCATCGGATCGCCCTGTACCATCATGCCCAGCCACCAGTCGTCGAAAGTCGGGTCCGGCAGACCGTACTGGTCGCGGTATTCCCACGTGTCGTTGAACCACAGACGCAGCGCCTCGCCGACGCCCAGGCCGTCGCGCATCGCGCCGTGAAGCACCTCGGGGTTGAAGATGCCGCCGGTCTTGGTGCTGCCGATCGTGGCAAGCCCCTTGCCGGAATGGACGTATTCGGTCGCGATATTCCCGTACGCCTCGGTGTACCGGCTGATCGAGCAGTCGAACAGGTTGAAGAACGACCCGTCAACGCCCGCCCCGGCCAGTTCGTCCAGCGTCAGGATGTTGTCGGGATTCACGCTGAAGTTGTCATCGAAATAGATGCGCTGCGGGTCGCTGTGGATCCACTGGTAAACGAATTCGGCGCCGCCCCCGGTCATCACGTCCATGTAATCGGGCTTGTCGGTGTCGTCTTCCCATTCGCGCCGGATGTAGTTGTCGCCAAAAATTGATTCCAGTTCCCACGTCTGGTTCGTCGTGCCGCCGTCCGGCACGCCGTACGCGTTCGACCCGTTCCAGTCGTCATCGACGAACGAAAAGAAAGTGCGCGGCTGGAAGAACGGCCCGTTGACGCGGTAATCGTGAACGCGGGCCAGGTACGCATTGATGCGGTCGGCATCCCCGATCAGGCGGGACGTGAAGATTTCCAGGTCGAAATCGCCGTGCGCGTCAAACATCCCGTCCCCGTCCGCGTCGGACCAGACGCAATCCAGGTCCTGGAAATACAGTTCGGTCGGGAATTCTTCATGCATGATTCCGATGTCGCCGCCGAAATCGGAATCCTGTTCGTACCAGGCCGACGGCAGGTCGCCGATCAAGAAAACGCCACGCAGGCACCCGGCCTTCCCCACGCACCTGTTCGTGAAGCTGTCGACGATCATGTCGCGCATCATCGAGGCGTCGCCGGGCATCCAGTACCGCACCGCCGGATAAAGGTCGTACATGGTCCTGATGTCGTCAACGTAGCGATCCAGTTCGTCACCGATCTTTCCCTGAAGTCTCTTGTCCACCAGAATCAGGTAGTTGTGGGCTTCCAGAAGCGGAACTTCAGTGTCGGTGTTGAATGTCCACGTTTCGCCGCGGACCAGGTTGCCCTCGTCGTCGCGCACGTCCACGCGCCAGAAGTATGTGGTGTCGGGTTCCAGCGTCACGGACCTGGTCGTCCCGGGGGACTGCAACCAGACAGGTTCCGGATTCGACTCGTCCGTGCCCAGGTACAAGTCGTATTCGACGGCGCCGCCATCCGGGTCGCCGGCACTGGTCCATTCAAGCGTCACATCCCCTGCAGCGCCCCCGGCCGGTTCCACGCCTTCCGCCCCATCCCGCGGGAATACGGCCCTGGCCTGCCCCGGGAACCAGTCGATGTCGGCGGCCGTGCATGCGCGCTCGACATAGCTTTCACCTGCCGGGTCGTAACAGTTGCAGAGTTCGTGATAGGTTCCGGCCTGGTACATTGATACCAGGGCGGCCCGATCGTCGGTGACGTGTGAATTGATCATGAATCCGAAGGGCGCGCCCGCATCCAGCGTGTCCACGTCGAAATGCACGCGCATGGCCGACTGCGACCCGGCGGTCGAAGCCAGCGCGGGGCATGAGACCCAGGCCCCCTTGAACCAGGCCGACTTGTAAACGACGAAAGTCGCGTAATCGCCGCTGATCTGTTCGAGCCCGGCGTCCTTCATCCACTGCAGCGTGGAAATGGTCGGGAAGATATTCAGCGTGTATGCCGGGGTCGTGCCGTCGCTGTCGTTGCCGGCGTTTATGAACACCCACGAATCGTCGTACCCGTCGATCGGGTACAGCGTCGCGAAAGCAGCTGATTTCAGTGACAAATCGACCGTTTCGCCCGAAGGCAGCAACAGTTCCCCCCACAGGATCCAGGGGTTGTCCGCCGCGGTGATCCCGGACGCCGGGTACTCGCCCAGCAGCGGCGTAACCATTTTCATCGCCAGACCACGATTCGGAACCAGGAAGTCTTCGTCCAGCGCGGCGTTGATGGCCTGGATTCCTTCCGGGATTGCAGTGTCGGCCATCAGCGCGTCCGTGGGGTCGCCGGGGATGTCCACCTCGGCCACGTCATCGTCAGCGGCATCCGTGACAACGATCGAGTCTGCCACGGCGTCATCAGCCGCGATGTCTTCCGGATCGGCGTCATGCGCCACCGTGTCATGCCCGACGGTGTCGCCCGCGGCCGCATCGTCCGGGGCCAGGGCGTCACCACCCGCGGCATCCGGGAATTCAAGGGCATCAGGCACATCGGCCGGCGCGCCGTCATCGCCACAGGCGCCGGCGGCGAGCGCCGACAGAACAGTCACGAGCGGAATCAGAATACAGGTACGAATGGGCGTCTTCATTTACCACCGGGCAAGCGTGTTTGTGTCCGCGTTCGCGGATCAGTGCGGAATAATAGCAAAACGGCGGAATGGATTGGCGGGTATTCGAGGGCCGTCAGAGTTTGTCGGCGACCACGGCCGCGTACGCGTCGATTTCCGCCTGGGTCCAGGACTTGTTGAAGCCGGACCTGGCGG
>CAYYCO010000054.1:0-20706 GCA_964470365.1 uncultured Anaeromyxobacteraceae bacterium | reverse complement strand
AGTTCCCCGGCTGACGGGCACCCAACTGCGCCGCCCCCCGCCCTCATCGTTTCGGAAGGCCCGAGCGCAGCGAGGCCCGCCATACATCAGCCCGGGGTGTAAACCCCGGGATCACGCGGCATGCCACCCAATTTCCCTGGCCCGACCGAAGGGAGGCCCGCCATTTGCGAGCCCAGGGCGTCAAGCCCTGGGAAAACTGCGGGCGCCGCCACGCATTCCTGACGCCCGTTTGATTAAAGTCGACATCCGTTTCAATTGGCGACGCCAGGGACTGCCTCGAAGACCTGGCCGCGATTGACGCGCCGGACGCACAGGACTTCCCGCCCTGCGATTCCGACGCGGATATATGCGGCTTGAACCAGACCTGTCTTGTCGGCAAGGACGCCGAACCTTTTTGTGAATGCCTGACGCCCTTCACCTGGTGGGACAACATAGTGCTCCCCGACGAACCGGTGGAGGGCAAATACTACCGTCTTACCGATGACGCCATTTGTCTGCAACAGATGCCCGACGAGTATTTCCTTGAACTGCCCGCCGCCTGGCTGGACGAAGATTCCGTACTTTACGGATACCCGGATGGCGAAGATGTAATCATCGAAGCGGTTTACATGTGGTACGACGATTCCACACGGATACTCCATTTCGGCGTGGGGGAAACCGAGTTCACAGTCAGGGAAGACGGAATCGCCATCAGACTGGTCATGAGTGACGACGGATGCACGGGATGGGCCTACCTGCTCAAACTGTCGAAAACAAGGGCCGTCATGAACACCTTCGACTGGCCCTCCGGCAAACTGACCCTTTCCTGGGCCCTTGTGCCCATGTGACCGAATTCCCGCGTGGCGCCATGCCGGCAAGGTCTTCGCGGACGAAGCCGAACTGCGCCGCATCCGGGGCGACCCGGCGACCCGGCGACCCGGCGACCCGGCGCAAACTGCTGGACGGCCTGGCGGACAAGGGCTTCGGCATGCGCGAACCTGAAGCGATGCAGAAGCTGGTCGAGGCTGCCGGTGTCCGGCGGTATCTGTACCAAGGCGCGAAGTGACACCCCGAAGCCACGCCAAAGCTTCAGCGGCGGTGGGGCGAATGCGGTTCGTCCATGACCGCGAAGGCGCCCCCGGTCCCGCTGTGCTGCCATTCGCGCGGAATCCTTGGGACCTTGCCGCCCCACTTGAATTCGAAACTTGATTTATTGCGGATATCGGTACGCGGATTCAGCCTGGCGAAAAGTCACCTGGCGACGACGCCCGATGCATCGAACTGCGTGTATAACGGGACGAAGAGGATGCCGCCATCCAGGCGTTTTTCACTGGCAGATGGTGAAAACGCCAGTGCGAAGGGGGTCGCGGGATGCGATGACATGAACTGGTGGGCGCTTCGCAGTCGGCCGGCCGCGCCGCTCTTGACCTCAAGCGGGTAAATTACGCCTTCCCTGACGACAAGATAATCCACCTCGGCGTTGCCGCGTTGATCCGCTCGTGACCAGTAATACAGCATCCTGTTCTCGCTGCCGCCCGCCGCCAGAAGCTCCTGGCCAACGAACTGTTCGGCGACCGCGCCCCGGTGAATCGTCCCGATGTCGGATGCCGCCATGACTTCAGCCGGTTTGACGCCGCACAAATGCTGCATGAGCCCGACATCCAGGAACAGCGGCTTGAAACGCTTTTCGGAAACCGCAGCGCCCAGCGGCAACCCATCAGCGTCCACCGAGTGAACCGGGTGAACCAGCAGAGCCCTGGCAAGAGCCTGGATCGAAGACTTGGTCTTCTCGACCCGCCTGTCCGGGTCCAGGTGGGAATATCGGACCTGTTTACCCACCGAGCCAGGGATCTGCCTGAAGACGTGCTCCAGACTCTCGCGGTCAACGCGCGACTGGTACCTGGCAAGGGACCCGGTCAACGATTCGGCCAGATCGGCATGAACCGCCGCAGACTCCAGGAACGATCCGGTTTCGGCAAAGCGTTTGACGGCAAAGGGCATTCCGCCGACCAGCAGGTATTTCCGCAATTCATCCAGGGTCTTTTCGTGGATGGCCGGCGCGCCGGTAAACGGCTTTCCAAGCGAAGGAAGAGCCTCGGCCAGGCGGTCGTGCCCGCAGGCTGTAAGAAATTCCCTGAACGTCATTGGCCGCATCCAGGCAAAACTGACGCGGCCAACCGGGAAGGACGTGTCACCGATCGCGAATTCCAGAGCCGACCCGGCGGCAATCACCGGAATGTCCGGACGCTCCTCGTAAAGATACCGCAGCGCGGTGATGGCGCGGGGACGTGCCTGGATCTCGTCGATGAACAGCAAGGTGTCGCCGCCCGCCAGCGACGTGTTGGTAACGGCCTCGATCTGCCTGACAATCGAATCCGCCGCCAGGGAGCCGTCGAAGATGTCACCAAGCCTGAAATCGCGTTCCAGATCGATTTCAACCAGATGCGCGAAGTGGGCGCGTCCGAACTGTCGAATCGACCACGTCTTGCCCACTTGCCTTGCCCCGCGGACGACAAGCGGCTTGCGCACGGAACTGTTTTTCCATTCAAGCAGTTGCGCTTCGATTGTCCGCCACACGACGACACCTGACGTAAAATTTCAACCCAATATTTACATCAATGACGTAAAAATTCAACCCAATTCCATGACTTGGCCTGTAAAAACGCAACCCAATTAGAGCTGATCACAGAACGAAGTCCTGCCGGTTGCGCCGGTGTCGACCTCCCGTTCGAGTGCGGGCCGTTCGCCTTGTTCGGGCTATCCCGTCCCAATTGCCGATCAACCGAAATGTGCTAACCTTCGGCCGGTTGGATTGGCAGGCGGGATACCGTGCTGGAATACGCGAAACTTCGGATTGTCGCCGTTTTCGCCCACCCGGATGACGAGGCTTATTCGTGCGCGGGGCTGCTGGCGATGGCTGCGGCGGGCGGCGCGGTTGTGACGGTCGTGGCAGCCACGCGGGGCGAGGCCGGGCGCGATCGCGAGGGCGTGGTTCCGCCGGGACCGACGCTGGCGAAACTTCGGACCGTAGAACTGGGACTTTCCTGCCGCGCGCTGGGCATCCAGCCCCCGATATTCCTGGACCTGCCGGACGGCGGACTGGCCGACAACCTTGAACTGGAATTCAGGATGAAGGATGTGTTCGCGCGGCTGAAACCGAACGTCGTCGTGACGCTGGGTGAAGACGGCGCGTACGGGCACACCGACCACCTGGCCGTTACCGATGCCGTTGTCAGGCTGATTCAGGACATGCCGAAAAAGAAGCGGCCCAGGCTGCTGTTCGCGCAATTCCCGAAGGGCCTGTTTGAAAAGGTCCGCGCCTTCATGAACAAGGCGATGCCGCGGATGGTCGGCACCGGGACGACCGAAGTACGCGCCGCGCGGGAAAGGACGGCGGAGGCAGTGCTCCAGCCTGGAACAGCCACGCAGCCGACCGGCACGACACGTACGACCGGCATCGACCCTGCCGACGCGGACATCATCCTGGACATCCGGCCGTGGCGCGGCCGCAAGCTGAATGCCCTGGCGGCCCACCGGTCGCAGTTGAAGGTCGGCGACCCGAATTCGTTCCTGGTGCCCGGCCTGGCCGAAAGCCTGCTGGATCGCGAACTGTACACATGTCCAGCCGGCCCCGCCCTGCCCCGCGGCGCCGTCACCCCGCTGGACGGCATCGAGGTCCCATGAACGTCCTGGTCGTCACCCGCGACTTCCCGCCCCGGATCAACGGCGGCATATCGACCGCCGTCGGGTACGAGGTCGACGGGCTTGTCGCGGCGGGCGTCAACTGCACCGTCGTGTCTTTCGACGACTGGCGCCCCGCATCGGGCCGGCCAGACGATCGCGTATGTCCCCACATTTTCACGGGGAAACCCGGGCAGCCGACCATATACCGGCTTTCAGGGCCGACGGCCCTGCGGCGCACGGTAGAACTGGCAGTCGAATCGAAACCGGACGTCATCCACCTGCACCAGGCGATGCTGATTGATTTCGCCCTGGATGTCGCGGGCGGCAGGGTGCCGATTATCCAGACCCTGCACGTGCTGCAACACCATATGAACACGTTCAGGCGCGTTGCGGACACGCAGAGCAGCCTGGCAGAGGCGCGCGGCCTGGAACGCAGCGACGTGCTTATCGTACTTTCGGCCGCCGAACTGTGCCGTCTGGCACAGGAATTTCCGCACCTTGCATCCAAAACGACCGTTATCCCCCCGGGGGTGCCGGATCGTCCCACTGCCGCCGCGTCCGTGTGGCCCCGTCCTGCAGGACCCGCCGTTTACGCAGGGAGGTTCGGTGACATCAAGGGAACGAACGCGCTGTTTGAAATCGCCCGCCGCATCGTCGCCGGCGATCCGGCGGCATCGGTGGTCATCGCCGGAGGCCTGCCCGACAGCCAGGCGTCGGAACGGCGTTACATGCGCAAGTGGGCCACGGAAGCGGGCGGCGCCGACGTTTCACGCGTGGCCTTCCCCGGCTGGCTCACCCCCGCGCAGCTTGGCGACATGTTTTCCAGGGCATCGCTTTACATGTGCCCCAGCCTGTTTGAAACGTTCGGGCTGGCCCCGGCGGAGGCAATGCTGCACCAGTTACCGGTGGTGGCGTTCAGGTGCGGCGGGGTCGAGGCGATGATCGACGACGGGGTCAACGGCGTCCTGGTCGAACCCGGCGAAATCGACGCGTTCGCCGCGGCCTGCACCGGTTTGCTGCGGGATCCGGGACGCCGCGCCGCGATGGGCCGGGCCGCGCGGTCAACCATCCTTTCGCGGTTTGACGTGGACGCGCACACCAGGGCGATCATCGGTGCATACGGGCGGCTTGCCGCTGGCATATAATCCCGTTCAACGTTCCGGAGGTTTCCGACAATGTCCACCAGATTTTTGACGCTCGCCTGCGCGGCCGCGACCGCCTTTGCCCTCGCCTGCGGGTCGGGCGGCACGCCGTCCGGCGACACAAATGACGCCATCGCGGGCGACGTTCCGGCCGACACGCTGGCCGACGCCGCCAACGATGCGGTCGACAACGACGCGCGCGACACGATGGAAGACGCAACGATTCCGCCGACGTGCGCCGAACTGATCGCCAGCCGCGACATGATGCGCCTGCTGCCCGACGAGGGCCGCATCGTCGTCCACCTGAACGCCGCCTTCGACGGCCAGGCGCTGTGGCTGGGCTGGACATCTTTCAGCGATGAAACCGGATTCGGCACGATCCGGGCGGCCCGCATGGCCTGCGACGGCACGATGCTGGTTCCCCCGTTCGACGTGGACCCGGACAACGCCGGCAATTCATACGAGGCGGAAATCGCGATTGCCGGCAGCAACGTGATGATCGCCTGGCACCAGGATTATCAGGGGTACTACACCGCGCGGTCCGGCCGCCTGCCGGGACTTGCGGAACGGATTCCCGGTCGTGGCGACGCTCCCGCGTTTGAGGCGCCGGAGGATGTCGACTCCGCCGAAATGACCGAACCGGCCCCCGACGTCCAGGAACCGGACGCATACCAGCCCGATGCCGACGTCGATGCTTTCGCGACCGACACGTCCGTGTCCGACACGGCCCAGCCGGACGCCGTCGCCGACGCCACCGCTGACATCCCGGTATTCCCGAACGACAACATGCGCGTTTACTACCGCACCTTCAAGCGGGACGGCACTCCGCTCATGCCCGCGGCCGTGCGCTTCATGCCTGCCGTCGACGGCGAACCGCCGATGGTCAACAACTGGATTCCGAGGGTCGCCGCCCTGCCCGACGACCGCTTCGTCATCGCCTCCGCCTGGGCCTGCCCCGACAACCACGGTTTTCAGGCCGTCGCCCAGCGCTTCAACGTCGACGGCACCATGCACGGCGGCCTGATCCGCCCGTGGCCGGTCAACACCCACGACCAGACGTACACCGACATCGCGGTCGACATCGACGGCAACATCCACATGGTCTGGGGCGACACCGAATTCATCGATGGCGTCCAGCAGAAAACCAGGATCGCGTCGGTCACGATACCGCCGGACGAGACAGAACCACTGGAAGACGCTCCTGTATTCCTGGACGCGCTCAGCTCGCCGGGCCGCACCGGCGACAACCCCAGCGTTGCGGTGACACAGACAAAAATCGCGTTCACGGCATGGCTGACCGACGAATCGGTGTCGAACATCGCCGTCGCCGGCCAGACCGCGGGCCGCGCGGCCTCCGGGACCGCGAAATTCGGCGATTCGACGTGGTACGACACCTACCCGATGATGGTCGCGGGATCGGGCGGCGGCGCAATGGTCTGGTACAAGTGGACCAACACCAAGGACGCGCAGACCGGCAAATACCCGCCGACCGAGGTCAGGTTCACGAAACTGGCCTGGAACGGCACGGGCGACGTCACGGGCATCGGCGACCCGCTGACCGTCAACCCGTCCACCGAAACCGACGTGCACGACGCCGTCCAGTATTACGAACCGGTTGTCGTCGACGTCGGATCAGGCAACTATTTCGTCATGTGGACGGACAGTTACTGCGACCCGTGCGCCCAGCCGGCAGGCACCGGCCCGGATGCCGCCGCCGCGGTCGAGGCGGTCTGGCACTACCCGACTTACGCACGGTTCATCAAACCCTGACGGTGGCGGAAAACGCCGGCCTGACGTGGAATATTTGTTCCTGTCGGACCGAACGAGGTCGATAATGAAAATCCTGGTTGTTTACGCAACGAAAACCGGCTGCACTGAAGACTATGCCAGACGAATCGGCGCGACGCTGCGCGATGCCGGCGGCGATGTCCGCGTCATCCCGGTCGAATCGGCTCCCCCGGCACGCGGCTTCGACGCCGTGGTCGTCGGCAGCGGGGTCCGGGCGGGAAAATGGCACAAACCGGCCACCGACTGGGTCGTCGCCAACGCCGCCGCGCTTTCGAAAATGCCTGTCGCCCTGTTCACCTGCTGCCTGACGATGAAGGACGGCCGCGCAAAGGCGTCCGAGGTACTTGGCTACACCGCACCCATGCTGAAGGCGACCGGGCTTACGCCCAGGGACATCGGCCTGTTCGCTGGATGGTTCGAACCCGGGAAATTCGGTTTCCTGGAAAAGACCATCCTGAAGGCGATGAAAACGCCGCAGGGGGATTTCCGCGATCTTGCCCAGGCCGCCGCATGGGCCACCGACATCGCGCCGCGGCTGGGGCTTGGCGTAAAAATCTATCAGGAAGGCTAGTTCTTTTCGTCTTCGACGTATTCGGCGTCGATGACGACCGAACGCGGATCGGGCCGGTTCGTCCGCGGAACCTCACGGATTATCTGCCGTTTCCCCGGGAACAGCCTCGTCTTGATCGCCTTCAGGTTCACCTTCGCGACGAACAGCCCGATGACCGCGCCCGCCACGAAACCGCCGATGTGCGCGCCGTAAGCAACGCCGCTTTCACTGCCCAGGATGAATGGCAGAAGGTTGTCGACGACCAGGTAAATTGCCAGGAAAATACGGGCCGGCACATGCCACACCGTCACCAGGAACGGGAAAAGGAACACGAAAATCTTGATCCGGTTCTTCGGGAACAGGACGAAGTAAATGCCCAGGATGCCGGAAATAGCGCCCGACGCCCCGATCAGCGGCGCCATCGGGTCCTTCGCGAACAGCCCGAACGTCAGCGTCGCGGCCACCCCGGTGACGACGTACGCCGTCAGGAAGCCGAGCCGCCCCAGCCGGTGTTCCACGTTGTCGCCATAGATCCACAGAAACAGCATGTTCCCCAGCAGGTGCCAGATGCCCGCGTGCAGAAACAGGCCGGCCAGCAGATCGACCCACGACGGGGCCCCGGGCTTGTATCCGTGCGCATACGTGAAAACGTCATACCGGCTGATGTGGTCCAGTATTTCCTGCGGAATGACGCCGTTGAACCTGCTTGCCAGGTAATTCAGGAAATCCGCCAGCCCCGGATCGCCCGCAACCTGCGTGTCCGCCGTCAGCGGCATCGTCACCAGGAAAAAGACGGCGAAGTTTACGAATATCAGCAACCTGGTCATCCAGGGCTTGAAATTCGGCGGGTTGGGCGTGTCGCCATAGGGGAAGAACAAACGGCCACCTCGGGTGAATGCGGACAACGCCCGCACGGGCGGCAAATCTACAACATGGGCGGCGCCAATTAAAGTAACATTCTGTTTCCTGACTGGACGCCAACAAAGGAGACCGGCCCGATGATCAAACAATTTTCAATGACATTCCTTGCCGTTGCGACGACCGCCGCCCTTGCCTGCGGCAGTTCCGGAAACGGCGACGACCTTGCCCCCGACACCGCCGCCGACGTCGCGGCAGACGTGGCGACCCCGGACGTGACACCCGATGACGTCGCGCGCGACACCACGGTTATCGACACCGCGACCGGCGACACTGTTGTCGCGACGGACGCAGCCGACACGACGGAACCCGGCGACACCGTCGAACCGCAGGATGCCGTCCCGGACACGTTCGTGAAACCGGACCACCTGCCCGAAAGCCTGCCCGTGACGTTCACGCGTCCGGCCGTCGGCGAACCGCTGACGCCACAGGAAGTAACCGAATTCACGGTCAAATATGTCAACTTCCTGCGGGACACCGGTTACTTCAAATGGGTCTGGGACATTTCCCACGGCATCGACGCGTCAACCGGCCTGCCCGGCTGGATGGTGTGGTGGCAGGACGTGGACATCATCAAGGGCGACGGCAAGCTGACGTTTTATCACGGGGATGCAGGCGGCGCGCACAACGTCCTGATCCCGACCGTGGAGGTGATGGGCGCCGCCCTGGCCCTTCACCAGGAAACGGGCGACGAATGGGCCGCGAAGGTCGCGGAACAGTACTGCCGCGGCATCACGGCCACCATGACCGGCTTCCTGTACGATGAAAACGACGAAAACATCTACCTGATGGCCCGCAACATCATCGGCCAGAACCACGAATGGACCGACGAACAGGACCACGCCAAGGCCGTGGATTTCAGCTACTGGTACACATCCTACTCCGATTGGAACGCCGAACGCTTCGAATACGCCGACAACCCGGTTTTCGGGGACGTCTGGGTCACCAACCTGCGCAGCAAGGACGATGTATGCCACCTGTTCCGAACGATGGCGCTGGTCCCGTACGCGCTGCAGGCGCTTGAACCCGGCCCGCTGAAGGACGCCTGCACGGAAACGATGGAATACATCCGCGGATTCGCGAAGGATATCGTGGACTACGATTACAACATCCGGACGAAGGATTCGCTGGGCGTCGCGTACGTTCCCGGCTGCGAAAACGAAAAGGACCTGTCCAGCTTCCAGTGCTTCATCGGCGTCGACGACCAGAACGAATGCACCGCCCGCGCCTCGTCGGCCCTGATGGCGTACGGCGACACCCGCGGCGTGGACTGCAGGACCGGCTTCGGTTCGGTGTACGACCAGTTCAGCCAGATCACGCACTGTTTCAACTACCACATCAACTGGGCGTTCCACATGTCCGCGGTCGCGAACGCGCTGGTCAACTGGGAACTGGACTACGCCCTTGGCCTTATGGCCGGCCTGGCGCAGCGGATGGACAGCGTCCTTCACCCGACCGCCGACGAACCCGGCCCGGCCAACTGCAGCGATTACGAAATAGAGGGCGCGCAGATGCTGGCCATGACCGCCCCGGTCGGCATGCCGCTGACCGCGGAGGAAGTGCGCCACATCTACAAAATCTACGGCCGCAGCATCGACAGCTACATCACCTGGCCGCGTTACGACATGTGGTCGGATGGGGTTCCGGACGGCACCTACAAGTACCACGGCGGCGACAATTCATCCCGACCCAAGGCCCACGACTTCACCAACGGCGACGGCAAGACCGAACGGCTGGAGGTCGACATCCAGGCCATGCCCATGCTGCTTGAATACTGCTTCTCGCCGCTGCTGAACCCCGCCGGCCAGCCCCTGCTGGACTGCGACGTCGTCCGCAACCCGGCCAGCTGGGCCCCAGCAGAATAGCCGTTACCCGGCCCGAGCGCAGCGAGGCCCCTGGCCCGAGCATGCCCCGAGCCTGTCGAAGGGCCTGTCGAGGGCCGCCATCGATGCGCGTTGGGATCTCACGCGCCGGCATGGACGCAGTTGTGCCTGACCGGCACATTGGCGGGCAGCGCAATCCTCCGCATTCGCTCCGGATTGGCAGTCCCGCCTTAAACGCCCCACCATCGTTCCGGACGGCCCGACCAACAGCAGGCCGCTATCTTTCCAGAAGGCCCGAGCGGAGCGAGGCCCGCCCCATTCAGAGCCCGGGTCCGAGCGGAGCGAGGCCCCGGGACCTCGTCGCCCGCCCCTACACCCGGAAACCGGCGTCGGCGGCGTGGCATTCGGATTTCAGGAGGGCGACAAATTCGGCGCACCAGCGTTCGAGGTCTTCGGGGTTGTAATCGTTCGGGGCGTAAATGACGGCCAGGACGTTGCGGGTGGTTTCGCGGACCTTCGTCGCCATCGAATCCTTGACCGGGTTGCCGCACGGTTCCCAGCCGCCCCTGCCATCGCGACGGCACACGACGATCAGGTCTTCGACGTTGATTTCCTGGCCGGCGCGGTTGAACACGTACGATTCGCCGGCGTATCCCCACCTGATCATCAGTTCAGGACCGGTCAGATCCGCGTCGAACACCGAAATCGGCAGGCCTGAACGCAGGCTGATGGCGTTGTTGATGTTCACGGGACCGCAAATGGCCGGGAATTCGCCCTCGACGGCGGATTTCAGCAGGAATTCGCTGGCGGGCTTGCTGCGCCCGGACGGATGGTACCTGCCGTGCCGGACCATGTCGCGGACACGCGCCTTGACGCCGCGCGGCCAGAAATCCTCGCCCTTCCAGGCGGCTTCCTCGACGTAAGGTTTCAGGAACGCGGGCATTTCGTCGGAATAGACGGGGTCGATGTCCGTGGCCCAGATGAAACCGGCGATCAGCGGGGCCGGAAAAAGGTCTTCGGAAACCAGCAGTTCAAAATTCATGAAGCCCTCCGCGAAATCGACATTCCACGTGATTTGTCGGCAATCAGGCGCCCCGGCGTGTTTCAAACGGTCACCACTGGAAAGACCTACGGGGCGGACGTTTTCGCCCTCGCGCCCAGCACCTTTTCGGCAGCCGGCAGCATCGCGGAATCGGCCAGCATCAACAACCGGTGGGGGAACGGAATTTCAATGCCGGCGCGGTCGAATTCGTGCTTCACCCTCCGCAGGAATTCCCTGCCCACGGCCCACTGATTGCCGGGCAGCGTCCGGATTCGTCCACGGATTTCCACCGCAGATTCGGCCAGCCGGTTCACCCCGAATATTTCAGGTTCGCCAACGATTTTCGGCCCGAATTCCGCATCCGCCCGAAGGCCGGCCAGCACGCCGCCAATCAGGCCGACGACATTGTCGGTATCTTCCCTGTAAGCGACCGCCACGTCGAACACATACGCTGAAACCTGCTTGGTCTGGTTGCTGAGCGTCGTGATCGTGCCGTTCGGGAAGATGTGCACGACGTCGCCGACGTCGCGCAGCACGATGGTCCGCATGTTGATTTGTTCCACGACGCCGGCGGTGCCGTTGATGACCGCGACGTCGCCCACGCGCACCTGGTTTTCCAGAATCATGAAAAATCCGGAAATGAAGTCACGAACCAGGTTCTGGGCGCCGAAGCCGACGGCAAGACCGACAATCCCGGCGCCCGCCAGTATCGGCCCGATATCGATGCCGATTTCGGTCAGCACCATCAGCCCGACAAGAACCCAGACCACGACCGACAGTGCCTGGCGGACCAGCCTGATCAGCGTCTGGACCCGCTTGTCGTTTTCGCTGGGGGCGCCGTCCGGAAGTTCCTCGTCCATCGCAAGCAGGCGTTTTTCAATCCTGGCCAGCGCGCGCTTTATCAGCTTGTAAAGCACCCAGGCCACCAGTACGGTGAACACGACCTTCAGGCCGCCCGTCAGAATTTTTTCCCAGTGAATCGAATGGAACCAGTTGACGAAAAATGCCCTCATCGACACCCCCGATCATCAAATCGGCTACAACCGCCGACAGAATATAACCCGAAACGCCCCGGCAGGCACCGGGGAACCGATTGCCCGAATCGCCGCTTCGACACATAATCGGCAAGACATTACGCGGAGATGGTCCATGAAGGCGGGATCGATTGAAAAAGTCATTATCGTGCTGCTGGCGTTCGGAACCACGATCGCCACGGCCGCGGCGGTGAAGGTGAAAATGGATTCAAATGCAGTCGAAAAGACCTCGGGCAGTTGCCCGGAAACAGCTCCACGCGAGTGCCCGAAATGCCCCGAATCCGCAGTTGCGCCACTGGCGGCCGGCACCCGTGACGCGATCGACGTGATCCACGCCCGGGTCAGCGTCCGCGAATATGAACCGCAGCGCCCGGTGCCGGCTGAAATGCTGGACAAACTGGTCAGGGCCGGCATGGCCGCGCCCACGGCGGGCAACAGGCAGCCGTGGTATTTCGTCACGGTGACCGATCGCGCCACGCTCGACAAGCTGGGTGAACACCCGCACGGCGGCATGCTCAAAACCGCTGGTGCGGCCATCGCCGTCGTCGGCGCGCCCGAAGAAGGCCTGCGCGGCGGTGCCGGACAAATGTGGATCCAGGACTGCTCGGCGGCCACGGAAAACATCCTGGTGGCAGTGGAGGCGCTCGGTCTGGGCGCGGTCTGGCTGGGCGTGTACCCTGTGCCGGAACGGATGGCCGCGGTAAGGGAAACACTGGGGATCCCGGAGGGTTATGACCCCCTGTCGCTGATATCGATCGGATGGCCGCAGAATAAACCCGCGCCCAAGGACAAATACAAACCCGAAAAGATTTTCACCGACCGCTGGGGCAACACCGGCGTCAAGGCCGATTGAATTTCCCCGGCCCGAGCGCAGCGAGGCCCGCCATTCAACAGCCCGGGGTGTAAACCCCGGAACCACGCGCCCCCCCCATTTTCCCCGGCCAGCCCGATGGATTGATTTTCAACGCCTGCGCGCGACCCTTGCGCCACTGATGATCACGACCGGCGCCAGCAGCGCCATTAACAGCAGCGGCAGCGGCCATCCGCCCGATCCGCCCGCCTGCGAACATCCGCCCCCGCCGGCGTTATCGCCGCCGGAATCGCCGCCGTCGACCACGTCGCCGTCGACCGCGTCACGACCGGCCGTGTCGTCAACCGCGCCGCCGGCAACCGACAGGCCTATCACGAAGTCGACACAGTCCGATCGGTCGGTCTTGACCACGCGCACCAGAACGTCGGCGTCGCTGTCGACGGTCAATGGTTCAAGGTCGCCCGATTTACCGGCAAGCGGTTCCGCGCAAGCGGCAAGGCCGCATGAATCCGCAACGGCGACAGCGAATTCACCGGCGCAGTGCGCCCCGGCCACCGCCAGTTCGTATTCGACCCCGGCACGCAGGTGCGCGCGGTAATACACGTCCGGGCCGGCCGGCCCGGCGCACCCTTCCCCGCCGCCCACGGTGGCATCGGCGTGGGCCACGGTTCCCCGGCGTTCCACACCTTCGGCAAGGTCCACGGCGTCAGCACATGCATCACCCGCGGCGGACATCACACAGTCGCCCGCCAGGCAGAACCGTCCGCCGGCCCATCCGCATTCCGTGCCGTCATCCACGATTTCGTCGTCGTCGCAGCCGCCCGCGCCGTCGCAATAATCGGGCAAGTCGCATTCGCCCCTGGCGGCCCGGCAGACCACGTCGGCGCCGAAATCGTTCGGCACGCATTTGCCACTGCCGTTACAGGTATCCTGTCCGCTGCATCCGGTCGCCCGGTCACCGCACGCCACCCCCGCCATGACCGCCGTCTTCGCTTCGCACTTGTACAAAGTCGAGCTCTTCGACACGCACGTCCCGATCGCACATTCGGTGTCCTTCGCCGAACAGTCCGGCGGGTCGCCGACCAGGCACACGCCCGCGACGCAGTAGTCATGATAGGTGCAGCCGTTCGAATCAAAATTACACAGTGTCCCGTCATCCTTGACAGGGTTGCTGCATTCGCCTGTCAAGGTATCGCACGCCCCTGCGGTGTAGCACTGGTTAAGCGGCTTGCAGACGACCGCTTCGGTGCCCTTGCATGTCCCGGCCCGACAGATGTCCGCCCGGGTGCACGCATCGTCGTCGGTGCAGGCATTGGCATCGTCCGCCGACCACCCACCCAGGTTCAGCAGCGGGCGGCATTCGACGCACGGGTTGTCCGGCGAAATCGTCCCGGCGTCAACACAAATCCCGCCCACCAGGCAGGTTCCCGGCCGCGGCCGCGACAGGCAGCCGGATTCGCCTGGCCAGTAGGCCAGTGTCATGCCGGAATGGATGCTGCGCTGGTCGAAAGACCACTGCACGGCGTCGCTGCCGTCGTACGATTCGATGCCGATGGTCGCACGCAGACCGTCGTGTATCCCCATGTCCCGATAACGGAATTCAATACGCCCGTCCTCGAACAGCGCCGCCTGGAACCACACCCTGATGTCGGGATGCGTGGCGACGACCGCCTTGTTCCACTGGATAATCAGCCGCCGTTCAGGCGCCGCGCCCAGCACCTTCCACGCCACGACACAGTGGTCC
The DNA here is from genome assembly GCA_964470365.1 of uncultured Anaeromyxobacteraceae bacterium. GTDB lineage: Bacteria > Myxococcota_A > UBA9042 > DTJE01 > DTJE01 > JAGOFO01. Next base: position 6,191 of record CAYYCO010000054.1, on the reverse strand, counting down.
GCCAGCCTGCATACCAGGTTGTCCCAGTACGGGGCGATTATCGCGTGGAAAGGCGCGTCGGCCTGCGGCATCGCACGGTTCTGCGCGATAAGCGGCGCCAGTTCGGCGTCAAGCGCCGGGCCCGGCACGATCAAACCGTTATCCCAGACGGTCACGCTGCCGTACAGCCCGCCCATGAACGGGAAATCAAATCCCTGCGTGATGTATCCGGAGGCCACGTCGTCGCCGTCCACGCCGGCCGACTGCCCGTCGACCATGACGTCTTCGAAACGGTCGGCGCCGACATCAATCCACCTGCCGCCGTCAACGCACGAATCCACGGTACATTCGATGCCGTCGCCACATTCCGCCGGTTCGCCCGCCACGCACGCGCCGCCCGCATCGCACACCCCGCCCTCGGAGCACGCCTGACCGTTGTTGCAGGGCGTTCCAGCCATCGCAATGATGCTTTCGCACCTGCCGTCAACGCACTGATCAAGCGTGCAGTCATTTTGATCATCGCATGAACCGCATGTCCCGCCGCAGCCGTCGTCGCCGCATTCGCGTCCCAGGCAGTCGGGAATCTGCGTGCACACGCTGAACGAAATCGTGTCGCCCGCTTCCGAAATGTCGTAAATCCTGACCGGAATCGGCATCCGGTCCTGGTCAAACGGATACGGGTCGGAATGTTCGTCCACCCTGGTCCTGCCGACATCCGCCGACATGTTCGCGCTGTCGATGTCGCCGTCGGCATCGGGATGTCCGCCCGGCCGCAGCACATAAAGTTCGTCCGGAGGCCCGTCGGCATTCCCGTTAACCAGCCTGTCCACCCGGTAAACCAGCAGCCCGGTTCCAGGAACCGCGGATTCGTACGTGCCTTCCTTTTTGCGGTATTCGACCACCAGCGACTGGTACTTTTCACCCGGCACGGCAATCTGGAAACAGTTGTCGGTCGGGGACGTCAGCGGTTTCAGCGTGTAACGTCCCGATTCCGTGATTTCCGGCACGGCATCGATGAACTGCCCGTACCGGTATTTCATCCATGCGGTCATGTGTTCCGGCGGTTCAGCGTTGTGTTCCATCAGGTCCCAGCCGCCTGCCGGCGTCGAATCCCGGTTGACGTACCGGTAAAGGTCGGGCGAACCGATCGCATGGAAAAATTCATGCGCCAGGACGCCGACCGACCGTTCCATCAGCCAGTCGCGGAATTGCAGGTTGTAAGGCAGCAGACGCGTCCCGTTTATCGTATTTTCGTTGAGCAGGACATACGAATGCGGCCACAGCGCGTTCGCCCAGTCGTCCGCGTCGCCGGAAACGATGAAAACCACGTTTTCCGCAAATCCATCGTTATCCAGGTCCAGATCCAGCGTCGGCGGAACCTGCGGCTTGATCGCCTTGATTGCCCGGTCCAGCATGTCGGCCAGCCGGTAAAGGCCATTCTGGTCGCCGTAATACCCCGACGGGTTGCGGTCGCTGTGAGGCTGGTAGTAACGCCTGGGCTGGGTGTCCTTGTAAGACAGCACGACGCCGTCGTCCGACCGCGGAAAGAAATGTGCCTTGACCCTCAGCCGTCCGTATGAAACTTCGTTGTAATATGCATCGAGCGAAACCGCGCCATCGCCGTCCGCGTTGAACATCGTGTCGAATACCGATTCCTGGTCGGTGAATTCACCTTCGTCGGCAAACCGGACGAAAATCACCAGTTCGTTGACCGTTCCACGGTATGGCCCGCCGTACCTGGGCGCAAGCGAACGCGGAGCCTGCATCCCGATTCTGCGTTCGTCGATCCTGCGGATAAGCGCAGCATCGCTGATCGGCGGTCCGGGCAGGATGTCCAGCCCCATCGACACCGGGTCCCCGGCACCCGCCGGGATTTCCGACAGGACCGGTTCGTCGCCGCGTTCGGCCACGTACATGATCCAGCCATCACCGTCCCGCGCGACCGGAAAGCCGTTTTCGTCATGCACCCAGTGATAAAATTCGTCGCCCGAAACATACAGGTTCACCACCGAACCGTCCGGCTGGGCAATTTCGACAGGTCTGTAACTGACCGGGGCAGCGGACGCGGCCGCGCCGGCCAGGACGAACACCAGCACGACGAACACGGAAGTGATTCTGGACATTGACGGAATGCCCTCCAGGACGACGCGCCATTCAACACCAAAGCGGTGCGGCGATCAATCGCTTTTATGGTTACGGGATCAATACTACAATCGACGCAAAGTGCCTGATGCGCGACATGTTCCGGACAGGCCGGTTCGTGTTGCGCGGCACCCTGGCGCGACGTTTGCCGATGAACGATCACGATACACTTTCCGACGCTGGCGTCATCGCGCTGAACCTTGAAACGCGGTGCCTGCTTTCCCTGCTCCAGTATTCAGTGACGGTTGACGCCGACCTGCACTCGATCGCGGAAAAGACGATCGAACTCGTGCCGACTGCCTGGCCGCCCGGAACGGACGTGCGCGTTCAGATAGTTCTGGACGACGGTGACTGCCTTACTGACGGCGTCCGCGACGAACGCCAGACGCTGCGGGCGCCGATTGAATTCGACAGGCATCACTTCGGGCAGGTTTCCATCGGCTACTACGGCTCCGACCCCGTGGTCGCCGCCGATTTCATCCACGCCCGCGGACCGCGGATCCTGGACGCCGTCGCCATACAGCTTGGTCAGGCGGCATACCGGTTCATGGTCAACGCAGAACTCAGGGAAAGTGAACACCGCCATCGCGTGATGACGGAATTTTCGCCGGTGGGCCTGATCAGAACCGACGGCAAGGGCCAGATAATCGACTGCAACCGCGCGGCGGCCACGCTTTTCGGCACCACGGAAGCCCAGTTGAAGGGTTTGAACTGCCTCGACGAGGTCACCGATTCGGGCCTTCGGGAAGTCATTCCGCTGGCGCTTCAGGGACAGCTGGCCGAACACGAGGGTCTCTTCACGCCACTGAACCTCTCGTCGCGGAAATACCTGCGCGTGGTCGCGTCGCCCGTTGAAACGCCGACCGGCTCCAGCGAGGCCATCGCCACACTCGAAGACATCTCGGCCCGCAAGGCCGGCGAGGCGGCGGTGATCGCCAGCCGGCTTTCTCTTGCCGAGGCTCAACGCATCGCGCACGTCGGCAGCTGGGAATTCGACATGGCGCGGCAGGAACTGGTGGCCAGCGACGAATGCAAGCGCATCTTCGAGGTCGACCCGTCGATTGAAATCCTGAAACCGGCCGACGTCTTCAGTTTCTTCAGGGCGGACTTTCGCGAGGTGATCGAGGCGCGGCTCAAGGCATCGACCGAACCGGGAACGCCCGGGCTCCTGTATTCCCATGTCTCCCTTGCATTTCCCGACGGCCGTGAAAAATGGATCGACATCCATTCCGAAGTGGAAAAGGACGACCTCGGCATCCCCAAACGCCTCTTCGGCATCGTCCATGACGTCACCGACGAACACCAGAACCAGGTCGAACTGCGCGAGGCCAGGGACCAGGCCGAGGCCGCGTGCAACGCCAGGGCCGACTTCATGGCCAACATGAGTCACGAAATCCGCACGCCGCTGAACGCAATAATCGGCATGACGGCGCTGGTGCTGGACAGCCGGCTCAGCGACAAACAGCGCGATTACCTTACAAAAATCGAAAGCGCCTCGAAATCCCTGCTGAACATCGTTGACGACATTCTTGATTTTTCAAGGATCGAGGGGCATCAACTGCGCATTTCTTCCGTTGATTTTTCACCCGAGGACGTCATCGGCGACGTCATCGACGTCAACGAACTCCGGGCCAGCGAAAAGGGGCTGTACCTGCACGCCGAAATCGACCCGGAGGTCCCGGCAACCATTCGGGGCGACCCGCTGCGGCTCAGCCAGATACTGAACAACCTCGTCGGCAACGCCATCAAATTCACCGAACGGGGCGACGTGATCCTGAAACTGTCGCTGGCCGGCCCCGTGACCGCGGATGCGCCGCTCCTGCTCCGCTTCGATGTCTCCGACACCGGAATCGGCATGGCTGCGGAACAGGTCGCGAACCTCTTCCACCCGTTTTCGCAGGGCGACACATCCACCACGCGCCCGTTCGGCGGCACAGGGATGGGGCTCGCGATCAGCAGACAGATCTGCCGGCTCATGGAGGGCGCGATTCGGGCCGAAAGCCTGCCCGGAAAGGGCAGCACGTTTACGGTTGAACTGCCGTTCGGAATCGTGGACGCCCGGCCGTCCGGGACGCTTGAACCCGGCGCGCCGCTGCCGCCTTCATCGGTCAGGATCCTGGTCGTCGACGACGATGAAATCGATCGCGGCATCCTGGCCCGCCAGCTTTCGTCCCTTTCGTTCGACGTGGAAACCGCCGTTTCCGGCAAGGATGCGGTATCCGCCGTGATCCGCGCGGAATCGGGACACAGGTCTTTCGGCATCGTGTTTGTCAGCACCAGGGCGCGGGGCTCGGACGGAATCGATATCGGCCGGATGATCGGCGCGGCGTCGAAGGCGAAACCACCGATGGTGCTGGCCACATCGGCCTTCATGTTTTCCGACGAAATGCAGAACCGGGCCGGCCGTTTCTTCTTCGGGCTTCTGTTCAAGCCGATACTGCCGAAACAGCTTGCCAGGTGCCTGAACCGCGTCATAAGCGGGTCCCCTCATGCCACCAGTCCGGCAATCAGGCATTCGTTCAAATTCGAGGGCGCGCACGTCCTGCTCGTTGAAGACAACCGCGTCAACCAGCAGGTCGCCCTCGAACTGCTGCGCAAGACCGGCGTACGCGTATCGCTGGCCGAAAATGGTCGCGAAGCCGTGCAGATGATGGATCAGGGACATTTCGACCTGGTGCTGATGGATATCCAGATGCCCGGGATGGACGGTCTCGAGGCAACCCGTCTCATCCGCCGCCTGGACAATCCCGCCGCCGCATCCGTGCCGATCATCGCGATGACCGCGCATGGAATGGGCCAGCACATCCAGAAATCGCTGGAATCGGGAATGAACGGTCACATCACCAAGCCTGTCGAACCAGAATCGTTGTTTGCGACGCTGTCGAGGTGGCTCGGTGGCAGCAGGACCGAGGTCAAAACTGAACAGCCGGTGAGACGGGAAATGGCGGAACCAAAATTCAGGCACGATCTTCATGTTCCGGGCCTGAACGTCGGCAAGGGGCTCGGATATGTCGGCGGCAACATCGAACTTTACAAGAAGCTGCTGAAAAAATTCGTCGAGGAATACGAGGGCAAGGACGTCTGCCTCGAAGCTGCTGCGGTGAACAACCACCCCGACGAGGCCCGACGGTTCGTCCATTCCATGAAAAGCCTGGCAGGCACCCTCGGGGCCGTCACGCTTCAGGAAAAGGCGGCAACGCTCGAAAAGGCCCTGATGGACAACGACTATTTCCAGCACGGCCTGATTGACGCCTTCCGATCGCAACTCGGCCAGCTCTTCTCGTCCCTGCGGAACCTGCCGGAACTGTTCGGAGGGGTCGAACCCGAAATCTCCAGGCAGCCCTCGACGCAGAAGGTCGATGTGCCTGCGGTGGTGCTGGCGCTCAAATCGTCGCTCCGCAAGCTGCAGCCAACGCGCAGCCACCACTACATGGGCATGCTGGCCAGCCTGTCGTGGCCGGCGGATATCGCAGCCGAAATCAAGCGGGCGGTTGCCGCCATGAAGGGCTACCGTTTCCACGAAGCCCTGGAAATCCTTGAATTGATTGAACCGGCGTTGATGGATTTAACGGGGGATGCAAACCAATGATCAGCCGCAGACGCCGACAGACGATCATGATTGCCGAAGACACGCCCGCCAATATCGACATCCTGATGGAATCGCTGGGCGACCAGTACGACATCAGCGTCGCGATCGACGGCGACAGCGTGATGCGTTCGGTCAAGGAAATCCGTCCGGACCTGATCCTGCTGGATGTCGTCATGCCCGGGATGGACGGTTACGAGGTATGCCGCCGGCTCAAGGAAGATCCTGACACCAGTGGTATCCCCATCATCTTCCTGACATCACTCAACATGGCCGACAACGAGGAACGCGGCCTGAACCTGGGCGCGGTCGATTACATCACCCGCCCTTTCAACCCGCGCATCGTCGAGGCGCGGGTCCACACGCACCTTGAACTGAACCGCTACCGCGTCCACCTTGAAAATGTCGTGGCCGAACGGACGGCCGACCTGACCGCGACCCGCGAGGCGACCATTCAGAGCATGGCAATCCTCGCCGAATTCCA
>CAYYCO010000053.1:7289-20993 GCA_964470365.1 uncultured Anaeromyxobacteraceae bacterium | reverse complement strand
ACCATGACGATGCCGTTGTTGACCACGATGCCGACCAGCATGATGGCGCCGATGATGGCCGCCATGTCGATGGTCGACCGCGTCAGCACGAACATCAGCACGACGCCGATCGAGGCCAGCGGGACCGTGAACATGATGATGAACGGTTCCCGCAGCGATTCGAACTGGCTGGCCATGACCATGAAGACCAGCAGCACCGACACCAGCAGCGCGATCCCGAGGTACCTGAACGACGTCATGAAGTCATCAGCCGTTCCGGCGACCTTGTATGAGAACCCGTTCGGCAACTGGTACTTTTCAACGGCGTCCGTGATCTTCTTGATGCTGGCGCCGAGATCCTTCCGGTGAGACTTGCCCGCGGGATCGATCCACTTGTCCTTCAGGTAAATGTTGATGCTGGTGTAGCGTTCCTGGTCAAGGCGGGTGATGTCGGTCGGTCCCAGCCTGGTTTCGATGTCCGCGATGTTGTCCAGCGGAACGGTTCCGCCGGCCGCGGTCACGATCGGCATCTTCAGCAGGTTGTCCACGTCCTTGCGGAACTTCCTGTCGTACCGCATCTTGATGTCGTATTCGTCGCCGTTGTCCGAGTACCTGGCGACGGTCTTGCCCTGAAACCCGACCGATACGGCCTGGCTGAGCGTGCCCGGGGACAAGCCCAGTTCCGCCAGTTTTCTGCGGTCGAAATCGACCTCCATCTGCGGTTTCTGTTCGGCCATCGAAAACACCGTTTCGCCGATTTCCGGCATCGCGTTCAGCTTTTCCTGCAGGGCGAAGCCGATGCGGCGGTGTTCCTCGAGGTCGAAGCCACGGATCTGCAGTTCGATATCACCGGAACCGCCGAGCGAGCGCATCGGGTTGCCGATGGTCACCTTGACGCCGGGGAATTCCTTCAGGACATCCCGCAGCATGTCTTCGTATTCCGAAAGCGACGTGTCGCGCTTATCGGCCGAAATCAGGGGTATCCGAACCGAACCGGCGTGGATCCCCTTCGACATGATGGAGGTGAAGCCTTCGCCCAGGCCGACGTCGACCGCGATCAGCTTGCGCTCCGATTCCGGGATCACCTCGGCGATCTTTGCCGTCACCTCGTCCACGAGGCGGTAGGTCTCGTCAAGGTTGGTCCCGACGGGCGCCTCGACCGACAGGTACATGAACCCGTCGTCGCCCTCCATCATGAATTCGGTCGGCATCAGCTTGTACATGACGCCGGTGATCGCGACCAGAACGGCAATGATTCCGCCGACAACCCAGCGGTGCGACAGAGCCCAGTCCAGGCCGCGGCCGTAGGCGCGGTATAACCATCCCAGCGACTTTTCCTGCCTCGCCTCCGAGCGTTTCAGGCTTTTTTCCATTCCGGTGCCCAGCAGGCGGGACGATGCAAGCGGAATAAACGTCAGGGCCACGACCAGCGACGCCGCCAGCGAGAAACAGATCGTGATCGCCATGTCCTTGAAAAGGACGCCGGCGATGCCCGGAACGAAAAGAACCGGCAGGAAGACGACCAGCGTCGTCAGCGTCGATGCCGTGACGGCCAGGCCCACCGTGGACGCGCCCTTGATACTGGCGTTCCATGGCGTTTCGCCAAGCGATCGGTAATAGAACACGTTTTCCATGACGACGATCGAGTTGTCGACCAGCATACCGACCGCGAGCGCCAGGCCGGCCAGCGAAAGCACGTTCAGCGTCATGCCCGCCTGGTCCATCAGCCCGAAAGTGGCCAGGACCGATATCGGAATCGCGAGGGCGACGATCAGCGAGCTGCGGAAGCTGAACAGGAAGAACAGCAGCACGAAGAACGTGATGATCACACCCTGTATCGCCGAACTGGAGAGGTTCCCGATGGAACGGTTGATGAAGTCCGCCTGGTTGTAAATGGTCCTGAACTGGATGTCGCGACCGGTCGTCGCGGCCGCCTTCTCAAGCACGGCCATCGTTTTTTCCGCAGCCTGCACCGTGTTGGCGCCCGACTGCTTGCGGATGATCAGCCATACCGACGATTCGCCGTCGACCTCCATGATGCGGCGGGATTCGGCGAAGCCGTCGATGACGCTGGCCACTTCCTTCAGACGGATCGGCTGCGGGATTCCCATTGCCGTCGGTCTGGCGCCGACGACCACCTCGCCGATTTCGTCGACGGTCTTGTATTTGCCGTTCGTCTTGATTTCGAATTCGAGGATGCCCTGTTCGACATAGCCGCCGGACTGCTGGTTGTTGCCGGCGTATACGGCACCCATCACGGCGGTAATATCCAGGTTGTATGCCTCGATCTTCTGCGGGTCCAGGACGATCTGGATTTCGCGCACAAGCCCGCCCGAAGCCTCGGCCGACGCGACGCCATCGATGCGTTCGACCAGCGGCGCGACTTCCTCGTTGGCGATGTTGCGCAGCACGTCGAGCGGGTACGGACCGGAAACCGTGGTCATCACGATCGGCTGCATGGACGGGTCGAAAGCGAAGATCATCGGGGCCTGCGCGTCTTCCGGCAGGTAGCCCTCGATCAGGTCGATGGCGCGCCGCACGTCGGTTTCCGCCTGATCCATGTCCGCGCCCCAGTCGAATTCGACCGATATCAGGGCCACGCCCTGCTTGGAGTCCGACGTGATCGATTCCACGCCGTCGACCGTGGCGACCGCTTCTTCAATCGGGCGGGTAATCAGGTTTTCGATGTCTTCAGGGTTGGCGCCGTCGTACTGTACGATAGTGATGACCATCGGGAACGATATATCCGGATAAAGATCGAGTCCCAGCCGCGCCAGTGAAAAAATGCCGAACCCGACGACCATGATGTAGATCATCAGGAAGGTGACGCCCCTTCTGACGGATACTTCAGATAACTTCATATTCGCATCTCCAAATACCGCTGTCCGGTCGAGCGTTTATATATCATTCGGCTGCGGGCGCGGCCGCTTCCGCCGCGGCCGGCTTGCCGGCAGCGGTGTCATCTTCCCCGGTCATTATCCTGACCTTCACGCCGTCCTTGAGCCCGTGCTGGCCGCGCAGGACGATCGTTTCGCCGGCCGCCAGGCCTTCCAGCACTTCCCAGGATGTTCCCTGGCGAGCCCCGAGGTTGACCGTCCGTTCATGGGCCACGCCGTTTTCATCAACCACGAACGCCTTGCGGAGATTCTGCCCCTCCGTCTGGGAGGCCAGCAGCTTGTTGTCGATCAGCAGCGCGCTTTCCGGGGCCACGGCCACGTCGTCGCGCACCGAAACCACCAGGCTGGCGACGCCGTACATGCCGGGCTTCAGCAGGCGGACGCCGTCATCGCCGCGCGGGTTGGGAAGGGTCACCTCGACCGTGTTCGTGCGCGTGCTGGCATCCACGTACGGGAAGACCCTGGTCACCGTGCCGGTGAACGCGCGGTCCGGATAGGCATCGAGCCGCAGTTCAACCGACTGGCCGACCTTGACCAGCGCGATGTCCTTTTCGATCAGTTTCAGTTCCATCTTGAGGGGATCGGTGACGAGCAGTGTCGCAAGCGGGACCTGCGGCATCGCGATGTCGCCCTCTTCATAGGCCTTGGACGACAGGACGCCGTCGACAGGCGCCTTGACGACCGCATGGCCGGCGCTGACCGCGACCTGGCGCTTGCCGGCAAGCAGCGCTTCCCGCTGGGCGACCGTCGCGTCGTACTGGGCCGTGACCTGATCCACTGCCTGCTGCGTGGCGACGCCCTTCGCAAACAGGTCCCTGGCCCTGGCGAGTTCGCTTTTCAGGTTGGCGATCTGTACGTCGAGCGCCGTCACCTGGGCATCGATCTGCGCTATGCCCTGATTGATGCCTTCCTTTTTCATGACCGCGACGACCTGTCCCTTCGCGATTTCGTCGCCTTCCTGCCACGGGAACGAAAGAATGGTGTCCGTGATGAGCGAAAGCAGGCGGATTTTCGCGGACGGGGCAAGATCGGCGCCGTATGTCAGGACCTTCGCAACCTGCGAAGTGCCCACCTTTTCAACCTTCACGGGAGGGTCCTTACGGACTTCCTCCGTGGCCTTGTCGGACTTGCCGCCGCAGCCGGAAGCGGCCAATGCGGCCAGCGCGACCGAAACCAGAACTAATGTCTTCTTCTTAAGCATCTTGAATCCTCGAATTCACAGGTATCGCATCGGTCAAAGCCCGGGCGCACGGGACCTCCCGGCGCCGGCTCGATGTAATATGTTCATTCAGGCAGCGGCTGTCATCATAGAAGGTGTCAGGTTTTGTATCCGATTGTAGCCGCCCGCCCGCGCCGGGGCTGGCGGAAAGGCTCACCTGGAGAACATGAGCTTTTCGGCGTTGGTCACGTAGAACTTTTTCAGAACGTCGTCGGGAAGATCGATCGCGTCGACCTTCCAGCGTCCCTGTATCGGGGTCGGATGGTCGATCTGGCGATCGGCGGTTTCGAAATAACGCCAGTGCCTTTCAAAGAAGACAACCGCGTCGTTCAGATCCGGTTCGGTCGCCGACACCGATCCGAGCTGCATGGATCCGTCGCCGCCGATAACAAGGTCGGACCCGAACAGGATCCTGTCCTGGTGCTTAATAAAAAACGCCCTGACCCTGTCCGCGGGATGCCGCCCGAATTCGGGAACCCGGGCCGACACGTCGGTATACACGTTCGGCGCCTCGTCCAGCAGTTTGTCGACGTAATCCAGGTTTTCGGCGTTGTTGCCCATATGTATCAGCAGGAAAGTCGTCCCGGGATGCTTCAGGATGACGCGGCGCTGGGCGTCCATCAGGTCGGCGTGGGACGGATAGTCCTTGCCGTAGAAGCTCCAGCCCTGGGCGATCGTCAATTCTTCATACCTTTCGTTTTCGGGCGTCACCGGCTGGAAAAAGGCGACCGGGTCCGCCACGTGCCACGCGACGATCAGGCCCAGCCTGCCGCAGGCCTCGAACATCGCGTCAAGCCTCGGGTCGTCGATCTTGACCAGAGTGCCGTCCGAGAGCCTGACGTTCAGGCCGAGGTTCTTGAATATCTTGATGCCGACAATGCCGTCGCGCTTCATCTGTTCGAGCGCCGGCACCACCGAAAGGCCGAAATCCGGTTTGTCGATGCCGTCCCAGTCGATGTTGGCGAAAGACCGCATCCGGCCGTCCATGATCTTTTCCATCGCAAGCGTGGCCTGGTACCGGGCGGACCCGACCTCGCCGGCCGATTTGACCACGAAACGTCCGACGCCGGCCCGCTTGAAGATTTCAAGCGCCGTGGCCAGCCCCGTCATGGTCGGATAGATGTGCACATGCGAATCGATGACCGGCTCGCCCAGATGCCAGACCGGCGCCGCTGCAGCGTCGTTCACCGGCGCGGAGGCCCTGGGTCCGCAAGCGGCCATGACGGGAAGCAACGAGGCCGCCAGTATCAGGATTTTCTTCATCACGTTCCCCCGGGGATGTCGGAAGTTCTGGTAACCGGGGCTAGTATAACGTTGATTCGGATTGGAGCCGGAGCAAGATCGGCACGTCTCAGCGGGCGCGTTTCTTCTTCGGGGGTTTCTGGGCGACCGCCGGGGCAGGCATCACCCCGAATTCCTGTTCCCGCGGCAGGTTGCGGTACATCACCCAGGCCAGGACGGCCAGCGCGATCAGCACCTGCGCCAGGGCAATCAGATGCGCGTCGCGCAGCCCCAGGAAACGGTCGGGACGGTCGTCGGAACGCCTGATGAATTCGATGGCGAAACGGGACAGGCCGGACCAGGCCATGTATATGGAAAAGAGGACGCCTGGACGCCGGAATTTTTTGCGAAGCGACCACAGCAGGGCGAACAGCGCGAAATTCGACAGTGCCTCGAACAGCGGGGTCGGGTAAACGATCACGCCGGGCGCCGTCGGCACGATGCCGTTCGGGAAGGCCATGCACAGGAAACTGGCCGCCGCGCCCGGGACGCATTCGATGCCGTAGCAGCCGTCGCCGGATATCAGGCACCCGAGGCGACCGAAAGCGTAACCCGATGCCAGGAAGGGGGCGACGGCGTCGAGCATCACCGCCATCGGGTATTTCTTCCACAGCCAGTAGCCGATGATGCCGGCCGCGGCCAGGATCAGGCCGCCATGCCAGGTCAGGCCCGCGCCGGAAATGAAGTCCTTGAACGTGAACCTTTCCGCCTCGGTCAGCAGGTAGGCCAGCTTCGCGCCGATGACGCCCAGGACGATCGCGATCATGATTGTCATGTCGCCGACGCCGGGGTCGATGTTCCTGCGGCGAAGGTCCTTGTTAAGCAGCCACGAGGCCGTCAGGAACCCGATGGCCATCATCACGCCGTAGGTTCCGATTTCGATGGGTTCCCTGATTACATATGGCCACATGGTTCCTCCACGCCGTTTTCGCGCACAGAGTGTACGCCGTCAGGAGCGACTTGGACAATCCTTCGAGCAGGTCGAACAGGTTTCGGGGGGACAGTCGGGAGCCTGCGGGGCCAGGCGCGCGCTGGCGCGTTCCGCCGCGACGCGTTCCCATCCCGCCTCCACGGCGGAGGCGATGTCGTTCAGCACCGCTGCGGCCGGATCGTCCCTGTGGTACTCGACCAGCGGCTTTCCCGAATCGCCCGCGGCGACCATCCGGGTGGTAATCGGGATGGCACCCAGGAAGGGCACGCCCATTTCGCGCGCCGCCCTTTCGCCGCCGCCGCAGGAAAACAGATCGATGCGTTCGCCGCAGTGCGGACAGATCAGGCCGGACATGTTTTCCACGATACCAAGCAACGGCAGCTTCAACATCCGAACGAAATTCACGCACTTGCGCGAATCCAGCAGGGACACGTCCTGCGGCTGCGTCACGATGACGACACCGTCCGCGTCCGGAATCAGCTGCGCCACCGAAAGAGGTTCGTCGCCGGTGCCGGGCGGGCAGTCCACGACGATCAGGTCTATGCCGTCCCAGTTACCATCGGCCAGGAACTGGGCGATCACGCCGGCCTTCATGGGGCCGCGCCACACAACGGGCGAATCCGGTCCGGGCAGGAACGCGGAAATCGACATGACCTTGACGTTCGCGGCCGCTTCGATCGGTTCGATCACACCGTCTTCGCCCTGGGCCTTGAAGCCCTCGACGCCGGTCATCAGTGCGACGTTCGGGCCGTGAATGTCCGTGTCGACTATGCCGACGTTGAAACCACGCGCGGCAAAGGCGTACGCAAGATTCACCGCAACGGTGGTCTTGCCCACCCCGCCCTTCCCGCTCATCACGAGAATCTTGTGTTCAATGGATGCCATCTTTGCGATCGCCCTGGCCGTCTGTTCCTGCGTCTGGTGAGACATGAACGTTTCCTCCCGGAAAAGCGAGGGACGTTGTTAGCACCATTTGCCGCGCGATTCAAGGACACCCGGGCCGTGGGCCTTCGATATTCGACGGATCCGGCGTCTTGCAGGGGCGAATGACATTCGCACGCTGCACCGCCGGGCGGTATTGACAACATGATGGCCGCAATCGACGATTCCGGGGTCGAAGGCCGATCGCGCGGGAGGGAAACGACGATGTCCGGAAGAAACAGGATCTACGGCCCGGTGCCCAGCAGGCGGCTGGGACTCAGCCTCGGTATCGACATCGCGGAAATGAAGCACTGTCCGCTGGACTGCATTTACTGCCAGCTCAAGGAAACGACCCGTCATGATGCCCTGCGGGAAGCCCCCGCATCAGTCGCGGAGATCGTCGGGCAGGTCCGTGAAAGGCTGGCCGGCGGCGTCCGCCCCGATTTCCTGACCCTCGGGGGATCCGGCGAACCGACGCTCTATTCCGGGCTCGGACGCCTGATCGACGCGCTCCGCGCGGAATTCGGCCTGCCGGTTGCGCTGCTGACCAATGCCGTTCTTTTCGGGGACCCGGACGTCAGGCGGGACGCGGCCAGGGCAGACGTGGTACTGCCGAGCATCGACGCCTGGGACCGGGAATCGTTCGAACTGATCAACCGGCCGTGCACCGGAATCGATTTTGCCGGCTACCTCGATGGACTTCGGGCCTTCCGGGACGAATTCAAGGGCGAAATCTGGCTCGAAGTCATGATCCTGAAGGGAATTTCCGATTCGCGGGACGCGGCCCGCCGCCTTGCGGCAATCGCGGCCCGGATCAGGCCCGACCGCATCCAGCTCAACACCCCGGTCAGGCCTCCGGCCACCTCGCTGGCCCTGCCCGTCACGCCTGAAAAGCTGGTGGAACTCGCGACCCTTTTCACACCCGCTGCCGAGGCGACGGCCGATTTTCCGGAACGCGACCGGGAGCCCCAGGCGCGGGCCGTTGGTGCCGGGGAAGTGATGGAAATGCTGGAAAGACGGCCCTGCACGGTCGACGATATCGCCGCCGGACTGGATGCCAGGCGGCCGGATGTGTTCAAGGCCTTGTCGATGCTGGAAGCCGGAAACAGGATCGTGAAGGTCGAAAGCGACGGCCAGACCTATTTCAAGCCTGCCGGGTGAGTCACCGTTCTTTCCTGAAGTTCGAGCACCACGTCGACAAGTGTTTCAGCATCCAGTTCGGCCTGGTAGAGGCGGCCGTCGATATAAATCGTCGGCGTCGATTCGACGCCAAGTCGGAGCCCTTCCTTTTTCGCGTCAACCAGTGCCGCCCTTGAATCGGGCGCTGCGAAGGCCTTTTCGAAGACGGCACGATCGAGCCCGGCGGCAGACGCGACGTCAGGGATGCCGGTCACCGAGAAGGAATCGAACCGCCGATATGCCTCAAGCAGGAATTCCCACCCGCGGCCTTCCAGGATGGCTGCGGCCAGGGCCTGGTTCGCCTCGCCGGAGTTCGGATGGCTCTTGATGGGGAAGGGCCTGATCACCAGCAGGGCCCGGCCGGCCAGGCGCCCGGTCGTCACCTCGCGGTACAGGGGCGGCAGCAGCTTCGAACAGAACGGACAGCGCGCGCAGGCATAGACGACAATGACGGTGGCGGCCGTCGGACTGCCGGCGACCGCGCCGGGCTTGAACACCGCGGGAACGGCGGCTTTCGGACCGGTGACGGACATGGCTCGTTTTTCCAGGCTCCTGGAAAGGGCCCTGCGATCGACCCCGGCTGCTGCGCGAACGCAGACGTGCCGGGCCAGCCTGACCGCCAGGGGGCGGCACTCCGGGCGCCCTTCCAGGCACCTGGAAACCGTGTCGTCGCAGCAGTCGTACATGAATTCCGTTGCGAGCACCGCCGCCGCATCCGAGGCCGCCCGCCCCTTCAGGGCGTCGCATTCGGGCACTCCTGCAGCGACCGCCGCCGGGACCGCCGCGAGCACCGCGGCCAGGATCACCACAGATATTTTCATGTCCGCCTCCTTTTCCCGATCCACGAAACCAGGGAGTCGATTCCCGGCGAGTTCCTGTCGAACAGGACTATCCAGGCCGAAAGCGCGAACCAGCCGAGATCCCGGAATACCGTCAGAATCGATATAGGGTCGCTTTCCGCGCCTTGTGACGCGAAACACCCGCAGGACATGTGCAGGCCGCGGGCAAGCGCGACGGAAATCGCGGCGATGAATACCAGCATCATACCCGACGTCAGCACGGCGCCCGCGCGCGCCCTGAACCCGAGAACCAGCATCAGTCCGGCGGCCAGTTCGATCCAGGGAAGGGTGATTGCCGTCAGGTTCACCAGCCACAACGGAAGTATGTCGTATGTCGCGACGTCGACGGCAAAGGCGCCCGGATCGGCGATCTTGTGGATGCACGCAACCAGGAACACCGCGCCGATGTAAAGCCTCATGGCAAGGATCAGCCACGGGAAGCAGGCAATCTTCATCAACAGTGCAGGACGCGGGCGGTTCATCGCTTCACCTCAGCGGCCTTCAGCGCCTGCACGCCGCCCCTGACGAAGGCGACGTTCCTGATCCCCCTTCCGGCAAGCTCGCGGGCAAGTTCACGTCCGGAATCGGGGTCGGCGCCGTCCCCGTAAACGATTACCCGCGCGGCGCCCGAGGAAGCGACCCTGCGGATTTCGCGCGCGCCGACCGGCTCGATGTAATCGAACGGGATATTCAACGCGCCGCGCGGATGCCAGGCCCGGAAATCATCGGGCGAGCCGGCGTCAATCAGCAGCGCCTTCACAGACGATGACAGACTGGGAACCTGCGAAGCATCGATGGCTTCGACCTCGCCCAGCGGTTCCGGGCAGGGAACGAAGATTTCGTAGGGACGGTCCGCAACGACGGGAATGCCGGCCGGCCTGGCCGTGTTGAAGGCCAGCCCGACCGCAGCCGACAACGCCGCGACGATGACACCCACGACAACAGCCCTGACGATGTCCCGCATCAAGCCCCCGGAATCAGTTGACGCAGGACGACGAACGCTGCACCTGTTCGTCCTGCCTCAGCATGTCCTGCACCCTTTCATCCATGCCGCCGCCGCCGTCGCCCCAGTCCACCCCGCCGATGTCCGCCGGCATGACGGCATCCCGCGGCCGCCGGAAGGCTGCCGAGCCGGTCCACCGCACCCTCAACAGTATGCGGTGATCCGTGTATGAATACAGGTCGGCGGTGCTTTCCCGGCTCGAAAAATCATATGAAACGCCGAAACGGACCCCGGACAGGGACGGCGCCCAGAACTGTCCGCCCAGCTTCACGAAGAAATCCGTCCTGTCCACGGCGGACAGGAAGGGATCGGCATCGGCGGTCGCGGCCGAATCGTAATACCAGTCCATAGACAGCGTCATGGACGTGCGGACCGAAAGGTCGTGCGGCAGACGCATCACCGCGGCGAACATCGCGGACGCGCCGGCAAGGTCCCAGGCATCGTGGCGGGCGTCGTAATACCTGCCCGACGCGGCCCAAAGCAGCGACAGGTTCCCGACCGGCGATGCCGAACCGCCGATGCCGAGATCCGCCTCCGTCCGGGTCCTGGCCATCTCCCTGAACTTCCTGGTGCCGGCACCACCGAAAATGAGTACCTCCGGAAGGACCTCGATTTCGAACTCGCCGCGGTGCCCCTCCATATAAGGAACCGGGCCCGATTCGCCCCTGAAGCCGTTCGGAAGCAGCAGCCAGTCCGGCCTGTAGGCCAGCAGGACGCGGGGGAGCGTCGACCGAATCAGGATCCCGGCCTGGCCCGTGATTTCAAAGAAGCTCAGCCGTTCCGGCCCGTCGGCAAAGAACCACTGCAGCCTGGGCTGCACCTCCAGCACCCCGCGGACGGGGCCGCCGAAATCGGGCGCCAGCCGGACACGTGCGTCCACCGTCATCAGGGCCGACCGCTCGTCGACGCCGGTCGATGCCTGGTCGGTCGCGGCGCCGGTCATCGCGTTCGTCGTGAAGCCGCCGCCCGCTTCCAGCGACCAGGAAACCTCCGGCATGTATTCAGGGTTCACCCGGCGTTTGACGGCAGGCATTGCCGCGACGTCGCCCGTCCAGCCTTCGGCGAAGGTCGTCGCGTCGGAAAGCAGCCTGTCCGCGGTCTCCGCCTGTCCGGCGGCCTTCATGGCAAGCGCCTCGACCATCCGCAGCCTGAGCAGCGCCGGCCCCTCGCATGTTCCGGCACGCACCGCGGCCAGCGCCTCGTCCGGGAAGGCCCGCCGCAGATATGCCAGCCCCAGCCAGGCCCGGGCCTCGCAGTCGCCCGGATTGTCCGCCAGCACACCCGACAAAGTCCTGATCGCCCAGAAATCGTTTCCGGCATTGAAATAGGCGACGCCGAGCCGTCGCGCCAGGAGCGGGTCGCCCGGCGATTCGTCAAGCGCGGCCTTGAGTCCGGCCACCTGGTCCGGATCGCCCGCAGCGGCGGATCGTCCGGCAAGCGTCATTAACGCCGTCAGGACCACGAGTGCCGGTGCAGTTCCCCTCATTTCAGTCACCGCCCCCGGCAGAAGCCGCGTCAAGGCAGCAGCGGAATCCCTTTGCGGACGGGTTCCAGGTGGCGTCGTGGTCGCAGCGGTGAAGCGCTTCCGAATCGGAGCAGTTGTACGCGCCGCCGCGGAAATGTTCCTGCCCGTCGATGCCGGCGACGGCCTCCCAGACGTTGCCGTTTACGTCAAACACGCCCCATTCGTTCATGCATGACGGGAATGATCCGGTGGCCGCCACATGGAAATCGGCGCCGCAAGGGCCACCGTCACCTGACGGGGACGCCTGCACCCTGCAATGGGGATACGGACATTCCGCGACGGCCCCGCACGTTGTGTCGCATCTGCAGAAGGTGTCAATCGAATTGCAGACCGCCGGGTCGTACGAATTGCCGTACACATAAACTGAACCGGCGGAGCCCCCGCACGCACGCGACCACTCGTCCCCGCCACACAGGCGCTTGCCCGCGGATTCGCAGGCAGTCGAGGCGGCGGCGACCGTCATGGCGGACGAGAACCACGGCATCCGGCCGGGTTCGCTGACCGGCACCGTCGAAGTCCCGTACGAGGTCGATGTGGCATCACTCCTTGACGCCTCCCATGTGTCCATGCAGAAGGGAACGCCGGACGACGGCAAAACCAGGCTCATGTCCGGCGGGCATTCGTACCCGGCAGAAATATCCCCGGCGTCGCGGGTCGACACGTCCGTGGCGACGTCACCCGCGGCGTCGGAAGCGGCCATGTCGGAATAAACCGTGTCCGCGGCCGGCTGGTCCGGCTGCACATCCGGCGGCCCGCACGTTTCCGCCGGAACGTCGGTTCCGGGAAGTTCGGGCAGTTCGCCGGCAAAGGAATCAAACCAGCCGGAGTCGAGCGGTTCCGTGACATCCGGCCTGGACTCGACCGTCTCAACCTCGACAGGGTCGGCGAACAGGGGGTCCCGGCAGCACCTGAACCCCAGCGCCGAAGGCGTCCATGAACCGGGAATATATGAACACTTGTGGTATTGCCTGGAATCACTGCAGTTGTACGCGCCGCCGCGCACATCCGTTCCATCGCCGCCGGCGACGTGCTCCCAGACGTTGCCGTTCATGTCGAACACGCCGAATTCGTTGGTGCATTCCGGGAAGGAGCCGGTGGGCATCAGATGGAATCCGGTTCGTCCGTATGTATCGATGCCGTTGCAGGCGTCAGTGACGTATTCGTCGCCGTAGGAATAGACCTGCCCGTCGGGACCGCTGCACGCCAGTTTCCATTCCGACGGCTCGCACAGGCGCTTGCCCGCTGCCGTGCACGCCGCGGCAGCGACAGCGTTGTCCTTCGTCAGCCAGGGATAGGCGCCCTTCCGGCTGACGGCCCTTGAACCGTCCGAGCCGGGGGCCGTCGCCGTGGAGTCGGGCCTGGCCGCCTCGTACAGATCGACGCAGAACAGATCCTGGACCAGCGCCATCCCGGCAGGACAGTAAATTTCCGGGGACTCCGTATCGACGCCGTGGTCGAAGGTATCGACGACGCAGAGATGTCCTTCACAGGCGAAACCTGCCGCGCAATCTTCACGTACCGAACATTCGTAAACACACTTCCCGGCGGGACCGCATATCTTCGGCGCGGGACAGTCGAAGCCCTCGTAACACCTTTCCGAAACGCATCCGGCCGCCAGCACCAGCAATGCCGCGCACGCCGGCACACCACATTTATGGCAGTAATCCACCGAATCCTCCCGCGTGAACGCCGGATTCTCTCAATCCCGCACGCCGAAGACAAGTTCACCCGTCAACGATTCGGGATCGGATTTGCGCGGAGATGTTGCATTTTGTCGATATTTGGATAATTAGAAGCCAGTCACCTGACCCGCTTTGCGCCGGGAGGAATGCATGGATAACATACCCGAAACCCCCGAAAGGGCAGGCGGCGAACGTGCGGCGGCGGCCACGGTCCCGGCCCGCGCGCGGGTCGCGGTCGTCGCGATGCT
>CAYYCO010000053.1:0-7189 GCA_964470365.1 uncultured Anaeromyxobacteraceae bacterium | reverse complement strand
TTCCTGTTCCTGTTCGGATGCCTCTTCATGGCCGTGTCGATATGGCTCGTCGTCGTCATGGCGTTCCTGATCCACTCGCTGTGCATCCTGTGCATGGCCATCGACATCATCAACGTCACGTTCCTGGGTATGGCGATTTTCGCAATCAAGTCTTCAGGATCCGGGATCGGCAACTCGATTCGGTCGGATTTCGCCGACTTGTTCAGACACCCGCTCCGCCTTGCGGCGCTGTGCGTGGCCGGATTCGGACTGCTTGCCGCGGCGGCGCTGATCGGCCCGCGGCTGATTCCGGCGGAATCCCCGGGTCACCAGGGCCACGCGCACAGTTCATCCGGCCAGTGTTCGGTCGATGAAAACGGCCCCGCGGCCGACGTCCAGCGCGGGGTGTCGCCGGACGGACATCCGTGGATCGGCGCCGCGAATCCCACGGTCGAGGTCCAGGAATTCACCGATTATGAGTGTCCGTTCTGCCGCAAGGCGCACATGACGGTCAGGCAGCTCCTTTCCTCCAACCCGGGAATGCGGGTCTACCATCGTCATTTCCCGCTGGACAATTCCTGCAACCCCGGAATCGCCCAGCCTTTCCATGCCCGCGCGTGCGAACTTTCCAGGGCTGCCGTCTGCGCGCAGGATCAGGGACGTTTCTGGGAAATGAACGACCTGCTGTTTCAGCAGTCGCAGGAAATTAAGGAAGACGACATACCGGTTGCGGAACTCGCCGCCCGGCTGGAACTGGACGCCGACCGTTTCTCCTGCTGCATGGCCGACGACAGCCGCTTCGCGACGATGAGGGCCGATCTGGCTGAAGGCAACAGGCTCGGATTGAAGGGAACCCCTGCTTTCATTATTAACGGAAACGTTTATTACGGTAAGATTCCGCCGGAAGTTCTGGAAAAGTCTGACAGCCTCTGACGGCGCCGGTTTCTGCCGGCCCGACACTGGCCCGCGCGGGGCAAGATGAAATTCAGATCACTCATCGTACTGGCATCCTGCGGTGCCGCGGTCGTCGCGATAATGGCCGGCGGCTGCGACACCGGAAACGGCGTGACCGGCGGCGGGGACGAAACATCCGACTTCTTCATCGAGTACGACGCGTTCAGGATGAAACTGGAATCGTGCGCACCAGGGGTCCGGTTGTTCGATTTCGACGAAACCGGCAACACGCTCCCGATTCTTGACGGTCTTCAGGCCGAAATGGCCTCCGGTCTTTACGAACTGATCCGATATGCAAACAGGGCCTATACCTGCGCCGAATTCCTTGCCTCGCTGAACCAGGATCAGGCGCCGCCGGCGTGCGACACCCCGGGCCGGACCTGCGACAACTCGGTCATCAAGGCGTGCATCCCGTCCGTTGACGGCAACGTGCTGATCAGGCTCGACTGCGCCGAAATGGGCCTGCAGTGCCTCGACGGCGAATGCAACCTCGGGCTCTGCAGCACCGACCAGTGCGATTCCGACGCGGTCGTCACATGCGACGACATCGGAATCCGGCACGAATTCAGGTGTGGTTCGCTCGGCCTCACATGCGGGCACGGCGCGGAGTCGTTCCAGTGCGTCGGTACGGGCCTTCAGTGCTCGACCACGACGATATCGCCGAAATGTACCGGCAACGTGCTGACCTGGTGCCTCGGCGGAAAGACCGCCACGCTCGACTGCGCGGCCATCACCGACGCCAGGCGCGAATGCAGCCAGTCCTGGCTCGACGCGAACAGCGGCGTGTCCTCGCTTGAAATCGTCACGACGTGGCTCCACAGGGTCTGCAGCCCGCGTTATTCGGAGTGCGCCGACGGGATATCGATGTGCGGCGACGATTCGATGGTGTCCTGCCGCGACGGGCTTTTCGAGGAAGTATACTGCCCGGACTACGGGTTCACCGGATGCGTGGACTCGGGTACCGGCGTCGAATACCCGACATGTGCCGGATTTCCGGCTCCGGTTCAGTGATACCGGGACGGCTGCTCCGGGCAGTCACAGGGGGTGAACAATGGTTCTTCGTGATCGATTGGTGCTTTCTCTGGCCGCCGGCGCGCTTCTGGCCGCCGGCCCCGTCCTTTTCGGATGTGGTGGCGATGCGCCGGTATTTCATGTCACGGGACGGGTGCTTGCATCCGGTGACGTGGACGACGGCCTGGCGGGCGTAACCGTCAGATGCGGCGGGAACCCGGCCACGGCCCTGACCGCGACAGACGGGTCCTACTTCCTGGAATGCCCTCTTCCTGCCGCTCCGGATGAAGTGGACGGGCCGAAACCGGCCGCGATGATCTGGTTCGAACATCCGGATTTCGCACCGGTCGTGCGCACCTTCGTGCCGGCTGACGGCCAGGCCTACACGGTGGCGCCGACCATGTTGAAGGCCGTCGTGCATTCGAACGTGTCGATCCCGGCGGGAAACACAAGCGTGCCGGTCCTGCTCGGGGCTCTGACGCTTTCGTTTGAACGCGACTCGGTGCTCGACTCCGCCGGCGCGCCCGTCGCCGGCGATCTCGCCTTCGAAGCGGCTGGATGGGACAACAGCCTGCCGGTCGAACTCGACGAGGGCTCGGGGGAGATGGTGACGGACGCACTGTACCCGCCATGGCCGCGCCGCGTTCTCGACGACTCGGCCCCCGGTACCTGGATGAGGCCGATCGCGGCCGGCTGGTTCGACCTGGGCGACGCGGCCGTGAACGGCGACGTGGCCATTCCGTTCCAGTTGTTCAGCCGCTTCGCGGACGCGGTCGCCGGTCGTGACGTCAACGAACCCGGCGATGCCAGCCTGTTCCTTGTCCGCCCTGACCTTGCCCTGCCTGAAAAGGTCGACGGGGCTGCGCTTACCGCGGTCAACCAGATCGCCACGGCCGCGACGACCGATGGGTTGATGACATGGATGGTGCCTGTGGCGCAGCACGCATGCGTGGACGTGACGGTGATGAAGGGTGAAACACCCGCGAATGGCGCACAGGTGACGCTGTTCGAGATTTTCGACGGTGAACTGGAACTGTTCTGCGACGAACAGATCGGCTCCGGCAGCGGCAAATACTGCCTGAACGCCGTGTCCGGGAAACAGGTCAGGGTGCAGGCGATGCTTGACGGGAGCGGCGGCCTGATGACGAAGGAAGCGGATCTCCTGTCGGGCGGCAACGCCTCCTGCGGTGGCGCCTGTGCGTCGATCACCATCAATTTCCCTTGTGAAATCAACGAAGAGTGCGATGTCGGCGACACCTGCGAAGCAGGAATCTGCACCGCGCCGGCCGCCATCTGAAGACCTTCCCTGATATTGTTCAAGAAAGACAGACAGTTGTGCGATCGCGCGCCTAACCCCTTGTTATCTAATGAGGAAACCGCAGAACTCTGAAAATGTCGGAGGTTAGCAAACTCGGATCAATTCAGTCCACATGCGAATATCCACCTAACACCTTGAAACGACAGCCATTAAAAAATATTTCACAAACGGGGTTGTATCGCCTGAAACAAACAATTAGTTTCCTCCTCACCACGAGCCATTTGTGCTCTGTCAACAGCGGAAGAACCAATTACCGGGGTGCATGGGCGTAGTATATGCAGACTTTGTGGGATAAGGCGCTCGGCCTTCTGAAAAACAGGATCGAACCCGAACCTTTCACCAGATGGATTGCGATTATCAG
Source organism: uncultured Anaeromyxobacteraceae bacterium (assembly GCA_964470365.1). Lineage (GTDB taxonomy): Bacteria > Myxococcota_A > UBA9042 > DTJE01 > DTJE01 > JAGOFO01. The sequence continues at coordinate 3,566 of CAYYCO010000053.1, read as the reverse complement.
GCCTCTGCAGGGCAGCGAGGGCCGACTGACCCTTGAGGTTCCGGATACCTATACCGCAAAACACATCCAGGACAACTTCTCGGAAAAGATAAAGGACGCGCTCTGGGACACGGCACACCATCCTGTCGGGATTGATTTCCGCGTTTCCGAACCCGCAGCGGCCTCAACCGACGCGGCGATTCCCGACGCCGCGCCGTCGCGTGCCGAACGCGAACAGGCCAGGGAACCTTCCCCGGATATCGACCGTCTCAAGGATCGGTTCACTTTCGACAATTTCATCGTGGGCGACTGCAACGCACTGGTCCATTCGGCCGGAATCGCGATATCCAGGAACCCCGGACGCCAGTACAACCCGCTTTTCATCCACGGCGGCGTCGGACTCGGCAAGACCCATATGCTGCACGCCATCGGGCACCAGATCAGGCGCGAAAATCCCAGGCTGAAGGTCGTCTGCATAACCGGCGAATCGTTCACGAACATGGTGATGAACGCGGTCAACGCGAAAAACATGGATGCCCTCCGGACCGCGCTGCGCGGCCTGTGCGACGTCCTGCTCGTCGACGACATCCAGTTCGTTTCTGGCAGCCAGTTCGTCCAGTCCGAACTGTTCCACACGTTCAATGCGCTTTACAACGACGGCAAACAGGTCGTGATCACGTCCGACCAGCCGCCCGCGGCGCTCGAACTGCTGACCGAAAGGCTGAAATCCCGCCTGGAATGGGGCCTCATCGCCGACATCCAGCCGCCGGACGAAGAAACCAGGGTCAGGATCCTCCTGCGCAAGGCCGAAATCGAGGAATACGACCTTCCGTACGACGTGGCCGAATTCCTGGCGGCACGCCACACCGGTTCGGTTCGCGAACTCGAGGGTGCGCTGAACCGCGTCTCCGCCCACGCGCTGCTGATGAAACAGCCGATAACCCTTGATATGGCCCGGCGCATCACGCTGCGCTCCTGCAACGACGGACGCGGCAGGGTCACTTCCGAACGCGTCATCAGGACCGTCGCCGAATACTACGGGCTCAACCCGGCCGACATCCGCGGCCCCAAACGCCACCGGGCAGTGTCGATTCCGCGATATGTGGCCATGGGAATCATCCGCGACCACCTGAAATTTTCACTTCCCCAGATCGGCAGGATATTCGGCGATCGCAGCCACACGACCGTTCTTTCGGGCCTGAAAACACTGGACCGGATGGTCAAAACCGAATCCTCCGTCGGCAACGCCATCCGCGACATCTGCCAGACTCTCGGGTTCGCCTGACCCCTCTCCCGCCGTGTTCGGCGCATTTTCGCTTGACACTTTCGACGGGGCTGCCTATGATTTGCCCCGGTTTTTTATGGACGAAGTGGAGGCACGGATGCCCCTTGCTAGCGCAAAAAAGCAGGAAATAATCGGAAAGTTCAAGGCCCACGACACCGACACCGGTTCGGCTGACGTGCAGATTGCCCTCCTTACGGAACGCATTCGGTACCTGACCGAGCATTTCAAGACGAACAAGCAGGATCATCATTCCCGTCGCGGACTTCTGAAGCTTGTTGGCCGTCGTCGCCGCCTGCTGGACTACGTCAAGGCGTCCGATATGGATCGGTACCAGAATCTCATCACGGAACTGGGCATACGCAAGTAGGCCGAAGGACCCGTCAGATTCAAGTCCTGCCTTACCAGATCGTCCGCAGGCTCATGGAAAATGACGTCGCGGACAGTGTCCCCCCATCAACTCGGTATCACCAATAATGGAGTAATATAAAATGTTTATCAGGGAAACCATCGATTTCCACGGCAAGCCGCTGACCATCGAAACCGGCCGGCTCGCCAAGCAGGCCCACGGGGCCGCCCTCGTCAGCCTGGGCGACACGGTCGTCCTGGTCACCGTCTGCGCGGGCAACGACTACCGGGAAGGGGATTTCATCCCGCTGACCGTCGACTACCTTGAAAGGACGTACGCCGCCGGCAAAATCCCGGGCGGTTACTTCAAACGCGAAAGCAAGCCGACCGAGGTCGAGGTCCTCAATTCCAGGATCATGGACCGCCCGATCAGACCGCTGTTCCCGAAGGCCTTCAAGTATGAAACGCAGATCGTCGCCCTGGTCATCTCTTCCGACCAGGAAAACGACCCGGCGGTTCCGGCGCTGATCGGCGCCAGCGCCGCACTTACCTTCTCCAACGTCCCGTTCCAGGGCCCGATCGCCGGTGTGCGCGTCGGCATGATCGGCGACCGCCTGATCGCGAACCCGACCAACGCCGAACGCCTGGAATGCGACGTCGACATCATGACCGCCGTCGGCATGAACGGCCTTGTCATGGTCGAGGGCGAGGCGCGCTTCGCCCCTGAATCGAAGATCGTCAAGGCGCTGAAATTCGCCGAAGAATCGTCGCGGGTGATTCTGGACCTCCAGAACGCCATGGCCGCGAAACTGAAGGTCGTCAAGCGCGTGCCGCCGGAACTTCCGGACAACGCCGACCTCATCGCCCGCGTCAGGGAACTGGCGTGGGAACCGATGTGCCGGGCGCTGACGATCCGGGAAAAAACGCCGCGCCGCGAGGCTATCAACGACCTTACCAGGGCTGCCATCGACGCGCTCGAAAACGAATTCCCGGGTTGCGCCTCCGAAGTGGCCGCGGCCTGCGAACATCTCGAGGCCGAACGCCTCCGCGGCCAGGTGCTGGACGCCGGCCTGCGTGTCGACGGACGCGACCTGACCACGGTCAGGCCGATCACCTGCGAAGTCGGCGCGCTGCCCCGGACCCACGGCTCCGCGGTGTTCACGCGTGGCGAAACCCAGGCGCTGGTGACCATCACCCTCGGCACCGAGGACGACGAACAGCGGATGGACCTGCTGTCGGGCGACACCTTCCGCAGGTTCATGCTTCACTACAACTTCCCGGCCTTCAGCGTCGGCGAGGTGAAGCGCCTCGGCAGCCCGGGCCGCCGCGAAGTCGGTCACGGCAACCTGGCGTGGCGCGGCGTTTCCAAGGTGCTGCCGCTCGACAACCCTGAATTCAAATACTCGATCCGCGCCGTGTCCGAAATCCTCGAATCGAACGGCTCCTCGTCGATGGCCACCGTCTGCGGTTCGTCGCTGGCGCTGCACGACGCGGGCGTTGCGGTAAAAAGCCACGTCGGCGGCATTGCCATGGGGCTGATCAAGGAGGGCGACCGCGTCGCGATCCTGACGGACATCCTCGGCGACGAGGACCACCTGGGCGACATGGACTTCAAGGTCGCGGGGTCGCGCGACGGAGTGACCTCCATCCAGATGGACATCAAGATCGCCGGCATCCCGGCCGAAGTCATGCAGAAGGCCCTGCACCAGGCCAAGGACGCCCGCGTGAACATCCTCGACCAGATGGAGGCGGTCATCGCCGCGCCGCGGCCCGAGCTGTCCAAGTACGCGCCCCAGATGGAAATCGTGCACATCTCGCCCGAGAAGATCCGCGAAGTCATCGGACCCGGCGGCAAGAACATCAAGGCCATCTGCGAAGCCACCCAGGCCGACATCGACATCGAGGATTCCGGCAAGATCTCCATCTTCGCCCCGGACTCCACCGCCCTGGCCAAGGC
>CAYYCO010000052.1:0-21015 GCA_964470365.1 uncultured Anaeromyxobacteraceae bacterium | reverse complement strand
CGGCTGACGGGCACCCTCTGCGCCGCCCCCCGCCCTCATCGTTCCGGACGGCCCGAGCGCAGCGAGGCCCGCCATCTGTTGGCCCAAGGCGCAAGCCCTGGGACCACTCGGCACGCCCCCCGAATGCGCCTACTGCCCTGATCTGTCGCCTGAATTGGAATGCGCCCTGGTGTCGGACGCGCCCGCATCGCCAAGGCGGAACATCGCGTCAATCGCGGCGGCCGCACGTGTCCGCATCGGTTCGGGCACGGTGATCACCTGGTCCGGCCGCGGATTTTCCAGGACCTGCAGCACGTCGCGTAGTCCGGTCATTTTCATGTGCGGGCAGTACGTGTCGATGCCGACGAAGGTGTACTGCGGAAATTCGATACGGAATCGTTCGGCCATTCCGTCCTCGGTCACGACCACGAACCTGTTCCAGCGTCCGGATTTGACGGCCTTCATCATGTCGCCGGTACCGCCGGCCACGTCCGCCAGCGCCACGACTTCCGGCGGAGATTCGGTGTGGACCATCACGCACGCGCCCTCGCCCGCCCTCGCCCTGAGCGCGGCGACCAGTCCCGCCGTAAGCCTGGAATGCACGATGCAGTCGCCATCATATGCAATGATTTCCTTGTCCGTCATGGCGCGCAGGTTTGCCGCCATGTTCCGGTCTGGAACGAACACGATCCGGCGCTGCGGCATCGCGGTAATCACCGCCAGCACGTTTGCGGACGTACAGCACGCGTCGCATTCCGCCTTTACGTCGGCCGACGTGTTCACGTAACAGACGACCCCGGCGTCCGGGTGTTTCAGGCGCAACGCCCTGACGTCCACGCCGGTTATCGACTCGCTCAGGGAACAGCCCGCCAGGGGCGCCGGCAGAAGAACCCTTTTCGCGGGACACAGGATCGCAGCCGTTTCGGCCATGAACCTGACGCCGCAGAAAACAATCGTTTCCGCCGTGGAATCACGCGCCGCGACCGACAGTCCCAGGGAATCACCACGTTCGTCCGCGACCCCGTAAATCACTTCCGGAGTAACGTACGAATGTCCCAGAATCACAGCATTCTGCTGCGCGGCAAGCGTCCTGATCCGCAGGATAACCGGCGCGATTTCACGGCACTCGTCCAAGGTCCAGCCGACCCTGGCCAGCTTCATGTGCAGCCTCGCCGCCTCGATGTCCGCCGCAGCCCCGCCGCCCGCATCCAACCGATCGTCCATGCCGCCTCCGTTGCAAACCGGATATCCGACCTTGCGTCCACCGACCACAAGTGTAACGGCCACACCGGCCCCGTCAACGATTGTCGCCATTGAGCCGCGCGCGCGGATGGCTTATCTTACCGTCTGCGGCCCCCTTCCGGCCGCCCCGCCCTCCCCGGCGGGCAACGGGGGATTTGATGCGTTTCAGAACCCTGATTATCGCCGTTGCAATTTTCGCGGCCACACTGGTGGCCGTGGCCGTCGTGGTAATCTTCCAGATGCCGTCCGGATGGAAGCTGTTCGCTTTCGGCAAACCGCCCGCCGACCGACGCGTGGCGTGGGTCGAACCGCCCGGCCGTTTCGAACCGAAAGGGGGACGAATCCAGGCCGCCGCGCCGGCTGATGTCCCTGGCGGATTCGTCGACTACGCCAACCGCACTCTGATTTTCCGGGGCCTTGTTTCGCGCGCCACCCCGGACTGGGCGGCGCCCGATCCCGGCGTCGACTTCGAAAGGCTGCGGGACGCCGGCATCAACCTGATCACGGTTCCCGTCCGCTGGCAGGACCTGGAACCGACGCCGATGGAGGTATCCGTCGACACGATCCTGGGCATCCGGACTTTCCTGGACAACGCCGCGACAAAGGGAATCGCAGTCATTCTGGTCAACACGACCCCGTTTTCCGATGCCGCCGCCTGCCCCTGGGCACCCGATGCCCCCATGTGGGCCTACCGCGTGACGCCCCGGCATTCCACTGCCGACGGCATCAGGTGCGTCGGGCCGAACTCCGACGACCTGGACGCCGTGTCGATGTTCAGGACCGATTTCCTTGATGGACGCTGGACTCCCGACAGCCTGGCGCTCCAGGACCACCTGGTTCGTTCCTGGATCAAACTGGCCGAGGTCACGGGCCGCTCGGCCGGCCTCGCCGGTTATGGCATTGCCGATTCGATGTCCTGTCCGCCCGGCATGGACGCGACCGCGTGCAGCAACGCATGGACGGGATACGTCGACCGCTTCGCCAACGGCGTCAGGGCCGTCCATGGCTCCGCACTGTTCTTCCTGGACACCGACGGCCCGGATTCGGCCGCGGCCCCCGTCACGAACGTCCTGGAACTGGTTCCCGCCGGTGCCGACGACTCTTCTCGCGGCCCGCTCAACACCATCCCGTCGGGTTCATTTACCGTCGACCACCACCACATCCAGAACGGCTCAAAATTTCTGGAGACGATCGACGCAATCGAACGCCGCGGCAGGTCCTGGCTGGTTTCATACCCTGAATCCGGTTCGGCGTCCTTGCCGGCAGCAACCGGCGTGCTGCCCAACGCCATGGAAATGGCCCGTCCGCGCCCCGACGCCGTCGCGGGCAGGAACATGAAATTCAGCTTCGATCGGCTTTCCCTGCCCGCCGGCCGCAACGATTCGGCAACGGAACCAGGCACAACGGACGTGTTCACGCTCGAATTCGACGATTTCGCTGCCGCCAACGCTGCGGAAACACATGAAACCACCGTCTGGCTGCCCACTGACACGCTCTACCGGCAGCCGTCCGATCCGGACACGCCGGGGTGGGTTCTGGAAATTTCCGATGGCGACGCGGACTGGCTTCCAGGCAGCAGAAACACGATTCTGTGGCACACAATCCGGGATGTCGGCACGCACCGCATGAAGATCGTCCCCTGGGGCGGACGACGCCTTGCCCCTGAACCCGCGCGCGCCACCCCGGCTCCCGCGAAGCCCGTCCCGGCCACCCCCGCGCCGGTTCCCGAAGGTTGATTTTTCCAGTGGTTTGGCGCATATTTCGCGCCACCGTCTCCGGCGGTTCGGCAACAGTATAAAAATTCGTTGCGCAAGGACTCGCAGATGCATGACAAACCCGAACGGATACTTGACCTGATCGGCAACACCCCGATGCTCGAAATTCCCGGCTTCGCCCTGGGCAACGTGTACGCCAAGGCCGAATTCCTGAACGCGGGCGGCAGTGTCAAGGACCGCATCGCAAAACACATGATCGAGCAGGCCGAAAAGGACGGCAGCCTGAAGCCCGGCATGGCCATCATCGAATCCACGTCGGGCAACACCGGCATCGGCATCACCATGGTCGGCGTGCAGAAGGGCTACCGCGTCATCATCGTCATGCCCGAAAACATGTCGGAAGAACGAAAAAAAATCATCCAGGCCCTGGGCGGCGAACTGGTCCTGACCCCGGCCGAGGCCAGCATCAACGGCGCGAACGACAAACTGGAAGAACTGATGCGGGAAATCCCGAACCACTTCCACCCCGGCCAGTTCACGAACCCCAACAACCCGGACGCGCACTACACGACCACGGGTCCGGAAATCTGGGCGCAGATGGGCGGCAAGGTCGACGTGTTCGTGGCCGGCGTCGGCAGCGGCGGCACCCTTATGGGCTGCGGCCGTTACCTTCGCGAAAAAAACCCGAACCTGCAGATCGTCGCGGTCGAACCGCGCAACAATTCGGCGCTGCTCAGCAAGGAACCGGGTTACCACGTCATCCAGGGCATCGGCGACGGCTTCGTCCCCGATGTCGTTGACCGCAGCTACATCGACATGGTCATGACCGTGTCGGACGAGGACGCCATCGAAACGGCCCGCCGCCTGGCGCGCGAGCAGGGCATCCTGGTCGGCACGTCGTCGGGCGCAAACGTCTGGGTCGCCGCGCACTTCGCAAACGGCCGCAAGAACGTCGTCACCATCCTCGCCGACCGCGCCGAACGCTACTTCAGCACCGCACTGATCTGATTCGACCGCGACTTGGCCCGCCGTACGGACCAACGTGCGCAACCCGGAAAATTCGTCGACTTACCCCACCGGGGCACTCTATATCCCGGCACAGTTATTTTTCAGTCAACCCTTGCATTCGCCCATCTTCTTTCATAGCATGGCGCAGGCTAATCGCTATGAGGCACCGGCTATGCAAATTGAGACCTTCTCGGTTTCACGAATCTGGATCGCCATCCTCCCATGGAAATCCGCTTTTGCTGCGTGCCTGTGCCTCATGGCGATCGGCCTTACCGGGTGCGGGGGCGAAACCGAATGCACCGACATCTGCGGGTTTGACGACCTGGGGCTGACGGTCGTGGACCACGGCATAGTCGACACCGCCGTGACCGACACGTCCGCCGAACAGATGTTTGACACATACGTCAACGTGGAAGTCGTGGCGGGCGACGCAGTGTACGTGGACGGCAACGTGCTTTATGACCTGGGCGGCACCGATGCCCCGGCCACGCTGGATGACGGCCCGACCGCCGAAGTCCAGATCGACGACGACGCCGATGTGCGCGTGATAATGCCTGACGCCTGGGACGGCGACTGGTACGTGTACTTCCCCGGTACCCCGTTCGTCGAGGTATACGCCGAGTATGCTGATTTTTCATGGTCGCAGACCGTTTCGGGCGTCGGCGAACCTGTACCGACCGTGCTGGTGCAGATGGCCCATGTACCTGTCGAAGATCTACAGGACTGGATCGACGACATCACGGCCGCAATCCGCCTGACCAGCCTTTCAGGCAACAGCGCCGTCCCGGCCACGGTCACGGCCGTTCCGCTCCCTGTCTGCGACAACGGCGGCTGCCGCAGCCCGGGGCTGGCCAGGTGGGAAGTGCAGGTCGTTCCCGACGACGCCATCGCCGACGCCTGGTACCGCATCGGGATGGAATCGGTGTCCGAACCGGTGGCGTCAGCCGTCATCGCCAACAAATCGCTGCGTTTTCGCCCAGGGCATGACGCACGGGTAGGCAGGATCCGGTTCCAGGCGCAGCCCGGTTATGACAACCAGGGCGCCTTCAACATCGTATTCACGGAAATGATGCATTCGCCCGCGCTGGCCGACTTCCCGACGCTTCGCGTGGCCCAGGGCGCTTCGTCCAGCCTTGCGTGCGACTTCTATACTGATGAAACAATGTGGCTTGCCCCCGGCCGGCCTCAATTCAACGTACGGTCCTGCACCGGCCTGGACATCACGCAGCCATTCACGATTTACCTGGGCGGAACGCTGTTGACGGTCGACGGAAAGAAACTGCAACCCGACGGCGGCGAATACCGTGTCGACGTCCTGCCCGCCAACTGGGTCGCCGCGTGCGTCGACACCTGGTCCTGCAACGAAATCCCCGTTCCCTGACTTCGGACAGTGCCCATCGACATCGGCACCACCCGATGATTCGATTGCCGCGTAATCCTTTACTTGCCGCAGTACGACATGCAGATGGCGCCGGAGGAATCCATACACGAATACAGCGGTTCACCAACGCACGATGACAAGTCAGGATGCCGGAACAATTCCGAAATACCCGAGCAGCAACGCCGGTTCAATGCACAACCTGTCGGGGAATCGGCTGTCAAGGATGCCTTCCGGGCAAAGTTTGTCGTACATTTCGCCAAGCGCGTCCCGACTTCCTTCACAGATGAGGGCCGTGTCCGTGCATGGTTCGCCGGCAAGGCAGTCGGCGGCGGTTTCGCAGCCGCAATACGACGAATTCACATAAGGAGGTGCGATAATCCGTGGCGACATGCCCACGTTTATTAACACGCGGATGATCTCAATTATGTCCGTGCATTTCCGACCGGGCATGCAACAGCCGATGAAGTCGCCGCACCTGCCGGACGAATCGGCGCAGATGTCGTAATCAAGCCCGGGGACTTCGACGCATTCCATCGCGACGCCGGACGGTCCTTCCAGGCAATCCGCGCCACCCGTGCACTGGAACGCGCATTCACGCGGTTCGCTGCCGCACATGACGCCGTCCCAGGCGACACAGGACTTATCCGCGGTCCCCGAACAACGACAACCGTGGTATCCGGCGATTTCGCAATCCGCGTCGACGCGGCACTGCGCACAGACCTCTGCGCCATCCTGCCAGACGCACGCCGCCATTTCGGGCGTGCAGAGCCCGCCACATGGGACATACCCTTCGCAGGTCCGGTCCACCTGGCATTTCCCCGTGGTTCCCGCAAAACGCGCGCAGTCAGCGTCGACACAACACTGCGCGCAGAATCGACCGTCATCGCAGAAGACCATGCCGCCATCACAATATGCGTCCACGCACTCACGCTTTTCGCCATCGCATTCCTGCTGTGACGGGCAATCGTGGCTGTCGCGGCACTGGACGCAGGTCCCGTCGGCCAGCGAATACGGGGTCGCCCCCCCGCAGACCGGACAGTCATCATCGAACGGAACGCAGACGTCGACACCGCCGCCGCGATCGGCGCATGTTCCAAGTACCGGACCCGGGGCCGAACCGACCGGCGCCGCGCGACATTCGCCGTCCCGGCACTCCAGAACACATTTCCCAAGCGCCAGGCCATCCGCTGAATCACACCTGTACCCGTCGGCGCATTCATAGTCGAAACGGCAACTGGCGCAACCGGCGGCACATTGGATGCACTGACCGGTCGCGTGATTGCAGCATGCGTCAGGGCAGGCCCAGTCAAGGCCACAAGGCGGACAGCCGTGCGGTGACAGGCAGACCTTCAGCCCGTCATCGCCGAAAGCGACACACGAAAAGCCATTCCGGCAGTCGCCGTCGTCCACGCAGGTGCACGCGCGTCCCCCGGGTACTTCGACGCATGTCTGGTCGGACGGGCACCCCTCGAGGGCATAACACATGTTGCATTCCGGCGGCACGGACGTGTCCGACGAGGCGTCACCCGCATTGGGGATGTCATCCCCGCCCGGGATGTCGGACAGGGCATCGATGCTGTCGGTGACGACGGTCATGTCGCGCGCCACGTCTGCCGCCCCGTCCGGCGAGGCAACGTCAAGAATCCTCACATCATCCGCATCCGTCCCTGACGGCCCGGACGAACACCCGGCCACCGCCAGCAGGGTCAGCCACGTAAACGCGAGCATTGATTTCCGGATATCCATGATGCCACCCCGCGCGTTAAGGCGCATTGACGTGCCCGGCCAGGAATTCACCCAGCGTGCCGCATATTTTCGCAGGAACCCCGGGCGCCAGCGTGCCGCCCGGACACAACACCTCAATCAGGCCGCTGACGTCGCCGGAAACTTCGCAAACCGGTGAAACGTCGGTACATTCCTTCCCGTTCAGGCAGTCGTCGGTCGTTTCGCAACCGCAATAGGTGCGGTTGACGGGAACCAGCAGCAGTGGCCAGCACAGATCCGGCCAGACCAGGTCCTGCAGGATATCGCGCATGTCGTAACACATCTGGCCCGGGGCACAACAGGAAGTGCTGTCATCACAGGTTCCGGCGGGATCCGCGCAGTATCCCCCGCCTGCCCCCGGACTGAAGCCGCATGACTGGGCATTCCCCTCCGAGGTCGGCGGACAGTCGGCATCGTCCCCGCATGTCGCGGCGCAGCCCCCGCAGATCCAGTCGCAGTTTGCCCCGTCGCTGTCATAGCATGAGCCCAATATGCACATGCAGTCGGAACCTGAAGTAAGGCAATGGTCGTCCGTCAGGCAGCGCACCCGCTGTTCGATGCCGCCCCACACCGTGCAAATCAATTCCGGGTAGTCGTGCGGGTCGTCCGCGCAATCGGCCGACAGTGACATCGCCCAGTCGGACAGGGATTCAGGTTGGGCGCAAAGCCTGGCGGGCATCTGCGGCGACAGTTGCCCATCCGGACAGATCAGGCCGATAACCGGGTAATCGGACACCGGAATCCCGCACAGGGCTGCGGTATCGCTGCAGGGAAGGCCGCTGCGGCAGTCGGTGTCGGTGGCGCATTCACAGAACCTGCCGCCGTTCACGTTCCCGAGGTCAAACGGTACCCCCGGGATACGCCCCATGACGCCGCTGACAAACAACCCGGTCAGGTCATGACAGTTCATTCCGGCCGCGCAGCATCCGTTGATTCCGTCACACGAGCCTTGGGAATCGTAACAACTTCGTCCGCTGCCCGGCCAGGTGCGGTCGCCGCATTCCAGGCGTAGATTCGGGACCTGCGGACAGCCCGTGCAGTCGTCGCATTCCGACGTGCAGGCATCGACGGCCGAACCGCAGTGCATTCCGTCGTCGTCGACACACGCCAGCAACGGCGCGGGCGCGCATTTGCATCCCCTGCCGGGCGTTATCCTGTCGCAATCCGAATCAAGGCCGCATTCGACACAATGATTCGCGCCGTCGAATCGCGCGCAGACCGGAAGATTACCGCCGCAATCTTCGTCGCATGCCACGGTCCCGACACACGACCCGTCGGCCCCGCATACGCCCGCGGCCCCGTCCAGGCCGGGACACTCGCTGCCGTCGCAGCATTCGTGGCACTGGCAGTCGTGTTTGCAGAAATGGCTGCCTTCCTGGCAGTAACCGGGATCACAGAAGTGGCCGGCCGGATGACACGCCGGACGAATATCCGGACAGTCGTTACAGTCGCGGCACTGGACGCACTTTCCGCCCACCGCGTACGGTGTCTGGGGATGACATTCGATGGGTGCATCGACATCAACCGGCGGTTCGTTGTCACCATCACGGACATCGCCGGCGACGGAATCGGCACCCGCGATGTCACCGGCATCGCTAGTCACGACAGCATCCGGAACCGCCACCACAGCGTCGACTTCGGGGCCCGATCCGCATGTGTCGTCGACGCACCTTTCACCACCGCACCCGGCGCCGAAGAACACGGCAAGCCCGGACACCAGGAAACATAATGAATGACGTTTCATGACACCCCCTGGCCAGGAATGACTTCAATGGTATATCTTCAACCACAGCCGGATCAATCAATCGCGGCGGCGGTGACCGCGGACGCATCGCGGGCGGCCCCGTCAGATTCCTTTGGCACCCAGACGCCCACATTGACCCCGATCAGCGGATCGGATTTCAGGCTTCGGGCGCGCGTGTAATATTTCGATACCAGCCTGACCAGCGACTTGTCTTCGTATTCCCAGACAATCATTTTTTCCCAGTGATGGGCGGACAGCGGTCCGTCAAGCAATGCGCCAAGATCGTACACCGACGTGCGGAATGTCCCGTCGTAAAGGGGGCTCTGATGAAAATTGCCGGGCCTGCCCGCGGCATGAAGGATGTCGGGCCGCGCGCCGACGAAAACAGGGCCATCAACGCCGTCAATTTCCTTCCGGACCGAATCATCGAAAGCCTGGTACTTCGGGAAGCTGATCTTTTTTTCCGCCGGGGCGCGAAGGGCGCCGTCGGGCACCGCGGCAAATACCAGCAGGAACGCGATAGCGGCCCAGAGGTTTGGAATCAGGCGTCCAGGAAACCGCGCCGCCGCCGCGCGGGCGACAAGATCAAGCAGAAGCAGCGGGGCCACGGAAGCGAAGGCCATTACAGGCAGCATACAGTTCATGCCGCTGCCCTGTTTGGCAAACGACCTGCATGACAGTGCGAACGCCGCAGCGCACGTGACGAACCAGAACGTACGCCGCCGGCCCCGGTCCGCAGCCGTCAGCAGCGCAGCCGACACGGCAAAAGCGGCGAATCCCGACGTGGACAGCTTCTTCATCGCGCCCCTGATATCCACGCCGTCCTTCGCGACGGATTCGGAGGGAATCCGCCCCGCAATGGTCCAGAACCAGCCATCGGAAACGATGTGCAGAACGACCGCGGCCGGCACCAGAATCGCCGCCATCGCACCGACATAAAAGGCGAAGGCCTTCCTGTCGTGCAGGAGCAGATACACCCCTGCCGCAAATGCCATCAGCAATGCGTTCTGCTTGAAAAGGGCGGCGAATGCCATGCAAACGCCCGCCGCGATCGCGGACCGGTTCGTCACCCGCATGGAATGCATCAGGAACAACGCCAGAAAAACCAGGAACAGGTACGGTATGTCCGCGTTTGCGCGCATGAACCAGTGTTTCAGCGACTTGTCCAGAACCAGCATCAAAAATCCGGGAACCCAGGCCCACCGCCAGGAACCTGTTTCGCGTCGAATCCAGGCCGCGGCGACCGCAACCAGGCCGGCAAGGCACGCCAGCGAAAAAATGCGCAGGGGCGGATATCCCGGCCCGAACAACGCGAACAGGACGCCACCCACAACCGGCATTCCCGGCCCGTAAATCGGCGAAACGTAATCGATTGTCGGCGCCGCATATATGGGGAGACCCTCGAATACGCGAAGGGCGCCGGCATAGAAGACAGGTTCCACCCACCCCGTCGCATAAGGTTCCAACACCCTGAATGACACCTGCCCGAACCAGTATGCAAGATACGGCACGGCCACCGCGGCGGCACACACGGCCAGTACCAGTGACGGCAGCGAATCCCGCCGTTTCACGGCATAATCGATAACGACGTGGAGGCGCCGATTCAGGCGCGCCCCGGCAGTTGTGAGGCGGTGAAGAAGGTTCGGGCGGCCGACATGATCACGGTTCGGCGCCACATCGATCGATGCCGGGAAATCGCGTTTCATGACTGATTTCCGGCCTGTCATCCGCGCGCACCGTATGTAACGACGCGTAATTATGCAAATCGGTCAATACCGTTTCCAGCTATCGCATCAAAATATGATGAACAGGTTGATTTACCCTGTTGCGACGGCGCGGCCGGACCTGTGGCGGAAAAGCGGCCGGACTGGCGAAAGGAGGAATGTCGTCCCTTACTGAACCGGGGTGAGCCCGAAGTATTCCAGCAGGGTGGCCGGCTGGACGCACAGCCTGACCGGGAACGCCTGGTGCAGCTGACCGTCGGGGCAGATCAGGTCGTACATGCCCTCCATCGGGTAATCACCCGAAGTGCACAGGATCGACAGGTCGGTGCACGGATCGCCCGTCAGGCAGTCCCATGCCGTGTCGCAGCCGCAGAAGGCCAGCGTCACGGTGGGTTGCGGAATCAGCCGCGGAACGGTCGGGACGATTTCCTGCATGACCAGCGCAAGATCACTGCACGTTTGCCCCCTGTGGCAACACGCGACAATGCCGTCGCAGGATCCGGCCGGGTCGATACACGTTCCGGAACCCCAATCCGGAATCTGGATACATTCCAGAGCCTGCCCGGACGGACCGGCGGGACAGTCTTCTGAATACCGGCACGGGCCGCAGGCGGGCGTTTCCCCCTGGCAGGCGGCCCCGCTGTCGTCGATGCAGGAGTAGAGCGGATCCCCGACGCAACTGCAGCCTTCATATCCGAGTTCCACGCAGTCGTCATCGGACGCGCACTGAACACACACTTCCACCCCGCCGACGATCGCGCAGACCGGGAAATCGGGGGTGCACAGCCCGTCGCACGGCACAATGCCATCGCATGTTCCGTCATCCAGGCAGATCCCTGTGCCACGGTCGCCGAACCGTTCGCAATCGTCGTTGGTGAAACACTGCCGACAATCACAAACGTCGGGGCTAAATATGGTTCCCGTTCCACAAACCAATGCCAGGCAGACGTGCCAGTCTGGATCGCAGCACTCCGTCCCGTCACCACAGTCGTCACTGTCCCGACACTCCACGCACTGCCCGTCCCACATGTGGGGAGTGTAGCCGCCGCAGGCCACGTCGCCGTCGATGTCATCTGCCGGCGCGTCGGCAATCGTGTCCCCCGGGGCATCATGGAGGGCCGCGTCGACCGCACCGCCGTCGGCGTCGATGACCGCGAAAGTGTCGTCGGGCGCGCTGTCATCGGGAACCACGACCGAATCGGCCGTGCCGCCGGTGTCACAAGCGTCACCCACGCACCTGTCGCCGCCGCACCCTGCCCCGAGCACCAGGGCCGCCACCACGACGATGTTGAAACCACGGATATCCATGAGTGCCCCCGTGATTGAACTGACCCGGGTGAATGCCGGCCACGGGCACGAGCGCCAGGCAGTCCGTCGCGATGTGAATCAGGTCGCGGGCACCAGTCCGAAGTTTTCCAGCAGGGTGGCCGGCTGGATGCAAATCTTGTCCGGGAACGCCTGGTTCAGTTGGCCGTCGGGGCAGATCAGTTCGTACATGCCCTGCACCTGGTAATCACCCGAAGTACACAGGATGGACATTTCGGTGCAAGGCCCGCCCGCAAGGCAATCTTCCGCCGTGTCGCACCCGCAGTAGGTCGCGGTGACAGCCGGCGGGGCAATGATCCGCGGAATGGTCGGGACGAGATCCTGCAGGATCATTACCAGGTCATAACAGCGCTGGCCCGCGCCACAGCAGTTGGTGATGCCGCCGTCGCAATGTCCCGACGTATTGACGCAGATGCCGGATGCGGCGCCCGGCTGCTGTACGCAATTCAACGTCGTGTCGTCCGGTCCGGGCGGGCAATCGTCGGAATCGGCACATGCGGCCGTGCAGTGCCCTTCACTGCCGCACATGCTGCCGTACGGTTCAAAACAGACATAGTTCGGGGCGCCGCCGCATGTGCAGTCGGAACCATAGCCAAGCGCCAGGCAGTCCTTGTCCGTCAGGCACTGCACGCACTGTTCGACGCCGTCGATTACCGCACACACCGGGAAATCCGACGTGCACAGTCCACCGCACTGGACAACGATTTCGCAGGTGCCGTCAGGCAGGCAGACGCCGGTTATTGAGCTTTCCGGCATGCAATCCCGGTCGTCGCAGCATTCGTGGCACTGGCCGTCGTGCTTGCAGGGTCTCTCGTTTTCGTTAACACAGTCCGCGTGGGCGCACGTGTGGCCCAGTTCGAGACAGATATCATCATCGGGGCAGTCCCACGAATCGCGGCATTCCACGCACCCGTCGTCCAGCGGATACGGGGTCGCCCCCGAGCATCCCAGGCAGCCGTCCTGGAGCGGTTCGCACAGTTCCACGCCGTCGGCGGTTTTTTCGCAGGTGAAGTGGACGGAGTCCTGGCAAACCCCGTCAACGCATTCGGGCACGCACATGCCGGTCTGTGCGCCGTAATTCTTGAAACACCGATAACCGGGTCCGCAGTCGTAATCGTACGAGCACACCGAACAATCGCGACCGCAGTGTTTGCAGGCGCCCGAATTGAAGTCACAACATTCGCCCTGCGGGCATGGTTCGTCCGCGATACACGCGACGCAGTTGAATGACACCGGCAGGCAATAGTCCTGCGATTGGGATCCCTGGTAGCAGACAAACCCCCTGGCGCAATCGCCGTCGTCATCACATTCGTTGAGGCAGTATTTGCCGGCGCCGACGGGTGTGCAGTTCGAGCCCTGGCCGCATTCATCATCGGCGTAGCACGTGCGGCAGGCCAGGCCATACGGGTTCGACGCGACATCGGTAGCGACATCGGTAACGACATCGGCCGCGGCATCACCGGCCGGCGCATCGTCCACCGCCGCATCGCGGGCCGCATCGACACCGACCGAATCCGGGACGGCGACATCCCCGGAAACGTCCCGGGCGTCGACACCGGCCGGCACGTCCGGCAACGTCACGGTCGAATCAAGTTTGCTGTCCGGTTCACATGCGTCGTGGGCGCACCGATCGCCGCCGCACCCGCCCGCCCACGCGGCCATCGCGATAAGCACAGCCGATGTCAGGAAAACATCATAACGACTGGACATGACATAACCCCTGAAGAAAGACTGCCATCAGTCTATGCAAAAACATCCCGGGTTTCCATCAAGAATTCCGAAATATTTTACCTTCCCGGTTTACTTCTGGATTGGGTAATAGCGGAACGAAACGATGCCGACGAGGGCCATGAACGCGGCGACGGCGCCGGTCAGGACGATGCCCCACGGCTGGGCTGTGCTGTAACCGAACTGGGAAAACAGGAAACCCTGGACCATCAGGGCCAGGCCGCCGGCGATCTTCTGCAGCAGGCCTTCCATGCCGTTGTACATGGCTTCCCGCCGGTAACCGGTACGTTCGGTATCCAGGTCCATTATGTCCGCCAGGATGGCGCGCGGCACGACCAGTCCGACGGCCAGGCCGGGGGCGATCAGCAGGCAGCATATGGCAAGCTGTATCCACGCCGGGATCCCCAGCATGCCGGAAAGCGTGACCAGCGGGATGATCACAAGGAAAGTGGCCAGTGTGAAGAAAAACAACGTCTTGCGGCGGTACTTCTGCGCCAGCCTGTCCACCAGCGGGTAAAACAGCACGGAAAACACGACCAGCCCCAGCAGCATGATGCCCGAAACCGTGTCGGGTCCCTGCGACAGAAGCCAGGCGACGGGGGCCAGCGACGACGTTTCACCGACGACCTGCGTGGCCACGACGTACGGCAGCGCGGCCTGCACCAGGAACATGCCGGCGTACATCATCGAACCGGCGATTATGTACGGCACGAACGCCGGGTTTTTCAGGGTTTCCCAGCACGCCTTGAACAGGCCCCACGGGACTTCCTTGGCCGCGGAATGCGGACGTTCCCGGATCAGGGCGACGACCGGCAGGAACGACGCGAAGGTCAGGATGGTGCCGATGGTCGCGGCCAGCTTGAATCCATCATGCACCTGGATCCCCAGGAAAGTGCCGCCGTCCATGTAATTGCTGATCATAGGGCCGAATACGATGAACACGAAAATCTGCGCGATGGCGTTGAAAATCGACATCCAGATCGACACGCGAACGCGCCCCTGATCCGACTGCCACACCTCGGGCATCAGGGCGAGGTATGGATTCACGACCACGGTGAACGACACCTGCAGCGCCAGCATGTTGATGAACAGCCAGAAGGCGTTCAGCCAGCCGCCGGCCGTGTCGTCCATCCCCGCCAGCGGGGAAAACCACACGAACAGGAAACCGGCCAGCAGGAATGGCAGGCCGAATTTAATGAATGGCATGCGTCGGCCATGCGCTCCCCGCATCCTGTCGGAATAGAACCCGACCAGCGGATCGGCAATCGCACCGAAAAACATCACGATGGCCGAAATCAGCCCGAACACCGCCGGATCGACCAGCAGCTGACGCCCCTGGGCCATTTCGTCCGGCGTCGGACAGTACAGGCGCATCAGCCAGACTGAAATCGCCAGCAGCAGCATCCCGACCGGGAAACTGCCGAACGAATAGGCCAGCATCCTGCCCTGACCCGGTTCGCGGTATTCCGGAACCGGCTTTTCGCCCCCGCAGCCACAGCAGCACGAATGTTCTTCCATCGTTCACCTTCCGCACAATGGGCGAATGTCATTCGCCCCTACGAGGACACGGATACGCCGGATGGGAAGATATCCCAATTCGTTTCCAGCAGATACAAAAAACCCCGTCCGGTTTTCGCCGGACGGGGTCCGTTTGTCGATCCGCGTGGCCGATCAGGCCTTGACGATCGCTTCGGTCGCGCAGACCGGGGCGCACTTCGGCTCGCCGCCGGCTTCGGCGCATTCCGTGCACTTCTTCGGGTCGATCACGTAGGTGGGATCGCCTTCGGAGATGGCATGGTTGATGTCACATTCGTCAATGCACGAACCGCAGGCCACGCAGTCATCGGTAATCTTCATTGCCATGGAAAAAACCTCGCAGGCTTCAGGAAAACAACAAACCGGGAAGGCAGCCCCTCCCGCCGCGCCGCATCATCAATAATTCCGCCGGATCTGTCAAGATCGCGGGGCTCGAACCGAATCCACCCGCACGACCGCGCAACGGCAGATGAGGCCGGGACGGACGGGAGCCGGTCAAAATCGCAACGGCGGACCGCGTTCCGTTGACAGTCACCGCTCGTCGGCTAGAATCGCACCGTGAAAATCATTGTCGGCGGCACCCCATCTTCAGGAAAAACGCGAGCCATCCTGGCTCTGGCGCGCGACTCCGGTTTCGGTCGCATGGGCGTCGTCAAGCTCGACTGCGTTGCCACGACTGACGACCATGCTTTTGCCGGACGCGGCATCCGCGCGATCAGCGTGCTGGCAGGCAAGTTCTGTCCCGATCATCTTCTGGTCGAAAAGTGGCCGGAACTGTGTGAATGGGCCGCCGGGAACGATCTTGGGACGCTTGTCGTGGAAACGGCCGGGCTTTGCGGGCGTTGTGCCCCATATATGCGTTCCGCCGTTGCGGTGTGCGTTCTCGACTGCACGGCGGGAATCCAGTCGCCCCGCAAGCTGGGGCCGCTTCTCCTCGACGCCGACGTGATGGTCTTTTCCAAGGGGGACTTGGTGTCGCAGGCTGAAAGGGATGTATTCGTGGCCCAGGCCCGGATTCGGAATCCGCGTGCCACAGGCGTGATGTTCAACGGATTGACGGGTGAAGGCGGGTGGGAACTCGCCCGCGTGGTGCATGGGCATGTACCCGCCCACGGTGAATCCGACGGATTGCGCACCGTTTTGCCGCAAATGTACTGTTCATACTGCCTGGGACGCATGGAGGCGGGGGTTCGGGCGATGTAGGCCCGCGTTCATTGCATCCGGTCCGTCGGGCCGGGATGGCATGGGGGATTCGTGGAATTCAGGGCGATACCGGAAGCGCTTGGTCTGGATCCCGAACAATGGTCGTTCTTTGTCGGCCTCCTGGCATTCAACGAAGAACCTCTGTCACGGATACCTCACCTGGTCCAGATGCTTCCGGATCGTGTCGACGCCCTCCTGCCGGGTATGGTCGATCGCGGCATCGTGCGCCGGACCGAATCCGCCGACGGCCCCTCGTACGGTCTCGCTCCGCTTGAAAACATCCTGGCCATGGCCGGCCACGTCGACGATCCCGACCTTTTTGAACTTGAAACCGACCTCCTGACACGGGTCATCAAATCCAGGGGCCTCCCCGGAATAACGGTCGTCAGCACGCGGGAGGATCGCGACCCTTCACGGCGGCTCCCGGAAATTTCAAGGTATGCCGAAACCCTGATGCCCTACATGGACGTACGCCTGGGAACCAGGTGCAACCTGAACTGTGTGTATTGCCTGCTGGGGCATGAAAACCGTTCGACCCGACCGGCCGCGGAGGTGGTCGAGGATCTCGTTTTCGGGCGGAAACGAAATATCGAAAAGGTGGCGCTGACCGGCGGGGAACCGACACTGAATCCCGATCTGCTGCGGATCGTCGCCGTCGCGCGCAAACTGGGATACCGGCAGGTTGCGTTGATCACCAACGGGGTCACGCTCGCGATTCCCGGTGTCCTGGACCGTCTCGTTGCCGCCGGAGTGACGGCTGTCGGCATTTCGTTCGACACACCCGACAAGGCGACTGCCGAGGCCCTGTGGCAGAGCCCGGTTTTTGACCGCGTGGTTCAGGCGTTTTCGGAGGTCGCGCGTTTTCCGGATCTTCTTGTCGGCAGTATTGCGGTCGTCACGAAACGGAATGCGTCGCATCTGCCGGCACTTGCCAGGTGGTGGGCCGACCGGAAGGACGCCATGTCCAACCTGTTCGTGCCAAACGTGGATTTCGTGATGCCCGAGGAAAATGCCTGGCTGAACCACGAGGACCTCGTACCGCGCCTGTCCGACGTGATTCCCTATGTACGCGAATCTCTTGAAACCGCGCTTTCGAGGGGGCTTCCGATGACGTTCCGCGGGTTCCCGCTGTGCATGCTGCCCGGCTGGGAATCACGCAGCTATGACCGTTACATGACGATTTTCAGGCTGGTCCGCGGACCGGATGGCGACCTGTTCGACAGGACCGCGATCGACATGCTGCGGGCGACCGGGCCCCGGTGTCGCGGCTGCATCCATTTCTGGGAATGCAACGGCGTTTCCAGAAGCTACGCGAACCTGTACGGGTTCGACGAACTTGTCCCTGTCAGGGGGCAATCATGAAGGTCGTGGTCGTGGCAGGGGCCCATGGCTCCGGGAAAACGTCACTGCTGATGCATGTGCTTGGATCACTTCGGGATTCCGGCATGACCGCCGGGGTATTCAAGGTGGATGCGCTTGATGCCGGCGACGATGCGCTGTTCAGGGCGGCGGGATTTCCGTCCGCGGGGCACGCTGCCGGCGATGTATGTCCCGACCATGAAACGATGGTCGTTCTGGGGAAGGCCTGGAACTGGGCCAGGTCGGAAAATCTCGACGTGCTGTGCATCGAAACGGCCGGCCTGTGCCACCGCTGTTCGCCTTTCCTGAAGCGGGCGCTTGCCGTCTGCGTGGTCAGCGGCCTGTCCCATGTGGGGACGCCGGAATCCATGCGGCCATTGATTGAATATGCCGATTGCGTCGTTCTTACGAAGGCTTCGCTGATCAGTCCGGCGGAACGCCAGATATTTCTGGCCCTGCTGAGGTCCATCAACCGGGACAAACCTGTTGTCACGGCTGACGGTCTCAGCGGTGAAGGCGTGACGGATCTGGTCAATTTGATTCGCGGCGCGCGCGACATCAGGTTCATGGAAGTGGAACCCCTGAGAACCAGCCTTCCGACGGGGTTCTGCCATTACTGCCAGGGGGCCGGGTCAGGACATGGATGACACTGTCAGGATGGTGATTGAGTCCGGGCGCGACAAGAATGGAAGGCCCGAGTCTTTCGATACCCTTTCGTTCACTTCGGGCCAGGTCGTGGCCATCGTCGGTCCGACCGGTTCCGGAAAGACCCGGCTTCTGTCGGATCTGGAACGGCTGAGCCCCGGGGATTCCCCTACCGGCCGGAAAATCCGACTTACGGGGGTTCCCGACGCCGTTGTGGATTCAGGATTCGCGGTGGGACGCATCAGCCAGACGATGCAGTTTTTCCTGGATCTTTCCGTTAACGATTTCGTCGTCATGCATCTTGATGCCCGCGGCGACGGGCGGAAAATCCAGCCTGACGCGGTTGTTGCCGCCGCCAACAGCCTGACCGGCGAACCGATGTCGGCCGGACAGCCGCTGGCCGCCCTTTCCGGGGGACAGGCCCGGGCGCTGATGGTCGCGGATCTTGTGATGGTCGTCGACGCACCGGTGCTGCTGATTGACGAAATCGAAAATGCGGGCATCGACCGTCACGCGGCGATGGACTTCCTTGTGAAACGCAATCGTCTTGTATTCATGGCGACTCACGACCCTCTTGTGGCCCTTCGCGCCGGAACCAGGATCGTCCTGAGCGAGGGCGGAATCCGTCGGGTGCTGACGACCTCGAACACCGAGGTCGAGGTTCTGGGTGCCCTTGAAGTTGCCGATCGCCGGACTTCCGCGATGCGGGAACTGCTGCGCCGCGGCGATCCGCTTGCATGAAGCGCATTCAATTCAGGTCGATGCGCACCCGGTCCCAGATTCCCGGAAAACCGACATCGCGACGTTAATGATTCGGGACTGCTTTCAAACGACGGGGGCCTTGCGGCCGGGGATGTCCGACGTTTTTTTCGCCGCCCGCGCAGCCGCATTCCCTGCACGCGTTCCCGTCGATTTCTTTGACGCCACGCCGCCCGGCTTTTTCGTGGCGGGCGCGCCGGCCCTGACCTTGACGCCGTCGTCGGTGACCGTGACACGCATCTGGATGTCGAACGTCATGCCGTTCAGCCCCGTGCGGACCTCGTCGGCAAGGTCGATGCGGTCCAGCCAGGATCCGACCTGGTCGCCGACCTGTGAAACCATTTCCTGGCGCAGTCCGGCGACTTCGCGGGATACATAACCCACCAGTTCCCGCGACATCGCCTTCACGACCTCGCGGATGAAGCCCTCCGTTTCGATGATTTTCGACACCGACGACGAAACCGCCCTGCGGGCGAGTTCCGAAATCATGCCGTCGCCGCCGCGCCGTTCAGGCTGTTCCTGCGGGTCCGAACCCGGGCCACCGAACTGATCGCCGCCTTCGCCGCCAAATGTGTTGTCCATCACTGACCCCCGAAAGTCGCGCCGCGCGCGCCGCCAAACCACGAATTTTCCATGCCGACGCCGCATCATAGCATCATCGCCCCCTTGCCAGAAGGTCGCGGCGGACCAATATAACGGGCGCCCTGATGCCTGGTTTGTGGTAAAATCGGCCGCCCTTTCAGGGCCCCCATGTCCATGAGGTTCCGATGAAGGCATTCCTCAGAAAGATCTTCGGCACGAAAAACGAACGCGAATTGAAGGCGATGCGCCCAATCATCGACCGGATCAACTCGCTTGAACCGCAGTTCCAGGCCATGTCCGACGACGATCTGCGCGGCAGCACCGCCCGGTTCCGGGCCCGCCTGGCCGCCGGCGAAACGCTGGACGACATCCTGCCCGAGGCGTTCGCCGCCTGCCGCGAGGCGTCCATCCGGACGACCGGCATGCGTCACTACGACGTCCAGATGATCGGCGGCATCGCCCTGCACCGCGGGATGATCGCCGAAATGAAAACCGGCGAGGGTAAAACCCTGGTCGCCACGTCCGCCCTGTTCCTGAACGCGCTGGAACCGGATCCGAAAAACCCCGAACGCGGCATGGGCGCGCACCTCGTCACCGTCAACGATTACCTGGCGAAACGCGACAGCGAATGGATGGGGAAAATTTACAACGCGCTGGGCATGTCCGTCGGCGTGATCGTCCACGGGCTGTCCGACCGCCAGCGCCAGGACGCGTACGGGGCCGACATAACATACGGAACAAACAACGAATTCGGGTTCGATTACCTGCGCGACAACATGAAATTCAGCCTGGATTCCATGGTCCACAGGTACTACGACTACCCAAAAAAAAAGGACCAGGTCAAGACGATGCATTACGCCATCGTCGACGAGGTCGACAGCATCCTGATCGACGAGGCGCGCACCCCGCTGATCATTTCCGGCCCGGCGGAAGAATCGTCCGAGGTGTATTACACCGTCAACGCGATGGTGCCGATGCTGCGCCGCGACGAAGACTACATCGTCGATGAAAAGTCGTCGGCCGTCACCCTGACCGAATCGGGCGTCGACAAGGTCGAAAAACGGCTGGGCGTACGCAACCTGTACGACGGCGACAACGTCGAACTGGTCCACCACGTTTACCAGGCGTTGAAGGCGCACACCCTGTTCAAGCGCGACGTCAATTACGTCATTGAAGACGGCGGCGTCGTCATCGTCGACGAATTCACGGGCCGCAAGATGCCGGGCCGACGCTGGTCGGACGGGCTGCACCAGGCGGTCGAGGCCAAGGAAGGCCTCAAGATCGAAAACGAAAACCAGACGCTGGCGACGATCACGATCC
>CAYYCO010000051.1:0-21407 GCA_964470365.1 uncultured Anaeromyxobacteraceae bacterium | reverse complement strand
CGACGTGGTCCCATCGCCTCGGACGCCGTTGGCGTCCTCGTGCAGGGGCTTTAAATGAACGGGCCGCCCTGCGGGCGGACCTGGCCCGGGCGCAGCGAGGCCCACCATTTATAGCCCGGGGTGATAACCCCGGGACAACGGGTCAGCATCTGTAAAGATATTCGCCGACGAGCGTGAAGATGCGGTTCTGTTCGCGAATCATGATTTCTTCGTCATGCGGTGATGTTTCGTGGTCGTGGCCCAGCAGGTGCAGCAGCGAGTGGATGAAAAGGAACAGCACTTCCGCATGAATTGCGTCCGCGGGTGCGATGTCGGCGTCCAGGTGCACGGCGCCCTGGATGCGGGCCTGTTCAACGGAAATGACAATGTCGCCAAGGTACCGGCCCTTCATGCCCGGCATCGGCGGCAGGTCTGGGGACGCGGGAAACGACAGGCAGTCGGTCGGGCCCGTCTTGCCACGCCATTCCTGGTTAAGTTCGGCGATCGCGCGGTTCGACAGCAGCGTCACCTCGACGTAGTCGTCGGCATGGCCGGCTGCGGCCAGGGCATCCTGGAACTGCCTGTCCCAGGCGCCGCGCGGGAACTGGACGGTACGCTGACGGTTGTAGATTTTTACGGGCATTCGATAACTCCCGGGGCGAATATCATTCGCCCCTGCGAGGGCAGAGCCGCGGCGCGTCCCAGGCGCGGATGATGCGGCGGACCAGCGGGTGGCGCATCACGTCGGCGTCGGTAAAACGGGATACCGCGATGCCCTGGACGTCTGCCAGCACATCGACGGCGTACGCGAGACCCGATGGCGTGCCGGGCGGCAGGTCTGTCTGCGTCAGATCGCCGGTTACCACCGCGCGTGACGAACACCCCAGCCGGGTAAGGAACATCTTCATCTGGTCGATGGTGCAGTTCTGCGCCTCGTCCAGGATTATGAAGGCGTTCGACAGCGTGCGGCCGCGCATGAAAGCCAGCGGCGCGATTTCGATGACGCCCTTTTCGATCAGCTTCTGGCCGCGATCATGTTCCATGATGTCGTACAGCGCATCGTAGAGCGGGCGCAGGTACGGATTGACCTTTTCAATCAGGTCGCCGGGCAGGAATCCCAGGCGTTCGCCGGCCTCGACCGCGGGACGCGTCAGGATGATTGATTTCACCTTTCGGGCCTGGAACGCGGCCAGCGCTGTCGCCATGGCCAGGTACGTCTTGCCGGTGCCGGCCGGTCCGACCGAAATCACCAGATCATGGTCGCGCAGCGCGCGGATGTACGCCTTCTGCGCGGGCGTGCGGGGCCGGACCGGGGAGGCGACGCCCCCGATTGACACGCCTGATGAAAACACGTCCTGCAGGTCGGCCGAAGGGTCCGCCTCCAGCACCGCGGCCGCGCGATCGACGTCGTCAGGGCCGATGGCGGTGCCGTGCCGCGCCAATGAATACAACTGGTTCAGCATGGTGCCCGCAACGCGGACTTCGCTGGTTTCACCGTAAAGACTGACGATGTTGCCGCGGACCCTGACAACGACGCCAAGCACCGCTTCCAGCCGGCGGATGTTTTCATCCCCCTGCCCGCAGAGGTTGGCGAAAGAATCGACGTCGTCGAATTCAAGGTCCGACTGTATCGACACCCTGTCCTGCTGGTTCATCCTTTTGATCCCCGGAGGCCGTACGGTAAAGCGACACCGCAGCCCGGATGTCGGACGGCAATATCAGCCCGTGTTCGAGCAGCTTGTCCGGAGCCGGTTCGTCGTCCGTCGTTATGAACGAATGGACAAGCACGGCGCCGTCCACCCTGTGCCTGGCGGCGGTCTCGAACAGATTGCCCCAGGCGGATGATCGCAACCCGATGATTTCACTGACGTCGGCGACATGTCCGCGGAGAACGGCGGCGCCCGTCCCGGCCAGCACGGCCAGCGCCACGACGATCAGCGCGAGCGCGCGCCCGGAAGAACGAAGTCCATGCCGCGTGGCGCGCCGTCTGCCCGGTTCCAGTGTGGCCACGACATCGCCGCTGCGGATCAGTCCGGCAACTGCGCGCATGACGGCAAACCGGGACTGGCCGGTTGCAAGCGAAAGCTGGTCGAGCGTCCGCACGCCGTCGACAAAGAAATACACCTGCTTTTCGGCGGCCGTCATTTCCAGGTCTTCCCACAATTCGTCCACCGGTTCGGATTCGAGCACAGCGGTGCGGACGAATGAAGCAGACTGATCGGGAATTGCCGAAAGAATCGATGCGCGTTCCGATTCGCGGCGCCGGAATTCTTTAAGAAGCCAGGGCAGGGGAATCTGGCAGTTTTTCCGGATGCCGTCAGGCCTTGCCCTGGAAAAGGAAACCTTGACGCCGTCGGTGCCCATCACCGCAAGCAACAGTTCGGCGCAACGGGCATCGACGAGGTGGTGGATGGTGACCGGCGATACGATACGGGACGAAGCCAGGAAACTGTCGAGCGTGGTTTCGGCCGCCCTGGACTGCCGCATGGCCCGATCCATGCGCCGCTGGGTCACAAGCCCGATATCGAGCAGAAGCCGGGCGATTGCATCGGACGAAAGGTCGGGATGCGCCACGTTGAGAATGCGGCCGTCCTTGACAAACATCGACATGAAAATGCCGCTGTCATCCGCGACGTTGAGGGTGCCGGATGCGTTGCGCTGGTATATGGTCGCAATCGCCCGCAACAACGGCGGCAGGCGGCGCTGAACGGCCTGGGCGGCAGGCGCGGACGCCTGATCGTAGCTGTTGTCGTGGCTGATCCGCGCGGCTGAATCGATATCGATACCGTAAGAGGCAGCGGCATCCGGCGGAGGCGCGTTGTCGGCCTGGCCCAGCGGAATTCCGAGGTCGTCGGCCTGCCCTGCGGCGCCATCGTCGTACGGCGCGTCGTCCAGTTCAATCCCGTCCAGCGGTATGTCATCAACAGGCTTCATTTCACCCTTGAAATCAGTACGTCGGCCACCGACCAGCCCCACGCCAGAATCAGGAGCACCGGCGGAAGTACCGGCAGCCCGCCGGACGACGGAGCGATGTAGGCAAATGAATCAACAACCGGGAATTCCGGGAAAATCACCATTTCGAGTCCGAGCCCGAGCAGCATCAGCATCGCCATTCCACGGACCGGTTTGCCCGACATGACCTGTCCCGAACCGGGGACCGCGATCGACATGATGACGGAAATCACCCTGCGGGCGACGCCGGTTCCCGGCCTCGTCAGCATTATCTGGACGTCTTCCGGGTCAAGGAACGACGGTTTGACCTTGTCGAAGAGGCATGTCGGGCAGTGGTTGAAGCCGGATGCCATCCTGTTGCACGACGGACAACTGACCCCGCCACAGGTCTGGCATCTGATGGCGCGACGGGAGGCGGGCAGCAGGAACGCCAGGATAACGCCGAAAACAATGATGCCGCCAAGCACCAGGGGGAACATTCCAAACGGGATCGCGCCGATCAGAAGTCCCTTGAATGGTACACGCGGCGGGGATTTCGCGATCGCCTCACGAATCGACGCACCGCCCAGGAAGACCGCGAAATCATCACGGCCGGCAGGCGGGCGCAGTTCCGATGCGATTTCACGGTAACGCATGCAGGCGTCGGAGGCCGTGGTCGCCATCTTGATATGGACCATGAAATCAAGGTCGCCGCCGCCGCTGGCGACAACGGCCTTCTGCAGGTTTTCCTCCATGGGTGCGGTATTCCGCATGAGACCGTGCGCGACCGCGAGACCGCGGAAAACGGCTTCGGACGGGGTCGCCAGTGTGCCCGCCGTTTCATACGATTTAACGGCATCCTGCAGCAACGAAACGTCCGGGCGCTTTTCGGGACAGGTCGCCAGCGCCTCGAGGACGAGAAGATTTCCGTGCCAGACGCGGCCATCGGCAGACGCCATCGCGGCAGCGCCACCCTCCATGGTCTGGCGGACGCCACGGATTGCATCGGGTGATTCCCCGGCCCACTGCAGGCCGCCGGCGGCAGCCGCGATATATGTGTCCGGCGCGACCGGGTTGCCGGCAACCGATCCGCTGGAGGCCAGCGAGCCCTGTATGGTCGTCAGCCATTCGGTCGGACAGTATTCGTTTATGCAGGACCATCGCATGGATCCAGGGGATTTTTCGAACGTTTCCGGTAACGCCACGACGGAACCGGCGAGCGGAAGCGTAGAGATGACAACAGTCGCAAGTATCGACACGGCACGTTCCGAGCGTCCGGCGTAGGGGAACGCAATGAACATCCAGAGCGCTGCGGTGACGAGAAGTCCGAAACCAAGGACCACCGGGGCGACAAGCAGTACGAATACGATAATCGTCAGGACCGATGCGGACGTCACCCTGAACAGCGCCCGGAACCCGCCGCGTGATTCGCGGATGTCGAGTGCCGTGAAATGCGTGCTGGCCGACCGGGGGAAAAGGTCGCCAAAATCGTGCCTGAACAGTGACGCATACCGGAAGAGCAGGGCGAATGCGCCAATGATGTAGATGATTACGAGTACGTCCTGAACGTAGAACAACAGGTTCGCGACGTAAACCGCCGTCACGCGGGGATAGTGCGCCAGCTTTGACAGTCCCTTGAAGGCCGCCGCGAACGCTGGTCCGAAGCCGTCAAGTCCCTCGCCAAGCCGGGTTCGGGCGAGAAGAAACCACGCACCCGGGTAATCGGGGGCCAGATCGATCACCGATTCGACAAGGGGCCGATGCATGGAGGCGGAGTCGTCGATGGCGCCCGCGTTGACAAGCGTGATGATTGAGGCCGCGACCGGCGTGAGATTACGGATTCCGACCGAGCGGGACAACACGGCAAGTTCCCTGATGGCATGTTCGGCAGCGTCGAACCGGGCGCCCTGGATGTATGAAATCGCGACACGCGCCTGTTTCTGAATTTCCGGGGGCGGAACGGGCGGCGCAAAGCCTTCCGCAGACGCGGCGCAAGGAAACGCCAATGCCATGACGATCAGGGAAAATGAGGCTATGCAGAAGATTCGCCCGGTTTTCATGCGGCAAGTTTAACCCGCCACAGCTGCATTCCAAGCGGTTTTTTGGAAAATTTCGGGATAAATTTGCGAAAGCTGACGGAGCAGTAGTTATTTGCCGCGCTTACGGCGTTCGTGGCGCATCTTTTTCCGCATTTTTTCGTACTTATGCTTCCGCATCTTCTTGCGCCGTTTCTTTATAACGCTGCTCATTCAGTCACTCCGTAAGTATTGGAAGGCCCAAAGCGGCGTGCAGGATAATTGTTAAAGGTCTGGTTGTCAAGATCGGCTTCGCGTGGCAACATTGCGCCGGTTTCCAGGACCGCCGACGTGCGGGATTCGGGGTCATCATGGGCTGCGACGACAGAAGGCTTCCCGAATGGTTCAGGGTTTCCCTGCCGATGGGAACGGAGGCCGCCGGGATGCGGCGCCGGCTTGGGCGTCTGGGGCTTCACACGGTCTGTGAAGCTGCGCGTTGTCCCAATCAGGGCGAATGCTGGGGCGCCGGAACCGCCACCATAATGATTATGGGCGATGTCTGTACCCGCGGCTGCCGGTTCTGCAACGTCAAGACCGGGCATCCGGCAACGCCGCCGGCATCGGATGAACCGGACAATGTTGCCCGGGCGGTATCCGACGCGGGGCTCCGCTACGTCGTCCTGACGTCGGTCGATCGCGACGACCTGGCGGACGGCGGCGCCGGGCATTTTGCCGACACGATTCGCGCTGTAAAGGCGGTTTCGCCCGATATCCTGGTCGAGGCCCTGATCCCGGATTATCGCGGCGAGCGGCTTCGTGCCGTCGTCGATTCGGGCCTGGATGTCCTGGGCCACAACGTCGAGGTCGTCCGCCGGCTGACCCCTCTTGTCCGCGACAGGCGCGCATCCTGGGACAATTCGATTGGCGTCCTGACCGATGCCCTTGAGATGTCTGCCGGACGGGCGGGGCGCGGACTGCTGACGAAATCGTCGCTGATGGTGGGCATCGGTGAAACCGATTCGGAGGTCGTGGAGGCGTTGGGAGCCCTGGCGTCGGCGGGTGTTTCGATGGTCACCATCGGGCAGTACCTGCAACCGACCAGACGCCACGCAGCAGTCGATAGATACGTTCATCCGGACACTTTTGAAGCTTACGGTAAAGCTGCCGAAGATATGGGGATTCCGTTTGTGGCGAGTGGCCCGCTTGTCAGGTCGTCATACAGGGCTGCGGAACTTCTCGCCGCCGGTCGGCTGGGGGCACAGTCAAGCGCCGATGATTGCGATGGATGCGCTGGCGCCGATACGGTCGGCACCGGCTGCCACCATTGAAAGCGCATCCGCTGTCGTCCGGATTCCACCCGATGCCTTCACGGACATTCCGCCCCCGACAACAAGCCGCATCAATGCAATATCGTCCGCGGTGGCGCCGCCACTGCCGAATCCGGTCGATGTCTTGACGAAGTGCGCCCCGGCTAGCGCGGAACAGAGGCAGGCGCCGACCTTCGCCGCGTGGTCCAGGTTGCATGTTTCGATGATGACCTTGACCGTGCGACCGTCGGCCGCGCCGACAACGGCGGCGATGTCGTCACGAACCGCATCCCACCTGCCGGACAGCGCCAGTCCCTGATTGATGACCATGTCGATTTCGTCCGCGCCGTCGGCAACGGCCTGTGCTGTTTCCGCCGCCTTTGACGCCGTGGTCATGGCCCCCAGGGGAAACCCGACGACCGTGCAGGTAAGCACGCCCGTTCCGGCCAGTGCCGATGCGACCTGCGGCACGTTGCAGGCATTGACGCAGACCGATTTGAAATGGAAAGACGCGGCCTCGGCACAGACCCTGGCCACGTCGGCCTGGGTCGCCGTTGCCTTGAGTATCGTGTGATCGATGTAGCCGGCGAGGTCCCGCGGCGCGGCAATCGGTGCCGGACCTGCCCATGCGGCACGGCGCGGGATCCACGATTCCGCGAGCGTGGCCTGGCCCGCCGGCAGGCCGGCCAGGACGGATTGAAGTCGTGAAAGTTGTTCAGTGGAAGATTCCGGCATTTAAGCCCCCATCCGGTTGTTACTGGCGCACAAAACGCACATTCTGCAGGCGCGGCACCGAGAAGATGCCTTTTCTCAAGCTCCAGGCGCGGGAGAGGCGATCGACCGCCGCCGGGTCGCAGACGCCGAACACCGTTCCCCTGTCGTCAAGCGATTTCACCGGGGCAGTCGTAATTGCAATATCGCCGTCCCAACGTTCCGGCGAATCGGGCACGGTCGTCAGCAGTGCGGGCGCATCGTGGCGACGGGAAAGGGAAAATTCGTCGGGCACCACGAATCCAGGCGAATCCGGCGACGTGAACTGAAGAACGAGCCGTCCCTCGGCCGGCCTGCCGCGCAAGCCGTCGTACCACGGTCGTTTGACCCAGTCGACCCGGACCTTGTCGGTGTCCGCGATTCTTTCCGTCTGACGAACGAAACGCATCCCGCGTGCAAGGGCGACGAACGAAGCGACGGTGAGAGGCGCATCGTCCGGCAGCAGGCGGCAGGAAATCGTTGTTTCGGGGCCGAAGTTGAATATTGCAGTCAGCGCGCCCTCGCCGGTGATGCCGACCAGGGATTCCGCCAGCGAAGGAAAGTGGTTACGCGGTTCGGGATCGGGCGGAGCGTCGGGGATGAACCGGTATGAGCCCGCCAGGTCGAGTCTGAAAACGTCGCCCATGTGATAAACGACAAGTGCCTGGGGAAGGCGTGGCGGTGCGGGCGTCGCCGGGACCGGCGCTGAATTCGCCGGCGTCGGGGGAACTGGTCTGGAAGTCGCGCGAGTCGACGAGGCGGGCGCTGGAACCGGCGCGGGAGTAGCGGGGACCGGCGCAGGAGTCGCCGGGTACAGGATATACCGCAGCCCCTTGCGGGATACGTAAGCGATGTCCATTGCCAGCACGCGGCGCAGCGTGGGCGCCTTGATGTCGACGGCCTTACGGTAACTGTCCGTGTCCTTCAGCCACGCCAGGGATGCAGCCATCAGAACATCGTCACCGAGCTGCCCGGCAAATGAATCAAGGTCATGGATGAACCGCACCGCCTCGATTTCGGCGGGCGGCAGAAGCACCGGCACCGGTTCCGGTGCAGGGGGACGCGAACATGCGAAGGCAAGCGGAATGACGCACGCGAGGCATGCCGCGGCCATGAAAGAGCCGCGGCGGGCACGCGCGGATTGATGAACCGGAGGTCGGTCGACTGCTGACATGGACTTCCCCGCAGGTACTGATGTCGTCAGGCCAGTGAATCGTGAACGTCGGACATGTGGCAGGCGCCATCGAAAACCGCGCCCTCGGCGACGGCCAGGCCGGCCGTGGTGATATTTCCGCGAAGGCGTCCGGACGATTGGAGGCTGACAAGGGTCGATGCCCTGACATCCCCGATGATGTCGCCGCTGACCATCAGGCGATCAACGGCGATAGTAGCCTCCACGCGGGCGCCGCTGCCGACGATGAGCGTACCCTCCGAACAGATCTCGCCGAAAAACTTGCCCTCGATCCGGACGGTGCCCTCGAAGGCCAGCTTGCCCTCGAATTCGCTGCCCTTCCCGAGGATGGCGTTTGCTTCCGGCGCGGCGTCGAAAATTTTCGGACCGTTGTCCATGACGTTCACCTGTGGTGGATGATTCCTAAACGACAGGCAAATCTAAATCCAATTGAGCCGGTTAGTCAAACAAAGCGCCGTGGGCCGCGCACGCGGAGATTCGGCGTCTTGTGGGCACATGCGTGCGCACTTGATGTATCATCAGCGCGCTTGGAGGTGTGTATGAGTCAGAAATGTCCTATCTGCAAACGCGTTGTATCCACCGACGGTGCCGATCCGGGGTCGACAATCGTGTGTCCCGGTTGCGGAACAGGTATCGTTGTGGAACGTAACTATGGCGCAGAACCGGAATCCGTGCCGTCCGCGGCCGCCGGCGCCAGGAACCAGCAGAAGGGCCAGATCGGTTCGTATTCGCTGAAATTTGACAGTTCGCAGCTGCGCAAGGAAAGCATCTTCGGGGACGATGGCTCCAGGCGTTCCGAACCCGAATCACGGCGGCCGGAACCGGTTCCGCCACCTCCGGCGGATCCGCGGTACGGCGCGCAGGTCCGCGTGGATTCCGCATCCCGCGCCGTGCAGGATGATGCTCTGGCCGCCGGTGGCGATCCCGACATGACCATCGGTTTCGGCGGGGCCGAGGACCTGCTGTTCGAATCGGGCGTCCATGGTCGTCAGGACACGGCGCCTCAAGGCCGCGCTGACGACGACCTGTTGTACGAACCGACCGGCGAACGCCGGCAGGGCGCCGGCAACGCAGGTGCCGGCGCGCTTGACGACTGGCTGATTGATGGGCTTGAGGGACCGGTCGGGGGCCAGCACGACATGCCCGGGCATGTCGTCGTGACGGATTCACACGCCGGGCACGCCGATCTCCCGCTTGACCTGGACATTGGTCACGACCCGGAATCCGCCCCGACGGAACGTTTTGACGAGGATCTCAGTCGTGCGCTCGGCGATGACGACTTCATCGCGGGACTCGATGACGACGGTCAGGGAGCTTCAGCGGTGTTCGTCGATGACACGCCAATCGTTGATGATGTCGATTATGAGGTGCCGCCGGCAGAGGCGGCGCCGCTGAAGGCGGCCGATTCCCGGTCGGGCCGCAAGTCGCGTGCATCCCGCAGGCGGGCGCGCCCCGCGGTCGACGGCGGCAAGGGGCGGCGCAAACTCGGGCCGGTCCTTATCGCCCCGCTCGTCATCTGCCTGATCGGCGCGGTTCTTGGACAGACTGATTACGGATATTTCGGAATCAACCTGGTCACCGGAAAGGTCGGCAAGTCGGACAGCTACTATAAGACGGTCAATGACACGGTTCTTCTGGTCGGCGATTCACGCGTCTCGTTCATGGAAAACATCCGCAGGTTGGACAAGGCCTACATCGACGACGATTCGCGGGAAAACCTGGTTGCGCTGCTTGGGGCGCTGAACCGTTTCCGTGAAAGGTACCCGGATGCGTTTTCGGCGGATCCCGGACTGGCGGCCAGGTTGAACGACCTGATGTCGGTCGCCTCCCGGAAGGATTCGTCTGCGGCCGGGATGACCCAGGTCACCGACCTGCTTGGACAGGGCAAGTATTCTGAGGCCAGGGCGGTCCTGGACAACATGATGGCCCAGTCGGCGCAGGATGTGGACGCGCTCTATTACTACGGCAAGATCGCGCTGGGTCAGGGGAAGGCGGAAGAGGCGCAGAAATACTTCGAACTGGCGCTGATCCGTAATCCGGGCATGCTTTCTGCCAGGTATTTCCTGGCCGAATCATATGTCGCCCAGAAAAAGCTGGTCGAGGCCAAGGTCATCCTCAACGAAATCGCAGGAAAGGACGCGAAACACCTGCCCAGCCGGATTCTTTCGGCGAAGATCGCCGTGTCGGAACTGAACTACGACGAGGCATCCCGGCTGGCGAAGGAAGTCATTTCGCTTGGGATGCCGGGCCCCGACACCGATGAGATCTTCGAGGCGCATCGCGTCCTGGCCCGCGTGGCCGAGGCCGGCGGAAATCCGCCGGAGCAGCTTGCCCAGATGAAAGCCGCGCTTGAATTGAAACCGGCGGACGAACCGACCGCCACCGAAACCGGGCGTCTGATGATTTCGCAGGGCAAGCGTGGGGAGGTCGTCGACATCCTCAAACCGTGCCGGGAAAGCGGGTGCGTCAGCGAGGATTTTCTGCTGGTGTTCGCCGAGACGTGTTTCCTGGACGAAAAGTTCGAACTGGCGGAAACGGCGGTGGCCCAGGGGGTCGACAAGTACCCGCAGTCCCCCAGATTCGGCGTTCTGGTCGGACGCCAGCACCTGGCACAGAACCGGATTCGTTCCGCGATTTCGGCGCTCGAGGGCGCCATCGCGATAGATTCGTCGTTTGTCGATGCGTACACGCTGCTTGCCGAGGCGCTGAATCGCGAGGGCAAGATGCAGGAAGCCGTCGACGTACTTGCCCGCGGTATGGGCATCTTCGGCGACAAACCCCGATTGCTGACGCAGATGGCGGACATCCAGATCGAAATGAAGGACGTTGCCGGCGCCGAGACATCGCTACGCAGGGCCGTGGCCCTGGATCCGGATGAGGACACGGCGCAGATGAAGCTGGGCATGGTCATAAAGTCACAGGGCCGCAACGACGAGGCCGCAGCCATCCTGAACGTGCTTGAAAAGAAAAAGGCGCTTGATTTCGATGGCACGATTGCACTGGCCGACGCCTATCTTTCCGTGGGCGACGTTGCCCGCGCCCGCGACATCCTCGAAAAGCTGGCGGCGGACAACCCCGATCGTCCCGAGGCGTCGAGCGCGTGGGGCAGGGCGCTCGGAATCGGCCGCTCGTACGATAAGGCCATCGACATACTCATGAAGGTCCGGACGCGTTTCCCCGCCAATTCGCAGGCGAATTTCTATCTCGGCGACGTCTATATGGCCACGAAGGCCTGGAACGAGGCAATTTCGTATTACGGCGATGCCGTCAAGATCGATGGCGAAAACAACCTCTACCGGCTCGCGCTGGCCAGGGCATTCATGGCGCTGGGCACTGTCGACGGCGAAACCGAGGCGCGCAAGCAGCTTGACGTGATTGCCTCGGCGTACGCCGCCGGATCGGTTTCGGTCGAGGAAATGGATGCCGAGGTGTACCTGCTGCGCGGTCGAATCCTGTTCGCGCGGGAAAAATATTCGCAGGCGATGAAGGATTTCGAAGATGCGTTGCGGCTGGCTCCGACCCGCCGCGACATCATGATCGAATTCGGACGGTCGCTGTATGAAATGGCGCGTTACGACGACGCGGCCGCATATTTCAGGCAGGTCGTCGCCGGTGACGGCCAGAATCCCGACGCCAACTACTATCTGGGACGCATTGCGTTGCGTTCCGGCGACACCGACCGCGCGACGGACTACCTGGTGGAATCGGTCAAGCGCAACCCGGCCAGGTTCCCCGAGGCGCATCGGCTGCTTGGCCTGATATACAAGGACAAGGGATTGAGATCGCTCGCGCGCGACAGCTTCCGCGCCTACATCAAATACACCCCGGACCGCAAGTCCAGCGAGGCCCTCGAAGTTCAGCGCATGCTCGACAAAGAATCGTATTAAAACATCAATTCATTGAATTTCGACGGGCGGAGTGCCGAAGCCGCATCCGGATCTGGCGAGGAGGGTGGTCAGCCGCTCCACCAGGTCGTCGCTGGGGTCGACCGAAGCGCGAAGCGAGCCGCCGCGAATGACCATCACGCCGGCGTCCGGCACCTTCATATGGAATTCCATCGGCGTGGGGCCGGGGTAATCACGGACGATGGACATGATGGAGTCCGACAGTTCGACAGGCGCGCGTAGAGTGTCGATCCGCACGACGACGGCGCGGGCCAGTCGGCGCCGTGCCTCGTCGAGCCGCTGAATCGCGTCGGCCACCAGCCGGAATTTCACCTCTTCGGTTTCCAGGTTCTTGTCGACGATCAGGCGACCGTTGACCATCAGAGGTTCGTCCACGCCGCCCTTCAACTGTTCCCAGCGCGGATAGACGCGGGAATAGATTGCCACCTCGAGCTGTCCGGTACCGTCGTCCAGCGTAACGAAGGCCATGCGATCGCCGTTCTTTTTGGAAAGCTTTTCGGTAACTGACAGAACCATCCCGGCCATCAGAACCGAACCGCCCTTCATTTCCTCGTCAAGAGCGGCGATCTGGGTGACGTCGAACCGGGCCAGGTTTTCCCGGTACGAATTGATCGGGTGCCCCGTGACGTAATACCCAAGTGCCTCGCGTTCATAAGCCAGCAACTGGGTCGATGGCCATTCGTCAAGCGGAGGCGGTCCGAATTCGGACGGGGCGCCGTCCAGTTCCTCGAACAGGCCGAACTGCCCGGAGTCCTTGTCGTCGCGGCGTCGCGCGGCCGAGTCCATCAGTGCGCCCAGGCCGTCGAACAATGCGCGCCTGGTGTGCCCGAAACCGTCGAACGCACCGGCCTTAATCAGCGATTCGATGACGCGCCTGTTAACCTTTCGCGTGTCGATGCGTGAAAGAAAGTCCTCGACCCCCGTGAACGGCCCGTCGCGCCGCGCGTCGACGACGAGTGCAATGGCCGCGTCGCCAACCCCCTTGACCGCCGTCATGCCGAAACGGATTGCCGCCTGCGTGCCGCCGCCCGGAACCGGCACGTCCTCAACCGTGAAATCGGCGCCCGATGTATTCACGTCGGGCGGCAGGACGGGGATGCCCATTTCGTGCGCCTCGTGAATGAAGCGCATAACGTCGTTCTGGTTCGCCTTTTTGGCGTAGAGCACGGCGCAGATGAATTCCACCGGGAAGTGGGTCTTCATGTAGGCCATCTGATAGGAAATGTAACCGTACGCGACGCTGTGGCTTTTGTTGAAACCGTACTGGGCGAATTTTTCCAGTTTGTCGAACAGGTCGGTCGCGATTTCACGCGAAACGCCGTTCGATTCGCACCCGTCGATGAACGGCTGTTTCTGGGCAAGGATTGCCGCCGCGTCTTTTTTTCCCATGCCCTTGCGCAGAATGTCGGCGCGTCCGAGGCTGAAGCCGCCGAGACGAGCCGCGATCAGCATGACCTGTTCCTGGTAGAGTACCGTCCCGTATGTATCGCGCAGGATGTCCTGAAGTGACGGATGTGCGTATTGCGCCTTTTTCTGGCCGTGTTTTACCGCGATGAATTCCTCGTCGACCTTGCTGGCCAGAGGACCGGGCCGGAACAGCGCGATGGTCGCGACGATATCCTCGATGGTGTCCGGACGCAGACGCTTGACCTGTTTGGTGATACCAGCCGTTTCCAGCTGAAATACGCCGGCCGTCCGACCCGCGCATATCAGTTCGAACGTCGCGCGGTCGTCAAGCGGTATGGTGGACAGGTCGAACGTCGGGTCGCGCCGGGCGCGTATATTGCGCACGGCGTGGTCGTTGATCGTCAGCGACAGCAGGCCCAGGAAGTCAAATTTGATCAGCCCGACGTAGTCGAGGTTGCCCATGTCGTACTGGGTGACCACGGATCCGTCGTCGTTTTTGTACAGTGGCGCGTAATTACGGATCGGCTGGTCCGCGATGACGACGCCCGCCGCGTGTTTGCCGGTCTGCCGGGCCAGTCCCTCGATTTTGAGCGACACTTCCCACAGGCGTCCATAACGGCTGCCGGGGGTGCAGAGCTGGTTTATCCGCGGGTCAGCCTTCTGGGCGTCGTCCAGCGTCGTGCCGGGCGCCTCCGGGATCATTTTTGTCAGCAGGTCGCTTTCATCGAACGAAAATCCCAGGACGCGCGCCGCGTCCTTGATTGCAGCCTTGGCCTTCAGCCTGCCGAACGTGACGATCTGGCAAACCCTGTCGGCTCCGTATTTTTCCGTTACGTAATCGAACGTCTTGGCACGTTTGTCGCGGCAGAAATCGATGTCGAAGTCGGGCGGCGATATGCGTTCCGAATTCAGGAAACGTTCGAACAGCAGGTCGTACGAAAGCGGGTCGACGTCGGTGATGCCGATTGCGTACGCGACCAGCGAACCCGCGCCGGAGCCGCGTCCCGGGCCGACGGGCACGTCGTGGTTGCGGGACCAGTTGATGAAATCCCACACGACCAGGTAGTACGTATCGAAGTGCAGGCTGATGATGACCGAGAGTTCGTATTCCAGACGGTCCAGGTAAGCCTGACGTGGTTT
The DNA here is from genome assembly GCA_964470365.1 of uncultured Anaeromyxobacteraceae bacterium. Classification (GTDB taxonomy): domain Bacteria; phylum Myxococcota_A; class UBA9042; order DTJE01; family DTJE01; genus JAGOFO01. The sequence continues at coordinate 6,781 of CAYYCO010000051.1, read as the reverse complement.
TTCGTGCCCGGTTTTCCGTGAATTGGCCAGGCGGGATTCGAGCCCCTCGCGGGCCAGCCTGGTCAGGAAATCGGCCGTCGTCGAACCGTCATCCGGCGTGAAAACCGGGAAATAATGAACGTTTTTCAGGTGAACGATCGTTTTCGGGTCAATCCTTTCGGCGATAACGACAGTGTTGTCGACCGCCTCAGGACACCACGAAAACACCTTTCGCATCGTCGCCTCGTCGGCGAAATGAAACGAATCAAGGGGATACTGATCCAGCGCCTCGATGGACAGGTTGCGCCGCTTGTCGATCGCCACCAGAACCGCATGTGCGGCAGCGTCGTCGCGGTCCAGATAGTGGACGTTGTTGGTCGCCACGCAGGGGATGCCGAGGCGGGCGCCCAGTTCGTGAAGGGCGCGGTTGACCAGGTTCTGTTCGGCCAGTTCGTTGCCCTCGAGTTCAAGGTAAAAACAGCCTTCCTCGAACAGTTCGCGGTATCGCATGATGACCGGCACGGGGTCCGTTTCACGCAGTATCGCCTGCGGAATTTCGCCGCCCAGACAGCCGGACAGGCCAATCAGCCCGGCGGCATGGTCGCGCAGGACATCCAGCGAGGTGCAGTGCACATCGGGGCGGGGGCTGTTGATCGCGGCCTCCGACAGGATGTACCGAAGATTCGCGAACCCCTCGGCCGTGCGGCAGAGCACGACGAGATGGAACGGCGGGGACGACGGTTCTGTTGCCACCAGCAGTTCAGCGCCGTATATGGGTTTCACCCCTGAATCGCGGGTCTTCGAACTGAGTTCCAGCGACCCGAACACGTTCATGGTGTCGGTCAGGGCGACGGCGTTCATGCCGGAGTCCTTGACGCGAGCCACCAGGTCGGGAATACGGATTGTCGAATTCAGGATCGAGTAGTTCGAATGCAGGTGCAGGTGGACAAAACCCATGTCGCCCCCGGAGGCCGGAAATATGCCGTTTGAGGTTAGCAGGGAAGAACCGTTTGTTGAAGGTCCGGAGAGCCGTTATGAACAGGTAATCCGACACCCGTCCGGCGGACGGCCCATAACGTCGTCAAACCCCTGATGGTGCTTGCCAATGCGCGGTTGACGCGATACAACTGCACAGTCGCTGTTTCGTCCCTGCAGGCTATGGAGCAACCATGGAAAGAGCCGTAATAGATTCATTCCTTGACAGGATTGCCGACGGATCGGTCGCGGCCTCGGATGTCGCTGGATTTGTTAAGGATCTAAACCTTGCGGACCTTTCGCTCGCTCTTTCTGCCATCAGGGCGCGGATCGCCTCGCCGGATGGCGGCGCGAACCGGGGCTCCTATGCATCGTTCACGGCCGGCATACTGCTTGAATGGGCAGTGCTGACGGACTTCGCGTCGGAACCTGATGAACGCATCATCGCCGCCTCCGCCGCCGCCGCGGCCGCCTCTGAAATTTTCATGAGCGTCCTCGGTGACGATGACTCCGCCGCCGCCGCCTCGCTCGCTGCCGGCATGATGAAACTGGATCCGGCCGCCCTGGCCGATGCATACGAACGGTTCGGCGCCGAAATGGCCACCGCCAACAGGATCAGGCTGCTGCGGCTGCTGGCCGGCTGCGGGGACCCCGAATTCAACAGGCGCTATGGTCCGGCCCTGGCCGACGCCATGGCCGCTGAACGGAATGCAACCCCCGCCAGGAACGATGACGGGAGGGGCAACACCGGAAGTGACAGGGACGAGGCGCTTGCAGCCGGCCGCGCCGCACTGGACGACGGCTCTGACCCCGATGTGATTGATACGGCCGTGTCTGCCCTGGAAAAAGTTCTGGAAATGACGCCACGCGACGAGGACGCGCGCAAGCTGTACCTCGATATTGTCGGGAAGTGTGGCCTGGCCGATCGTGGACAGGCTTTCCTGGTGGGACTTTCCTCCGGCTTCCACGACGGTTTCCGTACCACGCTGCTGCTCGAGGCGGCTGCCCTCCAGGTGTCGATGCCCTCCGGCCACGCGGTCGCGCTGGAGACCCTGGAATCGGCGGTCGTCGCCGACCCCACGAATGCCGAATCACAGAACGCCTTCATGCGGGCCGCCATCGAACTGGGCGAAACGGCCCGGGCCGCCCGTCTGATGGAAACGGTCCGTGCGTCGGTCGCCGGGAAGCCCGCGGAAATGAACCCTTTGATCTGGCAGGGGCGCCTTCTGGCCCGCGAGGGACGCGACGACGATGCCGAAAAGGTGTGGCGCAGGATCCGCGCCATCGACACCCGCTGCGTGGAGGCCCTGGATTTCTACGTCGGCTACTACGCACGCCGATCCGACTGGCAGAAACAGTTTTCGACGCTGCAGTTTGAATTGTCGATTCTTGACAACGACGAGGACCGCGTACGCGTCAACCGCGAAATGGCAGATGTGGCCGCAAACAGGCTGAACAAGCTGGACAAGGCGGCCGAGGCGTACAAACGTATTCTGGCCATCGTTCCCGGCGACGACGCATCGTTCGACGCGCTTGTCGACATCCTTGAAAAGTCGGCGCGGTGGAATGCCCTTGTCGAACTGTACAACGAACGGATCAGGCGTCTGCCCGCGGATGACGTCGACGCAAAGGTGTCGCTGCTGTTCCGTATCGTTGACATCTACCAGGATCCCGACAAGCAGCCCAGCCAGGAAAGCATGCTGGCCGCATATTCGCGGATTTCCGACATTTCCCCCAAAAACCGCCAGGCCATCCGGACGCTCGAGGCCGGATACGAATCCAGCGAGCGGTGGCCAGATCTTCTGAAGGTCCTTCAGCGTAAGGTCGACATTACGGATGACCCTGCGGAACTGCTCGACCTGTTCCACCGGATTTCCGAAATCGCGATCAACCGCATGTCCAATGAAACGCAGGCCATACCGTTCCTGGAAAAGATCCTGGAACTGGACCCGCAGAACCTGGACGTGGTCAAACTGCTGAAAACGATTTACGGGCACAAACATAACCAGGAGCGCCAGTACGCGATGCTGCGACGCGAACTGGAAATGGTCGGCCCGGGCCCGGAACGCGAACCGATACTGCTGGCAGCGGCGGAAATGGCCCGTGACAGGCTGCTTCGCCCGGAAGACGCGCTCGCCCTTTACGAGGAAACCTACCGGCTGAACGGTCGCTGCCGCGAGGCCCGCGAAAACCTTCATACGCTGTATAACCGGCTTGAACGCTGGGATTCGTACGCAAAATTCCTGAACGATGAGGTGGACTGCCAGATGCCCACCGTCCGCCGCATCGAACTGCTGCACAAGCTGGGCGAAATCAGGATGGACCACCTGGGCGACATCGACGGCGCGGCAGCGGCCTATGGCCGGGTGCTGGAAATCGACCCCGGGGACGAAGTGGCGGCGAACCGCCTGGAACGCATTTTCATTGAACGCGGCGAATTCGAACGCATATACGACGTCTACAAGGGACGCGGCGAGGTCAGGCGTTTCGTCGCCCAGATGTCGCAGTACGAACTGCGGGACGCCCGCCTTGCGCGGGATCTCAGCCTCGTGATGGCGCGGGTCTGCGCGGAAGACCTCAACGATCCCGGCCGCGCGCTTGATCACCTGGAAGACGCTTTCATTGCGGATCCCGCCTCCGAAGATATCGGCAGGCGCGTCATCGATGCGGCCACCGCGCGAAACGACAGGGCGCGGGTTGAACGGACGTTGCGCGTGCTTGCCGCGAACGGGGCGACGCCCGCGGCGCGACAGGCCGATTACATGGCGTTGCACGATATCTGCCTGGCCGATGCGCGGACCCAGGACGCATTTGACGCGATTGTGGCCGCCATCGATGCCGACCCGGGGTCGGCGCGCGTTCCCGACCTGGTTGCCATGGCGACGGAAACGGCCGGTAACGGCGCGCTGTGGCAGCCGCTTGCGAAACTCCTTCACGACGTTGCCGCCCACACCGGCGACATGGCCTGGCGGCAGCGGATCCTGATGGACCTGGGCGGAATCTACCTCGACCGGCTGCTGTTCGTGGACGATGCCCGCGCGGCATACGAGGGCGTCCTTGAAATCGCGCCGGACGACAGGGCGGCGCTTGACCGGCTGGAACAGATCGTAATCCGTCAGGAGGACTACGACGGTCTCGAGGGTGTATTGCAGCGGCGTCTGTCGCTGACGGCGGCGCCGGATGAACGCCAGGACGTTCACATGCGCCTGGCGCGCCTGTACGAAGACCTCCTGGGCGACGACGAAAAGGCCGCCGTGGCCTGGTCGGCCGCGCTCGAGGACGGCGCTGAACCGGACAGGACCGCCCTGGGCGGCCTTCATCGTACGCTGGAACGCCTGGAGCAGTGGGATCGCCTGGCCGACACCATCCGCATTGAACGCGGTCTTGCCGCGCCGGGCTGGGACAGGTCCAGGCTCGATTGCGAACTCGCCGCCGTTCTGGCGGACGGCCTCGGAAATGTCGACGAGGCGCTCGGGATACTTGACGGCGTTCTTTCGACCGGCAGGGACGAAAAGGCGCTCGAACAGGTTGTCGCGATATTCGATTCGGGCCGCGATACGGCGCTTGCGGGTTCCATCCTCCAGTCCGTTTACCAGCGCGAGGGCGAAACGGAAAACCTGCTGCGCGTGCTGGAAACCAGGCTTGAACGAACGACCGACGTGGCCGGCCGGGCCGCGTTGCTGGTCCAGATTTCAGGAATCCGTTTCACCGAGCTTGGCGATGCGGAATCCGCGTTCCGTGGACTCGTCGAATCGGTCCAGGCTTTCCCGACCGAGGAAAACGTTCGCGCCATGGTGGACATGGCGGCGGGCGTTGACGGATTCGCGACTGCGGCGGACGCGCTGGAATTGATTGCCGCGGCCGGCGCGGAACTTGACCCGTCTTTCGAGGCGTGGATTTCACGCACTCTGGGCGAACTGTACGGGCGGCGGCTGGGTAATCCCGAACTGGCGATTACGGCGATGGAGCGCGCACTTCCTTTCGAGGAGGACGACCCTGCGTTCCTCGCGGAGCTGCTGTCGCTTTACCGTGCGGTCGACGACACCGACTCGGCAATGGCGATGTTCACGAAGCTGGCCGCCGTACAGACGGGCGAAACGCGCCGCTCGACGCTGATTGAACGATCGGTGTACGCCGCTGCGAAGGGGCTTTTCGACGAGGCTGTGCAGACGCTGCGCACGCTGGCCGTTGATCGGTTCGACCCCGAGGTCGACGAAATGCTCGAGGACCTTCTCGAGGAACACGGCAGGTTTGCCGACCTGATTTCGCACCTTGTCAGGAAGGCGGCCAAGCCGGAATACGACGACGTTTCGCCGGCAATCAATGCCCGGATCGCTTCGATTTACCTGGACCGGATGAAACTTCCGGGCGATGCGGCGCGGTATATTGAACTCGCAGTTGCCGCCGCGCCCGACGACGACGCCTTCGTGCTTTTTGCCGAATCAATGGTCGCTGATCGTTCGCTGCGCAACCGGGGCGACTGGGCTGCCGGGCTTGCCGGGATCGTGCACGACGCCCTGTCGGGGCGCGACGGTGTGGACGACCGTCTGCTGGCCGTGCTGAAGGCACAGGCTGAACTTGCATCCACGCCAGCCGATTCCGCGGCGTGCCTGCGGAAAATGGCATCGGTCGAATGCGGGCGCGGTAATTTCCAGGGCTGCTACGAATCGATGGCCCAGGCCCTGGCTGCCCTTCCTGATGACGCCGCGACGCTTCCGGCCCTGATCGACAGCGCGCGGCGTGCCGGGGCCTGCGATCGTGCGGTTACCCTCATGATGTCGCTTTACGCCGGTCTTGACGCCGATGCCGGGGCCGCCATGGGAATGGCAGCCGCGCGGATGGCGCTCGATGACCTGGGCGATGCCGCCGGTGCAGTCAGGATTTACAGGGAGCTCTCCGACAGGTACCCCGATCGCCTGGACGTCCTGTCCGCGCTGGACGGGATTTACAGGACGACGGGCGCGGATGCCGAACGCGTGGGCGTGCTTGTCCGTATCGGTGAACTGGTCGACGACGACGCAAGGCGCTCCTCCTGGCTGGATGCCGCGACGATTTCGGTTTCGCTGGGCGACAATGTCGCGGCGGCCGCGCTGCTGAAAAGGATCGTTGATTCCCGCCCCGATGACTTCGACCTTGACGAACCGGGCCGCAGGGCGGCCGTGATGCTGGTCGAGGCGGCCTCCGCGACGCAGGATTGGGACACCGCGGCCGACATGCAGGTATTGCTCGGCACGACGACGCCCGACGAAAACGAATCCAGGGACAGGCAGGTGGCGGCGGCGGATATCATCGCCGAAAAGGTCGGCGATGGCGCCCGTGCGCTTTCGGTCCTCCTGGACGTGCTGCGGGACTGTCCGTCGGACCGGGCCGCGCGCGACCGGGCCCGGGAACTGGCGCGGCGCACGAACAGCGTTGAAATCCTGCTTTCGATACTGGATGGCGACGTACGGCTTGCCGGTGACGATGCTGACGCCAGGATTGTGGCGCTGCTGGAAATCGCACGCGTCCAGGGGCGGCCCGACGTCGGTAACCAGGACAGCGCGCTTGAAGCGCTCGAGGGAATTCTTCTTGCCAGCCCTAACGAGGCGCGGGCGATCGCGGTGCTTCGTGAATTCTTCGACGACCCGGAATGGGATATGCGGGCGGCCGACGTCGCCATGACTGCCGCAACGGCTTCAGGCGACCGTGACCTGCTGATCGACGTGCTGCGTGTACGGATTCGCCGGGCCCCGGACGGCGTCTCACGGGCCGCTCTTCTGCGTGAAATCGGCGAAAACTGCGTCCTGATCGGCCGCGATGCCGACGCGCTGGACGCATTCGGCGATGC
>CAYYCO010000050.1:0-21717 GCA_964470365.1 uncultured Anaeromyxobacteraceae bacterium | reverse complement strand
GGCGACGAGGCGCTGTTCGATGAAGCCCGCCTCGAGCACCTGTTCGGCGGGATTGTCCTTCTTGGAGATGCCGCCGGGGATGCTGCCGTAGCCGGTCGATTCGCCGGGGATTACGTTGTAACCACGAATCGCGCCGTTGAGGGAGATATCGAGCGCGACCGACGTGGCGTTGACCACGCGCAGGCCCCTGACCTGGTACTTGCTGACGTCGGACGTGATGAGATCCTTGCCGTTGAATACTGCCAGCGTGACGTGGTTGGACACGCAGGTCACGTCCGCTTCGGCGGTCGCGGAACCGGCTGCCACCGACAGTGTCAGGGCGCCGGCCGTGGCCGTCTGGTAAGCCGGGGCTGCCGGGTTGTATGAAGATTTGGTCATGGCGGCGACGTCGCTGAACACGGCCGAGCCGTTGACGGACAGGGTCGCCTTGTTGTTCTTGTCGAGGTTCACGAACCTGATTGCGCATTTGCCGGTCAGGGACGTCGGGTATCCCCAGTCGGGCATCGTCACGCCGCCATCCGGGCCGATGACGGCCGTGACCGCGATCGACGAGTAGATCGGCTTGCCGGTGCTGGTGCTGGTCGGGAGCATCGTTTCGTTGTCGACCTTGTCCGGATCGAACGTCATGTCAACGATCGCATGCCCGGCGCAGTCGTCGTTCGTTTCGCAGGTGCGGACCCTTTCGGAACCGCGGATCATGCCCTTTTCTTCCCAGAAGTAGAGCCACGCGACCGTGTCCTTGAGCGAATCCGACCATTCTTCCGCCATTTTGCGGGTGGCCGGCCAGAAATCCTCCGGAAGGCTTTCGGAAACGCTGTACACGACGGGGCGCAGGCCGCGTTCGGAGTACGGCTTTGTGGTGCGGACCACGCAGGTGCCGTGCTGGAACCAGTCGTCGGCGCGGCAGAATTCCTTGGTGCCGTCGATCAGTTCGGTGTCGCAGCCGGTATCTTCCAGATCCTTGAAACACGGTTTGGAGGTCATGTACGGGGTACCGTCTTCGCCGACGACCTGGACCTGCACCTCTTCCTCGTCAAACGAGTTCTGCCAGAGGTTCCAGCGGTTGGCGTACTGGACCTTGCCGGCTTCGGTGAGGCCGTAATCCTCGTCCCAGGAGTACCTGGAGGTGAGGAAGAAACCGAAGAGCGTGGCTTCTTCTTCGTTGGCGTAGTGCTGCGGTTCGTAATTCTGGGCGGCATCGGCCTTGCGGAAAGCGGTACGAATTTTCATCGTCGCGGACGTGCAGTCGCCGTACGAGACGCCGTAGATGTCGCAGCTTCCGGTGCTGGCCGGTTCGCCGAACACCTTCGTCACCAGGTCGATGTAATCGCTGTTGAACGTCGGGGCGTCCGGGTTGCCGCTTTCATATTCCTGGACGTAGTAATCGACCGGGCTCTGGTCGATCATGCGCGCCATGAACGTGAAGTCATTGATGTTGTTGCGCGTCCAGTCCACGCGGAACCACTTGCGCTGCCACCATTCCTTGTCGTAGTCGTTTTCTTCAAGGACGTTCGACTGGTAGCCCGTGCTGGTGCTGTACTGGCGCTGGACTTCGAAATGACTTTTTATGTTGAAGGCCGCCATCGGCTGACCGACGTAAACGTCCACGAAGCAGCAGAGCTTTTCGGGATCGTTCAGGTTGTCGATGCCGTCGACGCATTCGTACTGTTCCGAATCCGAAGTCATGCACCGATCATCCCAGTAACGGAATATCTGGTGCCGCTGGTATTCCCGTTCCGAATCCTGGATGTATTCGGTGACCGGGTAAACAACCAGCATGTCCTTCTGGATGTCGAAAATTACCTTCGCATTGGCGCCGAAGTTCATTTCGCCGACGAAGCTGAATGCCCCGTTGTACCCGATGTCGATGACCTCCTGGGTCATGAACCAGATCCCGGCAAAATTCTTCTTTTCCAACTTGTCGGCCTGTGTCCGGTCGATTGTCCCGACTTCAGTCGCGCAACCGGCGGACAAAAGCACGCCCATGAGCATTCCGATCAGGAGCCAGCGGGCCTTCATTGTGAAACCTCCAACCACTGAAAACCGCGGGATACACTCTGTCCCCGCATAGAAACCGCCAAGTTTTACATCCTTTCGATGCCAAATAAAAGGGAAATTAAGGGATTGTTAATTTTGATCTGAACAATTCGACGGGCGCGCGTGGAGAGTGCTGGAATGTACCTGTAATTTCGGCCGGTTCTGGTTCTGATGCGGATTGTAAAGCACCGAAACATTCGTGGAGCCGGATGGTCGGGCACACGGTGCGGCGGCAGGTTGGTGGCGAAGGAGGGATTTGAACCCCCGACACGGCGGATATGAGCCGCCTGCTCTGACCAACTGAGCTACTTCGCCAGTCCAGAAGCGGGCGGATTTTAATGGAGCTGCAAGGGTGGTGTCAACCTGATTTTTACCTTCCCGACGCCGGTTCCAGTCCGGCCCACCAGTCGGGCGAATCTGCCATGAAGGCTTCGATGTCGCGGACTTCGCGGGGCAGCGCGTCGGTGAGTATCTTTCTGCCGTTTTCGGTCACCAGGACGTCATCCTCGATCCTGACGCCGATGCCGCGGAATTCCGGTGGCACTTCAGGCTGGTTGCGGAAGTACAGGCCGGGTTCGATCGTGATCACCATGCCCGGTTCAAGCCGGATCGATTCCCCATCCTCGAAATATGGACCCACGTCGTGGCAGTCCAGGCCCAGCCAGTGGCCGATCCTGTGCATGAACCACGGGCGGTACGCGCCCGTTTCGATTATTTCGTCCAGGTCGCCGCGCAGGACCTTCATGGAGACCAGTCCGTGGCAAAGGACCTCGAGGCCGGCACGGTGAACCGACGCGTATGTCGCCCCCGGTTTCACCGCCTTGACTGCCGCCGCGTGGGCCTTAAGCACCCACTGGTAAACGACCTTCGCGGCCGGCTCGAATCGACCGGACGCGGGGAACGTCCTGGTGATGTCGGCACAGACCATCCCGACCTCGGCCCCGGCGTCGATCAGGACCATGTCCCGTTCACCGATCAGGGCGTCGTTCGACGTGTAGTGCAGCGTGGCGGCGTTTGCCCCCGACGCCGCGATGGTATCGAAGGCCAGGCGTTTCGCGCCGCGCCGCGCGAATTCGAATTCGACGACGGCGGCCAGTTCATATTCCCTGATGCCCGGCCTGACGGCCCGCATCGCCGCCTTGAATGCCTCCACCGTCACGTCGCACGCCTTTTTCTGCGCGGCGATATCGGCGCGGGTCTTGATCAGGCGCATCTTCCATGTGACGGTCCGCGGGTCAACGAGTTCCCAGGGACCCGCGATGCCGCGCCGCGCCTCGCCCTTCAGCGCGTTCGCCACGGACAGGATCCGCGCGTCGGCGTCGGAATTCACGCCGAACGCATAGTAGAGTGTCGGCTGGTTTTCCAGGATCGCCGGGAGATCCTCATAAAAACGCGCGATGTCGTATCCGTTGTCCGCACGGAAGGTTTTGACCGCGCCCCCGGTCCCGGTCCGCCTGCCCATCCAGACCTCCTGTTCGGGGTCGAATGGACGCAGGTAAACATCGAAAGTCCTTGTTTCGCCGGTTTTACGCAGGACTGCCCACGCGTCGGGTTCATCCATGCCGGTCAGGAAATGAAAATCGCTGTCCGATCTGAAGGGATGTTCCACGTCGCCGTTGCGAATCGCCGGCGATCCTGACGGGATGAGTGCGACACCGTCCTTCATCGCATCGAAAAAACGGGTTCGGCGTTCACTGAAAACGTTCATTGTTCCCCCTTGCGGGATACGTCGGGCGGCATCACCGCCCCGGTTCCCTGGCAAAAGTTTCCCTGAGCGATTCGGCCCACGGGCGGTTTTTCCAGCCCAGTTCCGTTTCCGCCAGGGTGTTGTCCCACAGGCGTTTTACCGGCAACCAGACCGGGATCGGTAACGCCGGCCACGGGCCCCCGGCCTGCCGCCATGCCCTGAAAAAGGCCGACGACCGGTCGTTAGGACCGGTGATGTTGTACGACTTGCCGACGGAAATGTCGTTTTCGAGCATCAGCACGACGGCCCGGGCCACATCGCCGGCGTACACCAGTCCGGCACGGATTCCGTATGGTACCGGCACCACCGGCAGCGACAGGGCGCGCCTGATCAGTGGCGTGATGTTCGGGTCCCACGCGCCGAAAACCGACGAGGGGCGGCAGCATGTCAGCCTGAGACCCAGCCTGGATGCAAGTTCCCAGGCGCGCTGCTCGGATAGCGCCTTTGACACGGAATAGGCGTTGAAGCGGGTCAGGTCCGATTCGGTCAGTCTGGGGGCGTCCTCGGCGATAATCTGCCCGCACCGGCCGCGGTACACGGCAACCGAAGACACATGCACGACCCTTTCAGCCCCCGCGGCCGCGGCCGCGTTCATGACGTTTTCCGTGCCGCGGACGTTGGCCTCAAGATGACTTTTCCAGTCTGTGTTGCGTATCCTGAACAGGGCGGCGCAGGATACCACCGCGTCGACACCGGAAAATCCGTCGCAGAGCGCGCCGGGATCGGAAAGGTCGGCCACCCTGATTTCCATTCCGGAATCGCGGAAGGACGGAACCTTGTCCGGGGTCCTGACGACAGCCACGACGGACGCGCCGCGTGCGGCCAGGCTGTCGACGATGTGCCTGCCGATGAAGCCGGTGGCGCCCGTGACTGCAATCGTGCTGGCCTTGATGTTCATGCCGGTGTCCGGGAAGACCCCCAGGAAACGCAACGGTGCCCGGAAATGATGATTCCAATCTGTTCGTGAAGCAAACGAAATCGAAGGGGGCGGGGGTCAGTCTTCCAGCTTGCGCGCCTTCTTCATGTCGTCGCGCAGTTTCTGGTACTGGACCTCCCAGGAAACGGTGCCTTCCTGGAGGTTCTTGATACGCTTGCGGACTTCCTGATCCAGTTCCTCGTCGGCGGCGAGATGTTTTTTCAGGATCGGCGTGATCACCATCGTGAGATCGTTGTCCATGCCGTACACCTCTTCGACGTGGCGGCTGTGGATGAGGGCCTCGATCAACTGGGCCGTGATGTATTCGATCAGGTTTTCGCCGACGCCGAAACCGCGTTCCCTGGCGAGCTGGGCCTTGACCTTGGAAAGGTCGCCGTAATCGCGTTTCTGCCGGGCGATCATGTCGCGGGCCTTGTCGGTGATTTCGCGGTCGGTCCGGATGTATTCCTTCAGGACCGACTCGAGATCGAGCTGGACTTCGGGAACTTCTTCGGGAAGAACTTCGATGTTTTCGGACTTGATCAGTTCGTCCACGAGATCGAATGCGAGGGGGGCAACTTTTCCGCTCATCAGCTTCATCGACGCCTCCTGGACCATACGGTCCGCGAGCAGAAGTCCGGCTGAACCGGAGCCAGGAAAAAAGGTTGCGAAACCCTAACACACAAGATGCATGTTTTCAATCGGGAATCTAGCCGTTTTGAGGCGATTTTCCGGCCGGCGCCGGGGTGAAGGTGTATAATCCGCGCGACCTTGAAGCCTGGAGGCCGACATGGCCCTTGAACAGAAACTGGACGAAGCGATAAAGGATGCGATGCGGGCAAGGAACCAGCCCGTGCTGGCTTGTCTCAGGATGATCAAATCCCTGGTCGCGGAAAGGCGGACGGCCCCCGGTTTCACCGGCGGCGTGACCGATGAACTCGTGCTCGGCGTCATCGCCTCGTATTCGAAGAAACTGGCCAAGACAATCGAAGAAGTCGAGGCGGCGGGACGCGGCGACAGCCCGGTGCTCGAATCGTACCGGTTCGAAATCGAACTGCTGAAGGGCTGGCTGCCCGCGAAGCTTGACGAGGCGGCCACCAGGACGATCGTCCGCGGCCTGATCCAGGAATCGGGGCTTTCGGGCGCCGGCGCCGCGGGCAGACTGATCGGCATGGTGATGAAGGGGCACAAGGACGAAGTGGACCCCGTCCTGGTCAGGAAGGTAATCGATCAGGAACTTGCCGGGTAGGCGGGCAACCGTTTCAGAACATGGCGGATTCCACCCACGGCAGGGTTTCGACCGGCATCGGCGAAAGTTCCGTCGGTTCGGTACCCTCGATGTGGGGCATCACGATTCCCTCGTCACGCGAAAGAAGGCCCGTTTCGGGATCGATTTCCACGAATACAATACCCGGCGGTGGCGGCTGCAGGTCATCGACCGGGTCCCGCGCCCCTGCGGCCGGCCCCATGAATTCGATCCACATCGGCAGCGCGGTCGACGACGCGTAAACATGCCCGCTGACCCTGTTCCGTCCCAGGAAGCGGTCATGCGTATCCTGCCCGATCCACCCGATGGCGGTCATTTCGTGGGTCCAGCCGGCGAACCAGACGTCGTAGGGCAGGGTGCCCGTTTTGCCGAACACCGGGCGACCGAGTTTTCTGGCCGCGGAGCCGGTGCCCTCGCGCGCGACGTTGCGGAGGTTGTCGGCGGTTATGTAGGCGGCCTCGCGGGTAATCAGCCGTCTGACCGTGTCAAACGGGCGTGCCGTTTCCAGGCGGATCGATTCGAGAAGGCCGATCGTGGGGTCGCGCGAACTGCGGTTGTCGACCAGAATTCCGCCCGCGTCGTCGACGATCAGCTTCTGGTACACCGGTTCGACATCCAGGCCGCCCGATGCGAACACGGCGTACGCCTTCAGGACGTCGGCCGGGCGCTGCTCGATTCCGAGAGCCTCGGCGGGATAACCCTTGAACGGATCCTTCAGCCCCAGCCGTTTACCCCATTCGTTGAGGCCGTCGACCTTGTCGATGTCCAGCACCAGCCTGTATGCGCGCAGCGAGATCCGGTTTTCGGATTTCGTGAGGCCCATGTACAGCGTCATGTCGTCGGTGCTTTTCGCGCCGACCGGGTTCCAGTTGCCATCCCTGAACGGCGCGCCGGAGAGCACGGTCGACGGCGGGATGCCCAGGTCGTAGGCACGCGAGTAATAAACGGGCTTTACGACGCTTCCTGTCTGGCGGACGGCGCGCGTCCTGTTGTACTGTGATTCGTCGAAGTCCCATCCGCCGGAAAGAGCCCTTACATAACCCGTGCGCTGATCCATGGCCACGATCGCGGACTGAACGGCGGGGAACTGCGTCAGGCGGAACTGTTCGGTGTCGCCGTCCGAGCCGCCGCCGGATTCATGCACCACAAGGACGATGTCCCCGACCTCGAGGGCAGACATTGCATCCTTCAGGCGGCCGTCGAGCGACAGGTTGCCGTGCCGTTCAGTGACCGTCTTGTCGTCGAACCTGGTATACGGCGTCGCCCATTTCATCAGTTCAAGCGGAATCCTGCCGCTGCGCCCGGCCGTCAGGGAAACGTCGGCGCCATCCTTTTCGACCGATGTGACGAGTGCCAGCAGCGGGTAGTCGGGATCCATGACCGGGTATCCCGGGTGCGTCTCGATCCAGGCGCCGTTTCTTTCAAGGAATCGTTCGAAATCGCGCGTCTGCAGTGTGGCGATCGGTCCGATCCATCCCTGGCGTGTCGCCATGTCCACCGCCCCGCGCCAGGCGGCACGATCGGCGGCCAGTTGCAGCCCCATATCGACGGCGGTTTCGACGTACAGCGCGCTGCCGCCGGCCAGCATCCCTGCCCTTGATGTCCTGGATGTCCAGGGTTTTATTGCGGTTACGGCCTCCATCGTCATGAAAGGCGCGCGGTCGCGAAGGTTGTCGTTCTGGGAAATGACGGTAATCGGCGTCTGCAATGCGGCTGCAGCCTGTTCCGGGGAAATGCTGCCGTTTTCAAGCATCCGGTTGATGACCCGGTCGCGCCTGCGGGTAAGTTCCTCCGGCGCGCGGTAGGGCGTCACCGATGAAGGCGACTGCGGCAGCGCCGCAATGGTGGCGGCCTCGGCCACGGTCAGGTCCATCGCGGTCTTCCCGAAGTAAACCCTGGACGCGGCCTCGACACCGTAACAACCCTCGCCCAGATATATGATGTTCATGTAGATCGCGAGTATCTGGTCCTTCGTGTAGATGTCCTCGAGCCGTCTGGCGATGATACCCTCGCGAGCCTTGCGCTTGAAACTGCGTTCCCCGGAAAGCAGCAGCGACCGCGCGACCTGCTGGGTTATCGTGCTGGCACCCTCGCGCACCTTGCCCGCGCGGAGGTTGGCAATCAGCGCCCGCGCGATACCGCGCAGGTCGGTTCCCGAGTGCTCGAAGAAACGTTCGTCCTCGGACGAAAGAACCGCCTTGACCAGCAGTTCGGGTATTGCGTCGATCGATGTGAGGTATCGTCGTTCGCTGAACACCTCCCCCAGAAGCAGGCCGCGTTCGTCTGCAATCGAACTGGCCGTGCCGAAGCGGATCGAGCCGAACGGCGGAATTTCCGGGAGATCGCGGGAAAGATATACGTACGCCGCCGCGCCTGCCATGCCGACCAGCATGGTGAACGACAGCACCGCCCACGCCGCCAGGCGCAGGATCACAGGCAGTGCCTTCGACGATCGCGCATTTCCGAAAACCAGCTTCATCCGGGTACCCGGTCTTGGCCGGCGCCATTGTAGCCTGTTTCGCCATGTCATTGCCACGGTTTGGAGGCAGTCGGGATGCGGATGTGCGAATGTCGTGCGGCGGGAAAAAGAAAGGGGCGCCGAAGCGCCCCTTTCCACAGGTCAGCGAAGCTGTCGCGAACTATTCGGCCGGCTTGTAACCGGTGATGTTCGATTCAGCCAGCGTGAAGGTCAGGCACAGGGAGGCGGCGTCACCGGGGTGTTCCGCGTCCTTGGCGATGTAGGTGCCGGAGCCATCGGGGCAGTCGCCGGCCGAGCACTGGTGCATGTCAAACAGCATGGCCATGGCGGACTTCGCAACGCCGATGTAGGGGCAGATGTCGGCGACGGCTTCCGGCTGCGGTTCCTTCGCGCATTCAGCCTCGAGGCTGGCGATGATCGACTGGAGTTCCTGCTTCGTCACAACGCCCGACAGGACGCCGTTGGCAGCCGCAACACCGATCGTGCCGGCGGTCAGGTCAGCCTTGATCTGGGCGTTCACGAGGTGAACGGTCAGGAGCAGTTCGGGCGACAGCGGAACGGAGATCGTGAAGTTACCCGGGCCGGCGGCCAGGGCGCCCGCTTCGATTTTGGAGCCGTCGAAGAAAATCATCGGCAGGCAGGTGTCTTCCATGTAGGAGGCTTCGTCAACCCACATGTCGCCGGCGAGCGTGCAGTTACCGGTGCCGGCATCGCAGGTCTGGGATTCGCCCATCAGGCCCTGGAGCGTGAATTCGGCGGTGTTGGTGAAATCGTTCACGTTGGCGAATTCGAACATGATGGCGATCGAGCCTTCGGTCATCATGTCGGCCAGCGGGCCGTTAACCTGGGAAGCGAGACCGGTGAGGCCGCAGTCGCCCAGACCGTCGCCGGTGTAGTCGAAGCAGGGTTCCTTTTCGGTCGCGTTGGCCGGAACGTGCAGGGAGTTGACAACGCCGGTCTTGCCCCAGGCGGTCGGGAGGCCATCCGGGTACGTGCAGGTGTCTTCGCAGGTGCCGGTCATTTCGACGCAGACCTGGCCTTCCGGGCAGACGCCGCAGCCGTCAGCGTTGCCGCAGGAGTCCGTGCCGCATTCCTGGGCGCCGCAGTCAAGCGGAACACAGATGATTTCGGTGCAGGTCGCCACGCCGCCGACGTCCGTGCATTCGAAACCGTCGTCACAGGCGCAGGGCGTGCCGCAGCCGTCGTCCACGCAGGTGTTCGCCGCGCACGTCGGGGTGCAGGTCGTGTCTTCGCCGACGTTGGTGTCGCCAGTGGCGGTGTCACGACCGGTGTCTTCCGGAACATTCGTGTCTTCCGGAACGTTCGTGTCTTCGCCGGTGATCGTGTCTTCCGGGGTACCCTCGTCGTTCCCATCATCGCCGCCGCCGCAGGCGACGAAACCGGTCATCGCAACCGCGAGGACCATAACGCCAAAAAACTTCACAAGACCCTTCATTCCCGTACCTCCCAAAGGATTTCAAACATAGTTCGGCCCGAAGGCCAACGGGATATTAATGGTTGCGGTTTTCAAATGCAAGGTATTTTTCGGTTTTCCGGCGGTCCCGGCTGGAGGTTTTTAATTCCGGGACTTCGATGCGCGTAAAAGTTGTTAGAATGTTCCGTCGTTCTGGATCATGGTGGCAGATTGCGCTGCGGACGCCCGTCATTGATGGTGACCACCGCGATGATTTTCGCGACTGTCGTGTCTGCGGGGTGCGGCGGTGACTGGATTGGCGACACCGGCTCCGGTGGCGACGGATGGATGCCTGATTCGGGCCTGGACCTGCCGGCCGGGGATGCGCTTCCTGCCGACGTCGAGGCGGTCGGTGACGACTTCGCATACGACTCGTCGAACGATTCCGTGATTGACGCGGCGCTCCAGGATGCCGTGCAGGCGGACAATGGCGGGACGCCCGGCGAATTTGTCGTCAGCGGCATCGAACCTTCGGCCGGCGCGTCCGGCGCGCCCACGACCGTCACGATCCGCGGGGCCGGCCTGGACGATGCCGTCCAGGTCTGGTTCGGGCAGGCCCGCAGCCCGTCCATATTTCCGATTTCGTCGGGGCTGCTGAACTGCGTTGCGCCGCCAGGGGCTGCCGGTCCGGTGCAGGTGGTCGTGGTCGATCGTTTCGGCCGTCGGGCCGTGAGCCCGGTTGATTTTGTTTACGAATCTCCTTTGTCCATCCGGGCTGTTGATCCCGCGTCGGGGCCGTCATCCGGCGGGACCCCGGTTTCAATCGGGGGCTCCGGCTTCGGTTCGTCGCCGCGTGTTTTCATCGGTGGCCGTCCGGCGATTTCGGTATCCGTCGTCGACGATTCGACGATGCTCGCCGTGACTCCTCCCGGCGCGGCGGGAACGGCCGACGTGCGCGTCGTGTCGGATGAAGGCGAATCGATCCTGGACGCGGGGTGGACCTACGTGGCCGACCCGGTTCCCCCGACCCTGCCGGGCATAATCGTTGAATCGGTGTCTCCATCGTCGGGGCCCGCGGCCGGCGGCACGACGATCAGGATTTCGGGTTCCGGGTTTTTCGACGGAATGGGCGTGCGGGTGGGCGCATTGCCGTGCCCGGTCGTACGGACCGTTTCGGACAACCTGATCGAGGCCGTGACGCCGCCCGGGACGCCAGGCGCCGCGGACGTGGTGCTGTTTTATCGCTACGGCCAGGTGATGGTCCGCGACGGCTTCTTCTACCAGGGCGACGACGGCGCGACCATGGGCATCTTTGAAATGGACCCGCCCGATGCGGCCTGGGGCGGCGGCTCGCTGGTCACGATTCGGGGTTTCGGACTGTCCACCGTGGACAAGGTATGGTTCGGCGAATACCCGGGCGAAGTCGTTGATGTCGTGTCCGACTTCGCCGTTACCGTCAGGACCCCGCGCGCGGAAAAGGCCGGCAGCGTGTTCGTGATGGCGGCCGGCCACGGTGCTGCCATGGCCATGGACGCGTTCCGTTTTTATGATCCTTATATCTATGGCGGCGGCGTGCGTGGCCGCCCCATTGAAAACAACCTGAACGTGACCCTGTACAACCCGTCGACGCTCGCGCGCATACCGGGCGCGACCGTGATCGTCGGCAGCGACCCCCACACGCCGCTGCAGGGCAGGACCGACGATCGGGGGCAGATCACGTTTGCCCGACCGGGACTGGCGGGTCCGCTGGCCGTTTCCGCCACCCTCGAAACCTGGACGGCGATGACTGTTTCCGGCTTCGGCGCGCAGGACGTCACGATGGGCCTGTACAGCGCTCCTGCGCCTGAAAACCCGACCGAGGGACAGCCCTCGGAACCGACGAAGCCGTGCACCGTGCAGGGGCGCGTCGCGGATTTCGGGAAGTATTTCCTGAAGCCGCCGTGGCTGGACGGGACCGCCTGGGTCGAATGTTTTTCATCGACCTCGTCCATGTATTCATCGATGGGGTCGATACCGCTTTCCAACAGGCCCGATGCCGACGGCCGGTTCAACTTCACGGGGCGCGGCGGCGAATTCGCCGTGATCTGTCGTCTGATGGTTCAGGAAACCGGGGCGGCCGAGGGGTACCCGATCAGGATGGGGATCCGCCGCCACGTGAAATGCCGTGACGGCGTCTCGCCCGAGACCGTCGTTTCACTGGCCATCCCGACCGAGTCGGCGCTGCGTTTCGGGATTTTCGACATGCCGGAATACCCGCTCGGCGTGACCGAACCACGATTCACAGGCGGATGGCATCTCGGCACCGACGGGTACCTTCCACTTCCGTGGCGCGGTTCTTTCGACGGGGGTGTCGCCACGTTCCCGCACCAGCCGTCCGACTTTTCCGGTGACGGCGACGACGACCTGGCCGGGGACGGGTTCGACCTTTACGTAACGGTTTCCTCCAGGGAGCCCGCCGGTTTCCCGTATTCCGTCGTGCAGATGACCGGCGTGGATCCCGCATCCGCCGGGGCTGTTTTCACCGGCGTCCCCGACGCTCTTTCGCTGACCCCGATTTCCATCACCGGGTCTTTCAGGTCTTTCACACGACTGGCGGACGGAACGGTCATGGCGGTCGACGACGCGGGCCGGACATGGGTTTACGGCGCCGACGGGTTCGCGGCCGGCCGGGTCACGCTGGGCGTCCGCATCAACGACTTTGCGGGCTTGTCGCCACTGGACTTCACCGCCGTCGGGTCGGCCGGCAGGATCATGGATGTGTCGGGCGGCGTGTCCACCGTTGTTCAAACCCCGTTTGTCGCCGATTTCCTGGCGATCGACCAGGATTCCGCGGGCGGCCAGAGCATCGTCACCGCAACATACCTGCTGAACCGTGAAAACGGCGTCATCACCGTGGAGGGCGTGCCGGCCGGGGCCAGGATGGGCGCCGTGCGGCGGTTCGACGACGGCGCCGTGTTCGCCGTGGGACCCGACGGGATGATCGTGACCGGTACTGCCGGAGGGGAATTTTCTGCGGTCACCGCGGTGGCCGAGGACCTTTATGCGGTGGAGGGCGAATCGTCGGCGCGCGTCTGGGCAGCCGGCGAAAACGGGCGCGTCATCTCGATACGCGACGGCGACGTGACCGTCTTCAAGACGCCGGGCACCGAATCGCTTCGCGGCATTCTTGTGCTCGGTGAATGCGACGTGCTTTTTTATGGCGACCAGGGCGCGCTGTATCGTTTCGACTGTTTCCGGTTCACCGATCTTTCCGCCGCGATTCCGCCCAGGTACACCCTTGCCGGGGGCGCCGTGCTCGATCCCGGCGCCGGCACGATCGCCCTGATTTCGGCGCCGGTCGTGGAACTGACATCTTTCGCCGGCTTCCCGACCCTTTCATATCCGACCGATGGATCTGAATGGGATCATTCCGGTTTCACATGGCAGTCCGGCGAATCCTGGGGGGCAACGCATTGTCAGGGGCTTGTCAGCGGTGCGGCCGGCAACGTTTTCTGGCAGTTCCTCACCGACGGCGGCGAAGGCGGCGTTTCGTTCCCGGATTTCGCCCGGATCATGGGATACGACCCGGTTCCGCCGGGGCCCAAGCGGCTGAACGTCACATGTTCGCGGACTCCGCGTTTCGACATCGACAACCACGATTACAGGTCGCTGAATACCAGCACGCGCGAAACGTATTCCGTGGACGTCGGCGCTTTCTTCTGAGGCAGTTCCAGCCGTCGTGTGCTAAATCCGTCATCCGCTGCCCGACGTGATACAATTTTGCCGACCGTTCCGACCCAATATCGCGGGGGTGCCCGATGAAGCGTCTGACGTTGACAATCGTTTTCGCGCTGGCCGTTGTTCCGGCGATCGTTCACGCCGCACCAAAACGGTCGCCCCTGGCGGTGGCGATTGAGTCGCTGGCCCTCGGCATGGGCGATGAATACGACATAGCGCTTGAATACCTCAGGTCCAGGAAGGACGTCTTCACGGCCGGTGCGGGCGACATCACACGCGTTGTCGGCCAGTACCCGGCGGACGTGGATGTCGCGCGCAGGCTGCTCGATTTCGTGGCCGTTTCGGGTGAACCGGCGTGTGAACTTGCCGCAAACCTTGTCACGTCGAAACATCCTGCGTGGGTTTCCGGCGTGCTGCAGAGGTACCCCGACGCGATCCGATGTGCCGGCATGGACAGGGCGGTCGGCGCGATACCTTCCTGGGCCGTGGCCCCGGCCGTTTCGCGCGAAGCCGAACTGTTCCTGGTCGATGTGTTTTCGGTTGCCGCGAGGGCAGGCAACGCCAGGGCCGCTTCCGGGGCCTGCCCGTTCCTTTATGACGGACCGGCCAACGTGCGCATGGCGGCAGCCGACGTGATCGCCGAGGTGCGTCCGGACGACGGCATGGTGTGTCTGGTCAAGGCCTTCGACAGGGAAAAGGGCCGCCAGGACGCCACCATGGCCAGTTATTTCCTGGACGCGATCGGCCGGTTCGGCGGTGACGCCGCATGGCCCAACATCGTGGCGGCGCTTGATGCGCCGGGTCAGTTCGAGCGCGCCTGCGGCCTGATTGGTTCGTCCGGCGACGACGGTTTTGCTGTTCTGATCAGGGTCGTCCGGAGCATGGCCGGTAAGGCGCCGTCCGTGTTGAACTGCCTTTCCATGACGCCGGACAGGTCCGAACCGTACATGCTGCCGTTGTTAAAGGATAAATCGAGGGACATCAGGTACTTCGCGCTTGACTACTTCGCCAGGAACCATTCCGGCGCGGCGCTCGCGGTTCTGAAGGCCGGTTTCATCGACAACAATCCGACCAACGCTCTGGGAATGCCAAGGGCGGACATCCTCCGGGGCATGTCGTCGTATCCGGTCGAACAGATCGAGGACATGGTCGAGCTTGCGCTGACCGACAACGACGATTCCATTCGCGATACCGCGATGACGATCATCCGTGCGCGAAAGTCCCTGAACTTTGCCGACGCCATACGTCTTGTCGCGGAAACCGATCCCAATCGCGTCAGTCGCGCGCAGGCTCTCGGAATCCTCTGGTATCTCGGTGATTTCGAAGCCGAACAGCTTCTCATGCGCATGGCCCAGTACGAGGAATCAGGCATCGCCGCCGAGGCGGCGAGGGTTCTCGGTTACATCGGTTCCGGGCAGTCGATTCCCGTACTGAAGAAACTGGCGATGTCCCAGCGCGGCGAGGAACGCGGGAGGGTCGCTCTCGAATCGCTGGCGTTCCTTGGGCTGACCACCAGCCCGATGTCGGCGATCTTTGCGGGCGCATCCGAGTCCCGGCCGATGAAATTCGATTCGGCCATATCGTGCGGCGAATTCAGGGCCGCGATCGTCGGCGGCTCCGGCCCGGTCGTCATGGCCATGCCAGGCGGCCCCGGCATGGACAGCCTCTGGGCGCGTCCGTGGATGGACGCACTGTCCCGCAAGGCGACCGTCGTTTATGTCGAACCTACCAGGACGACGGGCGATGAACGGGTCGTGCTGACCCCGCAGGATTTCGAGTGTTTTGCCGCGGCTTTCCCGGACAGGAAAATCGTGCTGGCGTCCGACGGGCTCGGCGGCACCGCCGCACAGTGGCTGGCGTTCCAGATTCCAAACAGGATTGCCGGCCTGGTGACGATTTCCGCCCCGCTTCCGGGCGACCTCGACAGGATGGCAGCGCCCATGTCGGGCGCGCTGCCGGCGCCGTTTGCCGACATGGCCGGCGATCTGGCCGACAAGGCTGAATTTTTCAGGCCCGACGCTTACGACTACTACACCCTCAAGGCGTTGTCCCCGGCCCTGACGGGCGATGTCGGCAAGGCGCGTGCGGCGATGCGTCTCAGGTACAACAGCCGCCGGCTGGCGGCGGCCCGGGGCGAACTCTCCAGGGGCGAGGTCCGCTTCATGGCGATGGAAGTAAACAGGCCGGTCATGTGGATTCTGCCGACCGGACTGATGACTGCCGAGGACCTGGCGGTCTACCGGGCCGTCGTCGGAGAGCGGCCGGACATGTTCGGCATCGCCGGCACGGACGCCGAATGCGGCATGATGCCCCAGATTACATGTGACAAACAGGTCCTCAAGTACTTCAGGGCCTTTCTCGGGGACCTGTGAATATCAATGTTGCCGGGGCTGCGGGCGTCGTCGTCCCGCGTTGACCGGCGTGGAAGCGGACGGGGGCGTGAAAGTGGCAGGACAACCGGAGAGCGGACTGGACAGTGTGGAAACGGCTGCAGCTGCAGGCATTGCATCGACTATCGCCGGTGGCGTTTCCAGGGTTTTCCTGGGCAAGGATGACGTTCTTCGAAACGCGGTCATCGCGCTGATGGCGCGCGGCCATGTCCTGCTGGAAGACGTTCCCGGCGCGGGGAAGACGGTGCTTGCCAGGACCCTGGCGTCGTCCATCGGTGGCAGGTTTTCAAGGATTCAGTTCACCTCGGACCTGCTGCCGTCCGACATCACCGGCGTCACGGTCTATTCGGCGCGCGACGAAAAATTCGTCTTTCACGAGGGGCCTGTTTTTTCCAATGTGGTGCTGGCCGACGAAATCAACAGGGCAAGCCCGCGCACGCAGAGCGCGCTGCTGGAAGCGATGAGCGAACGGGAAGTGACGGTCGATGCGCAGACCAGGGCGCTGCCGGACCCGTTTTTCGTGGTGGCCACGCAGAATCCGCACGAGCACTCGGGCACCTATCCCCTGCCCGAATCGCAGCTCGACCGTTTCATGATGCGCCTCAGCATCGGGTATCCGGAAAGGCAGGACGAGGCCCGGATTGCGATGATGCAGGGTTTTTCGGGCAACCTGGGGCTGGGTCCGGTGGTGTCCCCGGCCGACGTTTCCCGGGTCCAGGATATGGTCGGTTCGGTGAGGATACCGGCTTTTCTGATGGACTATCTTCTGGAACTTGTTGCCCGGACGCGGCGCAGCGAAATGCTGGAGCTCGGGGTCTCCACCCGCGGCGTCGTGAATCTCGCCGCCGCGGCGCGCGCATGCGCCCTGGTCGCGGGGCGTGACTACTGCGTGGCCGACGACGTGAAGTCGATGTTCCTGCCCGTCTGCGCCCACCGCGTCGTCCTGCGCGGCCAGCGTGCCGGCGGCACGTCGGCGGGCGGCGAGGCGGCGGCGCTCCTGTCCGAAATTCTTACTTCGACGCCGGTTCCCGGCGACTGACGCGCCCCCTGCCGGGGCCGGCCCCAGGTGAAAAATGGCGCGCGGCCGTGGATACATGTGGCGATCCGACTTCTTCCCCCGGAAACTTTCCTTCACCAGGGAGGGGCGGGTCGTCGTGGTCATGTCGATCGGTCTCGGTTTCGCCGCGATCAACACCGGCAACAACCTCATTTATGTCGTATTCGGTCTTTCGCTGGGGTTCATACTGATCAGCGGATTTCTTTCGGAAACGAACATCCGCCGCATCACGCCTTCACGGATGCCGTATTTCCGGGCCGGCGCGGGACGCGCGGTTCCGTTCCTGCTGTCGGCGGGCAACGGCGGCCGCCGCATGTCGTCGTTCGGCATCGAGGTCTGGCCGCTGTTCGAGGGCGACGACGTCAAGACCGAGCCAGCCGTCTTCACCGAAGTGGAGCCGGGCGCATCTGTCGATGGACCCGCTTCCGTCACGTTCCCGCGCCGCGGTGAATACCCGATCCGCGGGATGGTCGTTTCGACCGAGTTCCCGTTTTCGTTTTTCAGGAAATCCGCGGTGATACCGGCGAATGGCAGCGTGATTGTGCACCCGGCGGTGCATGCGCTGCGCGAAGTCAGGATTCCGGCCGGCGCCGAGGGCGAAGAGGAAAGCCTTCCTCGACCCGGACGCGGTTACGAATTCTTCGGTGTCAGGGATTTCCGTTCCGGCGACAACCCGCGGCATATCAGCCACCGGCTTTCGGCCGCGAGGGGACGGACCGTGGTCCGGGAATTCGAGCAGACCGGCAACAGGATGGTTTTCATCGCGCTGGTCAACATCGACCCGGGCGGCGACGACGGGCAGGCCAGGGCGGAATTCGCCATCGAAAAGGCGGCTTCCGTGGCGGTGCACCTGATCGCGCAGGGCAGGGTAGTCGGGCTCGCCAGCTGTTCCGGCGTGGTTACCGCCGGCACCGGGCAGGCGCAATCGGTCCGGATACTTGACCACCTGGCGACGCTGCCCGTGCTGGAACTGAACCCGCCGGGGGAAGAAATGCAGATTCGCAGCCTGCTGGCCGACGAAAATCCCCGCGGCGTTATTTGGATAAGGCCTTGAACAGATGAAGTTTGACCACCTGCACAGACTGATCACGCTCGCGGTCGTGTGGACGGGGTTCGCGGCACTTTTCCTTTCCGGCGAATTCGGCCCCGAGGTCGTCATTCCCGCGATGGCAATCCCGCTGGCGGGCACCTTCCTCTGGAAGGCGCTGCGGCGGCGCAATTCGGGACGGTGGGCCGGGGTGGCCGCACTTCTTGCCGGTGTCGGCGCCGGGTACCTTGCGTGGGCGACGACCGACTACCTGCTGTGGGCGATCACGTTTGCCGTCTTCCTGGCGTGCCTGAAGTCGCTTTACCTGAGGGTGTCTGGCGATTTCATGCAGATGTACGCGCTGTCGTTTCTTTCCGTCATGGCGGCCGCGGTCGTCAACCCGGGCCTGTCGTTCGGCGTGGTGATGCTGCCGTACACCGTGCTGCTTGTGTTTGCCATGGTCATGGCCAACCTTCGGCGCAGCATCGAAAACAAGGTGGCGTCGGCGTCATCCTCGCCGTCCGACGCGGACGCCTTCATGGCGCGGCGTGGCGTGATCAGGCGGGGATTCGTCGTGATGACCGTCGGGGTCACTCTGGTCGTCTTCCTGTCGTCGACAGCCTTCTTCTTCCTGTTTCCACGCATGGGACTCGGTTTTTTTGCGCGCCAGCAGCGAAAGGCGACGGCCGTCGCGGGGTTTTCGGAACAGGTGAACCTGGGCGACTTCGGCAACATCGCCGACGACCAGGAGGTGGTGCTTCGAGTCGTCCCGCACGGGGAATCGGAATCGTCGGTGCTGCGGCTGCCGCTGAGGATGAAGGGGCAGAGCCTCGATTCGTACGACGGGCGATCCTGGCGCAAGACCACGGCGATGCGTGGAACGCTGAATACGTTTCCAGACGGGGTAATGCGGTTTCCCGGTTCTCCCGGCCGCGGGCCGGTGACGTTCCAGCGCGACGTGTACCTTGAACCGATGTCGGGCAGCATGCACGTCCTGTTCGGCGAACCGGTAATAACCGGATTCCGTCCCCCGATGGGCACGCTGGACGCGTTGAGGCCGGAAAAATGGCGCTTCCACACCGACTTCGCGGGCGACGTGACCATGACCGGCGCCGACGCTTCGGCGATTGTGTATACGGTCGAATCGGAGCCGCCGCCCGGCGACCCCGGGGCAATGCGTCAGGCCGGAACCGACTATCCGCAGCGGGTTCGGGAACTTTACCTGCCGCTGCCGCAGCAGAAGCAGGGCGTCGTCGACCTGGCCGGTGCCATGGCGGCTGGCATGGACAACCCCTGGGACACGGCCGTGGCCGTGGAGTCGGCGCTGCGGTCCGGCTGGTCGTATTCGCTGGATTCGCGTCACGGCGACGATGACCCGCTGGCCGACTTCCTGCTGGTCAACCGGACCGGGCACTGCGAATATTTCGCGTCGGGAATGGTCGTCATCCTGCGCGTCCTGGGGATTCCCGCCAGGATCGTGAACGGTTTTTACGGCGGCGTCCGGAACGAATACGGCAACTACGTGGCGTTGCGGCGGTCCGACGCCCATTCCTGGGTCGAGGCGTACTTTCCGGGACAGGGCTGGGCGACATTCGATCCTACGCCGGCCGACGCGTTGAACATGCGGCGCTCGGGGGGCCTGCTCGCCGGCATCAATTCGGCGATCGACGCGATGAAGCTGACCTGGTACCGCTGGGTTATCGAATACGATCTGGAAAAGCAGATTGATTTCATCGGGCGCGCACTGAAGGTCAGGAAATCGTCCACATTCGGGGAAAACGTCAACAGGGTCGACATCAAGAGGATTGCCAGGAAGATCCGCAGCCTGCCATGGGGATTGATATTCGGCGTCCCGGCCGGTCTCGCGCTGGCGGCATTCGGGCTTCGCGCGTTGTGGCCCAGGCTGCCGTTCCGCCGGGGACTGCCCGGCCCGGTCAGCGGCGTCCGGCAGTACCGCCGCATGAAACGGATGCTGGCCAGGCACGGCCTCCGGCGGGCCACCGGCGAGACCCAGATCGAATTCGGCCGCAGGGCCGGCGTCCACTGGCCTGATGCGGCCCCGGATTTCGATATTGTGGCCCGTTCTTACGCCGCGGTTCTTTCGGGCCGCGCGCCGTCCGCCCCGGACGTGGAACTCGACGCCGCCCTCGCGCGTATTTCCGCATCTCTCTCAACCAGATCCAGGGCCCGCATGTGATCCCGGGGGCCATGTCGCATTCCACCCCGCATTCCTGTTCCCCGCGTGCATCATTTTGAAATTCGTGTATTATCGCGCGCCTTGTTCCGTCCGGACGCAGTTCCGGGCAGCCGTCATTCGACCCTGAACAAAGGAGGTCATATGAGCACGGCAAAACCGATCATTGCGATCATCGGCCGGCCAAACGTCGGCAAATCCACACTTTTCAACAGGATCCTGGGGCGTCGTGCGGCAATCGTCGATGACTTCCCGGGTGTCACCAGGGATCGCCAGTACGGCGATGCCGAACACTGTGGCAGGGCGTTTATCGTCGAGGACACCGGCGGTTTCGAACCCGGTTCCGACGACGGCATGCTGGTGCTGATGGCCGAACAGGTCGAAATGGCCATCCGCGAGGCCGATGCGCTGGTGTTCGTGGTGGACGGGCGTCAGGGGCTGCTGCCGATCGACAAGACCATCTGGGAACAGGTCAGGCGCGCAGGTTCCAGGGTGTTTCTTGCGGTGAACAAGATCGATTCGCCGTCGGCCGACCCGCTTGTTGCGGATTTCTTCGTGCTGGGCGCCGAGCACATGTTCCCGATGACGGCGGAAGGCGGCAGCGGGGTGGCCGAACTGCTTGACTGCCTGGTCGAAAACCTGCCGATGCCCGAAGTCCCCCCGGACGATGAAGCGGAGGGCGATGTCGATGCCACGGGACCCTGCCGGATCACGCTGCTCGGCCGTCCGAACGTCGGGAAGTCGACCCTGGCGAACGCGTTGATCGGAAAGGAACGCTTTCTGACCAGCAATGTTCCCGGAACGACGCGCGACGCCATCGACACTGAATTCACGGTCGGCGGCAAAACGTACATCCTGGTCGACACCGCGGGCATCAGGCGCCACCGGGCTGTTGAACGCGGCGTCGAGCGGATGAGCGTCGCCCGCACGATCAGGGCCATCGAACGGTCGAACGTTGTGGTCCTGCTGCTGGATTCCTCGGAGGGCCTGACCGACCAGGACAAGAAACTGGCGTCGCTTGCGATTGACCGCGGCCGCGGCCTTGTAATCGCGGCCAACAAGTGGGACCTGAAGACCGGCGGGAACGTGGCTGGCGACTTCAAGACGATGCTGGGCGAAGAAATGGCGTTCGCGTCGTTCGCGCCCGTCGTGTTCACGTCGGCCCTGACCGGCAGGAACGTCGGCAAGCTGATGCCGGTGATTGATCACGTTTACGGCAACATGTACAGCCGCGTCGGCACGTCCGAACTGAACCGCTTTTTCGCCGAGGTCATCGAACGCCATCCGCCGGCCCAGCACGGAAAGACGGTCAAGATCAAGTTCATCACCCAGGTCCAGGTCGATCCGCCGACCATGCTTCTGTTCTGCAGCGGCGGCGGAAGGCTCGACGTGTCCTACTTCCGCTACCTCCAGCGTGAACTCCGGGCCCGATACGACTTCGAGGGCGTCCCGCTGAAACTCGTGCAGAAATA
>CAYYCO010000049.1:0-21997 GCA_964470365.1 uncultured Anaeromyxobacteraceae bacterium | reverse complement strand
GTACGCGGGACGTTCGACCGGGCGTGGAACCGGGGCGGGGGCCGGAGCAACTGGGGCTGCCGGTGGGGCAGCAGGTTCGGGCGCCCGGGCCGGGGGCCTGAATTCATCGGGGTCGAAACCCGGATTGCCACCCGCAATTTCCACAGCGGGTTTCGCGTCCGGCAGTTGAATCGCGGGCTGGCTTTCTTCCACGACCTCGGTCAGCCGGGTGCCGCAGTCCGCGCAGAATACATAATCCTGGGGTTGTGAAGTTCCGCAATTCGGGCAGGTCTTGTGTGCCATTGGTTCCGTTCCTTCGGAGTCTGGTACGTTATAGATTCAAACGGGGCTTTATGTCAATCGCGCGCGTGCACTGCGACCGCCACGCGCATGCGCCCTCACGCGGGTTCCCAGATCGGCTCGGCGCGAAGACCGACAGCCCGGGTCCATGCGAACAACGTCGGCCTGCCTGCCGGTTCCGACGCCGCCCACGCCGCCCTGAATTCGTCCGAAAGCGCCACGCCGGACAGGTCGGCCAGGCGTTCGCGGAAGGCGACGAATCCGGCGGCCGTTCCCAGCGCGTCAACGTCGATTTCGATAGTCGGCCGGACCGGGACCATGGAAGGCGCGATCGTCAGCGCGGGGCCCGCGAGACCCAGTATGCGGCAGACGTCCGCGCGCACCATTTCCGCCGCCTTAAGCCGTCCAAGCCGTCCGCTGCCGGCCACGTGCGGCGTCGCGACGGCGGCGGCAGCAACCGTTTCCGGCGCGGGTGACGGTTCGCCGTTGAACACGTCCAGCGCGAACATAGGCAGAACCGTCGCGTCCCCGCCGAACATGCCGGCCTCGTCCATGATACCGCCGCGTGAACTGTTCACGATCAGCAGCCCGCCGCGCGCCCTGAATTTCGTCACGAATTCACGCGAAATTATGCCGGCGGTGGGGAAGGGCGACTGTCCCGGGCGCGTCAGCGGCACATGGAACGTCGCGACGTCGACGTGATCCAGCGCACCGATGGGAACATGCGCGAAACCCGGTTCGGCGGCCGCCCTGATCGGATCGCATGCAACATACGGAATCCGCAGCAGGGCCAGTCGTTTCGCCACTGCCCGCCCGCAGTTGCCCATCCCGACGATTGCCACTTTCCCTGGCATTCGTCCCAGCGCGTACATCATCGCCGCAACCGTCCAGTCCGCCACCGCCTGCGCCGTCGAACCGGGTGCGTTGGCCACGGCGATTTCGTGTCCCAGCCGTTCACCCGCCGCCGTGATCGCGTCGAAGTCGATGTGATCGGTCCCGACAACCGGCGTCGCGACGATCCGCAGGCGATTGCAGCGCGAAAGCAGGTCCGCATCGACCCGTGTCGACGACGTCACGGCCAGCACGTCGGCGCGCGCCAGCCCGTCATCGGGGATTCCACCGATCCGGCGGTCGAAGAAACGCACGTCGCCAAGCCCGCAGAACAGGGCGTCGGCGTACGGAATGGCGTCGTCCACCAGAAAGCTGATGTCGTTGTCGTTCATATCGCGGCAGGCCGCCGGCGGGGCGGCGTTACTTGCTGAACAGCTTGTCGAGGCGGGCCTTGGCGTCTTCGGCGGTGCGCGGTGACGTCTGTACCTTGCCGCCGCCGAACATGCCTTCCAGCTGGGCTTTCGCCTTTGCCTCTTCCGTCACGCCCTCGGTGCCCTCGACCGGCTTGAACGTGAAATACAGGCAGAAGTTACCCTCGGCCCTGTCACGGATGAATTCGCCCTGGTTTTCGGTGCACTGGTTATGGACGTTGCGGTCCCAGAATTTGCAGTTGTAACAGCAGTGCAGGTACGCATAACAATTCGGGCACATGTCGCGGCGGCCGATCTTGACGTCGAAGACCAGTTCTTCGCCGCAGTTGTAACATTTGAAGACGGGATCGCTGGCTTCCATCAACCGTTTCCTTGTTCGAAACGCGGCCCGGCAGCCCACCCGCCGGCCATGCGAACCGGGATTGTAATGCTTTCCCGCAAATCAGTAAACCCGCCTCTGGCCCGACCGGAGGGAGGCCCGCCATCCATCAGCCCAGGGCGCAAGCCCTGGGAACCACGTGGCATCAGCCTGGGGATGTCTTCTGGGGATGGTATCGCTCCAGGAACATCGTAAGTTCATCGTCAAATGATTTTATGCGATGGTGTTCCTCCTGGCGCTGGATGTATCTAACAAGCACCGGAATCTGCGACGGGCTAACCGAGAACGCACTGTAGCCGCCCTGCCACCTGAATCGTCCCAAAACAGCGGGTTGCTCGGTCAGCCACAATGCTGAATTTGATTTGATTACCCTGACCAGATCCGAAACAGCTCGTCAGGCTTGATGATGAACGCTGCGTGTACATGATCCCGGGTACCGCCGACCAGCAGGGTCTTGCCGCCGTTTTCGTTGATGAGGTTACCGATTACGGCGTGAAGTCCGGGCAGTGTAGATGATGGGAACACCGGTCGTCGGTCCTTGGTGGCGAATATGACATGAAGCGTGATCGCGGTTTGAGTGTGCGGCATCATCCAACCTGTTGAATGACAAACGTATGTCGAGCGAGCCGTTCGGGCGTTACAGCGGAATCGGGTGTATTCCGCGTTATCCCCGGGCTGACGCCCGGGGCTTGAAGATGGGGGGCCTCCCGTTGGTCGGGCCGCCCGTCCGAGCGAAGCGAGGCCGGCCATCCGTTAGCCCGTGGCGAAAGCCCCGGGAAAACGGGGCGCCGTCCTGAGGCGCAAAACCCGGTTCGCGCATCAGGTCAACACCTTGCCGGGATTCATGATTCCGTGCGGGTCCAGCAGGTTTTTGACGGCGCGCATCCACGGCAGCGCCGATATGTTTTCACGTGCCGCGTGTTCGATCGTCGTCATTCCCAGGCCGTGTTCGCCGCTGACGGTCCCGCCCATTTCCAGGGCCGTCGCGATCGCCGCGTCCCTGAAAGCGTCGGCCGGACCGCGGGGCCACAGGTCGCCCGGCCCTGTCGCCAGCAGCACGTGCACCAGTCCGACACCGGCGTGTCCGAATATGCAGGTCGCGCCGGCCTTTCCGGCCAGGGCCGCGAGCCGTTCCAGCGCGGCGATGTAATCACCAAGCCTGTCCAGCGGCACCGCGGGGTCCAGGCGGACCGGCCCCCCGGGTTCCGACATTTCGCCGATTATCCCGGTGATGCGGTGCCTTGCGTCCCAGGGATCGCACCCGGCAGCCGGTGTCCATTCGTGGCTGGCCGCGCCGCCATCCAGCGCGTCCAGGAATGTCGTATCGATGTCATCGGGCCGCGCCTGTTCCGAGTGCAGTTCAACCATAACCAGGGGCCTTCCGGCGGGCAGCCCGGCACCGCGTATCACCCGGGAAATCAGGTCGGCCGTGGCCGCCGACAGCAGTTCGATCGCGGCGATCTGTCCGGTCAGGGCCGGAAGCACGGAACAGGCCCGTGCCGCCTCGCCCAGCGAATCGAATGTCAGGAACAGGGACCGCCTGGACAGTGGAACGGGGTGAACGCGCAGCGTCGCACCGACGATGATTCCAAGCGTACCCTCGGCCCCGCCGAACAGGCCCGCCATGTCGTAACCCGCGCTGGATTCCGGCACATCGTGACCGAAACGCACCAGTGCGCCGTCCGCCGTCACCACATGAACACCGAAGCAGTTTTCCACCGCGCCGCCGTACCTGACCGCGTACATGCCGCGGGCGTTCGTGGAGATGACCCCGCCCACCGTCGCCGATTCGGCCGCGCCGGTCGGCGTCACCGGGAAAAACAGGCCGTGCTGGCCCAGGATGCCGTTCAGACGCGCGATCGTCACGCCCGCCTGAACGCTGACAGTCCTGTTTTCCAGGCTGATTTGCGCGAAAGCATCCAACAGCGACAGGTCGACGACGATCGACGGCCGCGTCGGGACCGCACCCCCGCACAGGCCGGTGCCACCGCCACGCGCCACGACGGCGACCGGCGCGCAACCGCCGTTTTCGACGGCCATTTCGGTGGCCAGCCTGCACACCGCCTGGACGTCACGGTATTCAAGCGGCTGCAGCACGAACAGCGGCATCTGACCGACGATGCCGGATTTGTCGGCGCGGTACCCCGAAATGCCGGATCGCCGCCGCAGAATCCGCGCGTCTGGCGACAGCGCAGGTTTCAGACGTTCGATAATGGTTTCGATCGCGGCATCGTCAAAATCGGGGTCCATGTCGTCATGCCATCCTTCGCCTGAAGCCCGCGAACGCCGCCGCCATCACCATCAGCGCCACGCCCACCGGCCACGCCGTGCCGCCCGACTGTCCGCAGCCGCCGTCGCCGGCAGGTTCGCCGTCGTCATGGCCGGTCGCGTCATTCGCGGCCACGTCGTCGCCGCCCGCGTCGGTTTCAAGGACATCGCCGTCCACCCCGGAATCCGGTGCGTTAACGTCCGCCACGTCGACGTCCGTGCCGGTGCCCCAGTCCGTTCCGGTATCGACCGTACCGAGGTCGGTCGGCGGCGCGCCGGTGTCATCATCGATGATGTCCGGAATCTGGCCCGCGTCGGGTTCCTGTTCCACTACCGCGACGTCGCCGCACTGGTCGCCGGCCCAGCCTTCGTCGCATTCGCACATGTCAGGCCCGACGCACGTCCCGTGCCCGCCGCACACGCCGGCTTCGGTTGCCTCGACCCCGTAACAAATCGCGACGGTTATCGTGATGTTTGCAGCGCGGGTGTTGTTCGCCTCGCCGTTAGCCAGGCCGCCGGTCCCCACGCCTTCGAAAACCGAGTCGTCCGCGTCCGCGATGGCGCCCACGAATCGCGACCCGACCTTCGCAGTGGATGGAAGCACAACGTTGACGGTCTGTTTGTTGGTCGAAATGTTTGCCGCCAGCGTCGTTTCCCATTCGAAATCAAGCGGTGTGTCGTCGGTCGTGATTGTCGAATCGTCGGAGTAGTACAGTCTGGTCACAAACAGGGGCGTCGCGACCTTGCCGGCGTTGACGACGCTGAACGTAACGGAGATCGGTCCACCAAACTGCTGCGTCGCCGGACTTGGCTGATCGAGACTGGCGATCCGCAGGTCGGGCGGATCATCAATGGTCACCGCCACGGTCCAGGTGTTGTATTCGCTGGCCTCGGACACGGATTTTTCATAATCGACCACGGCACCCAGATAACGCATGCCTTTCGCGCCCTCGTTTGGAATCCGCACGTTCACGACCAGGTTCGACAGTACGGCCCCGGCGGCAAGCGCGGGCACGTCCGCGGTCGCCAGCAGAACGGCATCCGCCTGCAGCGTCTGCATATTGCTGTAATAAAAGGCGATTTTGCATGCACCGGCTTCAGCGTCCCCCTCGTTCCTGACGGCGTATTTCAAATCAACCCGGCCGCCCGGCGCCGACGTCGACGGTTCCACCGAAAGCGCCGCCACCGTCAGGTCCGGCATCGCAGCAGCGCCCGCCGGCGCCACAACCGGCACGGCCATGCAGGCGGCAAGAACACCGATCGCCATCCAGCTGCCGGACATACGGCCTTCCGCCTTCCAGACTCCCTGTGAATCCGCCCTCATCGTTCCCCCCGTCCGGGCGCGCCATCCGCGCCAAGTCTGCCACCAGGCACGCATTTTAACTTGTTTGTTCATAACTCCCAACACGTCACCGATCCCCGTTGACACACCGTCCCCGCGGGACAAAACTAACCGGCTGTGTAAGCTGCATGACAGGCCTTTCCGATCGGGTTCCGAAACGGCCCGTCCTGTATGTCCCATCAAACAGGTGGATTCCATGAAACGTCTGTGCATGACCCTTCTTGTGGCGGCCGCGATCCTTTCGGGATGTGACACCGGCCTGGCGCCCGACGGTGCGACACTGCCGGCCATCACCTCCGCCGTCACGATCGACGCCGGAAACGGCGTCATGGTCGAACCGGCCGTAACCACCGCCATCCAGCGCGACGGCGCCGCCGATTACCTTGTATATTTCGACGAACGGCCCGACCTTTCCGCCGCCGCCGGCATGGACTGGATCGCCAGGGGACGTTTCGTGTACGAAAGTCTTTCGAAGGCCGCGGACGCTTCCCAGGCCCCGGCCATCGCCGTCCTGCAGGCAAACAACGTCAAATTCCGGGCGTTCTGGATCGACAACGTCATCGCGGTCACGAAATCGGACCGCGCGACGCTGAATTCCATCCAGTCCATGCCCGGCGTGACCCGCATCATCGCCCCCCGCAGGGTCGGGATCATCGAACCGGAAACACGTAAAGTGTCGGTTTCCGCCGGCGTGAACGCGATCGAACCGAACATCGACCATGTCGGCGCGTCGGCCGTCTGGACGTCGGGCATCACCGGCGCCGGCATCGTCGTCGCGAACGTCGACACCGGCGTCCGGTACACGCACGGCGCGCTGGTCAACCATTACCGCGGAAACAACGGCGACGGCACGTTCGACCACACATACAACTGGTACGACCCCTATACGATGTCGCCCGCGCCGCTGGACGAAAACGGCCACGGCAGCCACACGATGGGCACCATGATCGGCGGCGACGGCAGCAGCACCAACCAGATCGGCATGGCCCCCGGCGCGACCTGGATCGCCTGCCGCGGCTGTGACACGTCGTCCTGCTCGGACGCCAACCTGCTGGCCTGTGCCCAGTGGGTCGCCGCCCCGACCGATCTGACCGGCGCCAATCCCAACCCCGACCTCCGCCCGAACATCGTCAACAACTCCTGGGGCGACTGTTCCACATCCTATGACCCCTGGTACCAGGGGGCGGTCGACACATGGCACGCCGCCGGCATCTATCCGGTGTTTTCCAACGGCAACGCGTCGAATTGCAGCTATTCCGAACCGCCGGCCTGCAATACCGTCGGCAACCCGGGCCGTTACGGCAATGTCACGGGCGTCGGATCGACCACCCAGTCGTCCGGCCAGTACGCGAACCACTCGCTGCGCGGGCCGACAGACAACCTCGACACGGTCAATCCCCAGGCCGACCCCGGTATCAAACCGCAGGTCGTGGCACCCGGCGTCGACATCCGCTCCGCCGTCGCAACCGGCGACGATGCGTTCGAATCCTGGGGTGGAACCTCCATGTCGGCCCCGCACGTGGCCGGCCTGATCGCCCTGGCATGGCAGGCGGCGCCGTGTCTTGTCGGCGATTACGCGAATACTGAAAACCTGATTGAACGGACCGCGACGCCGATTCCGTATTCCAGCACATGCGGCGGCGCCGGATCCGGCGACGTCCCGAACAACGTGACGGGCTGGGGCGAAATAAACGCCCCGGCACTCGTCCAACTGGCCGCCGAATGGTGCGGACCGTCCGGCACGGTTCGCGGCATGGTGACGAACCTCGGCGGATCCCCGCTCCCGGACGTCACGATTACGCTTGGGGGCCACACTGCAACGACCGCGGCCGACGGAACCTACCGGATCGATCACGTCCCGGTCGGCACCTGGGACCTTACCGCCGAGTCGTTCTGGTACCAGACCGCGACGGTTACCGGACTGGTTGTTTCCGACGGTCTCGAAACCATCCAGGACATCGTCATGACCCCTCGGCCCGCAGCGCACGTATCAGGCACCGTAATCGACGGCTCCGGCCATGGCTGGCCGCTTTACGCCATCGTGTGGATCATTCCGCCGGGCGCAACCGACGGCCGGTACGTGTTCACGGACCCCTTCACCGGCGCCTGGGCGGCTGATGTCATCGCCGGCGAACAGTTCACGTACCAGGTCCAGACGTGGCTGCCGGGTTACCAGACGGTTGCATACGCTTACACCGCACCCGGCGACCAGACGGGCGTCGTCCTGCCGGTGCCGGTTTCGACATGCGACATGGTCGGTTACACGACTGCTTCAACCCCGCTGTATTTCGCCGATTTCGAGGCGCACAACGGCGGAATGACGCTTTCCGGTACGAATACGTCAATGGCCTGGGGATCGCCCACCACCGGCCCCGGCTCCGCCTACTCCGGCGCCAACGTGTGGGCGACCAATCTTGCTGGAAATTACTACGCCAACGAGGCGGACTACCTGCAGATGCCTGTCATCGACGCCTCCGCCGGCGTCGGCGACCTGGTTCTTTCATGGTGGCAGTACCTGGTTTCCGAAACCAACTGGGACTTCGCGAGCGTGCAGGCCAGCCATGACGGCGGCGCGAACTGGAACACGGTCTGGGGCAGGACCTCGGGTGCGGTTTCCAGCGCCTGGACGCAGGTCACCGTCGCCCTTGGTCCGGAATACCACGTGTCCAACCTGAAAATCCGCTTCGTCTTCACCAGCGATTCGTCGATCGTGATGGCCGGCTGGTATATCGATGACGTCGCGCTGAACGCCACCGACTGCGTCACGACGCCCGCGGGCCTTGTGGCCGGTTTCGCATACGATTCCGCGACAACCGCGCGGCTGAATTACGTGCTGGTCACCGGGGCCGGCAGTTCAAATTACTCGACCCCGACCGAACACGACCCGGCGATTGACGACGGCCTGTACGTACTGCCGATGCCGGTCGGACCGGCGGCCATGACCGGCGCAATGTACGGATATTCCACGGCGAACGTGTTCCCGACCGTTATCGCCGACACGGTGACACGCCAGGATATCCCCATGGCGAACAGCACCCCCGTCACGATGACCGGCACGGTTCGCGACGGCAACGGCCAAGGCTGGCCGCTGTATTCAAGGGTGACGTTCGAATCCGTTGAATACGGCGACACTTTTGCAACCTGGACCGATCCGTTCACCGGCCGGTGGTCCATGCAGCTTTTCGACGGCTACCAGTACAACATGACCGTCACCCCGGTGGTCCCGGGATACGACATGTGGTCCGCGACTTTCGTGGTCGATTCGACGCTGCCCGTCCTGGATTTGATGGTAACGTCCTCGACCTGCACCTCGCCCGGGATGGACCCGGACACCTGCGCGCTGATCCCCGGCGGCATGTTCGGCGGTTATGTCACCGAATCCGCGACCGGCGAATTCCTGGTCGGCGCGACTGTCCACGTCGGCACCACAACGCCGTGGGTGTCGATGGCGACCCCGGAAGACGACAACGCGAACGACGGCCTGTACTATGTGTTCGCGGCCAACGATGATCCGGCCAGCGAGGTGGAACTCAAGGCCGACTTCCACGGAATGACCCCGTACATGCAATCCCTGGGGGTCGTGCACGGTGACCTGGTGCGCCACGACATCGCCATCACGGAGGCGCGTTTCGCCTTCGATGCGGCCGACCTGGAATTCAGGTTCCTGGCGGGCAGCAACGACTCCGACGGTCCCGTTGTCGGGCTGGTCAATTCGGGCGAGGGGCGCGGCGAATTCGAACTGGTGGAACGTCCCATCGGCGTGACGGCCGCACCGAATGCCGCCGACCCGCGCATCCTGACGTATTACACGCAGCCGGATCAGGCGACCTCCGGTGATCCGCTGGCCGTGGCGATTGCCGCGTTGGGTTACACCCCGACCGCTTACTACAACGACCAGCATGCACAGTTCCTGACGGCGCTGGCCGAAGGGGGCTGGGACCTGGTCATTTATGACGGTTCCCTCAGTTGCGATATCGGCGTGTTTGACGAATTGTCCGCGTATGTCCAGGCCGGCGGAAAACTGGTGTTTTCTTGCTGGCAGTTCTGGAACGTCAACCGCGACGCGCAGCTCCTTGTCGATCTCGGCGTAAATATCGTGGACGTCCTTTCGACGGCCACGCCCAGTTACAAATGGATGGACCACGACCTTTTCGATCAGGTCGAATCGGTTCCGGATTTCACCAGCCCGACCGATCCCGGTTTCGGGCTGACCGGTTTCATCGCCGATGCATACAACGGTTCATACGCCGTCGCCGGTACGACAACGGCCGCGGCCCCCGGGGCGGCGACGATGATCGTGGGCAATGCCAACCGCACGGTCTGGCGCGGGATTACGGATTACGCCAACACCGGCGACGTGGATACCGACGGCGTGGCCGATGCCGTCGAACTGTGGTCCAACACGGTGGAATACCTCCTGACCGGCGGGTTTTCCGATGTGCCGTGGCTGTCCGAGGACCCCGTGTCCGGCGTGCTGGATGGCGGCGCGTCGATGCCGATCGGGATCATGGCGGACAGCACCGGCATGCCTGCCGGTTCATACCGCGCCCAGGTGCTGCTGCGGACCCCGAATTCGCGAACCGATGTCGAACCCCTGACCGTCACGATGGAGGTCGGCCACCTGTTGACCGTCGTCCAGTCTCCGAACGGCCGGATCCTGCCGGAGGGGCGAAAGTTCATCGTTCACGACAGCGATGTGGAACTGTGGTTCAACGCCGATTCCGGGTACCACGTGCAGAACGTCATCATCAACGGCGTTTCGCACGGCCGCCAGGATTACATGCTGCTGACGAACGTCCAGGAAGATCTCCTGGTCACGGCCGAATTCGAATTCACCTGCCACGGTCACGACGACTGCACGCATCCGGATAACGATTGTGTCGGGTTCTGCAACGTCGACACCTGCGAACGCCTGAAGGTCAAGCCGGTGGGCGCGGCCTGCGGCGACCAGCGTGACACGGACTGTTCGCAGCCCGATACCTGTGATGGCGCCGGCACATGTCTGCCGAATCATGAATCGCCGATGGTTGTCTGCCGGCTTGCCGAAGGTGGCTGCGATGCGATGGACTACTGCACCGGCGACAGCAATGACTGCCCGGACGCGAAGCTGACCACGCAGTGCCGCGCGTCGGAAGGCATCTGCGACGTGGCCGACTTCTGCAACGGCGTCGACAACGACTGCCCCGCCGATGAAAAGGCGCCCGTCAGCCGCGAGTGTCGTGTCCTGCAGGGCGAATGCGACGTACAGGACTTCTGCAACGGCGTCGACAACGACTGCCCCGTGGACGGGAAGGCGCCGACGACGCAGGTATGCCGGCCCTCCATCGGCGAATGCGACAGGAATGATTACTGCAACGGCGTGGATGACGACTGCCCGGCCGACGAAAAACTGACGGTCGAGTGCCGTTCCAGCGTTGGTGAATGCGACAAGGCCGACTTCTGCAACGGCGTGGATCCGTACTGCCCGTTCGACGAAAAGCTGACCACGGAATGCCGCGGCGTGCAGGGCGCGTGCGACGTGGCCGAATCGTGCAACGGCATCGACAACACATGCCCGTTCGATCAGAAGTTGCCCGCGACCACTGAATGCCGCCCGGCCGACGGTGTCTGCGATGCGGCCGATTACTGCACCGGCGTGGACGACGCCTGCCCGGACGACGAAAAGCTGCCGGCCATGACCGAATGCCGCGTCAGTGGTGGGGTTTGCGACCTGGTCGACTTCTGCGACGGCGCCAGCAACGCATGCCTGGGTGATGCCAAGGCGCCCGCGACCGTGGCGTGCCGTGCCAGCGCCGGCGTGTGCGATACCGTTGACTTCTGCAACGGCGTGGACGATGCCTGCCCGATCGACGTCAAGGAACCCGCGACGACGGAATGCCGCGTCAGCCGGGGCGTCTGTGATGCCACCGACTTCTGCGACGGCGTTAACGACGCGTGCCCGACCGACGTGAAACTGACCACCGAATGTCGCGCCGCCGCCGGCGAATGTGACGCCGCCGAATCGTGCGACGGCGTGGCCGACCACTGCCCGGCCGACGTGAAACTGACCACCGAATGCCGCGCCGCGGCCGGGGTCTGCGACGCGCCTGAATCGTGCAACGGCATCGACAACACCTGTCCGTACGACCTGAAACTGACGACCGAATGTCGCGCCGCAGCGGGCGAATGCGACGCGGCCGAAACATGCGATGGCGTGGCCGACGACTGCCCGATGGACGGCAAGCTGGTCACGGAATGCCGTGCGTCGCGTGGCGAATGCGACCAGGCGGAAACGTGCGACGGCGTTGGCGATGCATGTCCGGAAGACATGCGGTCCACGGCCGAATGCCGCCCGGCCGCCGGCGTGTGCGACGCGTCCGAAACGTGCACCGGCGCCGATGATGCCTGCCCGGCGGACGTGAAACTGACCACCGAATGCCGCGGCGTGAACGGCGTGTGCGACGTGGCCGAAATGTGCGACGGCGTGGGCGACGACTGCCCGGCGGACGCATTCTCGAACACGGCAACATGCGACGACGGCAACCCGTGCACGTCCGGCGACACCTGCGACGGCACC
This sequence comes from uncultured Anaeromyxobacteraceae bacterium, assembly GCA_964470365.1. Lineage (GTDB taxonomy): Bacteria > Myxococcota_A > UBA9042 > DTJE01 > DTJE01 > JAGOFO01. The sequence goes on along the minus strand of CAYYCO010000049.1, from coordinate 9,911 downwards.
GGCGCTGCGTGCGTGTCGACGGTGTTCACCTGCGAACCCGGTCCGTGCGACGAATCGGTGGCGTGTGACGGCCAGGGCGGCTGCGTCCCGACGTTCAAGACCATCGGTACCGAATGCGACGACGGCATTGCCTGCACCACGGGCGAAACCTGCCAGGCTGGCGGCCAGTGCGTGGCCGAAACCGTCCTGGTCTGCGACGCCCCGCCGGAACCGGAATGCGTCGATGCCGACACGTCGCGCGTGTACGTCGCAGACGGCATCTGTGGCGCCGACGCGCAGGACTGCGAATACGAATCGCATGTATTCGCGTGCGACGACGGCTGCGACGCCGAAACCGGCCTGTGCGCCGAAACCGACGTCACATGTCCGGCGACCGTCACACCGCCGTGCATGGTCGACCTGGGTTACCCGGTGTACGACCGCGGCTCGGCCGAAGTCATCTGCTACATGAAGCCGATCGCGGCGGGCACAGCCTGCGACGACGCCGACGAATGCACGATTGGCGAAACGTGCGACGGCGATGGCGCCTGCGTGGGCGAACCGAACCCGGCGTGCGTCGCTGAACCTGAACGCGACGTCATCGGCGACACCGGCACCGGCGAAGACACCGGGGTCGTCCAGGACACGGTCGACAACGACGTGCCCGGCGAGGACCTGGGCCCGCACAACGACGACGACGACGGCTGCAGCGCCGGCACCGGCAGCGGCACGCACCTCGGCTGGCTGATGCTGGGCCTGTGCGTCGCCGTGCTGGCCATCCTCCGCCGCCGCCGCGTCGCCTGATACCGAATGAACCCCGCCGGTCGGCAACGGAACGCCGGCCGGCGGGATTTTCGGCCCGCCGGAATCAAATCCAACCTTTGACCTTGCGGCCCGCGCCGGATAACATGCCGGACTGTGCGGCGCATCCCGCCGATTCGTCAATTTTGTAAACACAGGGGTAAACGCGATGAAATCACTGAAGGGTTCGCAGACGGAAAAGAACATCATGGCGGCGTTCATCGGGGAATCCCAGGCGCGCAACAAGTACACGTTCTGGGCGTCAAAGGCGAAGAACGAAGAATTCATCGCCGTGCAGATGGCGTTCCTGGAAACGGCCGAACAGGAAAAGGAACACGCGAAACGGCTGTTCAAGTTCCTGGAGGGCGGCGAAGTGACAATCCCGGTGTCGGCCGAGGCCGGCGTCATCGGGACCACGCTGGAAAACCTGCGCATGGCGGCCGCCGGTGAAAATTACGAATGGCAGCACATGTACCCGGACTTCGCGAAGGTCGCCCGTGACGAAGGGTTCACGGCCGTGGCCGTCGTGATGGAATCGATCGCCGTCGCCGAAAAACAGCACGCCCGCCGGTACGAGGCGTTCGCCGCCCACATCGAAAAGGGCGAAATGTGGGTCCAGGAAACCCCGACGACCTGGCGCTGCCTGAACTGCGGTTATGTCCACACCGGCACCGCCGCCCCGCAGGCGTGCCCCGCCTGCGCCCATCCCCAGGGCTACTTCGAACGCCTGGCCGAAAACTTCTAGGCGGACGAATGTAAAGTTCGCCGGGTTCAGAACCACCACTTGCCGCGTCTGGTTTAGTATAGGCACGGTATATGTCGGGGTGCCGTTATGAGACCTGCCGTTTTGAGTTTGTCGCGAACGCTGGTGACCGCGTCCCTGGTCGTGGCCCTGTCGGGCGGCTTTGCCGCCTGCGGGGGTGATGACGGCGACGATGTCACCACGGACACCGCCGATGTCGCCGCCGCCGATTCGGTGACGCCCGACGCCGCCGGCGATCATGGGCAGGGCAGGGACGTTCCGGGCGAAACGGTCGCTGACGCCGCCGTCCCGGATGCAGCGGTCGATGGCGTTGAACCGGACGCACCGGACGTCGGGCACGGGGATACGCTCCCCGGTGACACGGCCGGCCACGATGCATCTGACGGTTCCGCGCCCGACGCCGACGACGTCCACGCGCCCGACGCAGGTGACGTCATCGACGATGACACCGCGGCCGCCGATGCCGCGCTTGACCCGGGCGTCCCCGACACGTTTGAACTGCCGACCGACCAGCCGACCTGCCTTGCGGCGGGATTCTGCTGGATCGACGCCGGCTGCCGCCTGCCCGGCGACCGCGACCCGACCCGTCCGTGCTGGGCCTGCGACCCGACCACCTCCGCGGGCGCCTGGACGATGCTTGGGAACACGGCCGCCTGCGACGACGGTAACCTGGAAACCTACGGCGACGCCTGCAACGCCGGCGAATGCGCCGGGACGTTCGTCATTTGCCCCGTTATGGTCGGGCAATGCGCGGCGGAGGCCCATCCCGACGGAACGCCAAACTGCAATTATGAATACCCGGTCGGCAGGGCCTGCAACGACAACGACCTGTGCACCTGCAACGATGCCTGCGACGGTGGCGGCAACTGCAGCGGCAGCCTGGTCGTCTGCCCGATCGTGATCAGCCCGTGTTATCCCGGGGGGCACTGCGACGGCGGATGCGCGTGCGCGATGGATCCGTGGCCGGGACACGAAACGTCCTGCCCGATTCAGGACGGCACCGGCTGGTGCAACGGAACCGGCAGCTGCCAGGCTGTTTCATGCAACCCCGGTTTCGTTCGTTCGTCGGTGATTCCGGACGCCTGCGTCCCTGCCTTCGTCAGTCTGTCGGCCGGCGAATCACATACCTGTGGCGTGACCAGCGACCACAGGGCGTACTGCTGGGGCGACAACGCCTCCGGCCAGCTTGGCGACGGGACAAACACCGACCGCACCGTGCCCACGCCGGTGAAAAATCTGACCGACGTGGCCGGGATCACGGCCGGACAGGATTTCACCTGCGCCTGGACGACGACGGGGGCCGCGTGGTGCTGGGGCGCCGCCGCCGTCGGGCAACTCGGGCACGGCAGCAGCTGGGCCAGCAACGAGCCGGTTGCGGTCAATCTTCTGGCCGACGGGGTGACCAGGGTGTCGGCCGGCGCGCTTCACGCCTGTGCCGTAAGAAATGGGGAAGTATGGTGCTGGGGATCGAACGGAACCGGCCAACTTGGTATCAACAGCCCGCCGGCGTCTTATTCTATCCCGCAGAAGGTGTCGCTTGCGACGTCTGTCGACGTGTTCTGCGGCGGGCAGCACACCTGCGCCACGACCTTCCAGCACAACGTCGTCTGCTGGGGCGACAACCAGTCGGGGCAGCTCGGCATCGACAGTACCACCACCCTCTGGGGGCCGCAGTACCTTGTCAATGAAAACGGCACGACCCGGTCGGGCGATCTGGGGTCCCAGCATTCCTGCGTGCTCGAAGAGGTTCCGATCAGCCTGAACGGCCTCATGTATTACCTTGAATGCTGGGGCAGCGATTCCCAGGGCCAGACGACCGGTCCCGGTGGCGAATCGTGCGTCACCGGTCCGTGCGACCTGACGCAGAAGACGGCGGGCTACTGGGAATCAAACGTTCTGCTTCCGCCCCCGCCGCCGCCGGCGCTCGGTTCGTTCCACACATGCTATGTCGACAGCCTCGGCGGGTTGTATTGCACCGGTCATAACGATTTCGGCCAGCTTGGCGTCGGTGACACGGCCGGCCGCCAGATGTTCCTCCCGGTATTTGCCTCCGACTCGACCGACGTTGTCGCCGGCGGCCGCCACACGTGCGGCATCGTCGTCGGCGCCTTGTTCTGCTGGGGCAAAAACACCGACGGCCAGCTCGGCGACGGCACCCTCGACGACCGCCACAACCCCGTCCAGGTCCGGTGGTAACGGGGGACGCGGGCGAATCGCGTTCGGCCACGGGATGGTTCTGGTGTATATTCGCGCGTGTTCATGTCACCCGCGGGGGATTCATGTCGGCCGTTCGATGCCTGGTTCCCGTGTTTGCGCTGATCCTGGGCTGTGCAGCCTTCACCGCCGGCTGCGGCGGCGGCGGGGGGCATGACGACTGGCCGCCCGACGACGCGGTCGAAGTCGACGTCCTGGACCACGACGTCACCGGCGATGCCGGACGCGACGTTCACACGGCCGACGCGAATCGGGACGGCACCGGCGATGATGCGGCGGTTGATGCGGCCGGGGACACGGCAGGGAACGACGTCATGACCGGCGACACTGTCGGCGACGACCCGGCTGCCGGCGACACACACCTCGACGGCGACGAACCTGACGCTGCCGACGCCGCCGGGTCCGACATTTCCGGGTCCGACGTCCCGCAGCCCGACGGCCTTGACGCCCCTGACAACCTGCTGGCGGACGCTCTCGACACGGATGCCCCTTGCGAACCTGAATGCGGCGCCGCCGCCTGCGGCCCGGATCCCGTCTGCGGCATGTCCTGCGGGTCATGCTGGAACGGCCTGACCTGCATCGGGGGCGCCTGCATCGCGATGGGCTGTTACAACGCGGCGGCGCAATCCTGCGTCGACCGGTTCACCTTCGGTTCGGGGTCCGGCCCCGACCCGGCCCAGCTGCAGGCGATGTGCGAATCCGAGGGCGGAACCTGGCAGGTCTGCCCGACCGCCGACCTGGTCGCGACCCTGCATCTGGTCGGCGAAAGCGGCGCGTCGTACAACCGTAATTTCTATGCCCCGCTGTACTGCAGCCTGGCCGACGCGACCGCCCAGGCCCGCCGCGACAACCCCGCAGCGACCATCACCACGGTCTGGTCCGACCCGGCCGCCGCGTGCGACGGCGAAACCACCGATTCGGTCGCCTGCGTGTTTTCCGATTCGCTGGACCCGTACTGCATCGAGCTGGCCGGCGGCGTGCCCCTGTCCAAGGCGCAGGCCTGGGCCGCCTGGTGCACCGACGCGGCAGGCGGCGTCCTGGCGCTGACCTGTCCCGGCCGTGAAACCGGCAACTGCGAAGAACCCCCGCCCACCGGAGCCACCTTTTACACACTGACCCACTATTACGCCGAATCGCCCGGCGCCGACCACCAGCCCGGCTGCGAGGCCCTCGGCGGTACATGGCTGGTCACCGAATGCCAGCAGGACAGCATCCCCTACGGCGACTGCATCCTGAACGCCCTGGCCTGCTCCTACGCGGCCGGCGCCTTCCAGCAGCTTTATTACGACATGACCATCACCGAAACCGTCACCGGCCACCAGGGCTACACTTGCTGCTACGCCGCCCTCGAAGGCGCCCTCGACGCCGCCTTCGCCGACCTCACCTCCAGGGACGACCTTTCCCGCTGCATCCCCCCGCAGTAGGAATAGCGGTTAGTCAGTATTCTGAAACGAATCGGCCGGCGATAACGACAATGCATCTGATGCGCTTTTGCCGTTGCATGGATACCGTGTAAATGTTAATCTTCCTCCTGCCCGGGGTTGAACCGTGATTTCATCATTCGGGGATGACGCGACAAGGGCTCTTTACGATGGCGGTCCGCGGCGATTGCTGGCGAGGATTCCACCCGGGATCATCGCCGTTGCCACACGTAAAATTGATGCGCTTGATGCCGCCGTGGACCTGAAGGATTTGAGGGCGCCGCCGGGCAATCATCTCGAGGCGCTTCATGGCGATCTCGATGGTTGTTACAGCATCCGGGTGAACGACCAATGGCGCCTGGTATTCCGTTGGGCGCGCGGCCGCGCCTTTGATGTGAGACTGCTGGATTACCATCGGTAGGTTGAATCCAGCCGGAGACTGAAGATGAGACCTTCAAAACGAATACCGACGCATCCGGGCGAGGTGCTCCTGAATGACTTCCTGAAGCCGACGGGTATCACGCAGGTGGCGTTTGCGGCGCACCTCGGCATTCCCATCCAGCGCCTGAACCAGCTTATCCGCGGCAAGCGCGGCGTCACCCCCGACACGGCGTGGCTGCTTTCCCAGGCGCTTGGCACCACCCCGGATTTCTGGATGAACCTTCAGGCCGCGCACGACCTTGCCGCCTGCCGTCCGACCAGGAAAGTCCAACGCCTGCGGCTGGTTGAAGCCGTCAACCGCGGGCTTGCCGACGTCGAAGCCGGCCGCGTCGTGGACAACAAGGACCTGGATATCGATACGCTGATCGCCGCCGGCGACAAGGGCAGCAGATGAACCACGGCCAGCCAGGCAGCCATGTTCCAATGAACTGCCCCCTTCACCCAATCGAAATCGCAACGGATCAGGGGATCGCTGTGGATGTGCGGGCCGTGCGGGTTCATTCAGGATCCTGCCCGCCGAACGTCGCCCGTTGATCTGTCTGCTGCAATTCGATCACGATTGCGCGGCCGGTCAGCCAGTACGCCGCAACCATGTTCTGCCTTGCGTGTCCCCGAAATGCCCGAACCCGCCGCCACCCGGCGCGCCGCCACCCGACCCGCCGCCATCCGGGCCGAATCCGCGTTACAGATCGAGCCGTTCCCCGTCATCGAGCGTCACGACGTTGTCAAACAGGTCCCTGAAAAGATCCGGCGTCATCGTGTGGATGGGAACCACCCGCTTCGGGGCCAGGGCCCGCGCCAGTCGCTGCAGGTCGTCACGGTATGCGTGTCCGCTGGCGTGTATCGTCTGGATTTTGATGCCCCGGGATGCGGCCAGCGCCCTCAACGCATCGGCGGAGGGATCATTCAAATATCCCGACCACATCGACCAGGCAAAGGCGGCGCCATCCAGGTTCATCGCCGCCAGGTCATCGGCCATGGATGGTCTGCCGATCACCAGGTACCCACCCGGGTTTTCCATCTGGTCCGCCGGATCCACCGCGTATGGCCGAAACAATTCCCGGATTGAATCCAGGTTCCGCCGGTTCATGCTGTCCGCAAGGCGACGCGGGAAAAACACCTGCACGCCGTTCCACCAGGCCTGCGGCAGTACCCCCTGGGCGCGCAGTTTGTACAGCACGTAAGCGACGTACACATCGATCAGCAATTTCCTGTGATTGTGCCGCGCGGCCTTGAAAATCGACACGATCCTGTCGATGTTCTGTCCGCTGGCGAACGCGACGACCGTACCCGGGGTTCGACCGGCGATCGCCCCGAATGCATCCCTGACGTCATCTTCGGTTCTGCACGCGCCGAACGCCTCGCCGATATGCGTGCCCTCCATCAGCAACGCATCCAGCCCCGCCGGGCCCCTGTGCAACATCCGATCGAACAGCTTCGCCTTTCGCCCGTGGGCCCGCAGGTCCCCGGTGTACAGCATCCTCCTGCCCCCGCAATCGAGTTGCCATGCGAACGCGCCAAAGGCCGAGTGGTCAACCAGCCAGGGTGTCGCCGTGACGTCCCCGATTCTGAAAGGTTTGAAGGGCTCGACCACCGTCAGGCGTCCGGGATCGTATTCGCGCCGGATAAACGTCCTGGTTACCTCAATCATGGTCCTGGTGCCCTGGCCGCCGTAAATCGGCACACCTTCCCGCACGTACGGAAGCAGCCCGTAATGATCCATGTGCGCGTGTGTCAGCAGCAGCGCGGTCGGTGGTGGCGCCGTGTCATCAAACAATCCGGGTACCTGCGGCAGGTAAGCGGCCGCCGCCCCCTTGAAGGGCTTTCCGTCCCGATCCATCAGGGGCAGTCCGGCATCGATGACAATCCTGGTGTCGCCGCATGTGACTTCGATGCAGATGCCGCCTATTTCATGGCTTCCGCGGTGGATGACGATATCCATTCCCATGAGCTTCCAAATCCCTGCGGCTTAGCAGGACTATCGACTGCGTCGTTGACAAGTTTCCGTGCGACAAACCAAAGCTTCGGATTATTTATACCTTCGGCTTCAAGCATCTGACCACGGGATTCTCGAAGGGAATCCATCCTTGCCCACGAGGCAGACCGGAAGTTGGGATCTCCAACCGCCAGGATTGGCACGATTTGGAAATCGTCGCGCAGATGTGGAATTGCAGGTATCGATGGTAGCAGGCCAATTTCAATCTTCTGCTCGATCAGCCGGTTCACTGCATCGCGGAGCCTTACCCGTCCCTGGTCGGCGATCGAATTCCACAGCGTTTCGTATACGCCGAGTTGGAACGGTGAAAGGTAGACGCCCTTCGCATCGTGACCGCTCTTGACCTCAATCAGAGCAAGATCACCGTCACGCGTAACCCCGAGCAGATCCAGTTCGTCACCGAACTGTCGAGCCAGAATGCTCGTGCTGGCAGACATTTTTGGCGCCAGGTTCGAAATCCTGGGGTCCTTGAATGCACATGACAGGCGTTTGGACTCATTCCGGTTGAGCTCGTTGATGAATTCTGTTTTGTTTCGACTCTTGCCCTTGCCGAACTCGATGACAGCTTGGGCGTCAATAACGACAAAGGGGTCGTTGTGTGCGAATTTTCTGCCATAACGCCAAGCCAGCCAGGCCTGCCAGAACCCCTCCCTTGCGAGCCATCGCGTGTCAATGGCAATCGTTTCAATGTAGTCGCGGTAGCGGCCTTCGAAGTCTTTCAGTTCGTTTAGAGCGTACGACCCGAATATGGGACGCAGACCGGAACCAGTTGTTTTAAGGACTTCTTCATATCTATTTTCATAAGTCGAATGTGCACGGACTATCATCCGACGGTCTGAAAGCCGAAGCGTCAGCAGTTTGGTCAGACCAGCGTAGATATGAACCTCGTTGTTGCACCGGAGCTGCAAATCCAATTGGACAACTCTGTTTGTTTTTCGGTCCAAGACCCGCCCTGGATCTGTGGCGATACCGTGAAGGGTCCCTCCAGGCCCAAGCAGGTCTTTGAAGTCATCATCGACCGTTCGGTCGTAGGTCATGGAATAGGAAATCATGGGCTCCTCCTTGAAAACCATCCAACCATCGGAATTGGACATGTTTGATTTGGGCCTCCATCTTGCCATCATGGCGCGAAGAATAAAAAACATTCTTAAATACGCTGGCGCGAAAATTGTCTGCAAAACTTCCTGGGCCACGCACCGCGACCCCGGGATTTACTGTTTGCCGCGACAATTCTGAAAGTTGATCTTCTGTCGCCATCCAGGGGCGGTCTTTCATATGGGCGGTGACATCTATGACGATACTTGAAGTTCCCGCGCGACTTCGGCCGCCAGTTCCGCTTCGGTCGGCAGCAGCGTCACATATCGGCTGGCAAAAATTTGCCGTCGGTCGTTCAGAACCGAGTATCGCGCCACGGCAGCGTTTTTCTGCGCGCAGAGAATCAGACCGATGGTCGGGTTGTCCCCATCGGATGCGACACGATCGTCGAAAAGTCGCACATAACCATCCATCTGTCCGACGTCAGCGTGGGTCAACTTGCCCATCTTCAGGTCGATCAGCAGATAGCATCGAAGCGGAATGCTGTAGAAGACAAGGTCAACGTACAGGTGTTCATCCTCGAACGAAAGGCGTTTCTGCCGCGCGACGAACGCGAAGCCGCGCCCAAGTTCCAGCAGGAAGTCCCGCAGGTGGGCAATGATGGCCGATTCCAGGTCGGACTCATGCATCGACGCAGCATCCGGTAAGCCCAGGAAATCCAGAATCATCGGATCCCTGATGGTTTCCAGTAACGAATTCGACCCCGGCGTCGGTCGCGACTCCAATGTCGGTGCCGGAGCGTTTCCGGGGGAGTTTCGTGCCGCTATTCGCCGCTCGTAGTACAACGTGTGAATCTGGCGTCTGAGTTCTCTGACGCTCCACCCAGCCTTTGCCGCTTCGCTTTCGTAGAATGACCGAGCCCGTGCGTCCTGAACCCTGATGAGGTCATTGTAGTGTGACCATGAAAGTTCATTCAAAGGACCTGTTTCCGATTTAACAGACACCGTCTGCTGAATGTTGTCGGGGACGATCTGAATGTGGTTCGGAAACGCAGTATAGAACAGCCTGAAATTCTGAAGGTTTGTCTGCGAATAGCCGTTTCCGAACCGTCTTGTCAACCGTGCTGACAGTTCTTTAAGAAGTTGTTCGCCGTACCCGGCCCGTTGTTCCCCCTGCTGCAAAACCATCACGATTTCACGACCAATCAACCAGTACGCCGCAACCATGTTGTGGTTGACGGCCCGCACGGTGTTTGCGCGCG
>CAYYCO010000048.1:0-22601 GCA_964470365.1 uncultured Anaeromyxobacteraceae bacterium | reverse complement strand
GACGAAAGCCATGAATCGACCAGCATCGCGACCATCTGTTCCGCATCGTCATCGGTCAGGATTTCTTTTGCGATGGCGGTGAATTCTTCGGGAATGACCGGCTGGCAGTCCAGGCGTTCCTTCAATTCGCGGATCCGGCGCAGTGAAAGCATCTTCAGTGTCTCCTCGCGGCCGGGAAGTTCGGCGCGTTCCAGCTTGATTCCGTATCGGTATTCGATGCGCTTGACGTTGTGCAGGTCGCGCGCGGACAGCAGCGAAACGGCGCGGCCCCGGCGGTCGACGCGCCCGGTGCGGCCCGTGCGGTGGATGTACTGCTGGGTATCGTCCGGCAGATCGAAGTGTATGACGCACGGAAGGAACGAAATATCGATGCCGCGCGCAGCGATGTCGGTGGCGACCAGGATATTCTGACGGCCGTCGCGCATGCGCTGGATGACTTCTTCACGCTGGCGTTGCGGCAGGTCGCTGTTCAAAAGGGCCGCGTCATAACCGCGGCGGCGCAGGTACGCGGTCACCGATTCGGTCGTTTTGCGGGTGTTGCAGAAAATGATGGCCGCGGCGGGATCCTCGGATTCAAGCAGCGCCACCAGCGACCTGATGCGCGGCCCGTCGTCAGTGTAAAGGTACGCGACGTTGTCGATGCGATCCACGTCGATGCGGTCGCCCGACAGGTTCACCTTGGCCGGGTCCACCATCATGTCCGAAATCAGGTTTTCCAGCCCCGGTTCGATGGTGGCCGAAAACAGGAACATCTGCTGGATGTCACGGATCGATTTCAGGATGTCGCGGACGTCCTCGTAAAAGCCGGCGGACAGCATTTCGTCGGCCTCGTCCAGGACGGCGCACTGGATACCGGCCAGCTTCAACGTGCCGCGGCGGGCGTGGTCAAGGATGCGGCCCGGTGTGCCGACGACGATGTCGACGCCGTCATGAAGCGCGGTCAACTGGGCCGAAAATCCCGTGCCGCCGTAAACGCATGCGCTGCGCACGTTCCCGGATTTGCCCAGCGATTCCACAACCGAATGGACCTGCAGCGCCAGTTCGCGCGTCGGTCCCAGGATGAGCACCTGCGGCGTCGCCTGGGCGCGGGGCACGATGCGGGCCAGGATCGGCAGGACGAACGCCAGCGTCTTTCCTGAACCGGTGCGGGACTGGACGACCAGGTCCTTGCCTGCCATGGCAGGCCCGAAGCAGGCGGTCTGCACCTCCATGGGTTTTTCGAAACCCTGTGCCTTGAGGGCCTGTGCCAGCCACGGGGGCAAATTCAATGAGTCGAACGATTCTTCCATGCGGACGTTTCGTACCAAAAAAATTCCGTCGTCAAGATAACGGAAAACGCGCCTAATTGATAGCCGCACATTCGCCCGGCGTGGTTGCCCCCGGGGCGCCGGGGCTTAATTCCCGCCGAACTGCCCAGGACGTCGACAGCTAATCCGTTAATATCGAAAAACTTCTTCGTTTTTCGCGTTGACCCGCGCGTACGCGCATATGTATCATTCACCGTTTCACGGGGTTCATCCCGACACCAGGTGAAAAATGAAAAAGCTGATTGCGATTGCGATGGCCTGCGCGCTGCTGCTTGGGGCACTGCCGGTGCTGGCGCGGCCGGGCACCGGCGCGGGTGTGCTGGACCGCGTCAGGACAGAACTGAAACAGACCTCGAACGTCACGTTCGATTCCCACAAACGCCTGACCGTCAGGTGGGATCGCGGCAGGGTCGCGGCCGGCGAAATCGTGGCGCGGTCCTCGTCGCTGCTTGCTTCGCTGCGGCCGATCCTCTGGCCCCGGCGGGACTTCCGCATTCTTGAAACGAAAACCGAAATGTCGCGGTTCGGCACCGTCGCGTATTCGACGATTTCGCTGGACGGATTCCCTGTCATCGATCAGTACCTGCGGCTGTCGACCGCGTCCGACGGGTCCCTGCGTTCCGCGGAAATATCGATTCCCGCCGAATCGGAGGGACTGCGCGTGGCTACCGGCCGCGCCTCGCTTACCCTTGACCAGGTCGTGGTTATCATCCGCGCCGAATCGCGGCGTTTCGACGGCCTGATCGTCCCGGATCAGGCGCAACGGGTCTGGTACATGACGGAGGACGGCGAACTGGCTCCGGGCGGACGGATGCTGCTGCGTGCGGCCGATCTTTCCCGGCTTTTCGAGGCAGTCGTGGATCTGCGTACCGGCCGCGTGGTCAGGTTCGTGGACATCGCCAGGAGATGACAATGAAAATGCGGACTTGCGAACTGCTCCTGGTACTTTTCGTTACCGCGGCGCTGGCCACCGGGTGCGGCGCGGATTACATCGGTCCGACCGACCTCGGCGCGGACGTCGCGGATACTGCCGCCGGCGACACACTTGACAGCGACGCAACGAACGATACCGCCGTCTCCGACGCGCGCGTCGACGTCGCAACCGATACAAACGCCCCTGATTCCGTCATCGTGGACGAAGTGATCGCCGAAGACATCGTTGTCGAGGACACCGCCCTGCCGCCGTTCCTGGAAGAACGCGAGGGCTGGGCCTGGGCCGTTTCGCCCGACGACATCAACCCGACGAAGGTCGTTTACCCCCACCTGACAGCGCTTTCCGGAAAGCTGACGGGAAAATTCGCCGACGTGTGGAACTGCCTTCGCGAGGACGGCGGCCCGGTCGAAACGATGAACTGGGATGGCGTCGATTACGACGTCCAGCTTTGCCATTACACCCAGACCGTGACGCCCGACCCCGACGGCACGTACCTTTCGCTGACGCCGCCGGACAGCACGCGTGACGGTAACGACGCGTTCGCCGAGGGCCACACCTACTACTCGATGAACAAGGTCCACGACTACTTCCACGACACGTTCGGGTACACCGACGGCGACCGGTCGCTGTTTTCGGTTGTCAACATGTCTTTCCAGATCCTGGGCAGCCCGGGCTGGATGGGGCTGGACAACGCGGCCTACCTGCCCGACGCGTCATACGGTTTCATGGGATTCAACATGCATGACGGCGAAATGCTGGCGTTCGGCCAGGGGCGCCGCATCGATTACTGCACCGACGCGTCCGTCATATTCCACGAATACACGCATTCGGTCGTGGGCGGAAACCGCTTCGGCCTGAATACCGGGGACAAGTACGGATTCAACGCCGATCCGCCCGGCCTGAACGAGGGTTTCGCGGATTACTTCGCCAGCACCATCCTGGACATGGCGGTCCTGGGCGAATACGCGCTGGGCGATCAGTCGCGCGACCTTTCCGAATACAAGCGCTGCCCGGACGATTATGTGGGCGAATCGCACACCGACGGACGCATCTGGTCGTCGGCGCTGTGGGAAATCCGCGTGACGCTGGGCGCGGAACTGGCCGACCAGATCGCGTACGGCACGCTGGCCGCGTCGGGCTTTGTGACGACGTTCGGCGAGGCTGCACAGTACATGCTGGACGTGACGGCCGAACTTTCGCCGGATAACGTCGGGGTCGTGCGCGGCATCCTCGAAAACCACAACCTGATTTCGTGTTCACGCGTCCTGGAATACGGGACCGAACTTGGCGGCAAGGGGTATTACCTGCCTGGCACGTCCGATTCGTACGCGTACGAATTCCAGACGACGGTTGCCGGGACGTTCCAGTACAAGATCGTCGTGCCGCCGGGCAGCAACGGGTTCATCGCGTATTTCCGGGCCGAAGACATGTACGGTTACGACAGCGCGCCGGAAGTCAAAATGATGGTGAAACGCGGCGACGAACCGATCAACTGGACGTACGCGGGGCGTGCCATCAGCGACGCTGAAAAGTCTTTCGTGGCCGACCGCATGAATTCCAAGGACGTCGCGTTCTCTGTTACCGGAAGCTGCGCGATTCCGGGCGTTTACCACATCCAGATGATCAACAAGGCCAGCTATTCGGTCGTGGCGAAACTGAACAGCGTCACGTTCCTGACCGAACAGCCGGAAGAATTGACCTGGGATGGCTGCACATGGCCGGACGAGGGGACCGGGGCCGACGAAGCCGTTGTGGAACAACCGGTCGTTGAAGAACCCGTGGTGGAAGAAACCCCCGACGTGATCGAACCGGACGTGGTTACGACGGACGCGGTCGGCGGCGACGCCTGACGCCCGTCCGCGTGATCCCCCGGAAAAACGGGATTAATGATTCGAATCAACAACATCCGCGTGCCGATTGACGGCGTTTCACGCATCCCCGATTACATCGCGGCATCCCTTGGCGCCGGGGCCGGGCCGATCCTGGAATGGCGCATGGTACGGCGGTCGGTCGATGCGCGACGTGGCCATCGTCCCCTGCTTGTCCTGTCCGTGGATGTTGCGTTGCGCGATGAACCGGCATTCCTGCGGGGCTGCGCCGGACGCACCGACGTCGAACCGGTCCTGGAATCCGCGTATGAACTTCCACCCCCGGGCCACGAACCGCTGTCCGCGCGCGTGATCGTTGTCGGCTCCGGCCCGGCCGGCCTTTTCTGCGCGCTGGCGCTTGCACGCGCCGGTTATGCGCCGCTTCTGCTGGAACGTGGCGGCCGAATCGCCGACCGCGCGGCCAGGGTCGGCGCATTCTGGAACGGCGGCCCGCTGGACCCGGACTGCAACGTGCAGTTCGGCGAGGGCGGCGCCGGCACCTTTTCGGATGGCAAGCTGACCACCCGCATCCGCGACCCCAGGTGCGCCCATGTGCTTCGAACGTTCGTCGAACACGGCGCACCCCCTGAAATCCAGTGGGAACACATGCCCCACATCGGCACGGACAGGCTGCGGACGGTCATCCCGGCAATTACCGACGCCATCGCCGCGGCCGGCGGGGAAACCCGGTTTAACTGTCGTGTCGACGAAGTCGTCACCGACCGTTCGGGCCGGGTAACCGGGCTGGTCGTCAACGGCGGCGAAACCATCCCGGCAGGCGCGGTTGTCCTGGCGACCGGGCACAGCGCGCGCGATACGTTCACCATGCTTCACGCCCGGGGCGTCGAAATGACGGCAAAGGCATTCGCGGTCGGTCTCCGCATCGAACATCCCCAGGCGGCCATCGATGCCGCGCAGTACGGCCCGTTCGCCGGCCATCCCGCCCTGCCCCCGGCCACCTACCGGCTGGCGGAACGCATCGACGCCCGGCGGTCTGCCTGGACGTTCTGCATGTGTCCCGGCGGAACCATAATCAATTCGTCATCGGAACCCGACGGCATCGTTACGAACGGGATGTCAAACCTTGCGCGCGACGGCCGCTTCGCGAATTCCGCGGTTGTCGTGAACGTGGACGCCGACGACTTCGGTGCCGCATCGCCCCTTGCCGGGGTCGAATTCCAGCGACGCATCGAACGCGCCGCGCTTGCCGACGCGGCCGCTTCCGGGTGCGCCCCGGGCGCCCTTGCCCGCATAACCGTCGCCACGCTGGGTCGCGCCGTTTACATGCCACGGTTCGTGCTGGACGCGATTGACGCCGCCCTGCCGGTCATGGGCCGCAAAATCCGCGGATTCGACGCCCCCGGCACGCCACTCTGCGGCCCGGAAACCCGCACATCTTCCCCGATCCGCGTCACCCGCGACGACACATTCCGCGCCGTTCGCAACGACTGCCTGTACCCCTGCGGCGAGGGCGCCGGTTACGCGGGCGGCATCGTTTCGGCCGCGGTCGACGGCCTGCATGTCGCGGAAGCAATCATCGCCAGGTTCCGGAAGGCCTGAGCGGCCGACGGCGCACCCCGCACGCATCACGCCCCGGGATCCCTGAAAAGCCGGTATCAATATGTGGTCATGATGCCGGACGCGGCGCGGACGCGGGTCATGGTGGATTCGGCGGCGGCGCGGGCCCTGGCGCCGCCGGCACGAAGGATGTCGGTCAGGTAGTCGGGACGCGCAATCAGGTCGTCATATCTGGCCCGGGCATCCGCGAAGTGTTCGTTGATCAGTTCGGCAAGGCGCTTTTTCGCGTGGCCGTAGCCGTAACCGCCCGCCCGGTATTTCGCGGCGATTTCCGCGGCCTCGTCCGGTGTCGCGAACAGTTTTATCAGCGCGAAAACATTGCACTTGTCCGGGTCCTTCGGGTCCTCCAGCGGCGTCGAATCCGTGACGATCCGGCCGCAGGTCTTCGCCGTCGCCTTCGCCGTGTCGAAAATTTCGATGACGTTGTCGTACGATTTCGACATCTTCTGGCCGTCGATCCCGGGCACGACCGCCACCGCCTGCAGGATGAACGGTTCCGGCGTCACCAGTATTTCACGTTCATATGCCTGGTTGAATTTCCCGACCAGATCGCGCGTGATTTCAATGTGCTGTTTCTGATCGGCGCCGACGGGGACCATGTTCGCATCATAAATCGCGATATCGGCCGCCTGCAGGACCGGGTAATCGAACAACCCCATGTTCGGGGCGATGCCGCGCGCGACCTTGTCCTTGAACGACGTGGCCCGCTCCATCAGCCCGACCGGGCACACCGTATTCAGGAACCAGCACAGTTCGGTGACCTGCGGCACGTCGGACTGCACGAAAAACACCGACTTTTCAGGGTCGATGCCAAGCGCCAGGTACCCGGCCGCCAGGTGCATTGTCGATTCGCGCAGGGCCGCCGCGTCCTTTTTCGACGTCAACGCGTGAAAATTCGCGATGAAATAGAAACATTCGTGCCCCTCGGCCTGGAATTTCAAAAAATTCCGGATCGCGCCGAAGTAGTTACCGATATGCAGCCGTCCCGACGGCTGGATCCCCGACAGTATCCGCATGTTCAATTTCCGTCCGCACAATGGGAAAAGCCACCGTTGCCCCACGGGCCGGGGCGGGTTTACACTACCACCACGCCGGAGGTTTTCCAATGCATTCGTGGCAGGCCGTTCTGCTTGGTTTCATCGAGGGGCTGACCGAATTCCTGCCGGTCAGTTCGACCGGCCACCTCCTGTTTTTCCAGCGACTGCTGGGCATCGAATCGAACAACGCCGCCTTCGCCTGGGCGATCGCCATTCAACTGGGCGCGATACTGGCCGTCATGGTCGTTTATGGCACGCGCCTGAAACAGATGGCGGCGGGCCTCGTGGGGCGCGATCTCGACGGACGACGCCTGCTGGTCAACATCGTCGCGGCATTCATCCCGGCCGCGGTCATCGGCCTCGCCGGCGAAAAATTTATCGCCGACAGGCTGACCAGCCTGTACGTCGTCGCTGCTGCCTGGGCATTCTGGGGCATCGTAATCGTCGTCGTGTTCTTCAACCGGCGCTTCATGGATCCGACGCGCGGACGCCCGCTGGAAACCCTGACCTGGCGCCGCGCGGGGATCATCGGCCTTTTCCAGACCCTGGCCCTGGTCCCCGGCACCAGCCGCAGCCTGGTCTGCATCCTTGGCGCGCTGGTCGTGGGACTGTCGCTGCCGTCGGCGGTGGAATTGTCCTTCCTGCTGGGCGTCGTCACGCTGGGCGCGGCCACCGCCTGGGAACTGGTTTCCAAGGCATCTGAACTCAGGGGCGCGTTCGGCGTCGAATCGCTGATCATCGGCCTGCTGACGTCCTTCGCGGCCGGCATCCTGGCAGTCAAATGGATGGTTTCGTACCTTACCCGCCACGGAATGACGCTGTTCGGCTGGTACCGCATCGCGATCGCCGCGGCCACGGTAATTCTTCTGCAAATCGGGCTGATAACACCGTAATCACGGCTGGTTGTTGAACCTGGAAAGGCTTGACGCGCCCGTCACCGCGCCGTCCGCCTGCGCGCCGCCCACAAGTCCGCCGGCATCCATCGCACCGTCGGGGTACTGACCTGCCAGCCATCACCGGCACTTCGGATCGTCTTTCGGGCACTTGAAGCGGACGTGGATGTGGTTGTCGTGACCGCGCGCCCAGCGGATAATGCCGCTGCGGACGCGCCGCCCCTCCGGGTACTGGAATATCTGGTTAAGCAGGTTTTCGGGGAAGCCCTTTGAAACCGCGTAATCGTATATTGCGCGCTGCAGCGTCCAGTCCATGAAGATGAATTCGATCTGGTGCGTATCCAGCAGCGCCCGGACCAGTTCCCACGACAGCGCCACATCCATCGTCGCGGGCGTGACCTTTGAAAAATGCTTCAGGTTAGGTTTGCCGGCCACGAAATACGAAAGGTCCACGTCGCGCCCCGTGCGATGCGAAAGATGGCGACCGAGCTGCCCGCCCACGCGCCCGGACCAGTCGCCGACCACGATGTTTCCCGAATCAGGGTTGCGCCGACGGAATTCGCACATCGCGCGCAGCATCAGGCGCATCGCGAAAGGCCTGCCGTAACCGGCTGCCGGACGCTTGATGTTGTATCCCTTCTGTGTTTTCAGTTCGACCCAGTCGGCCAGGAAGGGACGCGCGGCAAGCAGGTCCTTCGGGTCACCCAGCCTGACCATCACGAGCTTGCCCGGATGCATCAGCCGCTTCGTTTTTTTCGGATTGCCGCGCAGCCCGTTCAGACGTTCCAGGTTGCGGACCGATGTCTTGTATTTCTTTGCAATCCTGGACAGGCTGTCGCCCTTCCGGACCTTATGATAGAAATTGACCGTGCCCTTTGGCGTCTTGGGCATCGGCGACAGCGCCAGCAGGTAATCCGCGCACGCGGCACCATCGTCCGTAAAGCCGAATTCAGCAAAATCGGGCAGTTCCGGAAGATCGTCAGGGATGCCGTCGCCTGAATACGGATCCTTTTCATCCGGTTCGATGTCGTCGGCGGCGATCCCGTCGTCCTCGATTTCCGTTTCTGCCGGGTCGATTCCCGGCACCCCGGCTTCCGGCGTGACGATGACCACCGGAAGATCATCACCGCCCACCTCGGAGGCCTCGTCGTACAGCGCAAGGTCCTCGTCGGGATGCACCCCGGGAACACCCGTTCCCCCGACCTCGGCCGGGACGTTCACGGCCGGGATGCCGCCAGAAACGAATCCATCCCCTTCGTCTGCCTCGTCGTCGATTTCATCTTCGCCCCCGGATTCCGCAGCGTTTTCGGCTGTTACGACGACAGGTTCAGCGGGTTCGACACCTGGACCCGCCGCAGAGCCGCGATTTTCAAGCGCCGCGGCACGTGGTTCCGCCACGGTTTCCGCTGTTTCAGTGACAGATGGGGCGGTTTCGGGACCTGCTTCCACGGCTTTCGCGGCGGCGGGCAGCGGAGCCGGTTCGACGACACCATCGTCCGCGCCCCGCGGCGTTTCATCCGCCACATGTTCGACCGCCGGCTTCGCATCCTTCTTTTTCGCCGGTTTGGGGCACGGCTTCGCGGCCTTCACCATCAGCCTGACGCCCGGCTTCAGTTTTTTGGCCTTGCTGCCGTTCATCCGCTGCAGGGCCTCGACCGACGTCCTGTACCTGCCGGCCAGTTCCCAGAGCGTGTCACCCGGCACAACTTTGTGCCACGTGGCCTTTCCGCACTGGTCGCCGCCGGACTTTTTCGCACCGGATTTGTCCGACGATTTCCCGGAAGATTTTCCCGACTTTTTTCCGGTCGATTTTCCCGACGTCTTTCCGGTCGATTTTGCCGACGATTTCGACTTCGAATTTCCCGACGATTTTGCCGACGATTTTCCCGACGACTTTTTCTGTGTGGATGAACCGGACTTCGCAGCGCTGTTTTTCGACTGCGACCACGACGCCGACGGCACGGCAAGAATGACGGCCGCCAGCAGCGCGACCACCTGGAACAGCCGGATCCCCGCACGCAACCACGGGTGACCGCCGATCCGCGATAAACCTTCCGTCATCAACGCTCCGTCACGATTTGCGGCACAGCGACCTGGGTCGTCCGTTCCTGACCTGGCTGATCACCATGTCGACCGCAACCGTGTTGAAATCCTTCCATGGAAGGATGATGTCCGCCGTGCGCCGCGATTTTTCAACGAATTCGAGGTGCATCGGCCGGACCGTGGCCAGGTACTGATCAATCACGGAATCCAGGCTGCGCCCGCGTTCCACCATGTCCCGGCGCAACCGCCGGATGAAACGCAGATCGCTGTCGGTTTCCACGTAGATCTTCAGGTCCATTTCACGCCTGACCACTTCCATTTCAAGGACCAGGATGCCCTCGACAATTATGGTGGGTCGCGGTTCGACGCGCAAAGTTTCGGCCAGCCGCGTGTGGGTCTTGAAATCGTACACCGGCATGTCCACGGCACGCCCGCGCCGCAATTCCGCGACATGCGCCGCCATCAGTTCGAAATCGATGGCCGACGGATGGTCGAAATTCTGGCGCGCGCGCACCTCGAACGGTTCGTGCGAAAGGTCGCGGTAGTAATTGTCCTGTACGACCTTGACGACATTTTCCGGTCCCACCTCGTCGCAGATCATTTCCGCGACGGTCGATTTACCGGATCCGGTGCCGCCCGCGATGCCGATGACGAATCCGTGCCCCACTGCGCCCCCCCGAATCAATTCAGGCCAAGCCGGTACGCCGCATATTTCTGGTACGCGCGCATCGCGGCGTCGACGCTCTGGAAAACCAGGACGCCACGCTGGCGCAGCGCCTCGGCCAGCGGCCGGTACAACTTGCCGCAGTCGACCGTCGCCATGATCGGCTTGTCACTGGCGTGCACGATCGGCGGAAGCGTGGCAGGCAGCGCATCCGGTTCGTCCAGCGTGTACATACCGGGGCCGTGGTCGCCGGGCGGCAGCGCCTTGATCATCACCGACAGCGGGATGATCCCGACGATGCACGCGTCGATTTCCGGGCACGCGGCCTGGGCCTGCAGGCAGCGCGTATAAACGCAGTCGGGCGCCATCGGCGTTATGTCCAGCGGATTGTGGACGGCAACCAGGTCGTTCAGCCTGAATTCCCGCAGTATTTCGCCAATCGCGGCGTCCGTGGCGGCATCGTAACGCCCCAGCCCGAATTTCGGCTGTTCGGACAGGCTGTCGGCCATGCAAACCGTTTCGTATCCGGCATTCGAAATGAACGAAAGCCGGTTCCCGCTGACCTTTTTCGACCTGAACGCCACGGACATCGCCCAGAGGTCGTTGAAGTCGTCCAGGTTCGCCGCGACCAGCGCGCCCGCGTCCCGCAGCGTTTCCGCGCAGGACGGGTAATCGCCCGAAATCGACGCGGTGTGGCTGGATGTGGCGGTGCGCCCCTCGCTGGTGCGTCCCGCCTTGTAAACGATGAAATCCCTGCCGGCCGCGCGGCCGCGACGGATCAGTTTCGCCAGGCGCAGGCCGTCCAGCGGGCTGAAGCCCTCGATGTACAGCCCGAAGACCTCGACCTTGCCCTCGTCCAGCACCGCTTCCACATAATCGGCGACGCCCAGGTCCATCTGGTTGCCGCTGGAAATCGAGTACCGCGACCGGATGAAATCCAGGATGTTCATCCTGGTGATCATGAACGCGCCCGACTGGGAAATCAGGACGGATTCGGCCTGCGCCATCCCGTCCGGGACGACCGGCAGCGGCAGTTTGGGTTTCGGGATGAACGTCGTATCGTACAGGCCGGGCGTGGACATCAGCCCCAGGCAGTTCGGCCCGACGAACACCGGGACGTACTTCCCGGCGGCGCGGGCGTCGGCAATCATCTTCCGCACGGCGCGGTCGGTTTCCTTGCCGCCCTCGGTTTCCCCCATCCCGCCGGGGATCAGGATCATCGAAGAAGCCTTTTCATTTTCGATGGTTTCGCGAATCACATCCGGCACGAATTTCGCGGCGACCGCCACGACGATCAGATCGGCGCGCCACGGCAGTTCGGCAATCGACCTGCACGCCGCCGCCCCATCCACGCCCTCGCCGTCCGGACGGATCAGGCGGATGTTTTCGGCAGGGAAGCCTTCCCGCTGCAGGTTGTTCAGGATGATGCGCCCGGGATTAAGCCCCTTCGACGACGCACCCATGATCGCGACCGTTTCAGGCATCAGAAGGCGGCGCACCTTGTCGATGTCGCATGTGCGTTCAGGAACCGTTTCGCGCGAAAAGCGCATGAACGCGTCCACCGCGACCAGGCGCCCGTTGGAAACGAAAAACGGGTTGATTTCGAAATCGCGCACCAGCCAGCCGGTTTCGGGGTTGTTCGAAAATTCAGTGGACAGCATCCGGAAAAATTCAAATACCTTCAGGAGTTCCGCATCATCAACCTGCCGCGTGCCCCCGCGAACCAGCCCGGCCAGCTTGCGGTACACGTACGACCGCTTGAACTTCGCCAGCATCTGCGCGGCATCCATGATGATCGGCGACGCCAGGACCATGCCCTGCCCGTCCCGGAATTTCACGGCCATCTCTTCCGCTTCCAGCCCGCCGAAACCGAACGCCAGCATCGGCCCCATGTCGGGCGAAAAGCGCATACCCGCAAACAGCTGCGACGACAGGTCCGTGCCGACCGCGACCTTTTCACACACCATCAACGACCGGATGGTCGCGGCCAGCGCGTCGCCGCCACGTTCGCGAACCGTCGCGACGATTCCACGGCAGGCTTCGGCGATGGCGTGATGGTTGTTCCAGACGACCCGCACGCCGCCCATTTCGGTTTTGTGCGTAATTTCCGGGGAAACGACCTTGATCACGACCTTTTCGCCCGGAATCTGGACCGCGTCGGCCATCGCCGCGATCGACGCGTCGTCTGGCGCGACCGTGTAAAACGCCGGTACGGGAACGCCGCCATCGCGCAGCATCATGTAAAGTTCCGGTTCCAGCAGGGTGCTGCGGCCTTCCGCTGCCGCGGTTTCACAAAGCCTGGCGGCGGTATCCTTGATCGACATGGAATTCACCTCGAAAGCAGTATTTGAACAACACGGATTTCTTACGAAAGTTCCGCCACCAGATCATCCAGGGCGATCAGTCCCTCGCGGGACTTCCCGAGCACTTCGGCAACCCTGGGGCCGCGCAGCAGCCCTTCAACCTGGGGCGCGCGGGCCACGTCCAGCGTATCGGGACGCACCATCGCGATTGCGCGGCAGGCGACCGTCCCGGGCAGTCCGGCTTCCAGCAGGGCGCGCGTGAAACGCCCGACGCGGTACCCGTTTTCCAGGACCTTCATGTTCGCGGCGACCATTTCGGGTCCCTTTTTCGCGAACAGCTTTTCGATGATCGGCGCGTAATCGGACAGTTCGAACGGCATGTATGCCATCGCGGCCCCGGCCATCGCCATGTTTTCGGCCTTGGGAACGCCAGCCTCGGCGGCAATTGCGCCGGCGTCCAGCGCCACCGGCCGCGGAAGCTTGTACAGCGCGTCCAGGACCACGGCCTGGTCCGGGTAGTCCGGGATGTTCACGACCGGCGCCACGCTGCTGACAACAACGCCGTCTTTCGACAGCATGTACAGGTACCGGTGGACTTCCAGCGGTTCGACCGAAAGGATCATGTCGGCCCGCCCTTCCGGGATGATGTCGCTGATGATTTCGGAATCGGAAATGCGCATGTGCGAATACACGGCGCCGCCGCGCTGGGCCATACCGTGGACTTCCGCCTGCTTGAACCGCAGCCCGCGGTTGATCGCGGCGTTGTCCAGCAGATAAGCGATTGTCAGGATGCCCTGGCCGCCGACACCGGCGAGAATGACGTCATACTTCATGGTTTCACCTATCCCCTCGCCTTGCGGGCGGCCTGGACGCAGATGCGCCGCAGGATGATGACCGAAAGGCCGTGGAAATCGACTTCCGCCTTGAATATCGCGGCGTTCTGTTCCATTTTGTTCCGCAGCGGATTGATTATCTTGATGTGTTCTTCCGGGACGCCCAGGCCGCGGACGACGTTGTACAGCGCATCGCCCGTCGCCATCGTTTCCTGGGTGCCGGTCATCGCGACGCTGCTGTTGTCCAGGATGCACAGGGTCATGTTCGCGTTGTCGCGCGCGGCCCCGACCAGCCCGGTCATGCCGGAATGCATGAACGTCGAATCGCCGATGGTGGCCACGACCGGGTGCAGCCCGGCGTGGGACGCGCCCTTGGCCATGGAAACGCTGGCGCCCATGTCCACACAGCTGTGCACGCCGCCAAACGGTTCATAGAAACCGAGCGTGTAGCAGCCGATGTCCGAGAACGTCCGCTTGACCGGGTAATCCTTCAGGACTTCCTTGATCAGCATGTACGAATCGCCGTGGCTGCAGCCGGTGCAGAGCTTCGGCGGACGGCCCGGAACGTGTTCCAGCGTCGATTTGATGCCGCCGGTCGCCGCGATGCCGAACACACTGGCCGCGATGGCCGGTGTCAGTTCGCCGGTGGCCGGGACGGTGCCGTCGGAGCGGCCGTGCAGGACCTTGCCGATGCCGTTGATGCCGGCGATCGCTTCCTCGATCAGCGGGTAACCTTCCTCGAACACGTAAACGGTGTCCACGGCGTCGACCAGCCTTTTCACCAGGCCCAGTGGCATCGGGTAACGGCTGATGCTGAGCATCGCGTACGGGACCCTGCCGTCGAACGCCTCGCGCACGTAATTGCACGCGACGCCGTTGGCGATGATGCCGATTTTCCGGTCGCGCCCGTCCAGTTCCAGTTTGTTGAAACGGCTGCCATCGGATTCGGCGACGATTTCGCCCTGCCTGGCGACCAGCGCGGCCCAGTTGCGGCGGGCGTTGCCCGGCAGCAGCGTGAACTGCTGGTGATCCGTCGGGGGATTCAGCCCCTTCTGCGGCAGCGGATCCGCGATCACGACGTCCGCGCGGCTGTGGGCCAGGCGCGTGACCATGCGGATCATGACAGGCAGGCGCAGACGTTCGGACACGTCGAACGCCTCGCGGACCATGTCGTAACATTCCTGCTGGTTTTTCGGTTCGTAACACGGCACGGAAGCGAATTTCGCGTAATACCGGGAATCCTGTTCGTTCTGCGACGAATGCATGCCCGGGTCGTCGGCGACCATCAGGACAAGCCCGCCGTTCACGCCGGTAACGCCCGAATTGACGAACGCATCGGCAGCGACGTTCAGGCCGACGTGCTTCATGCTGACGATCGCGCGCCTGCCCGCGAAGGACATTCCCAGCGCTTCCTCGTAGCCGACCTTTTCATTGGCCGACCACCTGGCATGAACGCCCCACTTTTCGGCGTGCGCCTCGACATACTCGAACATTTCCGTGGACGGCGTGCCCGGATACCCGAATGCGCCGCTGATGCCGGCATGAATCGCGCCAAGCGCGACAGCCTCGTCACCAAGCAGGATTTCGCGAACTTCCATCGAATTACCCTCCAGTTTGTTCCGATTCCATCGAGTCAACGATGAATTTCAAGCAGTTATGTTATTCGGCGATACCCGAGAAGTTACCCGACATTTCAATCTTCGTCGTCCCGCGGACCCAGTTGCCGGCGTACACGCCCGATCCCAGTTCGTCCGCGATCCCGTCGCACGTGGAATCGGTGTACGACCCGGTTCCGGTGAGTTCCAGATGGCTGTCGACCAGGATGGCGTTCGCACCGGCGGTCACGTCCGCCATCGCCGCGTCGATCGCGGCGGCGCAGACGCCGGCCGTGACGGCCGGGGCGGTCGAGGCCAGTGCGGCGACGATCGCGTCGCAGTCCATCCAGCGCCCGTAAGCGCCCTTCAGGTCGGTAGCGGCGCCGACGGTGATCAGTTCGTTTTCGTCATTAATGTACCCGCCGGTCAGGGTCTGGGCCGCAATTTTGTTGACCGTGTACACCAGCATGCGGCCGGGGTTCATGTTGACGACGTGGCTGTCGATCGCAAAGTTGTTGGCGACACCCAGGCTGCCCGTGAAGTTGCTGTCGTCCAGGTCCGGCGCGTAGCTGATGCCGCCCATGGCGGACATGGCGATAATCAGCTTTCCGCAGGCGTAGTATTCCGGGTCGGCCGGATCGCAGTCCAGCTTCCAGTAAAGAACGTACCGGCGCCAGTCGGTCTTGCCGGTAAATTTGCCGTCGCCGTCCGGGGCGCTGACCGTGATGATCGATTCCAGGTTGGTCTGGGCCATGACGTTGCGCACGAAGCTGCCCATGGTCGCGGCCTTGGCGACCCAGGTCGGCGTGTTGGCGCCGACCCACGTCTTAACCGCGGCGATGGCGTTGGTGCGGGTGGTGCCATCGAGTGCCGCGCCGTCCGCCAGCGCGGTGGCGAACGCGGTGCCGTCATCGGCAAACAATTGCTGGACCGCGTTCAGGTAACAGCATGCCTGCTGGCCGATCGACATCGACGCGATATTGTCGCAGTTCATCGACGGGCTGAATGTGCACGCCGGGACGACGTTGTTGAACGTCAGCTTGTTCTTGCCGGCGTCGAAAACGTTGCCGATGGACACGTCGATGCCGTTAAGGGCGACAGTACCCGCCCCGCAGTTTTCGGGGTCGTTCGCGGCGCCGACCGTCACGCCCTCGACGCAGCCCCTGGCGAACGCACACGTTTCCGACGCGGTGACCAGCACGGTGTACGTCGCACCCGGGGTCAGGCACGGCAGGACGGCCGGTTCATCCAGGGTACCGACGGTGATTTCGGCCACGGCCTGCGGCAGGTCGCCGGTATCGATGACGGAAGCGCACGTTACCGACGAATCGAAGGCCAGGATTCGGTAAGCGGCGCCGTCGCCGGGCACGCCGTCGTAAGTCATCGTGATGTTGCTGCACGCGCAGTCCAGTTCGGCCACCTGGATCTGGAACACCTTGCTTTCGGCGCCCTTGGTCGAAACGGTGATCGTGTAGATGTAAAGGTCCTTGCCGGCCTGGAACGTGGACGAGACCTTGCCATCGGCGTCGCCGACGGCGGACGGACGCAACACCATCCCGTCGTATTCCAGTGATTCTTCATGAGTGTCGGCAGTTTCAACATACGTGATTGTGAACGAAACCGCGGGGTTCGCAATGGGCGTGCCCTGCGTGTCCTTGACCTGGGCGCGGAAAGTAAATTGCTGGTCCACGGCCAGCTGGACGGGCGCGGAATTGTCGACAGCCAGTTCAATGACGCGTGTTATTTCGCCCACGTCGGCGACCGCCGTGTCACCGGCAATCGTTTCGGGGTCGGCAGTGTCCCGGTCGGGGACATCGGTACCGACCTGGGTATCTTCCTGGTTGGAGTCAAACGTGATGACCACGTCGGGCGTGGTGCCGTCATCGGCGCCCTCGGGCGACGAACCGCAACCGGCGGCGAACATGGACAGGAACAGGACTGCGAAAGCAAATCGACGCATTAAAGCCCCCATTTTCAATACCGGAAAGCATTTCAAAACCGGAACCACGCCAGCGTGACACCCGATGCGGGCGCCGAACGCGCGCCCGACGAGTTTAGAAAGCAAACGGATCATTAACAAGGGGATTTTGGCTCAATCATGGTATAAAGTGGCCGCCCGGGACGGCCCCCGGGCCGACATTTCTGTTCACAAAAGGGGTAACCGATGTCAGACAAAAATACTTTCGTCGTTATTGAAACGACCATGGGCAACGTGGAAATCCAGCTCTGCATGACGGAGGCGCCCGTAACCTGCGCGAATTTCCTGGAATATGTGAAATCCAACTTCTACACCGGCACGACATTTCACCGCATCATCCCCGGATTCATGGCCCAGGGCGGGGGGTTCGACGTGGCCAAACGCCAGAAACCGACACGCGCGCCAATCATCAACGAGGCGGGCAACGGCCTGAGCAATACCAGAACGTCGGTCGCGATGGCCCGCACGTCCGACCCCGACAGCGCCACGGCGCAGTTCTTCATCAACCTGGCCGACAATACCTTCCTTGACCGCGCGCAGTCGCAGGACGGCGTCGGTTACGCGGTGTTTGGACATGTCATTCACGGCATGGATTTCATGGACGAGGCAGCGAAGATCCCGACCATCCGCAACGAAATCAGCGAAGCCTGGCCCACGAAGCTCGTCGCCATCCGCAAGGCCTACGTCCTGGAAAAATAGTCGTCTGCTTTCTGCAAATCCACGGCCCGGCCATGTCCCGATAATGCCCTGAACGTGTCGAAGGGCCTGTCGAAGTGCGAAGGCAAGCCCGAAAAATCAACTACTTGGGCACATAGAAAGGATACTTGGGAAAATCGTCCTTGGCCGTGTTCAGCATCTGCTCGAATTCGGCGGGATTGTTGATCCGGTACATATCGACGCCGGTTGCCCTGTATTCAGGGTCGTCAAAACCGGCCAGCATGCGCGGGATCGCGGACAGGCCCGCCGACACGCCGATTTCGAACGTGACGCCGGGGACCGACAGGCGCGCCGCCAGTTCCTCGCAGCTTTCGTAGATGGCCATCAGGCAGTCGTCGCCACCCTTCGAATACATGGCCAGCACACGCCCCTTTTCGGAACGGTCGAACCTGCCGCCGAACTTTCCGAAGAAATTGTGTCTGGGGAAGTTTTCGGTATTGTTGAATTCCTTTTCAAATTCCATCAGGAACCGCCACAGCCCGAAAAGCTGCGGCGACGCGTCATGTTCGGCACTGTGCGCCACGACCAGTACCTTGTTGTGCTGGCGCACGACTTCACCGGGCAGGTAAAACCCGTTGTCGCGCGCAATCGCGTGGATGGCGTCAATGTCGTACAGCAGATCGTTCGGCCCGCACTTTGACGTGCAGAACGTGCAGTACGACCACCCCTTGAACGTCATGCCGACTTCGCTGGGATGTTCAACGCCGTTTTCGATTGCTTCACGGAGACGTTCGTGGGCCGGGGACCAGTTGATGATAAGTTTTCTTCTCATCGGATCTCCTGCTGGTGTTCAAGGGGGCCGGTTCCGTCTGGAACGGGCCGCGGATGAAGACAAGGTTACTACGGTGAAGCCACCGGACAAAATATGTTGCGTGTCATGTGTGTAAAGGTATTGAAAAAGTCCGGGCGTTCAGGCGGGGATGCGCTGGCCAATCAGCAGTCCCAGCAGGCCCGCGCCCAGGCACACGACCAGCGTGATGGCGACGTTCAGCGCCGCGTGGCCGGCCCGCCCCTGCTGGATCAGGCTCAACGTTTCGAAATTGAACGTGGAATACGTGGTGAAACCGCCCATCACGCCGGTCGTCATCATCAGTATCAGCGCGGGCGGAACCTTTTCGACGCGCAGCCCGGCGACCGCGATGAACGCCAGCAGGAACGACCCCAGCGCGTTAATCAGGATCGTGCCGACCGGGAAAGATTCCCACCCCATGGCGATCGCCCACTTCCCGGCCGCGTACCGCGCACCGGTCCCGATCCCGCCACCAAGGCAGACAAGCAGGAATTCCTTCACGGCGGGTCAGTCCTTTTCCCACGTGATGACCGGGGGAACGCCCGGCGGGACCACGCCGCGGTGCACCGGCACGATACGCGCCGCGTATCCGTGACGCCCCGAATCGACACAGGGAACCCGCGCGGTATAAATCAGCGCGCCGTCAACCGTATCGGTCAGCACCGCCCGCGTCACGACGCCGTCATGGATGGCATCGTCGGCGCCCAGGACGCCGGAATACACTTCCACGGCCACGTCATCAGGCGTCAGGTTGCCGACCGTCGCCGCAATCCTCACGGTCACCGGAGACGCGGGGTCGGTTTCGGACTGCCCGGCCTCGACGACCCTGATCGAAACGCCGGACCAGCGGTTCGGGATCGACAGCCGCCACGCGGCCAGGTCGGAAAATCCCTTGAACCCGTTGTTCATGCCGACGCAGCCCGACAGGTGCGCGGGCCAGTAAGCACGCGTCGCGTATTCCGAAACCATCCGGGCCGTGTTGAACTGCCGCCCCAGCCGCGACATCGAGTTTTTCATCATCTCGATCCAGCGTTCAGGCAGCCCGGCCCGGTCGTGGTTGTAATACAGCGGCACGATTTCCTGTTCCAGGATGTCGAACAACTCCTCGCATTCGATGCGGTCCTGTTCCACCGGGTCCGCCGACACCTCGGCACCGCCGATCTGCCAGCCGCAGTCGGGGCCGTAGCCCTCGTCCCACCAGCCGTCCAGCACCGACAGGTTCAGCACGCCGTTGACTGCCGCCTTCATGCCGCTGGTGCCCGACGCCTCGTGCGGCCGCCGCGGGGTGTTCAGCCAGACGTCCACGCCCTGCACCATGTACCGGGCGACGTTCATGTCGTAGTCTTCAAGAAACACGATCCGCGACCGGATCCGCGGGTCGCGCGTGAAATGGATGACCTTCTTGATGATTTCCTTGGCAGGCATGTCCTGGGGATGCGCCTTGCCGGCGAACACGATCTGCACCGGCCTGTCGCGCCCCGTCAGCAGTTCGATAAGGCGTTCCGGCTGCTGGAACAGCAGGCCCGCGCGCTTGTACGTCGCAAAGCGGCGCGCGAACCCGATGGTCAGCGCGTCCGGGTTCATCACGTCTTCAACCGACGCGACCGTCGAAGCCCCCGCGCCCTGCCGTTCGAGCTGTGCCTTGAGGTGCCTGCGCACGAAGAACATCAGGCGTTCCTTGCGCGATTTGTGCACCCGCCACAGTTCGCTGTTCGGGATCAGCTTGACCCGGTCCCAGATTTCGCCGTCTTCCGGATGTTCGCGGTACCGCGGGCCCAGGTACATGTCCAGCAGCGCGTCCATTTCGCGCGAAACCCAGGTGCGCGTGTGAATGCCGTTCGTGACGTGGGTGATCGGGACTTCCGATTCGTTCATCGCGGGCCAGATGTCCTTCCACATGGTCCGCGCGACCCTGCCGTGCAGGGCGCTGACGGCGTTGGCAAAACCGGATGTCCGCAGCGCGAAAACCGTCATGCCGAACTGGTCCTGCGATCCCGAAATCTTGCCGGTCGATTCGGCAAAATCCCATTTCATCCCGATATCGTTCGAATATTTTTCCAGGTACTTGCGCAGCAGGCCGGTGTCGAATTTTTCGTTGCCGGCCGGGACGGGCGTGTGCGTCGTGAAAACGTTGGTCGCCGTGACGTATTCGATGGCCGCCTCGCGCATGACCTTGTGGTCTTCCATGGTCTGCCGGATGCGTTCGATCGCCAGGAACGCCGAATGCCCCTCGTTCATGTGGTAAACGGTCGGCTTCAGGCCCAGGGCGCGCAGGGCCCGGACGCCGCCGATGCCCAGGACGACCTCCTGGCGTATGCGCATTTCGCGGTCGCCGCCGTACAGCGTGGACGTGACCTCGCGATTCCACGGGCTGTTGACCGGCAGGTTCGTGTCCAGCAGGTACAGCGCGGTGCGCCCGACCATCGCGCGCCATATCGCGCACACGACCTGTTCGCCCGCCAGATCCACGGTGACCGTCAGGGGCCGGCCGTCCCCGTCCATCTGCTGCTGGACCGGCATGTTGTACCAGTCGTTTTCCGGGTATTCTTCCTGCTGCCAGCCGTCCAGGTTCAGGACCTGCTTGAAATATCCCTTCTGGTACAGCAGGCCGACGCCGACCAGCGGGAGGCCCAGGTCCGACGCTGATTTCAGGTGATCGCCGGACAGCACGCCCAGGCCGCCGGAATAAATGGGCAGCGACTTGTCGATGCCATATTCGGTCGAAAAGTACGCAATCTTGAAATCCCGGTCCACTTCGCCGCCCGCACCAAGGTGTTCGTCGGCCCACGTCCGGGCAGTCAGGTACTTTTCCATGTCGTCGCGCACGCGCCGGGTCCGCGCCACGAAGCTGTCGTCCGCCGCGATCCTGCGCAACTGGTCCCCGGACATCATTCCCAGCATCCGCAGCGGGTTGAAGCCCGATTTTTCCCACAGCGCCGGGTCCAGCCGCGAAAACAGCATGATGGCGTCCCAGTTCCACGAGTACCACAGGTTGGACGCGATTTCGCGCAGCGGCGCCAGTTCATCCGGAACAGTCGGCTTGACCAGGAATTGTCTGATTTTCATTAACGAATCACCCTTTTTCGCAGGTCGCTATCATGACCCCCATCGGGCCACCGGTCAACGCGCACACGCAAACCGCGCGGATATTCACTGAATACCGCAGCATCGTCAAGCAAAAACCGGAAGTTGCATTACGCCCCGTTTTGGCAATAATGGCGCCGGACTCCTTCAAGAGGCGGGTCCGGTTTCGATCTTTTTCTTTCTGCGGGGAATTTGAATCATGCCAATGGTTTCATTGCGTCAGCTTCTTGATCACGCGGCGGAAAACAACTACGGCGTTGGCGCGTTCAACGTCAACAACATGGAACAGATCCAGGCCATCATGGAAGCGGCCCGGGCCACCGAATCACCGGTCGTCATCCAGGCCAGCCGCGGCGCCCGCAAGTACACGAACGACGCGTTCCTGCGCCACCTGATGCTGGCGGCCGTCGAACTGTACCCGGAAATCCCGGTCGTCCTGCACCAGGACCACGGCAACAGCGTGGAAACCTGCGTCAGCGCCATCAACAACGGCTTCACGTCGGTCATGATGGACGGCAGCCTGGAAGCCGACGGCAAGTCCGCGGCCAGCTTCGAATACAACGTTAACGTCACGCGGGAAGTCGTGGCGGCCGCCCACGCGAAGGGCGTCAGCGTGGAAGGCGAACTGGGCGTGCTGGGTAACCTGAAAACCGGCATGGGCGACAAGGAAGACGGCCACGGGTTCGAGGGCAAGCTGAACCACAGCCAGATGCTGACCGACCCGGAAGAAGCCGCCGAATTCGTGAAACTGACCGGCGTCGACGCCCTGGCCGTCGCCATCGGCACCAGCCACGGCGCGTACAAGTTCACCGAAAGGCCCACGGGCGAAGTCCTGGCCATGGCGCAGATCGAAAAGATCCACGCGCGCCTGCCGAACACGCACCTGGTCATGCACGGCAGCAGCTCGGTCCCGCAGGAACTGCAGGACATCATCAACGCGTACGGCGGAAAGATGAAGCAGACGTACGGCGTCCCGG
>CAYYCO010000047.1:0-23824 GCA_964470365.1 uncultured Anaeromyxobacteraceae bacterium | reverse complement strand
GTCGAACACTGGGAACTGGGCGAAAAGCTGGGCATCCTGGATTTCGAACGCGCGCGCAAAATTTCTGGCGCGCGTTACGTCGTTTACAAGGGCGCTGGCGCGCGGCTGGAACGGGCGCTGGCGGCGCTGATGCTGGACACCCACGTCCAGGAACACGGCTATGTCGAAGTGCTTCCGCCGTTCCTGGTCCTGGAACAGTGCATGCGCGGCACCGGCCAGCTTCCGAAATTCCGTGAAGAAGCGTACGTCGCCACCGACGAAATGTACCTTATTCCCACGGCTGAAGTGCCCGTGACCAACATGCACCGTGAAGAAATCCTGGACGCCCGCGACCTGCCCCTGAAATACGCCGCGTATTCGGCCTGTTTCAGGCGCGAAGCCGGGTCGCACGGCCGCGACGTGAAGGGCATGACCCGCGTGCACCAGTTCCAGAAGGTTGAACTGGTGAAATTCACGACGCCCGAAACGTCTGAAGAAGAACACATGAAACTGACCGCGGACGCCGAACGCATCCTGCAGAAACTGGACCTGCCGTACCGCGTGATGGAACTGTGCAGCGGCGATATCGGATTTTCGGCCGCGCGCTGCTTCGACCTGGAAGTCTGGCTTCCCGGCCAGCAGGCGTTCCGCGAAATATCGTCCTGTTCGAATTTCAGGGACTTCCAGGCGCGCCGCGCGAACATCCGTTACCGGCCCGCGCCCGGCGAAAAGCCGCGTTTCGTCCACACGATCAACGGTTCCGGCCTGGCGGTCGGCCGCACGGTCATCGCCGTCCTTGAAAATTACCAGCAGGAAGACGGCAGCATCCTGATTCCCCCTGCCCTGCGCCCCTACATGGGCGGCCAGGAAATCATCCGGGGCGTCTGACACTCCAATCACCGTTCATAGAGGAACAAATGGCAAACGAAGTCTCACAGAAAAAAGTCGCCCTCGTGACGGGCGCGTCGGCCGGAATCGGCAAGGCGATCGTGCGCAGGCTGCTGAACCAGGGCTGGACCGTTTATGGCGCGGCCCGGCGCGTTGAACAGATGGCCGACATCCAGGCCCTTGGCGCGAAAATCATCGCCATGGACGTGACCGACGAAGCGGCGATGGTCGCGGGCGTCGAAGGCATCCTTGCCGCCGAGGGCCGCATCGACGCGCTGGTCAACAACGCCGGTTACGGCAGCCACGGCGCGCTGGAGGTCGTCCCGATCGACGAGGCGCGCCGCCAGTTCGAGGTGAACGTGTTCGGCCTGGCCCGCCTGGTCCAGCTTGTTCTGCCGACCATGCGCGCCGCGAAATCCGGGACGATCGTCAACATCGGGTCGATCGCCGGCCGCATGTGGATGCCGTTCGGTTCCTGGTACCACGCGACCAAATTCAGCCTCGAGGCGATTTCCGACGCCCTGCGCGTCGAAGTGGCGCCGTTCGGCATCCGCGTGGTCCTGGTACAGCCCGGCGCCATCGCCACCGAATGGGGCGATATCGCGGTCGACAACCTGGTCACCCGCACCCGCGGCACCGTATACGAAACCCGCGCCCGCAATTTTTCGAAAATCCTGTCCGGCGCCGGCATGGCCGCCGGCCCCGACGTCATCGCGAAGGTGGTGTCGCGCGCCGTCACCTGCCGCCACCCCCGCCGCCGCTACGCCGCCCCCTTCCACGCCAAAATGATGATTTTCATGTCCTGGCTCTTCCCCACCTGCATCTGGGAAGCCGCCATGAAATTTGTGCTGAAATAGCGTCCCGACGCCGTAAGGGGCAAGGGACGTCACTTGCGGTTGTTACAGGCTGGAACTGGTTGTTGACCATTCGAACGCCGCATCACGACACATCGGGTGGAACTTCCGCGTTTGAGATTCTGTGGAAGCCGGCTTTTGTGGATACAAGACTGTCATCTTTAGGTGACGCCGTATCGGCTACCGCCGCTAATCGCCTATCAAATGCCTTTGGATTTTTGTGGGTTCCTTGCAGCTTCTTGTGAGTCGCATCATTGTCGTTGTTCCGGGGCATCAGGCTCTCCAGCTTGCGCAGATGCATTGATACGTCCTCCAGCGATTCGGGTGTCTCGCCGTACTTCTGGACGATCTCCCGTCCCAGTTCAAGAGCCTGCTGGAACCACGAACGCGCAGACTCTTTGTCCTTTAGACGCAATGCCACATCACCCAACCGGCCGTAGTCAATTGAGATGTCCCTCAGTGATTCCGGAGTCTCACCGTACTTTTCCGCAACCTTCCGATCCAACTCTAGGGCCTGCTGGAACCAGGAGCGGGCAGACTCGTTGTCCTTAAGACGCAACGCCACGTCACCCAACCGACCCAAATATACTGAGACGTCCCGCTGCGATTCGGGTGTCTCGCCGTACTTTTCAACGATCTCCCGTCCCAGTTCAAGAGCCTGCTGGAACCAGGAGCGCGCAGATTCGTTGTCCTGGAGACGCAATGCAACATCACCCAAGCGAACCAGATATACTGTGAGGTCGCGCAGCGATTCGGGCGTCTCGCCGTACGTTTCGACAATCTTCCGCCCCAGTTCATAAGCCTGCTGGAAACAGGAACTGGCAGATTCGTTGTCCTGGAAACGTAACGCGGCGTCACCCAACCGGCGAAGGGAAATTGATATGCCCCGCAACGATTCAGGCGTCTCACCGTACTTCTCTACAATTTTCTTTTTCAACTCAAGGGCCTGCTGGAACCAGGAACGAGCGGACTCGTTGTCCCGTAGACGCAACGCCACGTCACCCAGTCTCCCGAGGTCAATCGAGATGCCACGCAGCGATTCGGACGTCTCCCCGTACTCTTCGGCAATCCTCCGATCCAAATCAAGTGCCTGCTGAAACCAGGAACGCGCAGATTCGTTGTCCAGGAGACGCAATGCCACGTCTCCCAACGTCCCGTAGTCAATAGAGATGTCCCGCTGCGATTCGTAAGTCTCCCCGTACTTTTCGACAATCTTCCGATCCAACTCAAGAGCCTGCTGAAACCACGAACGCGCAGACTCGTTGTCCTTGAGACGCAACGCACATCGGCCGCACTCAACAATGACCACCGAGTAGACGCGCAAATCCGACGCGCCGGACTGAACAAGCCAGGTCCGCAAACCGTCAAACAGTTCCCGTGCCGGTTCGATCTGCAGGAAGTCCAGCAGGAAACGCCCGAGAGCAATCTGTCGCAGCACCGTGTCAAGAGACGGATGGACATCTGAATCTTTCAAAGCCCCCGCGCACTTCATGGCGACGGCAAGGGCGCCGGACCAGTTGCGGTCGTCTTTCAGCTTTGTGAACAACATGTACGCGGCGGCAAACCATGTATCGACGTCGGCCTGCGACGGCGTGGTTCCACGGGGCCACGAATACAGGTTCACGGCGAATTCCAGCAGAAGCCCGCGTTCGTGTTCGTCCATGCCGGCGTCGGGAATTGCCTGAATACGGTCGCGAACCACATCTTTCAGTATTTCCCGGACTTCGTCGATTTCGTCGGCGCCCATCAGTCCACGAATCGCCTCGAAATACGCGGCCTGGCGAAATTCCATCGCATCCTGCGTGCGGCGGTTCAGGATTGCATGGACGACCGCGGCGTCATCGATGTGCCTACCAACCAGCGCATCTATGTCGTCGGGAACGTCGGCCTGCCCGCACATGCGCCGCGCCACTTCAACGGTTAACCCTTTAAGAAAGTTCAGGCCCTGCACGCTGCTGCGCGCCAGGTCGTCCTTCATCCCCTCATCCAGATTGGCTATCCGGCGCCGGAAAATGTTGAAAAGGTCCAGTTGCTCAAGCCTGATTTCCCGTTCCCTTGCGGGTGTCAACGCCCCCGACAAGTCGCGGTTCACGAAATTCCGGGTGTTCGATCGCAGTTCGTTTATCAGTTCGACCATCAGCAGCGGGTTGCCGCCGACCTTTTCGGCAATCATTCGTGACTGGTCATGCGTCAGCCCCGGCAACGCGTCGGCCAGCAGTTCGTGCAGGTGCTGAACAGGTTTCAACACAATTGGTTCGGGCGTCAGACCTGTCAGGTGCGCGAGCCTGACCGGTGGTTCAACCCGTGGTTCCAGCATGTGGAGGTTCCATTCGCGTTCCCAGTGGGTTGCAATCACCATCAGCGGCAGGCGCTCCCGGACCGCGGCAGACATCACGATGTCGAGGAACCGTACCGATTCGGCATCGGCCCACTGCGCGTCGTCCAGAACCACTACGACCGGTATGTCCGCGCCGCCGTCCGCGGCCCTGCCCATAGCCGAACACAGGAGGCGCGCGGCCTCATCCGCCACGCTCTCACGGTAATCGTTCACGGCCTCGTCGAAACGCATCCCGGGTGTGTCATCCGGCCGCGCCGCAGCGCGGATTGCGACAAACGCTTCATAAAGCTCGACGAACAGCCCCACGCCCGCGGCATTTCCCAAAGCCTTGACACCGGCCTTCGCAACCTGTCGGGCAACATCGTCCAGTCGTGCCTGCCTTTCGGCCTGCGTGGCCCCGATTGCCGCCTTGTGCGCCGCCAGCAGGTACATGGCGTCCGTCAGCGCGCATGCCGTCCCGGCGTGGCCGCGCCTGGTGACGTCCGGATCGGTGCACCGGGCGCGCAACCCCCACCAAAGCCACGGGATCTTCATGTCGACCGCGTGCGCGCCAGCCGGCATAACAGGATTAATTTCTGGACTGATCGGTGTGTCGCCGCCGAACAAATCTGGCCAGTAACCGTGTCCGTCGCCTTTCGAAGGATCATACTTCGTGGCCAGCAACTCGTAGAACGCCTGGACCAGGCGGGTCTTGCCCAGGCCGGATTCAGCCAGGATGACGGCAAACTGCGGTTCGCCGGCCCTGGCCTTCAACCACAATTCCTCCAGCCGGGCCAGTTCCCGTTCCCGCCCCACAAGCATTGACTTCCACTGTTCGGACATGGGGAATCACGCCTCTATGTCGAGTTATGTGCAGTTTATCAGTGTGCGGTACGCTCGGGGTACCCATTATGCACATGAGGTTTATTCGGGCTCGTACGGGACGGCCCAGGGTTTGCGCGCCGGGCGGCCGGAAGCGGCCGTCAATTCGTACGCAATCTGCTGCAGTTTTACGACGATTTCGACCTTTTCGTCGAAGGGCAGTTCGGCCAGTTGGCGGCGACGTTCCGCCTTCGCACGGAACATTGCATCGTTATATTCGACCGGCGTCTTGAGATTCATCCACGGCCCCCGGTCGCCCGCGCCCAGGCATCTGTCAGCCCGTGACGGGCCAGAATCGCGTTCAGCCGTTCCATATCCGGTGCGCGGCTTTCGAGAGCCAGATTGATGCGCAACAGATCCTTGGTGCGGCCGGTTTTTACGGCGATCGCCAGAAGGTGCTCGAAAGAAAGAATTCTTGACGTTTCCTGCCCCACCGGAATTTCGACCGCTTCCCGCAGAGCTTCCTGCGTCAAGTCATCGTAAACGGCAAGAATCTGGACCGGGATCCCGGCAATGACGACATGTTCGCCGGCCGCGGCGTACCCCAGTTCCCCGGTAAGATGGCGATACACGCCCGAAACGTCGACCAGGCCACCCGGAGTCGTCGGCAGTACGGCAATGATATCAAGATCGTATGTCGTGAACGGCTCGATGTAATAGATGATTCCCATCGCACCGGCAATCGCGTACCGCCCGATCCATCCATCCCGTTCCAGATGGTTCAGGACGGCAACTGCCGGAGCGATGATCATCGCGAAAGCCCCATGCCCTTCGGGCGGAATGATTGCTTTCGGCATTTTACTTCCTCACTTCGGTTTGAACAATCAGGCCGACTGGATTGCACGGCCCGGACCTTCGGCCGATGTGGATAATCGGCACCCGGCGGGATTCGTTTCATCGAAAAGACTCGTGGATTGGAGATCCGCCCCGAATGGAGCAGTTAAAATTTGAACACAACCGCATCGAATCCTATAATGGCCCGGCAGACATAAGTCGGGGCCGCCCGCACAGGACGCATCTTGAATATTGCGACACGATGGCTTCCGGTGTTTTTTGCAGGTTTGGTTGCGTGTGCCGCCAACGGCGGCGACGAAGACGCACACGATTCGGGTGTCGGCGACCTGGCCGGGATCGATGTCGAAACCGACGATTCCTCGACGAACGACCCGGTTTGCCTGGGTGGGCTGCCGACGCTTGAATTCGTGGACGTGGCGATTACCCCGGCGGTCGTCGACGAATGCAACATCCCGGGTGTGGCAGGCAATCCGTCCCGGTTCCTTGGGAACCGGGCGGCTGGCTGATCCAGACATTTCCGAACAACGGATGCACCGACATTGAAACGGTACGCATGGTCTGGCTGAAGCCGGACGGTTCCACCACGGTGCTGGTCGAACATACCGTTTACCTGATGTCCTGGACTTCGACATCTCCCGGGCTGTTCGCGTTGCTGGACGACGGTTTCGTGACGGTTCATTCGGACTGCACGGTGGACTTTTGCGAGGGATTCCCAGATTCCCCGGCCGGCGAAATCACGCTGACCGCCAGACGCACCGACGGGTATGAACGGTGGAAACTGTCGGGCGACGAACTGCTTCACGCGTCGCGTATCACGCTGCTTTCCGCCACGGACGGGGGCGGAATGCTCGTATCGACCAGCCGCCCGGATGAACTCGGGACACCCGAAAACAGGCTGGTCAGTATCACGTCCGACGGCACGATTGATGGCGACTGGGCAATTCCCGTGGCGGGAAAGCTGCGGGCGTTCCTTCCCGATGAAACCGGGTTCCTGATGGTGTTCACGGCCGGTACGACGATGACCGCCGTTCACATGGGCGCAAATGGAACCGCCGGCACGCCGACGGTCGTGTTCACCGGCGGCGATTACGGAACCGTGGAAACCACCACGATATTCAAGGCCACCGCACTCGAAACGGGCATCGTGACGGAAATGCGCGAAATGAAATCACAGACCGCCGAACGGCTTTCATACCGGATCGCCTTCGTCAACGCGGACGGCACCGTTAAGTGGCGTGACCCGGAATTATGGCTGGACCCGGCCGAAACCGGCGTCGATTTCCTGCATGAACGGGCCGACGGCGGCGTCGAAATCGTGGATTACGAACTTACGACGTACGGTTTGATCAGCTCCGACGGAACGGAGTTCACCAGTTCCGGAATCCCGGCCGGCAATCCCCTTGACGACGGCCGCGAATGGTTCTTCCGGGACAGCCGGTTCCTGGACGACGGCGTAATTTTCATGGCCGCCGTCAACGCCGCCCCCGGGTACTACGACGCGGTCGTGGCAATGTACGAACCTGGTTTCACCGCAATCCGCTGGGCTCGGAAATACGCCGAATCGTGTTCGGATATGCCACGCCTGGTCCCCAGCGGCGACGGCTGGATGGTTTACTGCCCCCGCATCGTCGAATGGCCCGCGGGCAACCCGATGTACAGCCCGATGTCCGGCGAGGCCGGAACGTACCTTTTCTTCGACGGCATCTGCGACTGAACGGCCTTTAATCGAGTCACGCCACGATTTCCCAGTCGTCCAGGTCCAGGGGGACGTTGTCCTTGAACAGGCAGTCCCAGTCGGGGTGGCCGGTCATGCGCGACGAAACGGCGTCGGCGGCGGCCTGGGGGGATGCGAACGACGCCAGCTCGCGGTCGTCCACGGACAGCAGCCAGCGGCCGGACATGGTCGGCCGGATCGAAAATGCGCCCACGGGGGATTTGTACCTGAACATCATCGCCTGTCATCACCACGACAATCGTCGCCGCGATGATATGACATCGGGCCGTCCGGGGCGATGCGTAATTCGCCGGCACGCGCTGCGGCGGGGCCGGGCCGCGGAAAGTCGTGACCTTGCCATCCGGGCGGACCTGTGGCACATTCCGCGCGCCTGAGTCATGGCCCCGCCACAAGGAGGTCGGAATGGCTCGATTCATGAACCGTGAATTCGCGAAACGCGTCGCGATTGTCGCCATCGGCTGTTTTCTTTCCGCGCTGGGCGTCCAGTTGTTCCTGGTGCCGATTCACCTGCTGACCGCGGGTGTCGCCGGTTTCGCCGTCCTGCTTTCATACGTCACGCCCATCCCGGCCGGAATCGGCCTGTTCATCCTGAACGTGCCTATATTCCTCATCTGCCGCAAATACCTCGAACGGGATTTCCTGATCTGGAGCGTCGTCGGCATGGCGGGCCTGTCCGCCGCGTTCGCAGCAACCGCGCCGCTGGCTGCCCTGAACCCGGTCAAGGACCATTACCTGAACCTGATCGCCGGTTCGGTCGTTTCGGGGTTCGGATCCGGGCTGGTCATCCGCGCCCGGGCTTCCCTGGGCGGCACGGACGTGATCGCCGCGGCAGTGCGCAAGGTCAGCACGGTCAAGATCGGGTACCTGATGTTCGCGCTGAACGCGTCGGTCGTCGTCATACTGGCGGCCATGTTCGGCCTGGAGCCGGCGCTGGCGACCATCGTGGTCATCGCCATCGAATCGGTGGTGGTCGAAAAGACCATCGTCGGCATAGACGCGAACAAGGTGCTGTGGACCATCACGCAGAAACCGGCCGAAGTGTCGCAGGAACTGATGAACAGGATCGACCGCGGCGTGACGATAATGAAC
The DNA here is from genome assembly GCA_964470365.1 of uncultured Anaeromyxobacteraceae bacterium. Lineage (GTDB taxonomy): Bacteria > Myxococcota_A > UBA9042 > DTJE01 > DTJE01 > JAGOFO01. Next base: position 15,285 of record CAYYCO010000047.1, on the reverse strand, counting down.
GCCAGCGGTGCCTACACCGGCGAACCACGCCCCGTCCTGATGTGCATACTGCGCACGAAACAGCTCGCGTTGGCCACCAAGGCCGTCAAGGACATCGACCCGCACGCCTTCACGCTGGTCCAGGATGTTACGGAGGTGTTCGGCAGCGGTTTCAAGGCGCCGCCGATCTGACGGCTGGCGCGGCATTTCTACGGCTCCCGGCATCGGCTGGCCCGGCATTTCGACAGATCCCGTCATCGGCTGGCGCGGCATCCCGCCGGCACCCGCATCGGCAGCGCCTGCGGTCGTCGACGACGCCTTTCCGCGCACGGCCTGCCCGGGTAGCGCGCATGCGTTGACAAGAGGCTGCATAGATCGGAAATTTGCGCAGTACATCGATTGTATGCGCACGACAAGGGGGCCATCATGAAACGACCTCAATCAATTCCAGGCGCCGCCATCGCGGCCGCTATCCTGGCAATCGTAATTTTCATCCCGGGGGCCGCCAGGGCGCAGGATGCCGACGCCGACCTCGACGGCGTTCCGGATTCAATCGACAACTGCCCGGCAACGCCGAACCCGGACCAGGCGAACCTCGACGGCGACATGGTCGGCGACGCGTGCGACCACGACGACGACGGCGACGGCTTCATGGACTGGGAAGACTGCGAACCGTTGAACAAACTGGCTTACCCCGGCGCGCCCGAAACCTGCGACGGCATCGACGACGACTGCGACCTAATTATCGACGAGGATTTTCCCGACCTTGACGTCGACGGCACGCCGGACTGCCTCGACACGGACGACGACGGCGACCTGATCGGCGACACGACCGACAACTGTCCGGTTACCGTGAATCCCGGCCAGGAGGACGCCGATGGCGACGGAATCGGTGACCTGTGCGACCCTGACCTCGACGGCGATGGCGTGCAGAACGGTTTCGACAACTGCCCGTATACACAAAATCCGGGCCAGGAAAACCAGGATGGCGATCTCACCGGCGACGCCTGCGACAAGGACGCCGACGGCGACGGGGTCATGGACGAGGTCGACAACTGCCCGGGCGTCGATAACCCGCAGCAGCTCGATTACGACGCGGACGGGACCGGCGACGACTGCGATGTCGATGACGACGGCGACGGGGCGGCGGACAACATCGACTGCGCGCCTCTGGACGAATCGGTATTCCCGGCGCAGGTCGAGAGCTGCAACGGCCGGAACGACAACTGCGACAACGAAATCGACGAGGGGTTCGATGATATCGATGCCGACGGCCAGGCCGACTGTGTCGACGACAACATCGACGGGGACACGCTGTCGAACGCTCAGGACAACTGCCCCGGCGCGGCAAACGATGACCAGGCCGACATGGATGTCGACGGGCTGGGCGACGCGTGCGATTCAGATATCGATGGTGACGGGCTCGACAATTCCGCTGACAACTGCCCGCTGGACGTGAACGTGGATCAGGCCGATCTCGATGCCGATCACTGGGGCGATGTCTGCGACCCGGACCGCGACGGTGACGGCGTGGTTAACGCCGGCGACAACTGTGCCGATATCGACAACCCGGGCCAGACCGACACAGATGACGACGACATCGGTGACGCGTGCGACGGCGATGCCGATGGCGACGCGCTGGTCAATGACGACGACAACTGCCGGCTGGTCGCCAACCCCGACCAGCACGATCTGGACGACGACGCGGTCGGGGACGCCTGCGACTGCGACATCGACGGCGACGACGTCTATAACCAGAACCCGGGATGCGACGCGGATCCCGGATACGTGTTCGACAACTGCCCGGCCGATGCGAACGCGGACCAGGCGGATGCCGACGCGGACGGCATCGGCGATGCGTGCGAGGGCGATCAGGACGGCGACCATGTGAACGACCCTTACGACAACTGCGTTTCGGTGATGAACGAAACCCAGGCAGACATGGACGATGATGCCGTCGGCGATGCGTGCGACTGCGACATCGACGGCGATGACGTCGACAACGAAAACCCGGGATGCGACCCGGGTGAAGGTGTGCCGATCGACAACTGCCCTTGGGATCACAACCCGGATCAGGCAGACATGGACAACGACAAGGCGGGCGACCTGTGCGATGCGGATCGCGACGGCGACAACGTGGACGACGTCGACGACAACTGTCCCGAAAACGCCAACGACGAACAGGTTGACACTGACGGCGACACCATCGGGAACGCGTGCGACCCCGATCTGGACGGCGATCTGGTGAACAACGACGTCGACAACTGTCCGCATGACGCGAACGCCGGCCAGGCAGACTCCGACGGCGACCTGATCGGCGACGTATGTGACAGCGACGTCGACGGCGATTATGTTGACGACGAAACCGACAACTGCCCCGACGACCCGAACGGCGACCAGTCGAACGTCGACGGCGACGAATACGGCGACCAGTGCGACGACGACATGGACGGGGACGACGTGTCGAACGCCCTGGACGTGTGCCCGACCGTCGCTGACGCCGATCAGGCCGACACCGACAACGACGGCGACGGCGACGCGTGCGACTGCGATATCGACGACGACGGCGTGCCGAACAAAAGCCCGGAATGTCCGGTTCACGAGGGTGAAACAATCGACAACTGCCCGGCAATCGCGAACGCGGACCAGCACGACCGGGACGGGGACGGTGTCGGCGATGCGTGCGGTGACGACGGGTCGGGATATACCGGCGGCTGTTCAACGGCGACTTCCGCTGAAAACGGGTATGCGGGGGTAATCATCATGACGCTCGTCATTGGATTGTTCGGTCTGGCCGGCCGGATGCGCAGGCGTTTCGGCCGCGCTACGGCAATCCTTGCGGTTGTTGTTGCGGGCATGCTGGCCCCGGCTGCCGCCGGTGCACAGGACGCGATCCCGGTTCAGTCGTTTGAACCTTCACCCTTCAAACAGGATTTGTTCACCGCGGGCAAGGGGTACACGCTGGGCCAGTGGAACTGGGACGTCGGCGTCATGTTCGATTACCAGAACGACCCGCTGGTGCTGCGAAACGCCACCAGCGTCCTGAAACACATCGTCGAACACCAGTTCACCGCGCACGTGTTCGGCGCCGTGGGCTTCACCAACTGGCTGGACCTCGGCATCGTGCTGCCCGTCATACTTTTCCAGGGTGGCGAGGCCAGCGGGGACATGGTGGCGCCGTCCGCGGTCGGCGTCGGCGACCTGCGGATTGTGCCCCGGTTCAGGCTGTACAGGACCGCGAACCAGATTTTCGCCATCGGAATCACGCCGGAATTCACGGCGCCGACCGGCCACGAAATCGACCCGTACATGGGCAGCGCGTCCTGGACCTTCAATCCCTGGCTGAACCTCAGCGTGGACCTGAAACGTTTCGGCTTCGCCCTTGATTTCGGGTACCGCGTGGTGAAGGACAGTTCATACATGGACATCAGCATCGAGGACCAGATCCGCATTAAATTCGGTTTCTGGGCCGGGCTGGTTCCGCAGAAACTGGATCTCATCGGTGAAATGAACGTGGCGACGTCGATCGGCGCGCCGTTCGATCTGAAGGCCACCCCTATCGAACTGCTGGGCGGCCTGCGCTGGCACGCCCACCCGTGCGTGGACGTGAACATCGGCGGTGGCGCGTCGGTCACCGAGGGCGTGGGCGGCCCCAGGTACAGGCTGTTCGCGGGCGTGACGTACGGCTGCGACAGGTGCGGCACCGACATGGACGGCGATGGAATCATGGACTGTAACGACGCGTGCGCCAACCAGGCCGAGGATGTGGACACTTTCCAGGACGACGACGGGTGTCCCGAACCAGACGACGACGGCGACAAGGTCTGCGACCCGTGGGTTGTCACCAGCGGCTTGGCAGTCGATTTCGCGGAAGTCTGTGGCGAATCCGACGAATGCCCGCGCGACTGGGGCCCGGCCTGGAACCACGGCTGCCCTGCCCCCAAAGCCGATGTGGACGGCGACGGCGTATGCGATTCATGGGTGGCTGAAAGGAACGCTTTGGAAAGTGTCGCCGGCATCTGCCGCGGCACCGACCGCTGCCCGACCGAACAGGGCCAGGAATGGAACGAGGGCTGCCCGGCGCCGGATCCCGACCAGGATCATGACGGCCTCTGCGATCCGTGGGTCAGGGACAAGGGCCTGGCCGATCACTTCGCCGGCATGTGCCGCGGCGTGGACAAGTGCCCAGACCGGGCCGAGGACAAGGATGGCGACACCGACGACGACGGCTGTCCCGAGGATAAGGCGAAGATCGAGGGCAGAAAAATCGTCATCATGGAACCGGTTTACTTCGATTCCAACAAGGCGACTATTCAGGCCCGATCGTTCCCGGTGCTGGATGCGGTCGCCCGGATCATGCGCGAAAACCCGCAGATCAGGAAGCTGCGCATCGAGGCGCACACCGACACGAAGGGCAAGCCCGCGCCGAACATGAAGCTGTCGATCAGGCGCGCCGAATCGGTCATGAAGTGGCTTACCGACCATGGTATCGACAAGGCACGTCTTGAATTTCAGGGCTACGGCGAAACACGCCCGCTGTTCCCACGCGAAAAAAGCGACGACGAAGCCCAGAAAAACCGCCGCGTCGAATTCGTCATCGTCGATGACGGAAGCGAAAAGTGATCTCCTCCCGGATGCGCGGCAACACCTCTTGCGCCCATCATTAAGCGCATAAATTCAAAGACTTATCCACCTGACCATTAGCCCCCTGTACGCCAGCGATATATAACCGTTGGATGGACAGAGTGCTTGCACTGGTTCTCGCGGGCGGGAAACCGGCCGCGATGGGACCCCTGACGCAGTCCCGCTGCATGGCGGCGGTGCCATTCGGCGGACTGTACCGGATCATCGACTTCTGCCTGACAAACCTTTCCCAGTCACGAGTCGACCATGTCGGCATCCTGTCCCAGTACAACTCGTCGTCGCTGATGGATCATGTGGGCACCGGCAGGTCCTGGGAATACAACGGCCTGTCCCGGTCTTTGACCTTCCTGCCCCCGTATGAGGGCGAAGGCAACTTGGCATGGTACGGCGGAACGGCAAGCGCCGTTTACAGGAACCTGAATTTCGTCAGGCGGTACGCCCCGTCCGATGTCCTGGTGCTGTCCGGCGACCACGCCTACCAGATGGACTACCGTCCCCTGCTGGAACAGCACCGCAGGACCGGCGCCGCCCTGACGATGGCCCTGACGCCGATGCACGGCCGGAACCTCGCGATGTTCGGGACGGCAAAACTGGACCGGGCCGGCAAGGTCGTCGAATACCGTGAAAAGTCGCTGGACCCATGTTCGAACCTGGTATCGATGACCATCTACCTCTTCAGGACGGACGTCCTGACGGCGGCGGTCGAGGCCAACGCGGGCAATGGCAGGACACACCAGCTTTACGACGAGGTGATTCCCGGACTGGTGGGTGGTGGCAAGGTCTACGGTTATGTATTCAGGGATGTTTGGGAGTACCTCCGCCCGGTCACGGCCTGGTACGACGCGCACATGAAAATGCTGGTTCCGGACGGCGACCCGGTTCCCACCGCCCATGTCATCACGAATCCGGACACGCAGGGGTTGGGCGACGTTCCGGCCGCGTGGGTGGCCCCGGCAGGGAAAGTGACCGATTCACTGGTAGCGCCGGGATGCCGCATCGCAGGAACGGTGAGGGGCAGCGTGCTGTCGCCCAGGGTCATCGTGGAACCCGGGGCGTCGGTGATCGACAGCGTGATCCTTGACAGGTGCAGGATTGTCCGCGGGGCGAAAGTGCTTCATTCGGTTCTCGACAAGGACTGCATCGTCTCAGGCGGCTTCTGTGTCGGCGACGGCAGCGAACTGGTGGTTCTTGGAAAGGGGACCGTTGCCGGAAACGGCGGCGGAACCGGCGTCAGGGCGCCTGCCGGGCCCTGGGTGGGCTCCGGCGTTTACACGACCAGCCACCTGGCGGAAGACCCGACGGGCGGATCCGACATGGGCTGGAGCGGCTGATCATGAAGACCGATGTCATCGCCATGGTTCTCGCCGGGGGTCGTGGCTCCCGCCTGAACATCATCGCGTCCGGCAGGGCAAAACCGGCCGTCCCGTTTGGCGGCAGTTACCGAATCATAGACTTCACGCTGACCAACATAATGCAGTCGGGGATCAGGTACGCCGGCATCCTGACGCAGTACAGGCCGCACTCGCTTATGATCCACCTTGGCGACGGCGAACCATGGGACCTTGCAGGCCACGGTTCGCTGCTGAAGATACTCCCGCCGGTTTTCAAGCGTAGCGACTCGGACTGGTACGGGGGCACCGCCGATGCCGTGTACCAGAACCTGGATTTCATACGCAGGCTCGACCCCGAATATGTGCTGATACTGTCTGGCGACCACATTTATTCAATGGATTACCGGCAGATGATCGAGCGGCACACGAAAACCAGGGCAGACCTGACAATCGCCGCCATGGAAGTGCCGTGGAAGGATACCGGCCGCTTCGGCACCATCACCGTCGACCGGAAAAACCGCGTGACGGGGTTCGTCGAAAAGGATCCGAAAAGCGCCAGCAACCTGGCATCGATGGGCATATATGTGTTCAACCGCGGGATTCTAGAACGCGAGCTGACGGAACAGCACAAACGGGGCGGACTTGACTTCGGCAAACACGTCATCCCCGCCATGCTGGCCGGGGGCGCACGGATTTACACCCACGGTTTCCACGGATACTGGCGTGACGTTGGCACGTTGCCTTCCTACTGGGAGGCGAACATGGACATCGTTGAACACGCCCGGCTGGCAATGGAACAGGGAACCGACATGCCGGAAAATTCCATCGACCTTGACGCGTGGGCGGTGCGCACGAACAGGAGCGCCTCCGGCAAGGTGTTCCGACTGCCCGCGCACTTTCTCGGCCACGCGTCGGTCAGCAATTCGGTCATCAGCCTTGGGTGCGAAATCAGGGGCAACGTGACCAACAGCGTATTGTTTCCGGGCGTCAGGGTCGGGACGGGCGCAACGGTCCGGGACTCTGTCGTGATGAACGACTGCGAAATCGATGAAGGGGCGCTGGTGGACCGCTGCATCCTGGACAAGCTTGTCGTTGTCGGAAGGGGCGCGCGAATCGGGAACGCCGAAGGTGGTTCGGGCAGGAATCGCCGATCACCGACCAGCCTTTTCGGGGGGCTGACCGTGATCGGCAAGGAATCGCGAATTCCGCCCGGAATCAGCGTCGGCGCCAATGTCATCGTTGAGCCCGGCCTGGCGGCATCCGACTTCGGCAGCGGCCCGATATCCGACGGGGAGACCGTCGGCGCCCGCACGGCACGGCCCGGTTAATCGACTGCGTGTTCGATAATCGCCGGTGAACGCGATCAGTGGGTGCGTCCCAACGCGTCCAGCAGGCGCTGGACGATCGCAACCGCCCCGTTGTAGCCCATCCACGGCATCGGATACAGCCAGTGCTTGTTGACCGCAGGGAAGCCCATCTCAATGACCTGCACACCGTCCGATTCAAGCGAGGCTGTCTGTATCGACGACCCGATGGCGACCGGAATGGGGTTCCCGCGGCCAGCATTCTGGAATTCGAGATACTGCCTGTTGTGCGAATACCCCGCCAGGACGCGCGGGGGTGACGACGCAAGGGAACCGCCCTGCGTGAAGCAGGCGCCCAGCCGGGCGCAGGCATCGAAGAAGGCCTTTTCCGAACCGGATGTGCCGTCCGTCAGGCACACGATCGGCACTTCGCAGCCAAGTTCGGAAATGAAGGCCGCGACCGCCGCGGCGGCGGGCGTATCAAGGAAAATGGCGACCCGTCTGCCGGCAATGGCGCGAACCGCACGTCGAATCAGCGGAACGACGCGTGAAAGTTCACGTTCGCGCACGTTTTCAATCGCCGCGGGGTCGAGCCCCAATTCGCCGCCAATCCGTTCCAGGAACCTGGACGTGCCGGTCAGGCCGACCGGCAGATCGGTTTCGCAGTGTTTGCGGCCGTCGCCGGCGCAGGCCGCGGCGGCGGTGCCATGGCCGTACGGAAGCCAGATGACGTTGTTCGCCGTGCCGGCGCGACGCACCGATTCCCAGGGGCTGCCGTCAAACATGGCGCCGCGCCACGTCAGCCCGCAAAGCGTCAGCAGCCGCCTGATTTCACTGATATTCGCCGCATGTTCCATTTCATAGCGGTCAAGCAGGTATCCGCCCAGCAGCACCGACCGCGCGGAAGCAGCGTCCGTGGATGGCGGGTCCAGCAGCGCGGCGAGGGCCTGTGTAAGCCGACGGTAACCCGACGCCATTGAACCGACATATCCGGGCGCCCTGAGATACAGCACCGGTATCGGAAGACGCATGCGAAGTTCGTCGACGGCGGCTTCCACGTCGAAGGCGGAAAGTTCGATCGACGCGTTGGTGGAAACGATGAACACTTCCGGCTTGCGGCGCTGGTACCATGTCATCGCGAATTCGACCAGGCGCCGGCCGGACCCCTTGATGATCCTTGCGTCATCCACGCCGGTCCAGAGGCGCTGATTGTGGGACTCGCGGCCCCAGTCATGATCCGAAATCTGCAACTGCGTCTTGAATTTGCAACCGACCGTCGTGTGCAGCAGCATGATGACGCCGGGAACCGCGTGGACGCCGGCAAAGATCCCGAACAGGTCGCCGCCGTCCATGTCGAACAGCTCGAATTCCTGGCCTTCGGCGGACCTGACTGGCTTCGTCGCGCCCGGTTTCGAGTCCATCACCGTCCCCCCCCTTCGCCGAAATACCTGGAAAAACGGCGATCAAATTCGGAGCCGAGCGTGCGTGCGATCTGCATGATGTAGTGGCCCGTGAACCCGTAACCGGAGTTCCTTTCGCCGAAATTCAACATCGGGATGCCAACGCGTGACACCTGATCACGCATGAAATCAGCGACATAGGCACAGTCGAATCTGCCGTCGCGCAGGGCCGGTTCGAGAACCGCGGGTTCATAATACAGGCGATACGGGGCTTTGACGCCCAGCGCGGCAAGGTTGCGTCTGATGCGTTCGTGTACCTCGGGATAGTCTCGTTCCTGGATGACGATTTCGACGTCAAAACCCAGTTCAACAAACAGTGGCAGATTGCCGAGTCCCTCGCGGGCCAGCACGTCCGGCCTGAAATTGTGCAAAGTGCCGATCCCGTATGCGAGCCGCATCCCGGAGAAGCGGCGGCGGGCCTGTTCAACGAGGGCGACAGCGTCCTGCCTGGGGCCGTAAGCGGCAAGGATCGGCCCTGGGTCGACGCCGAGCTTCGCCGCGATTTCACCATAAAACAGGTCCGAAGTCGCGACGCCCTTCGGCTGGACGACCTCGCAGAAAACGCGGCCGTCACCGCGAAGAAGATCGATGACCCCGGAAAGCACCGAAGCGTCCGACACGAAGTTAATGCCGCCGTGCGGCAGGTTCCGCCAGTCCGCGACATTGGCCCCGGCGGGCAAGGCGGCGTTCAGGATGCCCCCGAACGCGGCGATCAGTTCAGATGCCTCCGAACGAAACGTGCGCATGCCGGAATCGACGCCCGGGGCGCGGTCAGTTTCGAAACCAATCAGGTTGACCGCCCGCCGGTCGACCTTGCTGAAGTCACCAACCGCGGAGATCATCGTTTCAATGACCTGGTCGACAATTTCGGCCTGGGTCCGCAGGCGCAGTCCGCTGGTGGATACCGACATGATCTTCAGGCCGCTGCGTGACGAAACACGGGCACAGACGCCGGCGGCATCGGCGCCGACGACCTCGGCAAGGCAGGTGGAAAGAACAAGAATGCACGGCTGGCCCCCGGATTCCATGACGGCCCGACGCGCCTCGAACGATTCGATGCCCGACATGCTGTCGGACGTGATCGGGCCCCGGCCCTGCAGGACGCGGGAAACGTGTTCGAGACACTCTTCAAGGCGTTGTTCGGCACGCCCGGCAACCAGGTCGGCTTCGTCCAGCGCGACGGTGTATACGTCCCACCACGGATTCGTAACCCAGCGGCTGACCGCGCGTGGAAACGCGCTGACGCAATCCCTTTCGCCGAATATGACGACGGCCAGTTCGGGACCGACAAGATCCATCAACTGAAATGCGAATCCGGTCATCGAACAGCCGTGCTGGTTCAGTTCGCCGGCCTTCCGTTCGTTACCGTCGGTCACCCTGGACATGGCATCCCCCGTTTGACCGTAATTCTACCCCAACCGGGAAATTTGGAGCGTGATTCAGCGCCCGGACAACCGTGCGATCGTGCCGGAAAGCTGGTCGGCGCGCAGTTCGCCCTGAAGCATGTCGAGGATCGAGTTGTCGGCGCCAACGAAATAGACCGCGGGAATGACCATGATCGGTTTGAACGTCGTGTATACGGCCGCCATTTCCGGCTGCGTGTCGTTGTGGATGCGTTCGACCGGTAACGACGCCGGGTCGCCGAGGGCGCTGGTCAGGGCGTCCCAGGTCGCGTCGATACGGGCCTGCGTGCAGTTACAGCATTCGGCCTGGTCGACAAAGACAATCTTTGCGAGAGGCGCCGGGACGGACTTTGTTTCGACCGGGACGGTTTCAGGCCTGCCGGTGCACGAAATCGCCATCAACGCCGTCAGGACCAACAGGAAACGTGTCATTTCAACCCCTTCCATGCAAAATACAAACCAACAAGGATTATCGCGACACCGGCCGCAATCCGCAACGCGCGCATGACCTGCGCCGCCCTGCGGTTTTCAATCAGCGCGGCGGCCGCGCCCATCGACGTGCCGGCGATCAGGATCAGGACGCTGTGCCCCAGCGCGTACACCAGCAGCAACGTGCCGCCCCAGGCAACCGACGCGTTGGCCCCGGCGAGATACGTGAGCAGGACGACCAGTATCGGCGCGGCGCAGGGCGCGGAAACGACGCCGAACAGCAGCCCCAGCAGGAAAGCGCCGAGGGCGCCGCGTGTCTTCGGCTGGATGCGCCCGCCAAGGGACGGGATCGGGATGGTGACCGCGCCGGTCAGGTGGAGCCCCATCGCGACGCACACGACCGCCACAATCCAGTTCCAGACGCCCGAGATGTCGCCGTACATCCGACCGGCCAGGGCAGCCAGCATTCCCATGGCCGTGAACGTCAACGCAAGGCCGGCCACGAAAACCAGTGAATAGCCGAGCGAACGCAGCACGCCGCCGCGCCCCTGCCCCGCGACATACCCCATCATCAGCGGGATCATCGCCAGGACGCAGGGATTGGACGCCGTCAGCGCGCCGCCGGCGAACACCGCGGCAAGGGCCAGCCAGGGGTTGGTCGTGATGTACGTCCCGGCGTTGGAGATCAACTGATCGAGCATCCGGATTACCTCAGGCGCCGCGGGCGGCGGCGTCGATCATCCATTTCACGATTTCGTCGGCGGACGGGATACGGCCCGACGAAACGACCTTTCCGTCGATCACGAGGGCTGGCGTCAGCATTACCCCGTAATCCATGATTTCGTTGATTTTTTCAACCTTGACCAATTCGGCGGCGACGCAGGCGGCCGCGACGGCCTTTTCGGCCTCGGCGTACAGCTTTTTACATTTCGGACAACCGGTTCCAAGAACTTTCACTGTCATTTCCTGCTCCTGGTGCGGGCGAATTTCCACACGGTTTTGGGCGAATTTCCTGACACGCCGAAGCTTCAGCGACGGCGGTTCATTCGCACCTACGCGATCATGCCGAAGCCCCAGCCGGCGATCGTCGAAAGGACGATGACCAGGCCGATGTATACCACTGTTTTCTTCGTCCCAAGCACGCTTCGAATCACCAGCATCGACGGCAGCGACAGCGCCGGACCGGCCAGCAGCAGTGCCAGCGCGGGTCCCTGCCCCATCCCGGACTTCAGGAGCCCCTCCACGATGGGGACCTCCGTCAGCGTGGCGAAATACATGAACGCGCCGACGACCGCCGCAAACAGGTTCGCTAGTATCGAATTGCCGCCGACCAGGCCGGAGATCCACGCGTTCGGGATGATGCCCTTGTCCGATCCGCCGGGACCGCCAAGCAGGAACCCGGCGACCAGGACGCCGCCCAGCAGCAGGGGCAGTATCTGTTTGGCAAAGGTCCAGCTTGAATCGACCCAGTCGCGCAGTTCATCCCGGCGGAACCACGCGATGATCGCGGCGATCAGTCCGGCGCCGAGAACACCGGTCACAATCCACTTCACCTGGAAGATGGCCGCCCACCAGCCGGTCGCCCCGGGGCGGGGGGCGCCCCAGTTCGCGAACACCAGGATGCCGATCATCGTCGCGAAGTACAGGCCGTCCTGCCACAGTTTCCGGCCGTTCGGCGCGTCTTCCGGGATTACGACGCCCGCCGCCTCGCGGCCCGCCTCTTCCTTCCGGAAAATCAGGTGCATCAGCAGGCCGATGACGATCGAAAAGACAATCGCGCCGACCGCACGGGCAACGCCCAGTTGCGGTCCCAGTATCCTGGCCGTCATGATGATGGCCAGCACGTTGATTGCCGGTCCCGAATACAGGAATGCGGTCGCGGGTCCGAGTCCGGCGCCACGTTTGTGGATGCTGGCGAACAGCGGCAGCACCGTGCACGAACAAACGGCAAGTATGGCCCCGGAAACGGCCGCGACCGGGTATGCGACGAGTTTTTTCGCCTGCGGGCCCAGGTACTTCATCACCGCGCCCTGGCTGACGAAAACGCTGATCGCGCCGGCAATGAAAAACGCGGGTATCAGGCACAGCAGCACGTGTTCACGGGCATACCAACGCACCAGCGAGAACGATTCAAGGATGGCTCCGTTAAACTGCGGATTTCCGACCGGCATGAACCAGATCGCAGCGAACGCAGCAAGAATCAGCGCCAGTTTCATTGTTTCCTTCATGGTCAGCGTCCCGCCGGCTTAACGCCGGTAAACCTGACGCTGGCGACCTTGCCGACCAGCGCCGCCGCCATCATGGTCGACACGTCCCGGTTCGCGGCGCCGCCGCAACCGCAGCCGCACCCGCCGCCGTCAACCGAGCCCAGCAGCCCGGCCATCTGTTCGGCGTCGTACACCATCCTGTCCGCGACCCTGAGGTCAACGAGGCCGACCTCGCGCAGACCGGCCAGGTACGCGGATTCCGGTATCGCGCCGGCCACGCAGGCCGCATACAGTGCGGTCACCCGGGTCGCCCAGGCGGGCAGCGGTTCCGAAACGATGTCGGAAATCGAAATCCGCCCGCCTGGTTTGAGGACGCGGAACAGTTCCCTGAACACCCTGTCCTTTTCCGGCGACAGGTTGATGACGCAGTTCGAAATGACCAGGTCCACGGATTCCGGCTCGACAGGGAGGTTTTCGATCAGGCCCTGACGGACGTCCACATTCGTCAGGCCCGCGGCGGTCGCGTTTTTCCGGGCCTGTTCAACCATCTCGGGCGTCATGTCGACCCCGATCACCTTTCCCCTGGGCCCGGCCAGCCTGGCGGCCAGCAGCAGGTCGATCCCGGCGCCGGATCCGAGGTCCAGTACCGTGTCGCCTTCACGAATCGCCGCGAGCGCGACCGGATTCCCGCAACCGAACGAACTGGCAACGGCATCGGGTGGAAGCGCGGCCAGTTCATCGCGCGAATACCCGGCCATGTCGGCCAGGGACTGCTGCGATGCCTTCGAGCCACTGCAGCATGACGAGCCCGTGCCGGCCCCGGATTTCCCGGTCTTTTTACCGACCGCGGATTTCAGCGCGCCGGCATACGATTTCGACACAAAAGACCTTATGTCGTCCGAACGACTCATCCCGGCACCTCCATCTTGAAATACCTGCGCCCCAGGCGCAGTGAAACGCTGACCAGGCCGATCAGGACCGGCACTTCGACCAGCGGACCGATGACCGCAGCGAACGCCGCGCCGTGCCCGATCCCGAAGGTCGCGGCGGCAACCGCTATCGCAAGCTCAAAATTGTTTGACGCTGCCGTCAGCGACAGCGTTGCGGTCTGGCCGTATGTGGCACCAGCCTTCCTGGACAGGAAGAACGAAATGAAAAACATAACGACGAAGTAGATCAACAGCGGGACGGCGATGCGCGCGGCGTCCAGCGGAACCGCGACGATGTTTTCACCCTTGAGCGAGAACATCAGGACGATCGTGAACAGCAGGGCCACGAGGGTTATGGGGCTGATCGCCGGGATGAACCGGTTCTGGTACCAGTCGCGGCCCTTCACACGGATCAGGGCGAACCTGGTCGAAATCCCCGCGATGAACGGGATGCCCAGGTAAATGAATACGCTGGTCGCAATCTGGCCCATGGTGATGTCCACGACGACGCCCTTCAGACCGAACCAGCCAGGAAGGACCGTCAGGAATACCCATGCGTATACCGAATACAGCAGGACCTGGAACACCGAATTCAGCGCGACGAGCCCAGCGCAGTATTCCGGGTCGCCCTTCGCCAGGTCGTTCCAGACGATGACCATCGCGATGCACCGCGCCAGGCCGATCATGATGAGGCCCATCATGTATTCAGGCTTGTCGCGCAGGAAGATGACTGCCAGCACGAACATCAACGCGGGCCCGATAATCCAGTTCTGTACCAGTGAAAGCACCAGGACCTTTCGGTTGCGGAATACCGGCGCCATTTCCTCGTACCTGACCCGGGCAAGCGGCGGATACATCATCAGGATCAGGCCGATTGCGATCGGGACGCTGGTGGTGCCGACATTGAAGCGATCAAGGAAAGGAACGATGCCCGGGACGAAGAACCCCAGGGCGACACCCGCTGCCATGGCCGCGAAGATCCAGATGGTCAGCCACCTGTCGACGAACGAAAGACCGCCGGCGACACCGCGCGAAGCCATGATCAGTCCCCCCCGTCCAGCGCGCCGGCGCAGTCCCCATCCGCAGCCGGGTCAGAGCACCGGCATCCCTGTTCGAAGTCGGCGGCGGATGCGGTCTTGCGTTGAATCCACGCACCCAGCCTGGACAGAAGCGTCGCCGATTCGGGCAGCGCGGCCATGCGCGACCTGACGGAATCGAGGATGGCGGCATCGAGAGGATTCGTCGGGCGCGTCAGGCGGTAATACGACCATGCGCCGTCACGGCGGTCGACGACGAGCCCGGCGTGCCGCAGCGTCGCCAGGTGCCGCGACGCCTTCGATTGCGTGACGCCCAGCACCGCCATGATGTCGCACACGCACAGTTCATCGTTGTTGAAAAGCAGCCACAGGATTTCGAGCCTGGACTGGTCGGAAAGCACCTTCAGGAATTCGGCGGCCTGACGCATGAATCACCCCCGGAATCAACACCGTATATTCGTTTATCCGGTTGTCCGAATTTTGTCAACAAATTCGTTGGGTGGTTCACGACGTGGTCCCGGGGCCTCGCTTCGCTCGGACCCGGGCTCTGAATGGCGGGCCT
>CAYYCO010000046.1:0-24884 GCA_964470365.1 uncultured Anaeromyxobacteraceae bacterium | reverse complement strand
CGGTTCACGACCTCGCATCGCATCGGGTGGGGCAAGTCGCTCCAGGGGACTCCCCAGCCGGAACACTCCACCATCGCTGGGACAAATTCAGATCCACGGGGCTGACGCCCCGGGAAAACGGGGGCGCAACCCGACGCCCGTGTCTGGCCGTGACACGCAACCGGGATTCGCGATAGCATTTGCCGTCATCGTTTCGCGGGGGGAACACATGCGCGGGTTGAGGTTGGCGGCGTTCCATGCAGTTCTGGCGGCGGCGTTCCATGCAGTTCTGGCGGCGGCGTTCGCCGTCGTTGTGATCGGTGGATGCGGCAGCGGGGGCGGCTCGGACGTCATCGACGTGATCGACGACGCGGCGACCGGGGACGTGGTTACGACGCCGGACATCCTGGCGGACGCTGAAGACCGGGACACCACCGGCATGGACGCCGCGAACGATGAAATCGACGCCGTTGATCCGGACGCCACCGCCGACATCGCTGGCGACGCGGTCGAAGACGACGCCGACACCGGCGAGCCGTACTGGACGGACGAGCCTTTCGAAAACGGGTTCCCGACGTTCAACCGCGACGACTACACCCCGGTAACGGGCTGGATACTGCTGGATTCGGATCGCGCGTCGGTCCTGTCCGCCATCGAAACGGCCGCGACGTACGGCGTCAACCACATCCAGCTTTCGCACGACATCATCATGAACGTCGACGAACTGCTGGGCGACGACCAGGCGGCCGCCGAGCGCGTGGATACCATCAACCAGGCCGTCGAAGCCGCCCACGGCCACGGTATGAAGGTGTACGTCTGGGCCCACGAATTCCAGGACATGGACTTCGTTGTCTGCTACGGCCCTGACGGCGCGATCTGGGATGTCCGCGCTCAGGCGTACCGCGACGCCTTCCAGAAGGTCCCGGATCTGGACGGCATCATCCTGATGTTCGGTTCCGCCGGCGCATCCCCCTGGTACACCATCTGCGACTGCGACTGGTGCTTCGACACCTTCCCGGACCAGGACGACAACAACCCGCCGCCCCAGGACGTTCGCATCCAGCTCGTTGTCGAACACATCGGCGACGTGATGGAAGAACTGGGCAAGGAAATGGTCGCGCGCGTCTTCGTCCACGAACCGGAAGAAAACGACTGGCACGCCAACGGGTTCGCCCGCGCCCGCGACACTGAATTCGTGACCATGCACAAATCCGAGGTCGGCGACTGGCAGCCGTACAACCCGCACGACCCGACGCTGGGCCGGTCCGGCGCGCACCCGGCCATCCTGGAAATGGACGCCGCCGGCGAATACTTCGGCCGGTCCGAACTGCCGTTCGCGTCGCCGCTGTATTACCGGTACCGCCTGAAACACGCCTTCGATTCCACGGCCATCGGCGCGGTCGCCCGCATTTCACGCGGGTCCGACACCGCCCTGGGCACACCGAACGAGGTCAACCTGCGAACCATCAACGCGTACGTCGCCGACCCGACTATTTCCATTGATGAGGTCTGGCAGGATTTCCTGCTGCAGCGTTACCTGACCGACCTGCCCGGCCCGTCCGACGAAAGCCGCTTCCTGCAGACCATCCTGGACACCACGCTGACTGTCATGTCCAAGACGCACTACGTCCTGGGCATATGGGCGCTGGAAAAAGGCTCCGACATCCCGTCGTCGCCATCGACCGGCGAACTGGGCGCGCGCGGCAACATGCCAAAATGGGACGCGGACTGGCAGGAAATCTACGATCGGGTCAAAACACCCGACTACGAAACGGTCGTGGACATTTTCAACGAGGGCACCGAAGCCGTGGAAGTCGCCTATTGGGCGCAGACGTCGTTTGCTCTGTCCGAATGGAACATGTCGCAGGCCGATTACGACGACCTGTACCGGCGCCTTCACCACCAGTGGTTCGCGGCCCGCGCCTGGCGCGCGGTCGACACGGTTATCTTCGCGGCGCGTGCGGCGGTTTACGACCCGGGAAATGCCGGCATCCTGCGGTGTTACATAAACTGGGCGCTTGGCGAACTGACAGCCGTGGCAACTGAAATGGATACTGCCGGCCTGGACGACGTTTCCATCTGCAACCCGGCGCGCCTGCGGCAGTTCGTGGCCGCCGTCACGCCCCCGGACGCCGGACAGTACCCGGCGACCATGCCGACCGACTACCCCACGACGATCCTGCGGTTCGCCGGCGCCACCGACACCAGCGTGACCATCAGGTACGATGCCTGCGTCCCCGGCACGTACACCATCGAATACGGCGCCGAATTCCCGCATTACGACGACGAAATCAAGGCGGCCCAGACCGTTATCGACGGCTGCATGCCATACGAAATCACCATCACGGACCTTATCCCCGACACCCGTTACATCTTCCGCATGCGCATCGATTCAGGCGACAACACCTGGCGCGGCGGCGACTTCTGGGAAATGACCCGCATGATGCCGTGACGGCGGGCGGGATGTTCAATTCAATGTTTATGTGGTCGGCGCGGGGTGCCCATCCCCGGGGCACGCGTCGCGCATGGGAGCCCGCCCCATGTCGCTTCCCCGGGGTTCACACCCCGGGAAAACGGATGCGTGAGCCCCGGGATAACGGGGGTTCACGCCATCTCGATGATTGAAACGCCCTCGCCGCCTTCGTCGCGTTCGCCGCTGCGGCAGGATTTGACGTAACGGGATTTCAGCAGGTGGTCGCGGATTGCCTTGCGCAGTGCGGACGTGCCCATCCCGTGGATGATCATCACCGTCGGTTCTTCGTTCAGCATCGCCGTGTCCAGGTGCTTTTCGACCGCCTCGATCGCCTCGTCCACGCGCATGCCGCGCACGTCCACCGTGTTGGTCGGCGACCGCACGAACATGTAATCGGTTTCGGCGGCCTTAAGTTCGACGATCGGGTTCTTGGACGCCACGGGCTGCGACTTGATCATCCGGTCGCGTTCCTTGCCGGTCATCTGCTTCGCGGCCGCGCCCGCCTTTTTCGCCTCCGGCTTGCGCAGGTCTTCAGGCTTCACTGCCGTCTTCAGCAGCCCGACCTGAACGCCGATCTTGCGACCGCCCGACGACACGTCGGTGACCACGCCTTCGGCGCGCAGCTTCACGACGTACACCTTCTGACCGACCACGATCGACGCCGGGTCCAGCTTTTCGCCCGGGATGTCCCCAAGCAGTTCGGCCTCGGCCTGGATATCCTTAACCACAGCGTCCTTTTTGACGCGCACTTCTTCCTTCCGCCTGATGATCATCTGTTCCCTCCGGGCGGCCTCCGCCTTTTCGGCCCGCGCCTCCTTCCCGATCCGTTCAAGTTCGTCTTCCAGGTCCTTCATCTTGCGCAGCACGTCCTGCCGCGCCTGGTAAACCAGCCGGTCCGATTCCTTGCGCAGACGGATCAGTTCGTCCGTGTACTTCTTCTTTTCTTCCGTCAGCCGCGTCTTCAGTTCGGTCGTGGCCGCCCGTTCCGCCAGCAGTTCCGCGTTCAGTGCATTCGCCTTTTCCAGCGCCTGTTCGAGCTGGCGTTCGCGCTGGCCCGTCATTTCAACCGCGCGCGCCAGGATCTTTTCCGGGAACCCGACCGCGCGGGCCACCTGGAACGGGTTGCTTTCGCCGACCTCGCCGTGTTCGATGCGGTACGTCGGGGCGCCCGTCTGCCGGTCCACTCCAACACGCACGTTCACGAACCGCGCGTCGTCCGCCGCCTTGCGTTTCAAAAGGTCGTAATGCGTCGCGACCAGGCATTCGTCGCCGTGGTCGACCATGTGTTCGACGATGGCGGTCGCCAGGGCCTCGCCCTTTGACGGTTCCGTCCCGGTCGCCAGTTCGTCGATCAGGACCAGCGTCCGCCCGCCCCGCGCGCCCAGGATTTCTTCCACGCGGGCAAGCTGCCCCGTGAAATTGGACACCGCCCGGTCCATGTCGGCCGGGTCGCCGATGACCGTCAGCACGTTGTCGTACCAGGGGATGCGGCTGCCCTCGCCCACCGGCGGCACCACGCCGTGCCTGACCAGCAGGCAGCACAGGCCGACCGTCGAAAGCGTCACCGACTTGCCGCCCGCGTTCGGACCGCTGATGACGACCGCGTAACCGGCGTCGGGGTCATGCCCGTCACGCGTGACGTCCAGGTCGATCGGCACCACCTTGCGCGCCGCCTGCAGCGCCAGCACCGGGTTCACCGCGCCCTTCAGCACCATGGCCGCCCGCCCGGTCACCAGTTCCGGCGCGGTCGCGTCGATGCCGCCATAACGTTTCAGGAACGCCGCGCGGCCCACAATCGAATCGAACCGCCATAGCGCGTCGCACAGTTCCAGGATGTCCAGCGAAAAACGGGCGATCAGCCGCGTCCGGTCGGCCCTGATCGCGTTTTCCTCGATCTGGATTTCGTCCGTCGCAACCGTCAGGGCGTTGTTGTCGTCCACGATGCGCGACGGTTCCACGAAAAACGTGTGGCCCGTCTGGCTGGTGCCGTGGATGATGCCCGGGATGAACCGGTAATCTTCCGCCTTGACCGGCAGCACGTACCGGCCCTCGCGCAGCGTGAAGTAATCGTCCTGCACGAAATTCCGGGTCTGCGTGTCCTTCAGCATGTCCTCGACGGCCGTCTTGACCCGCCGGCTGATGGTTCGCACCTTGGACCGCAGTTCCGCCAGCGTCGGCGACGCGTCGTCCCGGATCGTCCCGTCTTCCGCGAACGTGTTTTCGATGCGTTCGGCGACCGCTTCCACGCCCTTCGTATTTTCGAATACGCCAGCAAGTCCCGGCGCCCGCAGCCGCGAGTCCTGCACGTACGCCCTGACCGCCCCGGCCACCTTCAGCAGCCGCGCGAACGCGATCAGTTCTTCATTCCCCAGCACGCCGCCCTTCGTCGCCTGCGCGACCGCCATGTCCATCGCGGGAACCGGTTCCAGGCATTCAATCCCGTCCAGGTCCAGCAGCCGCGCCGCCTCTTCCACCAAGGCCAGCGCCGCCCGGGCGTCCTCCACCCGCGCCATCGGCCCCTGCCGCAGCACCGCGTCGCGCCCCCGCTCCGTCCGGCAGCACCCCGCGACTGTATTGATAATTCTGTCGAACTGCAGGTCCCTGGATGTCCGCTGGTCAATCTGGCTCAAGGCATGTTCCCGGTTCGTTTCCTGCGGGCGATCATATTGCATTACCGGCCGTGAGGGGGGCGAAACAATGGGGGACGGCTGCCTGGTCGCAAGCTGGTGGGGATTCCAACCTCCGTCGCCGGGCGATTGTTTGACAAATCATCCATGCATGGGAACGACACGTCTGGAGGTTCGGCCGAGGGACGACAGAAATGCCGTTCCAAAGGCGTTACCTCCTCTTCTGTCTTCTGGACTGGTACGGATCCGGCACAAACACACGTGGGCGGTGTGAATCGCGATGCCTCCGCGTACTTCGTAAGGAGTATTCCTGTGGTCGTGACCACTCTCATCCAAAAAAGCAGCCAACTTATCGTTTGTGACATTCGGGGGGTGTCTGAAAATCGAAAAATGCCCGGCAGCAGCTTCAACTAAACGGATCCCGCAATGACGTCCATGCAGTCCTGCCGAGATGGACGAAACATCCGCGGGTTAAGCCGATCGTTCCACTCCGCGAGTCCCTGTGACGATCTGCCGGCGTATCGTCGGACTTCAATCCACCGATCATTCGCGGGTGCCCTATGGCCGAACCAAATACTCAGGACAGCCGTGTAAACCGGAATCAATCAGAGGGATTAGGGGATCAGTCCCCGGAATCAGCGGGTCCAGCCGGCTCGGCGGGGTCGTTGAAGAAGCGGCGGACCTCGGCGGTGAACACCTTCTGGACGTGCTTGCCGTCGCGCGTTTGCGCAAGGCCGCCGCGTGAGGTTTCCTTGTAGTCGCTGCTGAGCTTTTCGCCGACCTCGCGCATCACCAGGATGACCTCGTCGGGCGACACGAATGACTTCACGCCCGCCAGCGCCATCATGGCGGCCGTGATCGCCATCGATGAATAAATTCCGTTGCGTTTGACGCAGGGAACCTCGACCAGCCCCGCAATCGGGTCGCAGATCAGGCCCAGGCTGTTTTTGAGGGCAAGGACGAATGCCGCGACAATCCGGTCCGCGTCCCCGCCCTCAAGGAAACAGACCGCGGACGCGGCCATGGCGGCGGCCGATCCGATTTCGGCCTGGCACCCGTACGCCGCGCCCGACGTGGACACGTCCGAAAACAGCAGCATCCCCAGGAACCCGGCGATCAACAACGCGTCAACCAGGCGGTCGTCGGACACGCCGGTCATTTCGGCGTACGCCTGAAGCACGCCCGGCAGGATGCCGCACGACCCCGCGGTCGGGCACGCCACGATGACGCCGCTCCTGGCATTCTGTTCGTTGACCGCAGTTGCGTACGCGGCGGCGCGCCCCCAGATGTTGTCGAACAGCGCATGACCCTTCAGATAATCGTTCATCCGGACGGCCGCGTCGCCCGACAGCCCGAACATCGACGGCGCGCTGCAGCCGACACCGGTCGTCACGGACCGTTCCATCATCTTCCAGTATCCAAGCATCTGGCGGCGGATGTCGTCCGGGGTCGTCCGCTGGTACGCCGACTCGACCCCCAGGACCACGTCCAGCAGGCGCATGTCGCGGTCACGGCAGTGGTCCAGCAGTTCCTCGAACGAATTGAAGCGAAGGACGTAGTCCTGGTCGGGCGCCGCCCCCTCGAAGATGCGCGCCACGACAGGCAGTCCGGCACCTGGTTCGACGCGCGCAACAATCGTGTCGTCCTGCAGGAACATGTCGCGCTTGCCGGTCAGCGGTTCGGCCAGGGGTTCGGGCAGCGGCGCGCCGAAATACCTGATTTCGACGTTGCCGCCCCCGATCGAAAACCCCGTAACGACATATTCGGCGCGGTCCGTGACGAACATGACCTCGGCGATGTTGCTGCACTTGTCGCGCTGGTAAACCGCCGCGGCCGCCGCATCGCCGCGCGTGAAACCGTCGAAACGTGCCGTCACGCCGCCAAAGTCGATGCCATGGGCCGCCAGATGTTCGGGCGAACCGACGCGCAGCATGTCCCCGTCGTCGGTGTCGAGCCCGGCCAGGCCGGCGGCGATCGCAACCGGGGTCTTGTGACCGACGCCCGTGTCGGCAAACGATCCGAGCAGCCTGACACGAACCGACCGCACCGTTTCGCCACGCGCGGCCACGGCCAGGATTATTGACCGACAGATCCGCCCGATGCGGCAGGCCCCGGCCGTGTGACTGCTGGAGGGCCCGACCATGGCGGGGCCGACCAGGTCGAACAGGCTCATCGTAAAGGTGAAATGCCGGATGTAACGGGCCAGATCGGCCGTGATGGAACCGATGTCATGGCGCGACAACGCCCCGGTGCAGTGCGCCGTGATCCGGTAAAACGTCCTGACACGCGGGGCCGGGTCAAGGGCCCGCGACACCTCGACAAAATCGACATCGACCAGGTGGCTGCCGAAAACTTCCCACAGATTCGACACCAGCGTCTGGTGCGCCACGTTGACGCACAGGATCGTGAACGTGCGCGACGCGTCGTCGTAACCGGCGACCATGTGCCTGGCCACGCGACCGCGATCGTCCAGGAACCGGTCGCGGGCACGCGCGAAGGCGGCGGCCAGGGGTTCGCCACCGGCCGACGGGGCGGATTCCGACAGGTCCGCCGGGTCCGTTCCCGGAATGATTTCGTGCAGGACGAAACGTTCGGCCGTGTTCACATAGCTGCGATACACGAACGGCCGGTCGCGAACGGCCCTGATTGCCGCGCCGAGGTGCTGCCGAATCGACTCGGGGTCGAAATTGTGCAGCAGGAACTGTTCGCGGTCGCCCTGAAAATTGAAGACGCGGCCCTCGCCCTCGTCACCCCGGAAGTAATCCAGGAACAATTCGTGCTGGTGGTAATACGCGGGATCGACGTGTTCAAAATATGCCGGCGGCATACTGGAAACAAACGCACCGGGGTCGGCTGTTTTCGTCACGACAGGCGCTCCATCAACGGCTGTCCGGAATTCGGGAAACACCCGGATGATACACGGAATGAAAGATTCCGGCGGCGCACCATCAAGCGGACGCCGGATTCACAGCAATTCGACGGTTTCGACCTGCTGGTATTCGACCATGGCGCGGACGGTCGTGGTCGGGACAGGGACGGCGGTCAGTGGTAGCTTTTCGTTGGTACGGGAATCGGGCCACAGGTAAATGACGGCCGCGCCCTGCCTGTATTCGGGGTACAGCGGGTCGGCGTCGGCCCCATGCAGCCCGAACATCGTGTCGGTCCAGGCGGCCATGAACCGGTCCGCTTCGTCCGTGGTCAGGCCCTTCGCGGTCAACGCCCCCCGCAGTGCGGCGGGCAGGTCGGTCCAGCCCGCGGGCAGAAGGCCGTCCACGGACGGATTCGGGTCTTCGACCGTCGCGTCGACATGTTCGTAATCCCATTCCAGGCTTTCGATCGCCGTGGCGCCGGCCGCGACCGATTCAACGATCTTCCAGCCGATGGTCGCGGTGTGTACGGGGCAGAAACCGAAATATGCGCAACTGCTTTCGGCATCACGGTAAACGACGATGACCGGCCCGATTTCGTCCGCCATGTTGTTCGTCAGGCTGATCGTGCCGGTAAGTGTGTCCACGCGCGTCAGCAGCGCCTGGACGCCGGGGACGTAATCTGTGAACGGCCCCGCGTAAAACAGCACCTTGCTGACGGTTTCGCCGACCGTCAGGCAGTTGGCGCCGTCCACGACCCAGTTCGGCAGATCCCAGACTTCCTGCGCCGGGATTTCACCGGTCCAGTCGATGGCGGGGGTCGGGGTCGTCGTGCATCCGGTGGTCCCCACGGCGATGTCCTTCCAGACGACATGCGCCGAATCCGGGATTTCCGGCCAAGTTTCGACCGACGTTCCCGTCCGGTATTCGACACCAAGGTCCATGCTGAATTGTTCATCGCTGTATATGTAAATGACGGGTTTGCGGTCCATCGAATCGTAATAGCGGAGCGGACCCCCGTGCGCGGCGCCGTCGCCCGCCGGCGTCACCGTGTTCACGCCCCATTCATGCAGCGTGTAAACGGCGTCGGGCCAGCACGATCCGCCGCACTCCGGCTTGCCGGGGATGCTGAAACGGCACACGCCGCCCTCTGTCAGGCAGTCTTCATCCTCGTAACACTCGCCCTGCTCCCACAGGACTTCGGTGCACTTTTTCCCCTGGCCGTCCGAATCCAGGCACAACTGGCAGTCGGGGCATTCCTGGTGGACCGCGCATTCGTCGGGGTTGGTCACGTCGTCCTGGGCGTCGGGCATAGGCGTGTCGTCAGGCGGGATCGTGTCCTGCCCGGCCGTGTCGCCCTGCCCCGGGTCCGCCGCCACGTCCGTGCCCTGGATATCGCCGCCCGCGGTGTCGGCCGCAATGTCGCCGCCCCCGACATCGCCCGCGGCATCCAGCACTGTAACGTCGTCCAGGACGTCCTGGCCCGACGAACCGTTCCCGCACCCCGCCGCCGCCAGCAGGAAAATTGCCGTCGCGGCCACATGAAAAATTGCCGGTTTCATGGTTCACCAAGGCTGGAAGTACGCGGTCATATTACAACTTTGTTTCCGGAATCACACCATCGGCAGAAGGAATCAGGGCGGCCCGTCACAATCCTGAACATGCCGCGAAGGCGGTGAAACACCCCGTGTCTTCCTGGCACCCGAGGCATTCCTGGGACTGCGAATCCGCCATGCACGGCATCATGCAGTTAACAACCATGCATTCGGTCCCGGCGTCGAAGCAGGCCGCGCATGACGACGAAATGCCCGTTGTGGTCATGATGCAGTCGGCCCTGCACGATTCCATGTCCGGAAGCGACCCGCAATTCAGGTAGCAAGTCAGGGAACTGGTCCGGACGGAGGCGATGTCCCCCGACACGATCGCCAGATCGTCGTCATTGACGCAGGCACCATCTGCTTCGGGCGCATCTGAAACAACATCGGCGGCCACATCAGGCAGCCCGGAATCACCGGGGATGTCCGTCACGGCGTCATCCGCGATTTCAAGGATCTGGCCGTCCGCATCCAGGACAGCGTCCATCGCGACGTCCGTCCCGGCGCCCTCGTCCGCGGGCAGGTCGCCGGTTACGTCCGCGCCCGCGTCGGCGCCCCCGTCCGCAAGCGCATCCCGGACATCGGCCACGGCATCCCTGCCGCTGTCACCCGGCTGGACGTCGCCCGCGTCGGCCGAAACGGTCGTGTCGGCGATGGCGTTATCGTCGGTTACGGCGGTGTCGCCGGACTGCGGCGAACCGGAACACGCCACGGCAAAAACCAGTGTGGCTATCAGGACGTTAATGCACTTCATCCTTATTCTCCAATGTCACGGCAATCGACGGCCGCGACACATCTCCAGGAATATGCTGCCGAGTCTACAGCGTAAACCCGATATTGCAATGTGGCGAAGAAGGACAACGAAGGGTGTCACGGGCGAATTACCTGACACGCCGAAGCCTCGGCGGAGGCGGAGGCGGAGGCGGTTTATTCGCCCGTACGAGAGGACAAGCCGCAGGGCGAACGTCATTCGCCCCTGCAAATATGGAAGGGGGTCATTACGTTAACGTTTCCACGCGGCGAACAGGCAGAGGATGAGGGCGGCCTGGGCGTGCAGGCGGTTTTCGGCTTCGTCGAAGATCACGCTGCGCGGATGGTCGCAGACGTCGTCGGTCACTTCCTCGCCGCGGTGGGCGGGCAGGCAGTGCATGAAGATGCAGTCCTTTTTCGCCGCGTTGAACAGCTTCAGGTTGACCTGGTAATCGTGCAGGTCGATCAGGCGCTGTTCCTTTTCGTGTTCGACGCCCATCGAAACCCAGACGTCGCTGTAAATGACGTCCGCGCCCTTGACGGCTTCCATCGGGTCCTCGATGACGTTGAACGTCGCGCCGGTCTTCTTGCCGACCTTGCGGCACCACGCCAGCACTTCCTTGGCGGGGTAGTAACCCTTCGGGCAGGCGCAGTCCACGGAAACGCCCAGAAGCGCGCCGCATTCCATCAGGCTGTGCGTGACGTTGTTGTTCGAATCGCCGACGTAAACTACACGCAGGCCCGCGAATTTGCCCTTGTGTTCGAGGATGGTCAGGTAGTCAGCCAGTGCCTGGCAGGGGTGCGCGTAATCGGACAGGCCGTTGATGACCGGGACGCCCGACTTTTCGGCCAGCGTGACCACGTCGCCGTGCTTGAACACGCGCGCCATGATGATGTCGACCATGCGGCCCAGGACCTGGGCGGTGTCGGAAACGGTTTCGCCGCGGCCCAGCTGGGTGTCCTTGGGCGAAAGGAACAGCGCGTGGCCGCCCATGCGGGCCATGGCGCATTCGAACGAAACGCGGGTGCGGGTCGACGACTTTTCGAAAATCATCGCCATCGTCTTGTTGTGCAGGGCGTCGCCGTAGCGTTCAGGGTTGGCCTTCATGTCCGCGGCAAGCGCGAAAATTTCGTCCAGGTCTTCACGATCCAGATCCTTGATGGCCATCAGATGGCGAACCTTCATGACTTTCCTCCGAAAACGACAGTTGGGTACAAGCGTCGGGACACTGTCGACCGCCGCGCCAATGCCACTTGAAGTGGACGCGTTTTCTTAACACAATGGCCCGGCGATGGCAAACGCGCAGGACGGCCACGGATGAACCGGATTCCCCACCCTATTCCTTACCAGGGCAGCAAGCGCAGGCTGGCGACGGCAATTCTGGAATTCATCCCGCCGGGCACGCGCCGCATCGTCGAACCCTTCTGCGGGTCGGCCGCGCTGTCGCTTGCCGCGCTGTGGACCGGGCGTGTCGAAAAGGCGGCCATTAACGACGCATATCCCCCGCTGGCCGCACTGTGGCAGCGGATCATCGACAACCCCGAAGGCATCGCGGCAGGTTACGAACGGATCTGGGCGGCGCAGTCTGCCGACGGCGCGGCCGACGTTTATGCCCGGACGCGGGCGCAATTCAACACGGACGGCGACCCGGTGAAGCTGTTGTACCTGCTTGCCCGTTGCGTGAAGGCCGCGGTCAGGTTCAACGGCGACGGGCAGTTTAACCAGGCCCCCGACCGGCGCAGGCTGGGCGTCCGGCCGGAAACGATGCGCGACAACATCCTGGGCGCGGCCGGCATCATGCGCGGCCGTGCGACCGTGACGTGCGCCGACTACGCGGCAGCGCTGGAAACCGTGGCACAAGGGGACGTCGTGTACCTGGACCCTCCCTACCAGGGCACCAGCGGCACGCGCGACCAACGGTACTTCCGGCAGTTGAACCTCGACAGGTTCATCGACGATATGGCGGCCCTGCGTAACCGCGGGATTCCCGTGATCATCAGTTTCGACGGGCGTTGCGGCGACAGGACGTACGGCCGCGAACTGCCGGCATCGCTGGGCCTGCGGCGCATCGAAATCAACGCAGGCCGCTCGTCCCAGGCCACGCTGTCGGGCCGTGCCGAAACCACCGTTGAATCGCTGTACGTGCCTTAAGGGCTGTCGAATGTCATTCGCCCCTGCGATGGCGGCCCGCGACAGGCTCTTCGACAGGCTCAGGGCATGCTCAGGGCATGGTCGGGCCTTCCTGAACAATGAGGGCATGGGGCGGCGCAGAGGGTGCCCGTCAGCCGGGGAACTCTCGGAGGCGCGCGACACCTTGCGGGGTAATGGTGTCCAGTCGCGCGCCGAGAGCAGTAGCGGCGTGAGTGGGGCAGAGCCCCGCGAACGACCGCGTGCCCCGGGGGTGGGCACCCCGAGCCGCCCACACAGACATTGAACAAAGAGAAGAGTCTGCGGCTCCCGATTCCAGCACAGGGCCCCAGAGCGAATATCCCGACACGCCGAAGCTTCAGCGAAGGCGGTTTATTCGCCCCTACGAGGGCGGGCCACAGGGACAAAGAACCCCTTGACCGGGCGCGGGCAAAGTTAAATCATTCGGGCAGACCATTTTTGCCGTCCCTTGACCGGGGGTGCCGTCCCGATGTCCCGATTCCTGCCCGCAGCTGTCGTTGCCGTCGTCCTGTTCGCCTTGTCCGCGCCTGCCATGGCCCAGGATGACGAAATCACCATCGACGTCGACCCCCGGCCCATCCTGGCGGTGTACGACATCCAGGTGGAGGGAGTTTCCCTGACCGAAAAGAAGATCGCCGCCCTGACCGAATACCTCCGGACGCGCCTTACCATCGAAAAGTATTACAGGGTCGTGCCCGGGGAAGCGACCACGCGCGCCCTGGTCGAGGTCAAGGCCGAATCGCAGGGTGACCACTGCGACGACTCCTGCAAGATTGCACTGGGACAGAAACTGGCGGCCGCCAAGGTCGTTGAAACGCGCGTTGAAAAGGTCGGATCCAGGTGTTCGGTGTCGGCCAGGATTTTCGATGTCGGGCAGGAAATTGCCGACATGGCCGCGGAAACGGATAAACAGGTCGAATGCACTGAAACCGGCATCCGCGGCGGACTCAAAGTTGTTGCCGCCATGCTGCGTGACCGCGGCGCGGTGGGTCCGGTTCCCGATGGCGCCGCCCCTGCACCGCGCCCCGTCGTAACCGACACCGGCCGCGTGGTTGACATGTCGGAAATCGACACCGGTGAAGACATCGTCAACATCGAAACCGGCCAGGTCGGCATCGTGGTCATCGATTCGAACCCGCCCGGCGCGTCGCTGCTGGTCAACGGCGTCGATCAGGGCGTGGCGAAGAAGTCCATCCAGCTCAACGTCGGCCGTTACGTTATCGTGGCGCGGCTGGACGATTACTACCACGTCGCCAGGTCCGAGGTGACGGTCGAACCGAACAAGGTCAAGCGCATCACGATGGACCTTGCCCCGGCATTCGGCGTCCTGGACGTTTCCTGCACGCCCGACGGCGCCGAGGTGTACATCGACGGCAGGTTCGCCGGACAATGCCCGTTGCACAACCCCCGCATGAAAAGCGGCACATACAGGGTCGAGGTACGCCGCGGCCTCTACGAAACCGTGACGCGCCAGGTCGTCGTCCGGGACGGCGCGACGGCATCCGAACGATTCGACCTGCCCGCGGCGTGGGGAAAGCTCGAAATCAACAGCACGCCGCGCGGCGCCGATGTCTGGTTCGACGGCCGCCAGATCGGTGTTACGCCGATGACGACCGACATGATGCCCACCGGCAGGTACAAGGTCCGCGTCGTGATGCCGCTGTTCGAACCGGTGCAGTTTGACGTGGATCTCGCTGGCGGACGCACGGTCAGGAAGGATCTGTCGATGGTGGCCGATTTCGGGTCGGTTTCCGTCAACACGACGCCGTCGGGCGCCACCGTGACCGTCGACGACGGCGCGGACACCTGTTACCGGACACCATGTTCATTCCCGCGGATGGGGACCGGACTGCACGCCCTGACCATCGAAAAGGACGGGTACGCACGCGAGGCGAAAAACGTCGACGTCACCCGCGGCGGGCAGCAGGCTGTGAACGTCACCCTGCGCGAAAAGCTGGGGACGCTGACCGTTTTCGCGAAATACACCGACGGCACCGACTGCGAGGGCGACATCTACATCGACGGGCAGCGCCAGCCGGAACCGACGCCGTTCATGGGGCAGGTCCTGGCGACATCGCACCTCGTCGAGGTCCGCTGCCCGGGCGCGGCGCCCGTGTCCGAAAACATCACGGTCGAACACAACCGCACGGTGACGCGAACGATTTCGACGTGCCAGCCCGAATGCTCCGGGAAAAACTGCGGCCCGGACGGGTGCGGCGGCGACTGCGGAACCTGCCGGTCAGGGACCCGGTGCCTCGACGGCCTGTGCAGGCAGATTGCACCCGCGCCACGCCCGCAACCGGTCGAAACACGCCCGGCGGCCCCGGCAACGCGGCCGCAGACGATTGGGTCGGGTTCCGGCGGCACATCGGGACAATCCGGCAGGGCCCAGGGCGGCAAGACAGGCGGTTCGGGACTGACGTTGACCTGGGAAACGCTGGGTGTCGGCTACCTCGGATCGATCAACCAGTTGTGGAACGCCGTCACGGTCACCCCGGTGGAACTGGGTTTCAAGGCATTCAAGGGACTGCTGTTCGCCGGCTTCCTCGACTGGCAGATACTGATCCCGTGGTCCGGGATTTCGGCCGGTTTCCTGAACGCGCTCCACATCGGGGCACGCCTGGGATATGAATTCCTGAACATCGGCGACAACACCTTCGCGATGTTTGCCGACGCCAAGCTCGCCTGGGAATACAATTTTTCCTTCGGCGACGACCAAACCGACGCATTCGGGACACACGCAATGCTGGCCGGCGCCCGTGTCGGGCTCCGCATCACATTCGTCAAGCTGGCCGTGACTTTCGACTATTCGACGCTGAACGGCGCCGGCGCGGGCTTCAGTTTTTCGATCGGCAACTGACGCGTGAATCACTTGAAACAGAAAAACTTCCCGGTTGCGGTGCCGACGTAGATTTCGCCGTTGACGATGCAGGGTGTCGACAGGACGCGGCCGCCCAGGTCGTGACGCCAGGTCACGGCGCCTGTGACCGCGTCGACGATGTAGAGATGCCCGTCCCAGCAACCGAAAACGACGCGATCGCCGATGACGCAGGGGGATGACCAGATCGCGGCGTTCGTCTTCGCCATCCACGACCGGCGGCCGGTGGCCGCGTCGACGCAATGCAGGCCGCCCGTGCCGCCAATGAACACACGGCCGCCAGCCACGGCCGGCGTGGACCAGTACCCGCCGCTGTTGCCGCCATACGTCCAAGCCAGCCGCCCGGTCCTGCGATCGAAGCAGTACAGGCTGGAGGCCTTTTCTTCCGCCGCCGCGTACACGAAATCGCCATGTACGACCGGGCTGGCGTCGGTGTCGTCGCCGGTGGGCGCCCGCCAGACGTGGTGGCCGTCGGCCGCGTCCAGGCAATGCAGGATACCGTCGTATGTTGCGGTGTATACCAGGCCGTCAAAAACGGCCGGCGATGTTTCCGATCCGTTCGAACCGGCCACCGTCCCCGGGCCGATGCCGCCGACAAAGGTGTTCCAGTGCCGGGCGCCCGTCGCCGGGTCCAGGCACCTTACGTGGCCGTTTTCCCCCGCGATGTACAGGCGGCCGCCCGAAACGCACGGGGAAGAATCCAGGTCGGCGTATGTGTCGATGGTCCACAGGACGCGGCCGGTCGCCGCGTCCACGCACCGCAACAGGTTGTCCACGTTGCCGATGTACAGGCGGTTTTCATAAAGGCAGGCCGAGCTCTTGAACATGCGGTCGGCCCGCAGGCGCCAGCCGATCCGCCCGTCGGCCGCGTTAATGGCGTACAGGCACCGGTCCACGCCGCCGACGAACACCCAGTCGCCCAGGCGGCAGGGCTGCCCGGTCCACCCGGTGCCGGCCCATGTAACAGCAAGACCGCGCAGGACCGAATCGAACCTGTCCATTTCGATGGACCAGACCGGTTCCGGGGCGTCCCGCAGCGGACCGGTGCCGTAAAAATTGCGGGCGGGGTTGCCGCGGAACATCAACACCGTGTCGGGGGCCGCGCTGTCGGCGCCATATTTCCACGGGGGCAGGTCAAGCGGGGTCCCCGGGGCATCGAGCACGCCGGGTCCGGGCGATCGGTAACCATGGACGTCACCGCCCTGCCCCGACTGACCGGGCGCCGATCCGGGCCACGCCGCGAGCGCACCGATGCCCGATGCCGCGACAAGCAGCCCGCCGCCGCACATCTTCAGGAACTGGCGCCGTGAAAGTTCGTCCATGTCAGTCCAGGAAGGCGCCCACGACCAGGCGCACCGCGACCAGGATGATTACGAAACCAAGCGCCCGGAGTATCCAGGACGCCTTCGCGCGTTCGGACAGGCGGGCGCCGATCTGCGCGCCCGGGATCACGCCGACCGCCAGCGCGCCGACCATGGCCAGCACTCGGACGTTGGAATATTCGCCCTGAATGATATGAACGGTAACGCCGGTCAGAGAAGTAATCGCCAGAATGAAATGCGAAGTTGCCGTGGCCAGGTGGACCGGGAAGTTCAGCAGTCGCGTCATCACCGGCACGTGGATGATGCCGCCGCCGATGCCCAGCAGGCTGGACAGGACGCCCACGACCGAACTGATGCCGATGCCAGTCCAGCGGTTGTATGCCCATTCCCATGTGGTTCCGGTCGCGTCGGTTATCCTGCGCCCGAAATGCCCCGGCCGCGCGGCCCCGCGCGAGGCCTTCATACCGGCCGGCCTGGCCAGCAGGAAAACCGCGACAGCCAGCATGAACACGGCAAACATGGCGTTGAACGTCGCGCGCGGGATCCTGTCGCTGATCCAGGCGCCGAATGCCGCGCCCGGGATGGTGGCGGCAGCGAACATCAGCCCTGAAACGTAATCAATCCGACGGGTTTTCGCGTACCGAAGGCTGCCCGACGCGGAATTGAAAAATATGACGGCCAGCGATATGGCCGTGATGGTTTCCGCGCCCAGTTCGGGGTCCCACAGGGCCAGGAAAGGCACGACCAGGAACCCGCCGCCCGCCCCGACGAAGGTGCCCAGCCCGCCCGCGACGAGCCCCACCGGAATGAACCAGATGAATTGAAGAAGGTCTGCCGGCATCCTTCACCCGTCGAACCGTGGCCCCGCAATCTTATGCCCAGTCGACGGTTTGGCAAAACTTCCATGTATAATCGCGGACTGTCCCGGGCGCCCGCCCGCTACACGAGGTGCAACCATCCGTCATTCCACCGCGATTTTGCTGGTGATCCTGGCCACGCTGGCCGCCTGCGGCAACGCAGCCACCCCCGTGAACGACACGGCATCTGACGCCGCGACGGACTCCGGAACCGACGCCGCGACCGACGCCTTGACCGACGCCGCCAGCGACATTCATTCAGACACGGCCGCCGACACTTCAGGCGACCTGACCGGCGATACGGTTGCGGTCCGCACGTGCAACGGCATGGCCGAACTGTGTGACCGTCCGCTCAACGACGTGGCCTTCGTCACCACCCACAATTCGATGTCGAACGTTACTGACGAATTCCAGATGCCGAACCAGCACGGCAACGTCACGAAGCAGCTCCAGGACGGCGTCCGCGCCTTCATGCTGGACATTCATTACGACAACAGGGAGGACCCGCCGGTCGGCAACGAGGTCTATCTCTGCCATGGCGTCTGCATCTTCGGGATGCGCGCCCTGGCCGACACGCTGGGCGAAATCCGCGATTTCCTGACCGACAATCCCGACAACGTCGTGGCGATCATCTTCGAAAGCTATGTTTCCGCCGAACACGCGAAGGTATCGTTCGACCTGGCCGGGATGACGAACGCGATGATCCTGCTGGAACCGGGCGCCGAAATGCCGACGCTTGCCGGGCTGATCGATTCGGGACGACGCCTGCTGGTCCTGACGGACGAGGACGGCGGAGGTTTCCCGGGTTACCTTCCGGTCTGGGATTGGGCCTGGGACAACGACTGGGACAACCACTCGCTTGGCGACCTGAACTGCGACGTGAACCGCGGCAGCGGCGACAATGCCTTTTTCATCCTGAACCATTTCGTGACCGAACCGACCGCGACGGAGGAATGGGCGGCCCAGGCGAACGCCAACCCGTTTTTCAGCGACCACGCGACCGCCTGCATGGACGCGCGCCACCACCGTCCCAATTTCGTGACCGTCGATTTTTATGACATCGGCGACACGTTCGCCGTGGTCGATGAACTGAACCGGCGGGAAACCGCGGATTGACAGGCAACGCCGCAGCTTCACCAGTCCTCGGGCTCCTGCATGTCCTTCAGCGCCTCGCACGCCTCTTCCGACCCGTTGTCGCACGCATCGGTCAGTATCTGCCGGCCCGCGTCAAGGTCAAGTTCGCCACCGGTGCCGGACACCAGCAGAAGGCCGTACATGGCGCAGCCGTTGACCTCATTCAGGTCGCAGGCGCGCCTGGCGTACCCGCGCCCGACCCCCTCGTCCCTGGGCCCGCCAGTCCCGTTCAGCCACATGCCGCCCAGCACGGTACAGCCCAGCGGTTCGCCGCCGTCGCACCCCTTCTGGTAGTAAGTGCGTGCCGTCGCATCGTTTTCCGGACCGCCCACGCCGTTGTCCCAGAACATGCCGACCGACGAACACCCCATGGCGTAACCGAGCGTGCACGCCTTGTCATCGAATTCACGCGCCAGCCGGTCGTTTCTGGGGACGATTTCCCCGCGATAATATGAGGCGCCGGCGTTGAAGCATGATTCCGCTCCGCCGAAGTTGCAGCCCTTTATGTAGTCCTGCAATTCCGCAGGCAGGCTGCCGGCGTTCCGGACCGCGCCACCGGACGCGCCGCACCCGGCGACAAAAACCGCGACAAGCATGAACAGGCAACAACTCGCAACAATCTGCAGACGCATCGATCCCCCCATGCCCGGCCTCCCGACCGGCTGATATTCGATTGCCTATTGCTAACACCAATGGGCGCGCGCGGAAAGGCAAAATTTTATTCATGCCGTTAACATCCGCTTAATGTCGATTCCCCGATAATCCGGGGGTCGCGCGGTGCGCGCGGACCGGCGTGGAGTCATTGATCAGGTGGAACCAATGAAAAACATTGTTGTTTGCGCGGCGGCGACATTCCTGTTTCTTGCCGGTTGCGGCCCCGACGGTCCGGAAATCACGGGTGACCTGGACCAGGCCGACATCTCGCCCGACATAATCGCGGGCGACGACGCTGCGCCCCGAAGCGACGTTACTGTTCACCCGATGGACACTGCGGGCGCCGACCTGGCCGGCGGCCCGGATAACAACGGTGGCGACGACGCCTTGGTGACGGACGACGACGGAAACGGTTCCGACGCGGCCACGCCCGTCGATATCGCCCCGCCCGACACGGCCAGACCGGACTGCGACCTTGACGGCATCACCTGCATCTTCCTGCAGGGCGATTCGATCACGGTGGATGGCCCGGGCGCAATCGTGAACGGCACGACGGTCACGGTCAACGCGGCAGGCACATATTCCATCAGCGGCACACTGGACGACGGCCAGATACTGGTCGACACGACCGACACCGACCTGGTCAAACTGCTTCTGAACGGCATGTCGGCCACCAGTTCCACCAGCTCGCCGCTGTATGTCGTCACCGGCAACAATGTCGAGGTGTTCCTGGTCGCCGACACGATCAACAACCTGGTCGACGCGGCGACGTACGTCTATCCGTCGGCCGGCATCGACGAACCGAACGCCGCGCTGTTCTGCACGGCAGACCTCGACATCACGGGACTGGGCGTCCTGAACGTCACCGGCCGATACAACGACGGCATCAACTGCAAGGACGGTCTCGACATCGCGGGCGGGACCATCATCGTCAACGCGGTCGACGACGGAATCCGGGGCAAGGACAATGTATCGATCACCGGCGGCAGCGTGACCGTCACGGCTACGAACAACGGCATTAAATCCGACAACGCGGTCGACGCGGGCCGTGGTTACATCAATATCGACGCAGGCGACGTCAATGTCACGTCGGGCGGCGACGCCCTGACTTCGCAGAACTACCTTAAAATCACCGGTGGCAAGGTGACGACGGTCAGTGGCGGCGGGTCCGGGACGACCGTGGCTGACACCGCGTCGGCAAAGGGTCTGAAGGGCATCGCCGGCGTCGAAATCACCGGCGGCACCATCAACGTCGATTCCGCCGACGACGGCATCCATTCGAACGGACCGGTGACCGTCGGCGGGGGCGACATCACGGTCAAATCCGCGCTGGACGGAATGCATTCGGAAACCATGATGCGCGTCCAGGACGGCGAAATCGATATCACCAGCGGCGGCGGCGCGACGAGAACCATCGCGTCCACGCTGTCGGCCAAGGGCATAAAGGGTACGACGGCCGCGACCATCACGGGCGGCACGATCATCATCAATTCCGCCGATGACGGCATCCATTCCGGCGGCACTGTCACGCTGGACGGCGGCGTCGTGAACATCACATGCAAAACCGACGGCGTACACGCGGAAACCATTCTTCAGGGTGTCAGCGGCGATTACACGATCAAATCGGGCGGCGGCAGCGGGTCGGTCGTCGGCTCGACGTCCACTGCCAAGGGATTGAAGGGCGGGACCCGCGTCCAGGTGACCGGCGGGACTTACGATCTGAACTGCGCGGACGACGGTGTCCATTCGGACGGCGCCATCGTGTGGAACGGGGGAACCGTCACGATTTCAACCGCGGACGACGGTTTCCACGGCGAAGAGACGCTGGAAATCGGCGGCGGCGAAATCACGATCACAAAATCGTACGAGGGCCTTGAAAGTAAGGAAATCACCATCGACGACGGCACGATCCACGTCACGTCCAGCGACGACGGCATTAACGTGGCGGGCGGGGACGGTTCCGGCGGGTGGCCGCCTTCCGGCCCCACGGGCGAAACGTACTACCTGTACATCAACGGCGGTTACGTCTGGATGAACGCCGGCGGCGACGGGCTGGATTCGAACGGCAACATCATCATGACCGGCGGGACTGTGCTGGTCAACGGCCCGACGGACAACGGCAACGGCCCGATCGACATCGGCGACGGCGGCAGCTATTACTTCAAAATCAGCGGTGGCTTCCTGGTCGCGGCGGGCAGCTCCGGGATGGCCGTTGGCAACAGCACGTCGTCGTCGCAGTATGGCGTCCTGATCAACCTGACGTCGTCGCAGTCGGCCGGCACGGTTTTCCACCTGCAGACATCGGGCGGCGCCGACCGCCTGACATTCAAGCCCGCGAAGAAGTATCAGTCTGTATTCTTTTCATCGCCCGAACTGGGCACCGGGTCCCACGTCGTTTACCTGAACGGCAGTTCAACCGGCACGCTGACCGACAACCTGTACACAGGCGGCACGTACACCCCCGGCACGCAGTACACCACGTTCACGATCAGCAGCGTGTCCACCCGTGTCGGTTCCGGTGGCGGACCCGGTTTCCCGGCCCCGTGAATGCGGGTCGGCCCGGCCGGCAAGGTGCATTGCCGGCCCGGCCATCGAATCCCCGCGTTCGCCCGGTATCGCGATAATCACCGAACCAGCGGCAAGCTGCTTGCCGGAAAACAACAAACCCTGATATTTTGTCAAACACCGCCGCAAAAGGACGGTGCCGTCATTCCTGGGGGAAATTCACATGGCACGTGCGATTGACGAAGGACCGGACAGCCCGAAGGCAATCAATCTTTCAAGAATCGTGTTCAGGCTGCTGACGGAACCGCGCGGAATCCTGATTTCCGCACTGATGACGGACCTGGGGATAAAAGAACGGACGTTCCGGAATTACCGCCAGGCGCTGCAGGACATGCCGGAATTCCTTGGCCAGGACGGTGTTTCGCTGGTCACCGTGCAGGGGCGTGGCGATGATCGGCGCCTGGTTCTGGCCCAGACTGGCGAATCCGATTTGCCCGGCACGCTCTTCGCGGTTCGGTACGCCTCGCTGAATTACGCGCGCCAGACGTTCCAGTTCCTGGGCGACACCGACCTGGGCGAGGGAATCACCGGTTTCTGCCAGGATTTCGTGGCGCGTTTCCGCGACCACACGTACGTCCTCAATCGCCTGGCACGCGACGCCGACCGTAAATTCTATTACCTGCCCTGGGCGCCCAAGGATTACAGGGGACGGCGCCGCGACATGAAAACAATCATCAAGGCGCTGATGGATAACCGCCAGCTTGCCATAACGTATGAATCGACCCGCCACCCCGGCCAGCGGACCGTGCTGCCGCTGACGCTCGTCATGTGGAAAAGCGCGCTGTACCTGATCGTTCGGTCGGACGACCGCGCCAGGACATATATGATGGCGGTGGATCGGATCAGAAAGGTGAAGCTGCTGCCGGAATCGTTCATCTATCCTGACGCCGGCAGCTATGACCCAGCAAAAATGCTGGACGGCGGTTTTGGCGTGTTCGTCGACCCCGACGCACGCCTGCGCGACTTTGAACTGCATTTCGTCCCGGACGACGCGCTTCACCGCGACATCATGGAACGCAGGTGGCACAGCTCACAGCGATTCGAAAAGCTTGACGACGGCGGCCTTAAAATGACTTTCAGCGTCACATCGGAAACCGAGGTGTGGCCGTGGATCCGCTCGTTCGGCGACCTTGTCACCGTGGTCAAGCCCGCCCCCGACAAATAG
This sequence comes from uncultured Anaeromyxobacteraceae bacterium, assembly GCA_964470365.1. Taxonomy (GTDB): domain Bacteria; phylum Myxococcota_A; class UBA9042; order DTJE01; family DTJE01; genus JAGOFO01. The sequence goes on along the minus strand of CAYYCO010000046.1, from coordinate 1,848 downwards.
AGCACAGTCATTTGCCCTGCCTTCGGCCCGAGCGAAGCGAGGCCGGGCATCTGTCAGCCCGGGTCCGAGCGAAGCGAGGCCCCGGGACAACGGGGAACGCCACCCGACGGCGCGACCCGGCGGCCGCGCGGACCTACGCCTCGATGGTCAGATCAAGCAGGATTTCGAGATTCAGCACCCTGGAGATGGGGCAGCCGGCCTTGGCGGCGTCCGCCGCGGCCTGGATGGCGGCACGATCCGCGCCGGGAGCGCGCACGACGGTCACCAGTTCGCTTTTCGTCAGGACCAGGTTTTCCATGGTGACGGCACACTTCGTTTCGACGGCTGCCGGGACGATGCCCCGTTCACCCATCTGCGCCGAAAATGCCATGCTGAAGCACGCAGCATGGGCGGCCGCGATCAATTCTTCCGGGTTGGTGCCCGGGTCTTCGCCGAACCGCTTGCCGAAATCGAATTTTACGTCGCCCAGCACACCACTGTCGACGCCGAAAATCCCCTTCCCTTCCTTCAAGCCACCGTTCCAGACCGCATATGCCTTACGTTTCATTATTCATCCCCATGTCGGGCGAATTGTCATTCGCCCCTGCGTTATCGTCCGCCGTCCGCGTCACAGCGCCGCGGCGTAGTTTTTTGCCACGAAATCCCAGTTAACCAGCTTCTGCAGGAACGTTTCCACATACTTCGGGCGAGCGTTTCTGAAATCGATGTAGTACGCGTGTTCCCACACGTCCACCGTCAACAGCGCGACCTGGCCGTGTTTCATCGGCAGATCGGCGTTGCCGGTCTTCGTCACCTTCAGCTTTCCGCCCTCCAGCACCAGCCAGGCCCAACCCGACCCGAACTGCCCGGTCGCCGCGGCCGTGAATTCCTTTATGAACGCATCGAACGACCCGAAATCACGGACGATCGCATCCGCCAGCACGCCGGTCGGCACACCGCCGCCGTCCTTTTTCATGCAGTTCCAGTAAAACGTGTGGTTCCAGACCTGGGCCGCGTTGTTGAACAGCGGGCCTTCAGCCGACATAATGATCTGTTCCAGCGTCATCGCGGCTTCGGGCTTGTCGACGACCAGGTTGTTCAGGTTCGTCACGTACGCCGCATGATGCTTTCCATGGTGAAATTCCAGTGTTTCCGCGCTGATGTACGGTTCCAGCGCGTGTTTATCGAACGGGAGTTCCGGAAGCGTGAATGCCATGATCTGCTTTACCTCGTTTGGGTTTGCCGACTTTTCAAGGGCCCGGCCGCCCGACGCGATCGCGGCCGGTACCAACATAAACATTAAAACAACGACTGAAAAGGTCCGATTTATTTTCATCCTGTTATTCCCGTGTGTTGCCATAGTCACAGTCCATCAGTTGTAATTCATCGGAATGCCGCCGGCCGACAGCATCAGGTAAAACACACCCGACCACATGAAATCGGGCGACCCGAGCCCTGCCCCGGTCTGCGAGTCATAATATTCCCACGTGGTTTCCGACGCGGCAATCATCGAAAGCGTAGCGTTCCGTAATTCATTGGATTCCCGCCACAGGTTGTACTGGTCAAGCCCCCAGATCGCGAACGCGTTCATGACGATCCAGACGGGACCGCGCCAGTAGTTGGCCGACTCGTATTCCGGACTCTGGACCGAAACGGTCGGCACCCCGAATGGCGCGTCATAGTATGCCGGGTCGGACAGATGGGCGGCCATCGCCGCAGCCTGTTCGTCCGTCGCCGCCCTGATGAACATCGGCAGGAAGCCGACCGGCGTCGCAACGCGCACGAACGGGTCGGCCGCGCCGTCATCGATCACCCGGTCATAAAACACCTGGTCCGTCGCGTCCCAGAAATTCAGGCGCACATCTTCCC
>CAYYCO010000045.1:24302-25393 GCA_964470365.1 uncultured Anaeromyxobacteraceae bacterium | reverse complement strand
GACAAATGCAAGTCCAGGTTCGAGTACCGCGGCCTGAAGACCTGCCGCGGCGCGTACATGCTGAACGAGGGTGGCATCAAGGCTTGTCCCTACGGATGCGAGGGCCTGGGCGACTGCGTTGAATCCTGCGTGTTTGACGCGATCCGCATGGGCGACGACGGCATCCCCGTCGTCGATTCCGAAAAGTGCACCGGTTGCGGCGCCTGCGTCAAGGCCTGCCCCAAGGTGGTAATCGAACTCGAATCGTGGTCCGGCCCTGTCGCCATCAACTGCAATTCCCAGTGGAAGGGCAAGGAAGTGAAGTCCGTCTGCGAGGTCGGCTGCATAACCTGCCTGGCGTGCGTGAAGGCGTGTCCGTGGGAAGCGATCACGATGAGGGGCAACATCCCCGTCATCGACTACTCGAAATGTCATGCCTGCGGACTGTGCGTCGAATCGTGCAAGCCGGGCAGCATCGTCGTCCTGCGCGCCATCGACGAGGCGGCGAAGGCCGAGGGCCAGAAAATCGTCGCCGACCGAAAGGCGGCAGCCGCCGCCGCGAAGGCCGCCGCCGCGGCAGCCCAGACGTCCGGAACCTGAACCCCGCGCAATGCCGCGCAATCCCGCGTGATTTCGGCCGCGTCGGCCTTTCCGGCCCGCAACCGGTGCTAATATCGCCATGATGTTCGAGGAGGTCGGGAAATGATCGAAAAGGGCAGGGTGGTCGAAATCGGGCCCGACGGTCACGTCGTTGTCGAGGTGAACCGACAGGAGGCCTGCGGCTCATGTTCGGCGCGGGCGGCATGCAACCCGGCCGCTTCGGGCAAGACCCACAGGGCGACCGCGTATTCCGGAATTCCCGTGTCGATCGGCGACGTGGTCGAAATCGAAATCGCCGACGGCGCCATGGCCACGGCGGTTCTGTGGGCTTACCTTGTGCCGGCCGCGCTGATGCTGGGCGGGATATTCGCGACATGGTTCGGGCTGGCGGGAACCGGCCTGGACGCCAACAAGGACGTGCTGGCCTGTTTCGGCGGGATCGCCGGGGTCGGCGTCGGGTTCATCGCGATGCGGCTGATCAACAACAGGATCAGGAAGCCGGGCACCAGGGC
>CAYYCO010000045.1:22845-24202 GCA_964470365.1 uncultured Anaeromyxobacteraceae bacterium | reverse complement strand
TCGGCCTCGTCCACGGCCTGCTTTTCGAACTTCTTGCCGACGAAAGGAATCTTCACCTCGACTTCCGTCGTGAACACCATCTTCGTCACGGGGCCCTGGTCGATGAAATCGATCGCCCCGGCGAGGTAAAACTGGTCGGCGAACTGGGACGGCGTGATCTGGTATGACATCCTCGCCGCCGCAACGTCAACCTTCATGGTGTCGACATACTGATCCGTGTCGCTGGTGCGCAGCATCGGCGGAACCTTCGTCGGCTGGGTGACCTTGGCTTTCCTGGTCTTCCCGCCACCGGGAAGAACGCCGGTTTCCAGGATTTCGACCGTGATGGCGCCGCTGTTCTTCAACTGGGCAACATAGAAATCGTCGTTCAGGTAGATTTCGAGAACCCTTGCCCGGGGGATGGAAACGACATGTTCGTGCTGGATCTTCATGATGCCTCCGAATGCGGCCGCAAGTGGCCGCGCGTGCCCGGATTTTCGTATCGATTCAGCTTTTTGCCAATGTTTTTGAATCCCGAGGTTGAAGCGGAAACGCGTGAATGGCACGATCCGGGACGGTATGTTTCCGATCGGTGGCGGGTCGTTTCTTCCGGGGTGTCGTCCATGTCCGCGCGTTCAGTCGTCATTGCCGTCGCGGCCGTCGCGTGCCTGGCATCCGCCCCGGCGGCCGCCGAAACCGGTGACGCGCCCGGTTCCGTTATGCGTTTCGAGTGGGACAGGTTCCTCAACCTCCCCTGGCAGTTCGACCCTCCCGTCCCCTTCGAACCGGGCGACGGTCCTGAAAACGACGGCGACCTGGTCGTGTTCGGGTATCTGCCGTACTGGAAGGTCGGCGACGTCACGCTGCAGATGAAACTGCTGTCCCACCTGGCGTATTTCGGCGTCGGGCTGAACGGCGACGGGTCCCTTGGCGATACGCGGCACTGGGGCCAGCCCGCGATGGATGAAATCACGGCCGCGGCCCAGGCCGAGGGCGTGAAGGTCGTGCTGGTGGCGACGGCCTTTTCCGCCACGGTCATCGAAACGCTGCTGGCTTCGCCCGCGAACCGTGCCGCGGCCGTACAGAATCTTGTCGACGTGGTGTCGGACGCGGGCGGCGACGGGGTGAACCTCGATTTCGAGGGGCTTCCGCCGGCCGTCAAATCCCAGTTCGTGCAGTTCGTGTCGGACCTCAAGGCCGCGATGGACGCCCGGCTCGGCGAATCGTCCGTGACCCTGGCGATGCCCGCGGTGGACTGGAAGGAATCGTATGACTTCGACGCCCTGGCCGCGGCGTGCGACGGCCTGTTCCTGATGGAATACGATTTCCACTATGCCGGGGGCGACCCGGGGCCGGTCAGCCCGCTGGCCGGTTCGAC
>CAYYCO010000045.1:0-22745 GCA_964470365.1 uncultured Anaeromyxobacteraceae bacterium | reverse complement strand
CGAAACGCTGTCGACCGATCAGGGCCCCGCGTTTTCCGACGGTGGCCAGGATACGTCGATACCGGACACGACGCCGCAACCGGATACGCACGCCCGGGATGCCCTGATTTCCGAAGGGCTCGTTTGGCCTGACCTGCCATCGCCCGGCGACACCGGTTCGTCCGGCGACTTGTCCGCCGAAAACGGCCGCGGCGGTTCCGGAGGATGTTCGGCCTCCGGCACGGCCCCTGACGGAACCGGCGTGTTTCCGGTCGGCCTCGCGGCCTTGATTTTCCTTGCCATAAACACCATATTACGCCCGCGCCGCTTCCGGAATTCCGGCATGCGGTGACGCCCACTTGCAGGCAGACTCATCCGGAGGCCAGGTTTGGATATCCTTGAACGACTGGTTATGGTGCTGGTGCCGATGCTCCTTTCACTGACCGTGCACGAATACGCCCATGCCCGTTCGGCCTTCGCGCTGGGCGACGACACGGCTGCCAGGATGGGGCGCCTGACGTTGAATCCCGGCGCCCACATCGACCTGTTCGGCACCATCATTCTTCCGCTGATTTCCGTCGTTTCGGGCAGTTCGTTCTTTTTCGGCTGGGCGAAACCGGTTCCGATCAACCCGACGAATTTCACGCACAAGGTTTCCATGAAGCGCGGCATGCTCATTTCGGCTGCCGCGGGTCCTCTTTCCAATCTCGGGTTTGCGATTGTCCTTGCGATCCTCTTCAAGATTCTCAGCGTTGCCGGCGTCGTGACTTTCCCGATCTGGGCCGCCATGCCCGGCCTCGATTTTCCGGGCGTGACAGTTCCGGCGGTATACCGCCTGCTGGGAACCACATTCGTCATCAACGTGGTTCTGGCGCTGTTCAACCTGCTGCCCGTGCCCCCGCTCGACGGAAGCCGCGTGCTGGGCGGATTGCTGCCCGATCGCGCCGCCGCACGCCTTCTGTGGCTTGAACGCAACCCGGTGTTCGTCCTGATGATGTTCGGCATCCTGATTTTCGCCGGCGGCCGCATTCTTCAGGCTCCTGTATGGCTGCTTATCCGTGGTATCCTCCTCATAACCGGCAACGCCTGACCGGAACCCATCCGGCTCGGCGCCAGGCCGCTTTCACATAGAACATTGCGGGGTATCCGAACATGGCTGATTCAAGCCTTCGTCCGCCCGACATGACCGGCGGCGCCGGGCGTTCGATATTGTGGTCCTTCAGGCAGTTGATTCCGGCGGTCTCGGCGGCGGCCGTGATCATGGCGGCCGGCGACTTTGCCGGCATGGCCGCGCAGGCCCATCGGTTCCTGGGCGGCGCCGGCGACGGGATTGCCCTCTGCCTGATGCTGATCGGCGTTTACGCATGGACGGGGCTCTGGGTCGTCCTGGCGCTCGGCCTGCTGCTGGCGCTCGTGACGCGGGGCCGGCCCGCCGAAACGGTCGACGGCGTGCGTTCCCGCCTGGCAGGCCTGTTTGCCGGCAGCGACACCCGCGCCGGATCGCGGATCGTGGCCGCCCTTGTCTGCATCGCGGGCTATTTCGGCATCATGTATCTCGCCGTCTCGAAGATTTCCGAAAAGGTGAACACCCCCGATCTCGCCGGACTTTCGGCCGCGGGGATTGCCGTCGGGGCCGCCGGCGCGCTGGTCGTGGCCTGGTTCGTGATATCGACGCTGCTTGAACTGGCCGCGCGCCTCCCGGTCATGCGGACGCTGCTCGCGGAAAGGTCGGTCGCATTCGGCATCGTGGCGCTGGCGGTTGCGGGATTTGTCGCGGCGGTCGTAATGGAACGCCGCATATTCAAGAGCATCGACGGCTGGCGTATCTACCTCCCGGCCATCGCGGCCGTCGCGGCCACCGCTGCCGTCATTTTCCTGCCCGGCCGTCCGCTGTTGCGGACCGCGCGGACCAGGATGCTGTGCGGCTGGGGATATGGCGGCTTTCTCGCGATCGTCACCGCGTTCGGGCTGCTCTGGGCCGGGACCTTCGACGGGCCGCGCGCGCTGATGCAGTCGTTCGGACGGAACGGGGCACAGGCTGCCCGCCTCTGGTCGACGGTGTTCGATTTCGATCGCGACGGCGCATCCACTTTCCTGGGCGGCGGCGACTGCCAGCCCTGGAACCCGGCCGTGTACCCGGGCGCGCCCGACATACCGGACAACGGAATCGACGAGGACTGCCAGGACGGCGACCTGAAATCGGCACTGATCGCGGTGAAACCCGCCGTTCTGACCAATCCCTGGAAGGGCGTGAAGAAGCCCGATGTGCTGGTCATCTCGGTCGACGGCTGCCGCCGGGACGCGCTGGGAACGTACGGCGCCAGGCCCGGGAGGACGCCGAACATGGACCGGCTGGCCGCCCAGTCGGTCGTGTTCGACGATGCCATAGCCCCCGCAAGCTGGACGACGCCGGCGTTCGCGGCAATCCTTTCCGGGCGTTACGCCGGCGAAATTCCCGGTTACTACGGGCTGTCGCGGATGAAGGCGGTGCCGAATTCGATGCCGCTCATCTTCAAGCCTTTCAAGTCCGCCGGTTACCGCACGGTCGCGGTCACTGCGGGCCTGCAGCTCGACAAGCTGGGGCTGAACCGGGATCTCGACGAATGGGCCATGGTTTCGAAGGGGCCGAGGGCAAGGCTGGCGGGACAGGTCGCGGACCGCGCGGTCGCCATGATTGAAAAGGCGAAAAAGGACAAACCGCTGTTCCTGTGGGCCCATTTCATCGATCCCCACTACCCGTACGATCCGCCGAAGGAATACCAGACGTTCGGCAGCGATCCGCGCGGGCGGTATGCGGGGGAAATCCGCTATTCCGACGAGGGTGTCGGCAGGATACTCGACGCCCTCGAAAAGTCGGGGCGGTCGGACAGGACTATCGTCCTGATGTTTGCCGACCACGGCGAGGCATTCAAGGAACACGGGCGCGAATTCCACGGCGAATCGGTGTACGCGGAAGAGGTGAGGGTTCCGCTGATGGTGCGCATCCCCGGGATCGCCCCTGCCCGCATTCCGGACGTGGTGTCCACGCTGGACATCGGGCCGACGCTCTGGGACCTGATTGGTTCGCGCAAGTCGCAGCCGACGCGCGGCGTCAGCCTGGCACCGCTGATCACGGCTGGCGCGGCGCCGGACCGCGAGTATGTTTTTACCGAGCAGACCAGGAAGGTTAAGGAATTTGCCCTGACGTCATCACGTTATAAACTGCGGTATGACCGCACGTTGAATCGTTACGAACTGTACGACAGGAAAGCCGATCCCGGTGAACAGGACGATATCTCCCGCGCCCTGCCGCAGGTCGTGCGCACCATGCGTATCGAGCTGACCAGGAACATGGCGGCCATCGATGCGGTTGCGAACCGCAAGGTCGGCGACGTACTGCTGAAGAAGATTCCGAAGGACTACATGGTCGCCGACGGGCAGTTCAAGGGCGGTCCCCGCCTGGCCGCGTACAAGGTCGTCCGCAAGGGGCGCAAGGTCACGTTCGCTGCCGTTTTCAGGCCCAGGGGCCCGCTGTCGGGCGTCGAATCGATGAAGGTCGTTCTGACCGTCCGCGACAAGACCGGCGCCCAGCTCTGGTCGGCAGACCAGGAGATCGCCGGCGGCGCCTACACGCCGGGAAACTGGCGAAACGGGGACCTCGTGCGGCACAGGACGGATATCAACCTGAAATCGGAACCGCCGCGCGGCGCGAAGATCTGCATGGCGCTGACGGCGGACGAAACATCGCTGGAATTCGGCGCGGGCGGTTTTGAACGCTGCTTCGGGCTGCCCTGAAACGAATCGGTCATGTCCGGCAGATCGCCGCGATGAAGAAACCGTCCATGTCGTGAGCCCAGGGGATTGTCGTCACCGTCAGGTCCGGCGATTGCAGCACGTCGGCCAGCCCCGTCGGCGCCAGGCGCAGTTCGGCGTGTCTCGCCAGAACGCGTTCGACGACATCGATACCCTCCACGGGACTGAACGAACACACGGCATACACCAGGCGTCCGCCCGGGGCCAGCAGCCGTGCCGCGCGTTCCAGAAGGGCTTCCTGCAGCGCGGCGGCCCGGGGAAAGTCGCCGGCGTTTCGGGCGTACCTGACTTCGGGACGCCTGCGCAGCGTCCCGGCCCCGGTACAGGGCGCGTCCAGCATCACGCGGTCGAACCGGCCGTCCATTTCGTCCGGCAGGGCGGTGGCGTCGGCCCCCATGACCCGCGGCTTCCCGCGCCCCGCCGCGCGGCACAGTTCCTTGCAGCGGTCCAGCTTGCGGGTGTCGGTGTCGATGCCCAGCACCTCGGCGCCCGGGGCGATGTCCAGGATCTGCGAGGTCTTGACCCCGGTACCGCAGCAGAGGTCCACGATCTTCAGGCCGTCGGCCGGCATGAGTGCGGTTGCAACGAGCTGCGAAGCCTCGTCCTGGGGCAGGATCAGCCTTGGCACCGCGTCTGACGACAGGACCCTTCCGGAATCGAGCGTCATGCAGTCCGGTGCCCACCTTCCCGGTTCGGCGTGCGTGCCGGACGCATCAATCGCCGCCAGCGCCGTGCGCCGCAGGCCCGGATCCCTGGAAACCCTGACCGCGACCGGTGCGGGGCATGCCAGCATTTCCAGGTCGCCGGCGATGTCCCCGCGCGCGTTCGCCGCATCGATCTGGTCCATGAATGCCTGTGGTATCGACAGTCGCGCCGCAGGCGTCATGGAGGCCAGCAGCGCACCGGTTTTTTCGGGGGCGTCGCGTTCCACCGCGCGGGCGACGGCGTTGACGAACTTCGCCCCGCTTTCGCCGTCCATCCTTCGCGCGGCTTCAACCGCACCCGAAACGCGGGCGTGCGCCGGTATCCTGTCCAGGAACACCAACTGGTATGCATGGCACAGCAGGATTTCGCGCAGGATCGGACGGGTGTTTTCCAGACCCCTCGACACGTGTGGTCCCACGACCGCCTCCAGCGCCATCCTGCGCCGGAGCACGCCGCCCACCAGTTCGCGCAGCAGTCCGAAATCGCGCGGGTCCCTGTATTTCGGCGCCGCCGCGTTGATCAGGTCGGTGCTGCGTTCGCCCCCGCGCATCGCCGCGTCGATGACGATTGCCGCGTCGATTCGGGAATCACCGGTCAGGACCTTCACCTGGCAACCTCTTCTTCCGAGATGTATTTCGACACGCCCCGCATGCAGATGAGGCCCAGGACCACGCGGATAATCAGTATTCCGAAAATGCTGGCCGTCGTCATCGCGTCGATGACGGCGATTTTCGGCTGAATACCGGTCGCGACGGCGTCCGGCACATATGGCCTGCAAAGGTTGCGCATCACGTACTGGGTTGATCCGATGCCGGAAATCGAAATCGGGATCATTGCGACGAACGAAGAGATCGACATGATGAACAACTGGTCGAGCCAGGGCATGATGATGCCGAAACTGCGCATGAAGAGCAGGTTCATCAGGCCGTATTCGAGTATGAGGACCAGGCGTGCGCCGGTGACCGCCACCAGGGAAATCGGTGTCATGTACCGGAACGCCGCCATGATGTCGTGGTTGATCACCGCGCCGAGCTTCCCGGGGGCCGTGGTCCAGCGGGAGATGAGGCACAGCGACGGCCCCGCCGCCAGGCCCGCCAGGGTCAGCAGCCCGAGAATCGTCGTGGGCACCGCGGGGAAGGGCGACCTGCCGGTCCAGATGGCGATCTGGATAAGCCCCGAAAACACGCTGAGGTCGATGAAATTCAGCAGGATGAATGGGCTTCCGGCCGAACCCCAGCCCTTTGAACTGCGCTTTTTCACGATGGCGGCCATCATGACCAGTGCGAGGTTGTAATTGACGATATTCAACAGGTAGGAAGCGCCCTTGATGCGGGCGAATTCCCCGAAACCGACCTTTATGCCTACCCTCGACAGCAGGAACCGGACGGTGGCGACGTCGGTCATGTACGTCACCGCCACGGACGCGAACGCGACCATGCCGAACAGAACCAGATCTGCGTTCCTGAATGCCCTGGCCACCTGGTGGATGTCGGTCGTGAAATACAGGTACGCAAGGATGAGGGCGGTGCCCGTCCATGCGATGACGGCGCGGATCGTCTGGCGCCTGCTTTTTGTCCGGTCATTTCCCACGGGGGTGATTGTAGGGCAGGCTACCGGTGACGTGGGAAATAATTCGGGGACGAACGTGATAAAATCCGGTCCGATCCGGCCTGTTCAATTCCCGGGGGCGATTCCTTATGGAAGATCGGCACGACGCCGTATTCGTGTTTCCATATCCGTCGACAGGCGAAACATTCAGGTTTCCCGCCATCTTTGCGTGCTGCAGCGGCGAACTGAAGTCGCGCGGCATCGATTCGGTTGTGGTCGAACTGTTCCTGGCCGTCGGGGATCAAACGGCCACGTCCGCCGCCCTGACGGAACTTTCCGCCTGGCTGTCATGCAGCCGGCCCCGCGCCGTCTTCCTTTCCGACGTCTTTGAACCCGGTGTCTTCGCGGCCGTCCGCTCGGGCGTGCCGGATGCCGTCGTCGTCTGCACGGACAGGATTGAACCACCTCCGGGCGCGGTCGACTATGTCATCGACCGGTTCGAGACCAATCCGGTGACGCTGGTCTCTCTGGCTGCGGCGATCGTTCGCGGCTCCGGGATCGAAGGCATTCCCAACGTCAGGCCCTGCAAAGGTGCGGCCAGGGATACGGTCGCCTGTGCCGGCGTCCCGATGTTCCTGGCGCCTCCCGATTACCGTTTCGTGCCGATTCCGGCAGTGGCCGGCCGGCCGTCCCATCGTCTGTCGGTTTATGTCAATCCGGGCTGCCCGTGGTCCGGCAGCGTCGCCCGTAATCCGGAATTCGCCGGGGCCGATCTTTCCGACCCCGGCCTCGCGCTGCGCGGGTGCAGCTTCTGCATGCAGGATGGGCGCTATTCCGGCCTCGACGCGGTCGCCGCGGTCGATCGGATCGCGCTCGAACTGGAATGCTGGCTGGACATTCACCCCTGGTGCCGGGATATGGTTCTCTGGGACGAGTCGCCGTGGCGCTTCCTGCCGACGCTCGTGGATCGGATCGCATCGACCGCGAAATCGCCGCTGGCCATCTGTTTCCACGCACGCACCGACGACATGGTCGCACGCGCCGACACGATCCGTGAGGCCTGCGCGGCAGCCCGGCGCCATCCCGATTCGGGCGTCACGCTGGCCGTCACGCTGATCGGCTTCGAAAATTACTCCGCGGCGGAACTTGCCAGGATGAACAAGGGCGCGACCCCTGCCGACGCCTCGGCGGCGATTGCCGCCTGCCGGCGCATCGCCGACGAATTCCCCGAAGTGTTCGAATTCGACAGGTTCAAGGCGTCAAGTTTCATCCTGTTTTCACCGTGGACCACCCGCGCCGACCTCCAGGCCAACATCGACGGGTTTGTCAGGGACAACATCCTTGAATTCAGCACCGGCATGGGCCTGACCAGGCTGCGCCTGTACCCGGGCCTGCCGATACTGGCGCTGGCCGCGCGGGACGGGCTTCTCGACAATGACGCTCCGGGCGATCAGGCCAGCAGCCCCGGCCGCTTCGGCTATTCCACCGATGTGCCGTGGCGGTTTGCCGACCCGCAGGTCGACCGCGTATACCGTTTGTATGCCGCTCTTTACCCGATCGTTGAACGTCACGACCAGGTGGATCTGCTGGACTGGGTCGTGAAATCGGTGTTTTCCGGCGATGCCGCGCGGTTCGATGAAGTCGTGATCCGCGGGCTGTTCGAACGCCTTCGCGCGGCTGTGTCGGCGCTGAACGGGAACGGGCGGCTGCATTCCCCGGCATCACGGTCTGCAGGCCGGTCGTCGCCGTATCCGCCCCCCGGTGGACGGTCGGGCACGCTTGAAGTGACGCTGTCGGGCGCGGGCGTTCCAGGTCCAGGCAGGATGCCGGATCTGTCGTGCGATCCGTCGCCGGGACGTCTTGCCGTCAGGATTGCCAGGTACGGCGCCGCCGTGTCGATGCTCCAGGTCATCGGCCGCGAGCCGGGGCGTTCACCCGTGTTCCTGCGGGCGGTGTATCTCGCCCGCCAGTCCGGCATTCCCGGGGCGGCTGTCAGGACCGACGGCACGGTATTCAGGGAACCGCTGATGCTTGCCCGCGCCATCAAGGCCGGTATCACGGACATCGAATTCAGGGTGTTCGGGACCGACGCCGGCAGCTGGCAGGCGGTTACCGGTAATCCGGACGGCTTTGCCGACTTCAGGGCTGCCGCCGCGCTGGTCGGCGCGTCGTCGTCAGTCGTCACGTCGCGCGCGCTGGTGGAACTTGGTCTGGTCATACCCGCCGCCATTCCGCAGGTTCTTGAAGTTATTGCATCTTCCGGGCTCGACGGGGTTTCGTGGGAGGCGCCGCTGGCGTATCTCCCGCACAACGGGCTGGACGCGTTCGTGGATTCGCTGGAATCATTTGCGCGGGACGGGTTCAGCCGTTGGTCGGCGCCCTGCTGATCGATTTGTGGATCCAGACCGGATAAGACCACATCACCCAGCCGTTTTCCGGTGCCGCGAACCTGTGGTGCAGGAAGTCGTCGTGAATGTTGATCGTCGGAATCAGTTTCGCCACCTCCGATTCCAGAAGATCGTCGTGTCCCTCCGGCGGCGTTTCCCCGGTTTTCGCAAGGAACGTTTCCAGTCCAAGCAGCCTGAATTCATCAAGCAGCCCCGGCAGTTCGTCGATGACACGCCGTTTCAGCGCCCCTGAATGGGCCGGCAGCAGCGGGTCCACGCATTCCGGCGTCGACAGGATTACCTTTCGTCCGCCGGCCGCCGAGAACGTGCGAAGAAGAGCAATCAGTTCGTCGCGGGTGAATGAACACTGATCGGTGAAAATGCAGTTCAAGACCGTGAATATGACCGGTTCGGTGCCCTGACCGGGGCGCATCGCGGACATTGCGCGCGTGATTTCGGCGATGTTCCCGGGAACCGACACGCGGGCGTCCGGCGGACGCAGTTGAGGCGGCCGCGCCAGCAGAATCAGTTCACTGACATTTCTTTCGCGGCATATCCGGACAAGGTCCCCGGTGCCGCACATGCCCATGCCACCCCAGAAAAGGATCGGTTCCGTGGCCCCGGCCCTCGCAAGTTCGCCAAGCAGCGCGTCAAGGGCAGCGGCGCCCAGAAGGTCGGTCGACGAAAGGATGGCGCGGGGCGGAAGGCCGGAAGACCGGGCGGACATTATGTCGGAAAGGATCATCCTGACCATCGCGCCCTGGGAAAGGTGTTCCACCCGGAGGCCGGGGCAGATCGCGTCGCAATCCGCACACTGGGCGTACCTGTAGAACTGTCCCTTGACCGTGCCCGTCGCCGATGTCCCATCGACGCCGTCGGATTCGCGCACTGTCCGCAGATGGTAGTGCTGGACCTCGATACCGGCCCCCATATTCTGCAGCAGGCAGGGAGGAATGTTATAGGGCTTGACCCTGCCGTCGGGAAGGCCGTCGGCCAGCGCCCTCCGGATGCCCGCCACCAGTTCGCCGATGCTCAACACGAACTGCGGCGCGCGGCCAAGCACCTCCTTCGACATGATGAACGGCTGCACGATGTGCAGCCTGGCCCCGAGTCTTTCGGCCAGCAGCAGGGTTTCACGCAGCCTGTTGATGTTTCCCGGAACCAGGACGGTGATCGTCGCGATATCGAATTCGATGCCGCGGTCGATGGTCGCCTCTTTCAGCAGCCTCATGCCGGTCAGCGCCTGATCGAACGATCCCGGCACCGTGGTCAGCGCCTCGTGTGTTTCGGCGTCCGGGCCGTGCAGCGACACGCTGACCCCGGTCAACCCTGCCCGCAGCATCATGTGAAGGAATTTCGGTATTGCAAACATCCGGCCGTTTGTCGTGATCGACACCCTGCCGATGCCGGACGCGCGGGCGTACCGGACCAGAGCGGCAATATCCTTCCTGATTGTCGGTTCGCCGCCCGAAAACGAAAGCTGCGTGCATCCCTGCGCCCTTGCCGCGTCGATTTTCTGCCGGATTTCCTCGAACGACGGCTGGGTCACCGGTCCCGCCGCGCGTATTGAAGGCTGCGGACAGTGGGCGCACCGGTTATTGCATCCAAGTCCGGTTTCGATCGTGACGACGGTATTCGGCATGGGACGTCCCGGAAGTCTTGTTTGATGATATTGGCAAAACGTCCGGGTATCAATGCGGTTTGACACTGCGCGCACGCGGGAACAAAATACGCCCGAATCTTTCAGGGGACCTTCGAGTTCACAAAGATGGACCGGGATGCGGGCGAACAACAATTACGAAAGACCCCTGTTCAGGGGTCGCGCGCCATTTTCGATTTACGACGTGCCGATCGCGCTCGCGGTCTTCGGGTTGATCTGGGCGTTCCTCACGGTCGGCCGGGATATGAATTCCCCGGTCCTGCCGGAATCCTCGGCGTTTGATCTCGATTTCCTGAAACTCCCCTATTACGCGCTGCGTTCAGTGTTCCGCATGTTCGTGGCCTATTTCTGTTCCCTGGTTTTCACGTTCATCTTCGGGTCACTGGCGGCACACAACAAGACCGCCGAAAAGATCATCATCCCGACCATCGACATCCTTCAGTCGGTCCCGATACTCGGGTTCCTTGCGGTCACGGTGAACGGCTTCATGGCGATGTTCCCCGGGTCGATCATGGGCATCGAACTGGCGTCGATATTCGCGATCTTCACGTCGATGGTCTGGAACCTGGTGTACAGCTTTTTCCAGTCCGTGCGCGCCATTCCGCAGGAACTCAACGAGGGCGCCGCCATATTCCGCCTGACACCCATGCAGCGTTTCGTCAAGCTGGAAGTCCCGTCGGCCATGATCGGGCTGGTATGGAACAGCATGGTGTCGTTTGGCGGCGGCTGGTTCTTCCTGGCCGCCAGCGAGGCCATCACGGTCCTGAACAAGGACATCCGTCTGCCCGGGCTCGGCTCATATCTCGCCACCGCGGTCGAACAGGGCAATTTCGCGGCGATCGCCGCCGCCATCGCGGTGATGCTTGGTATCGTCGTCGCACTGGATCTCGTCTTTTTCCGTCCGCTGCTGGCCTGGGCCCAGAAATTCCAGGCCGGCGAATCGTTCGATTCCGGTTACGAATCAAACGTGCTGACCGCCATCCAGCGTTCGACGCTGGTCGAAAACTTCCAGGTCCATGTCAGCCAGCCCGTCTGGTCGTTCCTGATTGACCAGCTTCCAGTGCGGCTCAACACGCTCCGGCGCACCGCGCTGCCGACGGAACGTCGTCGTCGCATATCGTGGATTGGCCTCGTCCTGCTGGTCGCGGGCGCGGTCTTTGTCGTCTACAAGGTCGGCGACGGCATCGTGTATCTGGCAAAAAGCATGACGCTGCGCGAACTGGGCGTCATCGGGCTTTCCGGCCTGGCGACGGCGGGGCGCGTGCTGGCAACCGTCCTGCTCGCATCGCTGGTGTGGGTGCCGGTCGGCACGTACATCGGGATGCGTCCGGCCCTTGCGCGCCGGATCCGCCCGATCATCCAGATTGGGGCCGCCTTCCCGGCCAACCTGATATATCCGCTGCTGGTGCTGCTGTTCGTCGGCGCCGGGCTGTCGCTTGGCGTCGGTTCGATAATCCTGATGTTCGTGGCGACCCAGTGGTACATCCTGTTCAACGTGATTGTCGGCGCCCTGACCGTTCCGGAAGACCTTGTCGCCGCGGCCGACGTCATGGGGTTGAAGGGGTTCATGCGGTTCAGGTACCTGGTCGCCCCGGTCGTGTTCCCGTACTGGGTCACCGGCGCGATCACGGCTGCCGGCGGGGCATGGAACGCGTCGATCGTCACGGAAGTCGCGTCGTTCGGGAACAGGGAAATGCGGACGTTCGGACTCGGCAGCTATATCGCGGATGCGACCGCAGCCGGCCGGTGGGCGGGCATCGTCGTGTCCATCGTCGTGATGTGCCTGCTGGTGGTGCTGACGAACAGGTTCCTGTGGCGCCGCCTGTACAGGTACGCCGAGGAACACCTTTCGCTGGATCGTTGATTAACATGCCGGGCGCGGCCCGGGGTGGTGCAGCATGGCTGAAACAGAAAGACGCAGGAAACTCCTTGATCCGTTCGCTGCCGTCGAACAGGACGACAGTTCGGTCATCCTGCAGGCCAGGGGCGTTTCGAAGTGGTTCGGGGGCACCGGCGACGTGCCGCAGGTCGTCGTGCTGGACGGCGTGGATCTCTCCATCCGGGAGGGCGAATTCGTGGCCCTGCTGGGGCCGTCCGGTTCAGGCAAGACCACGTTCCTGCGAATCCTTGCCGGGGTTTCGGAGCCGTCGCGGGGCGAGGTGCTTTATCACGGCGAGACCCTCAAGGGCATCAACCCCGGTGTTTCGGTCGTGTTCCAGTCGTTCGCCCTTTTCCCCTGGATGAGCGTCCTGGAAAATGTTGAACTGGGCCTGAAGGCCTCCGGGATGGACCTGAAGGCGGCAAAGGAAAAGGCGGTCGCGGCCATTGACATGATCGGCCTCGACGGCTTCGAGGACGCGCTGCCGCGGGAACTGTCCGGCGGCATGAAGCAGCGCGTCGGGTTCGCCCGTGCGCTGGCGGTGGAACCGGAAGTTCTTTGCATGGACGAACCTTTTTCCGGACTGGACGTGCTGACCGCCGACAACCTGCGCAGCGAACTGATGGACCTGTGGCTGGAAAAAAAGATACCCACCAGGGCAATCCTGGCGATCACGCACAGCATCGAGGAAGCGGTCATGATGGCCGACAAGGTCATCATCTTCTGGCATAACCCGGGGCGCGTGGCGGCCGTTCTGAAGGTCGGCCTTTCCCACCCCCGCGACAAGAAGTCGCCGGCGTTCAAGAAGCTGATTGACCAGATTTACACGATCCTGGTCCGCCAGTCGGAAGTGGAAACCAGGGCCAGCCAGCGCCCGCTGGCGCTGCGCAAATTCCAGAAGCTGCCGCACGCACGGCTGGGCGCGCTGTCCGGCCTGCTGGACCTGATCAGCGAGCGTGGCGGTCGTGAAGACGTTTACGAACTGGAAGGCGAACTGAACATGGAGGCCGACGACCTGCTGGAACTGACCGAGGCCGCGTCGGTGCTTGGCATGGCGTCTCTCGAGGAAGGCGACATCAGGCTGACCGACCTGGGACTGCGGTTCGTCCAGGGCGACATCCTTTCCAGGAAGGACGTCTTCCGCGAGGCCGTCGCCGATTCAGTCGTCGTTATCAACCAGATCCTTCAGGCGCTGAACACCGCCTCCGACCACAGCATGAACGAGGAATTCTTCCTGGACGTGCTGGAAAACCACTTCACCGAGGACGAGGCGTACCGGCAGTTGCAGACCGCGATCGACTGGGGACGTTACGCCGAGCTGTTCGCGTATGACGAACAGTCGGGTCTGCTGTACCTGGAAGAAACGGAATCCTGATTCAGCGGGATCCGTGCAGTAATTCGCGCGTTCAGCCGACTTTCCCGACGTATTCACGGGCCTTTTCATCACCGTTCAGAACGCGCAGCGCGCCCTCGACCAGCGCGCCCATTTCATTTTCGCCAGGATAGACGGTGACGGGCCAGCCGGTCGCGGCCAGGTATCCGGTAATCCTGTCAATCAGAGCAGAACTGCGCGCCATGCCGCCGGTCAGGATCACGCGGTCGACCTTTTCGCCGTCGAACGCCGGTATCAGGGCGGTAATCGATTTCGCGAGCTGGTAGCACATCGCGTCGAACACCTCGGCAGCCTCGCGGTCGCCTTCGCCGATGCGGCGCACGACCTCGCGCAGATCGGCCGTGCCCAGCAGGTCGATCAGGCCGCCGCGGCCCTTGTTCAGCAGCTTCAGTTCCGCCGGCGTGTATTTACCCGACAGGATCAGGCGCATCCACGCGCCGGTCGGCAGCGACCCCGAACGTTGCGGGCTGAAGGGCCCTTCGCCGTCCAGGGCGTCGTTGACGTCGATAAAACGGCCCCTGGCATGCGCCCCGACGCTGATGCCGCCGCCCATGTGGGCCACGATCACGTTAAGGTTTTCGTATGGCGTGCCGCTTTCACGTGCGTAACGCTGGCAGGACGCGATCTGGTTCAGCGCGTGGCTGATGGCGCGCCGGCGGATCGCCCTGATGCCGGTGATTTTCACGCGCGGCGGCAGTTCGTCGACCACGACCGGATCGACGATGAACGCCGGTTTCCCGGAATCGCCGACAAGCTGCCTGGCAATCAGTCCGCCCAGGTTCGATGCGTGATCGCCGTTTTTGCCGGACATGAGATCGGCGACCATCAGGTCGTTTACCGCGTACGTGCCGTGCGCCATCGGCGCCAGCAGTCCGCCGCGGCCCGAGACCGCGTCGATGTCGTCCATGGACATCCCGTTCCGCGTCAGCGCGTCGACGATCACGTCGCGCCTGAATTCGAACTGCGCCGTAATCGGTTTTCCGTCGAACGGGGCCAGGTCATCGACGCTGTGCTGCAGTTCGACCGTGAACAACTCAGCGCTGCCGCGGAAGACCGCGATTTTCGTGGATGTGGAACCGGGATTCACCGCCAGGACCGTGAATTCGCGGCCAGCCGTTGCCGCAGAATGAGCCATTTCCGTTACCTCCGTTTGTTGGATACGGTTTGCCTTCGAGGGAATCTAACACACGGAATATTGGAAGTCAGTCCCGAAGCAGGTGAATTGGGTCAGTTCCAGCAGTAATCGGACAGATCCTGGGCTGCCTGGTAGCAATCGTACGAACTGCAGTCGAACGTTTCGCCGTCGGCCTCGTAGTAGCAGTCGTAACCGTTGCAGCAGACCAGCGGATCGTCGCAGGAGCCGTCGCCCTCGCAGGTGTATCCGACCGGAACGCAGGCGCTGACGGAAAGGGCCGCAGCGATGAACATTGCAACCATAAGAATTTTGCGCATCTGGGTGACCTCAGAAAAAGAGTACGTATTTATCCCATTTTGGGGCCCTCTTGTAAAGTCACCGACTGCCGGTTCCGGCGGTGGTGCGCCATCACCTTGCAAGGACAAACGCGGGCAATCTTTCCAGCGGCGCGGGGTAATCACGGAGCGTCACGGGACCCTGGTGCGTTTCGGCCGGGTCGTCGAGGGCGGTCCAGGTTCCGGTCGGAAGATACACCTCGCGGGCTGTGGCTCCCTTTTCCAGCACCGGCGCAACCAGGTATCTGTCGCCCAGCATGAACTGGTCGCCGATCGCGTACGTTTCGCGGTCGTCCGGGAACACGAAGAACAACGGCCGGACGATCGGCATCTGTGTTGCCGCGGCCTCGTCGGCCAGGCGGATGAATTCGTCCGCCATCCCAGCCCGCAGATCGTGGAATTTCTTGACGATTTCGTTCGTTTCCGGTGCGAACGATGCGCGCCACGGCAGGATCGAATACTGGATGCACGGCATCAGGGCGTTCATTTCCGCCCAGCGGATCATCAGTTCGTCGTCGCACTTCGTCTGGAGGTATTCGTTGCCGCCCAGCATGTCAGGCATCACGAACGGGTACCCGATCATGCCCAGCGCCAGGTACTGCGTGACGACCGACGACATCCCGTTTTCCAGTCCCCATTCGCTGTTCTTGTCGAACATCCTGAACAGCAGCGGCCGGTCCTGCGAAAACCACCCGGCACGCATTTCGGCGGCCCGGTTCATTTCGCCCCAGGACGCGTACATGTCCGGGTACGCGTTGAACGGGACGCCGGCGGCCAGCGTGACCGGTTTCGGCAGGAAGCATGTTTCGCCCGCGTCGTACTTGAATCCGTCCAGCCCGTATTCCGCCACCAGCGCGTCCACCCTGGCGCCCCACCAGTCGCGTCCGGCGTCCGAAGTGAAGTCGATCGTCCCGGCCATCGGCACGAACAGCACGTCCCACCAGCCGACCAGGGCGGGATAGGGATCACCGGCGCCCCCGGCCACGAACGCACCCGCATCGATACCGGCCTGGAAATCGGCGGCGTCGTTGTTTACGAACGGCGGAATCCACGCGGTAACGCCCGCGCCCAGCCCGTGGATTTCGTCGATCATGGCGGCCGCGTCCGGGAACCGCGTGCCGTCGAACCGCAGGTCGCCCCAGTTCGCGGTCCACTTGTCGTCGATTTCGATGTACCCGGCGTCGTACCCGTGGTCCTTTATGGCATGGGCGAATTCCAGTATCCGTTCCTGGTCGATGTCCCACTTGTACGCGGCCCACGACGTCCAGATCGGGCGTGTGAACATGTCGTCCGGCGGCCGCGCGCCGACCGGCAGGTCCGGGCGGTTCGTCCAGTCCCGCGCGACCCACTGCCGGTAAACATCGACCGTCGTGTCGTCGGTCAGCATGTCGATCGCCAGCGTCGTTTCGCCCTCCAGCGGGAGGACATGAATCTTGAAAACGCCGTTTGGCGCCGGTTCGCCGCCGTCCACGGCCACGGGCCTGTTGAACGACAGCGACAGCGACGACCAGGAATCGATGAACAGGCCCAGTCCCTCCGACGTCAGCCACAACGGCGTGACGATGTTCGTTCCCTCGTCGGTCGCGAATACTGGTCTTTCGAAGGACCCGGCGTTCATCGGGAAGTTCTGCACGCCGCCGTTGAAATGGCCCTCGCGATAGTTCTTCTGTTCGGTCAGGATGCCCTGGCCGTATATCCAGCCCATCGATGCGATGTCGAGGCTGAAACCCCAGGACACCACCGGATCCGCCAGCGACGCGAAGTCGGGCGCCATTTCGACCCGGAATCCGTCGGCGCCGGAAGGCGACACGTTCATGACGGCCACCCTGGCATCGCCTTCCATCATGCTGAACGAGGCCGACGGACCGTCGGCGCCATCGACGCCGCCGGCGTACCTGACCGAATCGATGGCGTGGACCGCCTGTGCGGAGCCGTCTGAAGTCACGACCGCCGCCGCCGCGAATTCCCCGGCGCCACCGGCGGTCTTCAGCACGACGGCCCCGTTCCTGGCCAGCGTCATGGCGAAGGCGGTGCGCGGTATTTCAAGCGAAGCCGCGCCGTTGCCCAGAGTCCAGGCGTCCGTCGTGGTTTCCATGGTCCATCCGGTCGGGTCCCCGCCGCACCCGGCGGCAACGGCCATCATGAACAATGCCGCCGTTACGCCGAGACTGCCGGCGAACCTGCCGGGCGATATCAGCCTGCCTCTCATCGGATCCTCCTGTGCGGGCACCGTCCGGCCGATTATATGCCCGAAATCCTGAGGATACGCCGCTCGTCATACCTACTCGTCACACCTACTGTATAATAGCTCCCACACCTTGGTCCCGGACTCTCCGGAGGTTGACGATTTGACCCAGCACAGCCTGAAGATAGTTGTAGGGGGCGCGGGCGTTATCGGCGGTCACGTGGCGAATTCGTTCGCCCGCGAGGGCCATGACGTTACCGTCATCGACATCAAGGCCGACCAGCTTTTCGACATCGAACCGATTCCCCACGAACGGCGCGTGGTCGGCAACCTCGTGGCGACCGACATCCTGCGGCGGGCGGGGGTTCCCGGCGCCGACATATTCATCGCCGCGTCGAACCATCACGAGGCAAATGCGCTGGCCGCTCTCAAGGCCAAAAAACTGGGCGCCAGGAAGGTCGTCGCCCTGATCGAGGATGCTGCCTATTTCGACGACCCGGTCGGGATATATCGTGACTGGTTCGGCATTGACCTGGTGCTTAACACGCGTTTCCTGGTCGCGGCCGAAATCGGCAAGGCGATCCGCACGCGTGGCGCCCTCGCCGTCGAGGCGTTCGCCGAACACGGGGTGGAAATGATCCAGTTCCCGGTCGGCTCAGCCACGTCATTCACCGGCCGGCCGCTTCGGGAACTGCGCCTGCCGGAACACACGCTCGTGGTCGCCATCAGCCGCGACTCGAACCTGACGATTCCGCATGGCGACGACACGGTGCTGCCGGGGGACGAAATCCTGGTGCTCGGACGTGTCGAAAAGATGGCCGAAATCGAGCGGATGTTCGGTCGTACCAGGGGGCCCGGGCGCAAGACGGTCATCCTCGGCGGCGGCACGGTCGGGCAGGCGCTTGCCAGGCAGTTGTCCGGCGTGGTCCCGAATATTGTGGTGATCGAAAGGGATCGCCCCCGGTGCGAAGTGCTGTCGCGCGAACTTGACAGGGTCACGGTAATACATGCGGACGGAACCGACGCCGACGTGCTGATGGAAGAGGGGATCGGCTCGGCCGAGGTGTTCGCGGCGGTAACCGGCGGCGACGAACGCAACATCATTGCCGCCAGACTGGCCAGGGATCTCGGGGCCGCCCGCTGCATCGCCATGGTTTCGCGGTCGGGCTTCGGCAGCGTTTGCCATCATATCGGCCTGGAAGTCGTCCGCAGTCCCGACCGGATCGTGCTTCGTGAACTCGCGAGGGCGTTGATACCGTCCGGCGTTGTCGGCGTGACCCCCGTCATGGGCGGTGCCGCCGAATTCGTCGAAATCGCGGTCGCCCCGGAATCGCCGGTGGCCGGGAAACTGGTATCGGACGCCGGATTCCCGACCGGATCCGTGCTGTGCGCGCTGGTGGAGGGCGGGTATTTCAACATTCCGCACGGGTGCAGCGAAATCCGTCCCGGGAACCGCGCGATAGTGTTCTGCCTGAACTCCGCCCGCCCCGCCATAGATGCCATTTTTGGCTGAACTGTCGAAATTTTTACGCAAGCTGCCAGATACAGTGATTTTTTTACTTGTATTTCAATTTTTGAAGGTATATGCTTCGTTCGTCTGCGCTGGATGCCGTGTTGCGTCTTCCGAGTGTTCTTTCATCCTTCCGGAAACTTCCCCAAAGGCAGAATTCGGTGGAAATGAATGTCACGAGGTATTTGATCCATCCGGGTCAAATGCGGCATCAGGTACTTGCAGGCGTTTTGTTTTGGGGCTTGCCCCAGTAATTTCAGGAGTTCCTTGTAATGGGAAAGAAGCTGTTTCTTGGTGGTCTCGCGTGGGCCACGACCGAAGACTCGCTGCGTGCAGCGTGTGAAGAGTTTGGCGAAGTGGAAGAAGTCCGCGTTATCACTGACCGTGATACCGGCCGTTCCCGCGGTTTCGGTTTCGTCACGTTCGTGAAGGACGAGGACGCCGACCGCGCGAAGGACGAACTGGACGGAAAGCTGGTTGACGGCAGGGCGATCAAGGTCGACTTCCCGCGCGAACGCGCCGAAAGGTCGGACAGGCCGGATCGTGGCGGCAGGTCGTTCAACGGTGGCGGTGGATTCCGTCGCTTCTGATCGTCTGAACTGCGAACATTAACGGCCAACGGATGCATCCTGCCGATTCATTCGACACGATGGCACGGGCCAGGGTCGGGGTTATATCCGATACCCATGGCCAGCTTCATCCGGCGGTCGGTACCCTGTTTCGCGGCGTGGATCTCATAATCCACGCGGGTGACGTTTGCGGCCACGGCGTGCTGGAGGGGTTGCGGGAAATCGCGCCCCTCCGCGCCGTGGCAGGCAACTGCGATGACCCCTGCGATGTCCCGGGCCTGCCCGGGTTTGATCAATTCATTGTGGCCGGCGCACAGGTTGCGCTGATTCACAATATCAACAGGCTTTCCATAAATCCTTCCGCTTCGAACCTCAATGTCGTGGTGTACGGTCATACGCATGTCGCGACCGTCGAACGTGTCGACGGTGTGCTGTATGTGAATCCCGGAAGCGCCGGCCCGCCCCGGTTCGGTCGTCCACGCTCGGTCGCCATACTGCAAATCAGTGCTTCGGAAATTACCGCCGAAGTAGTAGTATTCGCCGGGTGAATTGTTCCGTTAACTGAACTTCCGGCGTTTCTGCCGGTGTGGCGGGGTTCAAATGAAAGGCATGTTCAGGCTTGTCGTTCTGGTCGGCGCACTGGTCGCCGCGGGCTGCAGTTCCGGTTACGATCCTCAGGATAACGGCCTTCCGGTCGACGTCGCGGTCGATGTGGGCGTGCAGGATGTCGTGGAAGATACCGGCGTCGTGACCGACGTTCCCAGGGACGTGCCGGTGGTCGTGGACGTGATTGACGACCCCGGAACCCAGGATGTCGCGACCGACACCGCGCCGGCGGATGTGCCGCATGATGTCGCTCCGGCGGATGTCCCGCCCGCCGATGTCGGGGCTGACGTCATCTGCGAATCAAATCCCGACTTCGACTACACCTGTTCGGAATTCAGGCCGGAAACCTGTCCGGGCGGCGCCTGTATCGCGGAATACTGCATCGGGCCGGAACTGGATCCGGATCGCTGGAATTCATGCAGCGACGGCACCTGCGATCTCTGCGAACAGCCCTGCCTTTCCGACTGCGGACCGATCCGCAGGCCGACCGGCGCCAAGGATTACAGCGGCGAAAACACGCTGACCGTTTATGTGCACGGTTTTGAATACTACACGGAATCAAATCTGGAAACGCGTTCGTTCGGCGTGGACACGGGATGCGGCATGCTGGACAACATCAACTGGTTCGGCCCGTTCCACGCCTGCTCGGACGACGGCGGGGAAAATTCGCCCAACCAGTACACCAGCCTCGAATACTACGGCCAGGTGCCGGCCGCCTGGTTCAGCGACACCGACCTGACGGAAATCGCCGCGTACCCCGAAAAGGGCGTGGATGCCCTTTTCAGGTATTCCCTGATTACGGCGAAGTTCATCCGCCACAAGGTGGAAACCACGGGCGCCGAGCATGTCAACCTGCTGTGCCATTCGATGGGCTGCCTGATCATCATGAACATGATCGAACACGACATGGAAGGGCTGGCGTCCGAAAACCTGTTCTCCAGGTGGGTGACGATTTCCGGCGCGCTGTTCGGGGCGCGGGAAGCCAACTGGTTCGACAACCCGCAGGTCCAGACCCTGATGGATTCGGTCGGCCTGTCGACGAACGATTTCATCTTCCTGCAGCCGGAGGTGGTCAAGGACAAGGTTCTGGTGTGGGACCACCGCATGTGGGAATGCAACAATCCGCTGTTCCGGGAAATGCTGATCCATCACGTCTGCACGACCGACCCGCGCAACGCCAGCGCGTTGAACCAGCCGGTGCTGAACTGGCTCCTGCCGAATACGCCGAACGACGGCGTGCTGTACACACCCGACATGTATTTCCATGAAATGGCTCCGGAGGTCAGGCGGCATACGCCCCGCGGTTACGCGCTGGAACCCTCCCGGTCGTTCATGTACATGGAACATAACGGCGTCAAATCCGACAGGGCCGCCGCCCTGCTGGCCACGGCCGGCCTTTACGGAAAGCGGCGCGTGTCGGTCTCGATCGACAGAATCGAACTGAAGAACGATTTTGAACGTGACAGCCTTATCGACTTTTCCGAGGGCGGAAATGTTCCGGCGGAAATCGTTCCCGAGGCCTGGGTGAAATTCAATCCCTACGTCCAGGACACGTGGGGCGAGGACCTGCTGGTCCACCAGGAAACCTGGACAGACAGGGTTTCCGGTTACTTCACGCAGGAAGAGGACCAGGTACTCAATCCCGATTTCGTCTTGTTCGAGGGACCCGTCCTGGACGCCATGGACGCCATCTGGGTCAAGGTGCGCCTGCTCGAGGCGGACTCCTATGCCGCCCAGGGCATCAACGAAGAACTGCTCGGTATCGGTCAGGACACCAAGGAACTGGCCACGTGGGAGGGCAGCCTGCCGCTGACCACCGGCTACACGACCGAATTTTCGAACGATAACGTCGTTGTGCGACTGAAGGTCCGTGTGATCGACCTTTACTGAACCGTTCTTCACGGCTCTTTTCCGAACCGCTGCCGTCCGGCCGTCGCGTCAGAACCGCATAATATCCTGATTTGACAATCTAATCCGGTCGGCGACGTGCGGTTGCGCGGGCGTTGTGAAAAAATTTACAGATGTGGCAGAATACGCGTCCGTCGGGCGTCCCTGCCCTTTGTAATTCCAAATCCCGAATACCTTGGAGGCTGATGATGGCGACCAGGACCGTGGCTGATATCAATGTTTCCGGCAAGACCGTTCTGATGCGTGTCGATTTCAACGTGCCCCTTAAGAACGGCGTCATTACCGATGACAACCGCATAGTGCAGGCGCTCCCCAGCATCCGCAAGGTCGTGGAACAGGGCGGCAGGCTGGTGCTGATGTCCCATTTCGGCCGTCCGGCGGGCAAGGGCTTCGAGGCGGCATACTCGCTGAAACCGATCGCGGAAAGACTGTCGCAGCTCATCGCGCGCCCGGTCGTGCTCGGTCCGGCCTCCGTGGTCGGCGCGGACACGGATGCGCTCGTTGCGGGGATGAAGGACGGCGACGTGGTCCTGCTTGAAAACGTCAGGTTCATCGCCGGCGAAACCATGCCGGACCTGGCGAAAGAAAACCCGGACGGCAAGCTGACCCCCGAACAGCAGCGGGAACTGGACGATTTCGTGGACGCCCTGGGCCGGCTCGGCGAGGTCTACGTCAATGACGCCTTCGGGACCTGCCACCGCAAGCACGCGTCGATGTACGGCGCGGCGAAGGCCATCCAGAAGAAGGGCGGGGCCGCGGTGGCCGGTTACCTGGTCGAAAAGGAAATCCGGTACCTCAAGGAAGCCGTTGATAATCCGAAACGGCCGTTCGTGGCCGTGATGGGCGGGGCCAAGGTTTCCGACAAGATCAAGCTGATTTCCACACTCCTGGGCAAGGTCGACCGCATCCTGATCGGCGGCGCCATGGCTTACACCCTGCTGAAGGCGAGGGGCGTGGAAGTCGGGAAGAGCCTGGTTGAGGAAGACCAGGTCGCCGACATGAAGGCCCTGCTGGAAAAGGCCGGCGACAAGATATTGCTGCCGGTGGACCACGTCGCGACCGACGACTTCGCGAACGGCGCCCCGGTCGTTGTCGGCGGCGTCGACATTCCGCCCGCGCTGCTGGGAATGGACATCGGCCCGGCGACGGTCAGA
>CAYYCO010000044.1:0-25417 GCA_964470365.1 uncultured Anaeromyxobacteraceae bacterium | reverse complement strand
CGGTGGAAATGGAACCCGCGCCGGTGGAAATGGAACCCGCGCCGGTGGAAATGGACCACATGCCGGATGCGGTCGTTCCGGCAGATGAACACATGGAAGAGGGGCAGGAAGGCAAGGAAATGGAAAATACCAGTGGTTCCCAGGATGGGCGGGTCGGTATTCCTTACGTGCGTTACTTCACGCAGGCCGATGTCGACGTTTTCGATACGGTCGTGTGGGAAAAACGCGACGCCGAAATCAAGGCGTCGGACAAGACGGTCGTTTTTTCACAGACCGGCATGGATTTTCCGTCGTTCTTTTCGCTGACCGCTTCGAACGTCATCGCTTCGAAGTATTTCCGCGGGTCTGTCGGCATGGCCGATCGTGAAACCAGCTTCAAGGACATGGTCGTCCGGGTTGTCGACACGATCTCGGCGTGGGCGCTGAAGGACGGCTACTTCGCGGATGCCGATGCCGCTGCGGAATTCAGGGCTGAACTGGCCTGGCTGGTTCTGCACCAGTACGGTTCGTTCAACAGTCCCGTCTGGTTCAACGTCGGCGTTGAAGAACATCCCCAGTGTTCCGCGTGCTT
Organism: uncultured Anaeromyxobacteraceae bacterium; assembly: GCA_964470365.1. Classification (GTDB taxonomy): domain Bacteria; phylum Myxococcota_A; class UBA9042; order DTJE01; family DTJE01; genus JAGOFO01. The sequence continues at coordinate 24,846 of CAYYCO010000044.1, read as the reverse complement.
CATTAATTCCGTTGAAGACACCATGGAAAGCATTCTGGGGCTGGCGGTTACGGAAGGAATGCTTTTCAAGTACGGGTCGGGCACCGGCACCAACCTTTCGACCATCCGTTCGTCCAGGGAACGCCTGAAGGGCGGCGGTGTTCCGTCCGGTCCCGTTTCGTTCATGCGGGGCTACGACGCCTTCGCCGGCGTCATCAAAAGCGGCGGCAAGACCAGGCGTGCGGCCAAGATGGTCGTCCTGAACGTCGATCATCCCGACATCGTCGAATTCATCGAATGCAAGGTCAAGGAAGAAGACAAGGCTCTCGCGCTTGTGCGCGAGGGATACGACGGGTCTTTCGGGGGCGAGGCGTACGAATCGGTGTTCTTCCAGAACGCCAACAATTCCGTTCGTGTTTCCGACGAATTCATGCAGGCCGTCGTCAACGGCGGAACGTGGCAGACCAGGGCGGTCACGGACGGTCGCGTCGTCGAAACGTTCAAGGCGTCGGAAATCATGGATCGCATCTGCAAGGCGGCGCACCGCTGCGGCGACCCGGGGATCCAGTTCGACACCACGGTCAACGACTGGCACACATGCCTGGCGTCCGGCCGGATCAATGCGTCGAATCCGTGTTCCGAATTCATGTTCCTGGACAATTCGGCCTGCAACCTGGCGTCGCTTAACCTGATGCGGTTTGTCGGTGAAGACGGCCGCTTTGACTGCGACGGCTTCAGGCACGCGGTCCGCACGTTCATAATTGCCCAGGAGGTCATCGTTTCGAACGCGAAATACCCGACCGAACCGATCGGCCGTAATTCGGAAGATTACCGGCCTCTCGGGCTCGGGTATGCGAACCTTGGCGGCCTGCTGATGAGCTGGGGCCTGGCTTATGACAGCGACGCCGGCCGCGCCTGCGCCGCCGCCATTTCCGCCCTGATGACCGGCGAATCGTATGTGGCCAGCGCGCAGATCGCCGCACGGGTGGGGCCGTTTGCCCAGTACGCCAGAAACGCGCAGCCGATGGCCCGCGTAATACGAAAGCACCGCGCCGCCCTTGAAACGGTCGACGAAAGGTACGTTCCGCGCGGGATAATGGCCGCAGCCAGGGAATCCTGGGACCAGGCGGTCGAACTCGGTCACCGTCACGGTTTCCGCAACGCCCAGGTGACGCTGCTTGCGCCGACCGGAACGATCGGCTTCATGATGGATTGCGACACGACGGGGATTGAACCGGAACTGGCCATCGTCAAATACAAGAACCTCGTCGGCGGCGGTCAGATGAAGATCGTGAACCGGACCGTTCCCGCCGCGCTCGCCAGGCTCGCGTACACCGAAGCCCAGATCAGGGCGATGGTCGACTATGTCGATCGCAACGACACGATTGAGGGCGCGCCCGGGCTCAAGCCCGAACACCTTCCCGTGTTCGACTGCGCGTTCAAGCCGGTCAACGGCCAGCGGTCGATATCGGTCGACGGTCACATCCACATGATGGGCGCCGTGCAGCCGTTCCTTTCCGGCGCGATCTCGAAAACGGTCAATATGCCGGCCGATTCGACGGTGGATGATGTCAGGCAGGCGTATGTCGATTCCTGGAAATACGGACTCAAGGCGGTCGCGATTTACCGCGACGGCTCAAAGGGCACGCAGCCCGTGATGACGTCCCGCGAAAAGGAACCGGAAAAGCCTGCAGCGCCCGCTCCGTTCGTACCGGCCCGCACCCGGCTTCCGGATGAACGCGCCTCGCTGACCCACAAATTCACGATTGCCGGTCTCGATGGCTATATAACGGTTGGAATGCATGATGACGGGAAGCCTGGCGAAATATTCATCACCATGGCCAAGCAGGGGTCGGTCATACGGGGCCTGATGGACAGCTTCGCGACGTCCGTGTCGATCGCGCTGCAGTACGGCGTCCCGCTGGAAGTCCTGGTTGCGAAATTTGCGCACGTCAGGTTCGAGCCGAACGGCTTCTCGTCGAACCCGGCAATCGGTTATGCAAAATCGATTGTGGACTATGTTTTCAGGTGGATGGACCTGAAATTCCTGAAAAACCAGCCCGGCGTCCGCAAAATCGATCCGCCGATCGACCTTGAAGCCATGTCATCCGACGACGGCCCGGTTGAAGGGGAACTGCAGAACGATCTGTTCCAGGGGCAGGACGACGCGCCGCCGTGCAGCGAATGCGGTTATGTCATGGTTCGAAACGGCAAATGTTACAAGTGTCTAAACTGCGGATCGACCTCCGGGTGCTCGTAGTGCGGGCATGACTGCGTTCGCGCCGATATCTGCATGATATTCAGGGTGTTCCGGATCTCATTGCTTGATTTATTTCCGACGGGATGATTCACTACTTCAGTTCCCGGTAACTGTCAGTGTTTTTCAAACCTGCAAGTGGAGGATGATGGTATGTCGTTTCGCATCCGCAAAGCCGCCGTCCTGGGCGCCGGTGTGATGGGCTCGGGGATCGCAGCCCACCTCGCCAACGCCGGAGTCAGGACAATCCTGCTGGACGTCGTTCCCAACGGAGTCGGTCCGGATCAGTCCCACGACGCGAGATCCGCCCTGGCGCTCAAAGGTATCGACAACGCTCTCAAGTTCAAGCCCGCGCCGTTGTTCTATGACAAGAGCGGCACTGACTTCGTCACCGCCGGGAACTTCGACGACGACCTCGAAAAGATTGCGGAATGCGATCTTGTGATCGAGGCGGTTGTGGAAAACCTCGACGTCAAGCGCAAGCTGTTCGAAAGGGTCGTTCCATACATGAAGATGGACGCCATCCTGTCGTCGAACACTTCCGGCCTGTCGATTGCGTCGATGGCCGAGGCGCTGCCGTTCTTCATGCGGGATCGCTTCCTTGTGACGCACTTTTTCAATCCAGTCCGCTTCATGAAACTGCTGGAACTGGTCCCCGGGCCGGACACCAGCGCCGAAACGCTCCAGATCTGGGCCGATTTCGGTCGCAAGCAGCTCGGCAAGGGTGTCGTGTTCGGCAAGGACACCCCGAACTTCATCGGAAACCGTATCGGCATCTATGCGATCACGAAAACGATCTCGGCGATGATGGAAGACGGTTTCAGCGTCGAGGAAATCGACGCGATATTCGGCAAGCCGATGGGCAGGCCGAAAACCGCCGCCTTCAAGACGGTCGACCTTGTCGGCCTGGACGTCTTCGCCCACGTCGCCAACACCTGTCTGGAAAAGTTGGAAAACGACCCGGAAAAGGACGCATTCAGGCTGCCCGATTTCATCCACCAGATGATTGCGAAGGGGCTCCTGGGCGCCAAGAAGAAGGCCGGTTTCTACACGAAGGGGCCGAAGGGCGAAAAACTGGTCATCGACCCGAAGACCCTGGAATACGTGCCGATCAGCAAGCCGAGCCTTGAACTGATCAGCATGGTCAAGGGCATGAGCCTGACGGAACGCCTGAAAACCCTGGTCAGCGCGTCCGACGATCGCGTCGGAAAGCTTATCTGGAAGCTGACCGCCCAGACGCTGATCTATTCCGCGAAGCGGATCGGCGACATTTCCGATGACGTCGTCAACATCGACAACGCCATGAAGTGGGGCTTCAATTGGGAAATGGGCCCGTTCGAAACGTGGGACGCCATCGGTGTTGAAGAAAGCGTGAAACGCATGCAGGCCGAGGGCATGGAAGTCCCCGAAAACGTGCTGAAGATGCTGGCGACCGGCGCGAAATCGTTCTACGGCCGCAAGGGCATCGCCCGTACCTACTTCGACATGGCCACGAATGCCTACAAGGTGGAAGAACTGCCCCCGTGGCAGATCACAATCAAGGGATTCAAGGAAAAGGGCCAGGTACTCAAGCGCAACATGGGCGCTGACATCGTTGACATCGGCGACGGCGTCCTTTGTGTGGAATTCCACACCAAGATGAATGCCCTCGACGATGACATCATGAACATGCTGAACGACGCATGCGACATGGTGGAAGAAAACCCGGATTACCAGGGCCTGGTCATTACCAACGAGGCCGATCACTTCAGCGCCGGCGCCAACATCGCGATGATCCTGATGGCGGCCCAGACCGGCAACTGGGGCATGCTGGAAGAAAGCATCCGTTTCCTGCAGGCCTGCGGCATGCGCCTGAAGTACTGTGAAAAACCGACCGTCGTCGCGCCGTTCGGCATGGCGCTCGGCGGCGGCTGCGAAGTGTCGATCCACGGCGCCGCGCTGCGTCCGCACGCCGAACTTTACATCGGCCTGGTCGAGGTCGGCGTCGGCGTCATACCGGCCGGCGGCGGCACCAAGGAATCTATCGTCCGCGCCCTGGAAGGTATTCCGGGCGACAACACGGACCTGTCGCGTCTGCCGTACCTGGCCAAGGTGTTTGAAAACATCGCGACGGCCAAGGTTTCGTCCAGCGCGTTCGACGCCCGCAGGTACAATTACGTCAAGAAGACCGACAAGATCACCATTTCCAGGGACGCCCTTCTGAACGACGCGAAGCAGACCACCATCGGGATGGCCCAGGCCAGCTACAAGAAGCCGGCTCCGCCGGACTGGCTTGTCATGCCCGGAAGGGACGGCTTCGCGTTGCTGGAAGCCGGCATGCAGCAGTTCCTGGCAGGCGGCTTCATGAGTCCGCACGACTATGTCGTGTGCTCGAAGCTGGCGAACATCATCTGCGGCGGCAACGTCAGGCCGGGAACCAGGGTCACGGAACAGCACCTGCTGGACCTGGAATGCGAGGCGTTCCTGTCGCTGATGGGCACTGAAAAGACTCAGGACCGTATCCAGTACATGCTGGCCAACGGCAAACCCCTCAGGAACTAGGAGGTTGCAATGAGAGACGTTTATATCGTGACGGCGGTCAGAACGGCCGTCGGAAAGGCAAAGAAAGGAACGCTCAGGAACGTCCGGCCGGAAACCCTCATTGGAACCTGCGTCCGCGAGGTGGTTGCCAGGACGGGCGGCATGGACGTGAACTTGATTGACGACGTCATCATCGGCTGCGCGATGCCGGAGGGACCCCAGGGCATGAACATCGGCCGTATCGCCGTGTTCGCCGCGGGACTGCCGGACACCATCCCGGGCATGACGGTCAACAGGTTCTGTTCGTCGGGCCTGCAGACCATCGCCCTCGGCGCCCAGGCCATCGCCTCCGGATACTCGGACGTGATCGTGGCGGGCGGCGTGGAATCGATGTCGTCGGTGCCGATGGGCGGATTCAACCTGATGCCGGACCCGGACCTGATGAAAAACATGCCCGGCGTTTACGCCGGCATGGGCGTCACGGCGGAAAACCTGGTCGCGAAATACAACATTTCGCGTGAACGTCAGGACGAATTCGCCGTCGCGTCGCACAGAAAGGCCGGTGCGGCCCTGGCTGAAGACCGCATGAAGGGCCAGATCGTCCCGCTGCCGGTCGACCAGTTTGACGGCAGGGACCCGATCGTGTTCGACGTCGATGAGGGGCCCCGTCCCGATTCGACCGTGGAGGGGCTTGCGGCCCTGAAGCCGTCGTTCAAGATGGGCGGCTCGGTAACCCCGGGCAACTCGTCCCAGGTCAGTGACGGCGCAGCCGCGGTCCTGTTGATGAGCGAGGACGCCCTGAAAAAGACGGGTCTGAAACCGATGGCGCGGTTCGTGGACTTCGTCGTGGCCGGCTGCCCGCCCGAAATCATGGGAATCGGCCCGGCGCAGGCGATCCCGAAGCTGTTCGCACGTACCGGCAAGTCGGACGCGGACATCGCCTTCTATGAACTGAACGAGGCGTTCGCGGCCCAGTCGCTGGCGGTCCTTGACGAACTGGGATCGAAAATCGACCCGGCCAAGGTCAACCCGAACGGCGGCGCGATTGCCTTCGGTCACCCGCTCGGATGCACCGGCGCAAAACTGACGGTCCAGGCCGTTTACGAAATGAAGCGGACCGGTGTGAAACACTCGATCGTTTCGATGTGCATCGGCGGCGGCATGGGCGGCGCCGGATTGCTCGAAAACCTCTGATCAATCCTAATCTTCTATTGTTTAACAGCCTGTTTTTACCTAGAATCCGCACGATGTGATCCGTCGAAATTCCGACGTTTTACGTGGTTTTGTAACGTATGGATATTACTGGAGGTTTGTGGTGAATATAAAAACCACATTCGCCATTCTTGCCGCCGTTTCCATTCTTGCCGGTTGCAGCGATCCGGACCAGGGGACGGACAACGGGCACATGGACGATGCGGCCTCGGATTCGATCGGGGCCGATGGTGTTGTCCGTGACACCAACGGGCGCGACGACGGCGCCGACGTCATCAACCCCGAAGACGTGAATGCGGCGGACGGCATCCTTGAAGACGGACGCATTCTGGAACCGTGCCGGCCCGGCGAGGCATGCGACGACCGCGACGGGTGCACCATCAACGACATGTGCGACGATCAGGGCGAATGTGCCGGCGTCCCGGTTGACGACTGTGACGACGGAATCGAATGCACGTTCGACAAATGCACGACCGAAACCGACTGCACGCACGACACGAAGCCGGGCTGGTGTTTCATCGCGGGCAAGTGCATCGAGGACGGCGATGTCGATCCGGCCGTGATCTGCCGTTCCTGCCAGACCGCGCTCAAGACCGACGAACTTCTTCCCGACGACAACCTGACCTGCGACGACGGGGACGCCTGCACGACAAATGACCGCTGCCACGGCGGCTTCTGCGTCGCGACGGTGCGGGACTGCTTCGACGACAATACCTGCACGATCGACTCGTGCGCCGATGGCATCTGCGTGAACGACCCGGTCGAGGGCATGTGCGACGACGACGACCTTTGTACTGAAAACGACCTTTGCGTGGAGGGTGAATGCAAGGGCTCTCCCATCGGTTGCTGGGACCAGAATCCCTGCACACAGGACGCCTGTCACCCCGATTTCGGCTGCGTCCATGAATTCCTGGACATCCCGTGCGACGACGAAAACATCTGCAGCGTCGGCGACAGGTGCTGGCTTGGCGAATGCGTTTCGGGCCTGGATCGCCTGGACTGCGATGACCAGAATGCATGCACCGACGACGGGTGTGTCCCGATCCGCGTGGACGGCTGTGTCCACATCCCGAACGTCGCGCCCTGCGACGACGACGACCCGTGCACCCTTGAAGACAAGTGCAAGGCAGGTTCATGTTCGCCTGGCGCGGGCGTGCTCGACTGCGACGACGGCAACCTCTGCACCAACGATTCCTGCGTGAAGGGCGAGGGCTGCCATTACGAAAACAACACGGTGCCATGCGATGACGGCGAACCTTGCAGCCTCGACGACGTCTGCGGCGGCGGTTCGTGCCAGCCCGGCGCGACCGAACTGGTCTGCGACGACGGAAACGATTGCACGAACGACCGCTGCGAACCAGGCGTTGGGTGCGTGTTCGAAAACAACGTAAATATCTGCGACGATGACAACGTCTGCACGCTTGGCGACGTCTGCGGCGACGGCGAATGCCTCGGCTCGCCCCAGGTCGGCATGTGTGACGACGACGACGACTGCACGCTTGATTTCTGCCTGCCGACGGGCGACGCCCCCGGGTGTTACCACAAGGGCCTGCCGGAATGCCGTCCGATGATCGTCATTGATTATCCGCAGCGTGGCGCCACGCTGAACCGTGTCGCCGGCGACACGATCACCGTGCTCGGGCACATCGAATACCCGAAGCCGGGCATGATCGTGTGGAAGGTGAATATCAACGGGCTTGACGTGATGGTCGACCCGACCGACGACAAGTGGACGTTCACGACCGAAATAAGCGCGGAACACGGCATGAACCCGATCGTGGCGTACGGTTCCGACGTGCAGTTCGGTTTCCAGGACTACGTGGTCCAGTCGTTCTACTACTCGGATACATGGTTCACGGTCAGCAATTCGAACCCGTCCGCCGCGATGATCAGCGACGGCGTCATGATCTTCCTGGGAAAGACGGTATGGGATGACAACAACACCGCCACGCCGGACGACATCGCGACCCTGCTGACCAATATCATTGGTGGCCTGAACATATCGACGCTCATCAAGAACCCGGTCACTTCGGGTGAATTCGGCTGGTGCGATTACAAGGTCAACATCAAGAACATCAGGTACGGCACGTTGTCGATCGATCTCGTCCCGGACTGGGGAAAGATGAAGGTTAAGGTCGTGATTCCGCGTTTCAGCGCGAAGGTCGACGTCCCGATCAGCGGTTTCATGTGTCCGGACTTCAGTGGCGACGTTTCGGCGTCTTCCATAACGATTAACGCCGACTTGAACCTTACCGTGGACGGCGCGGGCAATCCGGTGGCGTCAATAACCAACCCGAATGTCGTTGTGGCGGACCTGAACATCGACGTCGACGGGATCTGGGGCTTCCTTGGCAACTGGATCATCGATTTCTTCGAGGAAGACTTCGCCGGCATGATCGAGGACGAATTCGAGTCCGCGCTCGCCGGACAGCTTTCGGACCTCGTCGAGGGCGCGGTCGCGGACCTCGCCCTTGAACCCGAATTCGATGTTCCGGCGCTGCTCCCCGGAATGACACCGGTGACGCTCCAGATGAAATCGAAGTTTTCGACGATTTCGCTGACGCCAGCGGGCAGCGACATCGGTCTGGCCGCCGCGGTCATGCCCGACCCGACCAAGACGCCGCCGCGCGCGATTCGTGGCGCACTGGGACGCGGTGCTTGCCTGGGCACCGATTCCGCCAAACCGGTCATGCCGCACACCAGCGAAATGGGGTTGCTTGCGAAGGATGACTTCCTGAACGAGGCCCTCTACGCGATCTGGGCGTCGAACGCGCTGGTGGTTCCGGTCGGCCCCGAACTGCTTGGCGACGTGGATCTGTCAACTTACGGCGTCACGAACCTGGCGCTGACGGTTTCATTCATGCTGCCGCCGATCATCACGGCCTGCAACGTGGACGACAAAATGTTCTTCGAGGCGGGCGACATCCAGGTCAACGCGTCGATGAAGCTGTTCGGTCAGCCGGTCGCCATGACGATGTACGCAAGCCTCATGGCCGAGGCGCGCATCGTGCTGGTTGCCGGTGAAACCGGAACCGAGGTCGGTATCCAGATTGAAACCCCGCTGTTCATCGACATCGAGGTGGCCCAGATCGACGGCGGCCTGGTCGGCGCCGAAGACACTATCAGCCAGCTTATCCGCGGCGTTGCGCTTCCGATGGTCCTGGACATGCTTTCGGGTGACACGCTTGCTTCGTTTGAACTGCCCAGCATCGACCTGGCTTCACTGGCCGACGGTATTCCGCCGGGTTCCGTGATCCAGATTGACATGAAATCGGTCGAACGTGCCCACGGCGCGACGGTCGTGCTCGGCGATGTCAAGTAGCACGCGGCGCCGGTAATCCGGTGGCGCGGGTTCCGTTTCGGGATTGAAGTCCTCTGGGGGGGCCAAGATGGGCAGATTGTTCGGGTGGTCCTGGATTGTCGTTGCGTGCGCTGTTTTCATGGCCTGTGGAAGCGACCCTGTCCCGGGACAGGACGTCCCTGCCGGTGACGATGGCGCCCTGGATGTGATTACCGGCATTGACGAGGGCGGCCCCGGCGACGACACCGGCCGGGATGTCGGCGGCGAGGTCGGCGAAGACACCGTTGTCCCGCCCGCGGACACATGGGTGCCGTCGTGTCCCGCCGGAACGGCATGTGATGACGACGATCCCTGCACGGTCGACGACCTCTGTCAGGATGATGGCGAAACGTGCGCCGGCACCGTGGTCGACGCGTGCGACGACGGGCTTGCCTGCACCGTCGACTCCTGTGTCGCGGCCGACGACTGCGGCAACACGCTGAAACCGGGCTGGTGCCTGGTCGATGGCGAATGCATCCAGGATGGGGAATTTTCCGCCGTTGCGACCTGCATGTCCTGCATTACCGCGCTGGGTACCGATCGGCTGTTCCCCGACGACAACGGCATCTGCGACGACGGCAATGCCTGCACGCTTCAGGATGCCTGCCATGCGGGGGCCTGCGTCGGCGTCCCGATGGACTGCGGCGATGGAAACGGCTGCACCGCCGATTCCTGTGTGGACGGAAACTGCGTCAACGAGGCCACCGACGGCGCGTCCTGCGACGACGAAAGCCGGTGCACCGTCAACGACGTGTGCGTCGGGAACGTCTGCGGCGGCGAAAACATCGATTGCGATGACGGAAACCTCTGCACGACCGATTCATGCGTGGCGGAATTCGGCTGCCTGAACGTCGACAACGTCGAACCCTGCGATGACGGCAACGCATGCACCACGGGCGACGGCTGCTTTGCCGGTGAATGCCGGCCGGGTATCACGCCGCTGTTCTGCGACGATGAAAATATCTGCACGGACGACGGCTGCGTGCCCTCGAAGGGCTGCGTGGAAATCCCGAACACCGACCCTTGCGACGACGGCGACCCGTGCACCTTGAACGACATGTGCGCGGCATCGGAATGCACTGCGGGGAAACTGCCGCTCGACTGCGACGACAACAACATCTGTACCGACGAGGAATGCTTGCCGATGCAGGGTTGCGGATACGTCAACAACGACATTGCATGCGACGACAACAACGAATGCACCGTCGGCGACCAGTGCGGCGGCGGCGAATGCATTCCCGGTTCCGGCACGGTCGACTGCGACGACGAAAACGTCTGCACGGACGACGCATGCGTCCAGGGTGAGGGTTGCGTCAACCTGCCGAACGCCGACGAATGCGACGACGACAACGTGTGCACGGGCATGGGCGTGTGCTCTGACGGGGCTTGCCAGCGTGGTCCGTATGATTTCGACTGCGACGACGAACTGCAGTGCACCTCCGATTCCTGCGACCCGCAGGAGGGCTGCAAACACGCCCTCATCAACAGCGTCGAATGTCGCCCGCAGGTCGTCGTCGACTTCCCGGAAAGGGCGGCGACACTGGACGGGGCCAGGGACATCACCATCACGGGGCATGTGACGCCGGGCCTCGACGGCTCCCCGGTTCCGTTCGTCTCGCTGAACGGCACGCAGGTTGCTGTCATGGGCGACAACACCTTCTCGATGCCGGCGACGTCCGACCAGGGCTTCAACGGAATCGTGGCCGAGGCGACCGACCTGAACGGCCTCAAGGACCGCGTCGTACAGTCGTATTACTACTCTACGCAGTGGTTCCCGTTCAGCGAAACCGAACCATCGGTGTCGGAGGTCGGCGACGGCCTGATGCTGTTCCTGGGCCCCGAGGTATGGGATGACAACGACACCAGCACGTATGACGACATCGCGACCATCATCACGCAGTACGTCAGCACGCTGAATCTGATGTCGATGATAAGCAACCCGATCGCCGAGGACGACCTTTCATGGCCGTGCAGCAACTACTACGTCAATGTGACCAGCATCACGTTCGGCGCCGTTTCGGTCAATCTGATTCCTGTTGATGGTGGCCTTTTCCTTGCGGTCACCATACCGAATCTCCGGATCGGCATCAGCGGAAAATACTGCGGCGTGAGTTTTTCGGGGACCGCCTCCGCCAGCAGCGTCGTCGTGACATCTACGCTGCTGATCAGCATGGATCCGGTCACGCAGAAGCCGATCATCGCCATGACGGGCACCGATTCGTCGGTAAACGGGCTTGATGTCGACATCAACAACGTGCCAGGTTTCCTCGAGGACCTGGTGATGTCCTTCATACGGGATTCGCTGACCGATTCGATTGAAGACGCCATCGAGGACCAGATTTCGGCGATCGTGCCGCAGTTGCAGGAAATGCTGGAAGGGCTGGCGATCGACCAGACGTTCGAGGTCCCGGCCCTGTTCGAGGGCGGGTCTCCGATGACGGTCTCGCTGGCGTCCACGCTGTCGTCGGTTCTTTTCACGCCGGCCGGCGGCACTCTCGGGATGCGGGCGGCGTTTTCGGCGCCGCGCGGCACGCCATACGAAAAACTCGGTTCGATCGGCAGGGCGAACTGTCTTGCGGGCGGACTGGAACCGAACCCGGTGTTCCCGGTCGGAACCATGGCTCCGCAGATTGAACTCGGTCTGAAGGACGACCTGATTAACGAACTGGTTTACGCGCTTTACTGGGGCGGCGCCCTGAACCTGCCCATCCCGTCTTCCCTGTTCGGTGAATCGCTGACCGACTACGGCATCACCGACATGGTCATGAACGTTGACTTCATGCTGCCGCCGATTCTATCGGCCTGCAACGCCGATCATCAGTTGAAGGTCGCCGCCGGCGACGTGAAGGTCGACGCGTCCATGAAGCTTTTCGGATCGCCGCTGACCATGACGGCATACGTCAGCCTGAAGGCAGGCGCGAACATCACGGCCAGGCAGACCGAAACCGGCGCGACCAGCCTGGGCGTCGCGATCGAATACCCGGATTTCGTGGACATGGAAATCGCCAGCCTCGTGGGCAACCTGGCGGGCGCCGAAGACACGATTAAAAACCTGGTCATGGTTACGCTGCTTCCCTCGCTGCTGGGAACGCTTGACGGCGTTACCCCGCTGGTCGAATTCGAAATTCCGTCCATCGACATGGCGGATTTCCTTGATGGCGTCCCGGCCGGGTCGACCCTCAGCATACTGGTCAACGAGGTATTGCGCGCCGCCGCGTTCACCGTGGCTTCAGGTACTTTGCGCTAGGCTGATAACGGGCCCGGTTGGGCTTTCGTGGAGGAACATAGATGCGTCACATACTGATTGCGGGATTTGCGGTGATGGCTCTGCTGGTGGCGTGCGGCGGCGACGACGTGCCGACCGATACCGGCAATGACACCAACCTGGTCGATGTCGTCACTCCGGAAGACGTCATCGTGACAGACACCGTCGGCGACACCGGTCGCGACACGAACGTCACGACCGATGACGGAACCGACACCGCCGGACACGACACGGTCGTGGTCAACGACGACGGCGGCGCCGATACGGTGGTTTCGTGCAGCCCAGGCGACCCCTGCGATGACGGGAATGCCTGCACGTGGGGCGAATCGTGCAACGAAGCCGGCCTGTGCGCGGGCGGTCAGGCATATATCTGTGACGACGGTCGCACATGTACTGACGACACTTGCGACGGACTCGGGAACTGCGAATACACGATGAAGGCCGACAAATGCCTTATCAACGGCATCTGCAGGGATACCGGGACGGCCGATCCGGAAGACCCGTGTTCGGTCTGCAAGCCTTCAACCAGTCAGTCCGACTGGTCGGTCGCGGCTGACGATACCGAATGCGACCCGTCATCGACGCTGGGCAGATGCGAGGACGCACCGACCGGCAGATGCCAGGCGGGAAACTGCGTCGCCACGACCATCGTCCCGAAGGGGTGTGACGACGGCGATCCCTGCAGCGACGATTCCTGCGACCCGGCCGTCGGCTGTATCAACATTCCGGTCAGCACCGGCGAATGCGTGCTGGACGACAAATGCAGGCCCGGATACTGCTTCCAGGGCGAATGCATCATTCCGGAAGACGCCTCCTGCGACGACGGCAACGGCTGCACGCTTGATGCCTGCGACGAAACGAACGGCTGTTCGCACACCATGATCGACGAGGCCGTCTGCGAGGACGGCGACGAATGTACCTACGAGGATTCCTGTTCGAACGGCGTTTGCGCCGGGCTGCCGACAAACTGCGACGACGGCAACGTCTGTACCGCGGACGGCTGCGATTCAATCACCGGCTGTTACCACGACCTTGCCACCAACCCGTGCTGCGTCGGCGGCGTGTCGATCTGCGACGACGACAATCCCTGCACGAACGACGACTGCGACCCCGACACGTTCGAATGCCTGTACACCAACAACATGGCGGCCTGCAGTGACGGCAACCCCTGCACGGTCGGCGATTCGTGCGACGAGGGCGACTGCTACGGCGCGTCCAAGAACTGTTCCGACGGTAACGACTGCACCTCCGACTACTGCCAGGGCGGCCTGTGCTTCCACGACAACCTGACCGGCACGGTTTGCAGCGACGGGCTGGATTGTTCGGTCAACGACCAGTGCATGGACGGCGCGTGCGTTGCCGACGAATCCGGCTGCGTCTGCCAGCCTACGTTCTACCCCGCCGTTTCCAAGCTGGTCACGATGACGATTTCCGCCAACGGCAAGACCGGCGCGGGCCTGGATCTGGACAACAACCCGGCCACCTGCGCCCCGGCGGAGGACTGCTGCTGCGGCATCCAGAATGCACTGGGCCCGGTCGCGGGGCTGCCGGTCGCCCAGGACGGGATCAAGGACGCGATGGAGGGCGGCGACATCACGTTGCTGTTCGAACACCGTGAAATCAAGACCGACGGCACGCCCTACACGCTGGCGTTCTACTCGGGCAAGCTCGCCGAATCGAATCCGTCCTGCAATTTCCTGACGCAGGACTGCGATTACACCGTCGAACCCATGATGATCACCGACGAATGCCTGCCGCTGGTCACCCTGGACAACGCGAGGATCGTCGGGAACAAGCTGACCGCCGGCGGCATGGATTACATCTTCCCGTTCGACCTTCCGATAATGGAGGGCATCAACCTGCACGTCGATCTGTACTTCACAAGACTCGAGGCATCGGTCACGGTTTCCGGCGGCAGGGTTACGTCGATGCAGGGCATTCTTGGCGGCGCCGTGCCCAAGCAGCAGCTTGCCGACGCGGTCGCCGCGATCCCGGACGAAACCTGGGTCGGACTTCCGGTCGACAAGGCAACGGTCCAGACGCTGCTTGACCTGCTGGTCATCCCGGATATCGACGGCGACGGTGACGGAATCCTTGAATCGGCGTCGATCGGCATCCAGTTCACCGCGATTCCTGGCGAAATTCTCAGTCGCACGCCGGACTAATCGTCCTGTGCGTTCGCGGGCCGGCCGTCCGGCTTACGCCCACCCTAATTCCCCCAATTGCGTTCAGAAATCGCATCCGCGCGTTTCGAAGCGGGTGGCGGCCTGCAGCACCTTTTCGACGTATTCGACGTTGGCGGGAAGTTCGCCGGTCTGCCTGGCGCGTCCCGGCATCCCGTGACCCGCGTTGTATCCCGAAAGACCCAGGTACAGCGAGTTGTCGTAGTACTTCATGAAGGCCATGATGACGGAGGCGCCGCATTTCAGGTTTTCGTAGGCGTCGTCCAGCGGGCCGCACTTTTTCGCGCGTGCGGTGGCAGGCATGCACTGGGTCAGCCCTACCGCGCCCACCGGCGACCTGACGTCGTTCCGGAAATTCGATTCGACCCGGACGATTCCGACCAGCAGCGGCAGGTTCAAACCGGTTTCGTCGGCCACCCGTTCCATCAGGGGCAGGAGCTCGCGGCAGCGGCGGGTGGCAACCGAAACGGCCTGGCCGCCAGTGCGCGCGTTTTTCGTCGTCACCGTCGTGCGATGGACGGCGTCGTCGGGTTTTTTCGTTTCGGTACGGGTGGTTGCGCAGCCGCAGACGCACGACGCAACGACAAGGACGACAACGGCGGCAATGGTCTTTGCGCGTTTCATGCGGATGATCGTAAGATCCGGCCGGCCGTTAAGCCAAGTTGACGCCAGTGTGGCGCGCGGGGGTGCGGATGTCGAATGCCGTTGTCACGATTGCAAAAGGGCGCGCCAGACCGTTCTGGTTCGGCTGTCCAGTGGTGTTTTCCGGGTCGGTGGCCGGTGTCTCGGGCAACCCGGCGGCCGGGGAACTGGTGGCCGTCCATGACGATCGCGGTCAGGAAATCGGGCTTGGCTTCTATAATCCGGCTTCTTCATACCGCGTCAGGCTGGTTGCCAGGGGCGGCGGGGAAGCATGTGCCGAAGAAATCATCGGGCGCAGGATACACGATGCGTGGATGCTGCGCCGGACGCTTGGCCTGCCGGGCCCGGCGGATACTGTATTCCGGCTGGTCAACAGCGAGGGCGACCATCTTTCCGGAATCACCATCGACGTGTTCGACCGTTTCGCCGTGGTCATGGAATCAGCGATGTGGGCCGGGGCGTGGCGCGGCCTTGTTGCCGCGACAATCCGGGAATGCCTGGGACCCGACATGCGGGTCTGCTTCCGCGTGCCATCGTCGATCCGGGGGCTTGAAGGCATCATGGTCGGTGACGAAGGGGAAGTGCCCGACGAACCGGTCAGGGTCGTTGAAAACGGAATTTCGTTCGTGACAAGGCCCGGGCAGGGCCAGAAGACGGGATTTTACGCGGACCAGCGCGAAAACCGACTGGCTCTGCGGCGTTTCTGCCGGGGGGCTTCCGTCCTGGACCTGTTTTCGTTTTCGGGCGGTTTCGCGTTGAACGCGGCGGCCGGGGGCGCGGTATCGGTGACGGCGGTTGATTCATCCGTGGACGCGATCGCTGCCGGGGAAGCTAACGCGGCGGCGAATGGTTTCGGGGGCTGCGTGCGGTTCGTGCGCGACGACGTTGAACGATTCCTCGCCGGAAGCGCCGAACACGACATCGTTATCTGCGATCCGCCAAAACTGGCCGCGGGCCGGGCGTCGCAGGCCGCTGCGCTGAAACACTATCAGCGCCTGAACCAGCTTGCGCTGGGCGCGGTTCGTGACGGGGGCCTCCTGGTGACGTGTTCATGTTCGTCGGTCGTACGTCGGGACGATTTCCTTGGAATGCTGCGGGACGCCGCCGGTCATTGCGGGCGCGAACTGTCCGTTATCGGCTTGGCCGGCGCAGGTCCGGATCATCCGGTCTGTCCCGCTTGGCCCGAGGGCGAATACCTCAAAGTCGTAACGGCCGCGGTCGGGAAGGTCGGCCGGCCTTGACGGATCGCCGCGTCACAACTAGGATTTCAACGTTTTTCCGGTTCAATTCGGAGTCATCATGGACAGTTCCGGTTTCGATTCCTCAATCATATTCGTTATCGTGCTGGCGGCCGGCTTCCTGGCCATGATCATCGCCACAATCGTCCGCATGTCGAAAAAGAAGGCCGGCGGCGGTCGGTCAACCTTGTCGACACGTGACGAGGACGAAGACGAAGTTCCTGCGCGCGGCGGCCGTGACAGGCGCGGCGTTCAGGAAGCTCCGCACAAGGCAGATGACCACCATCCGCCCGCGAAACAGCCCGCGGCAGTCAAGGGCGGCAAGGCCCCGGCGCCCGTTCCCGCCGAGGTCAAGGCAGCAGCGGCTTTCAAGGCCGAGGTCGGCAGGGCCAGGCACATGTCCGAAGGGCTGGCGCGTACCCGGCGCGAGGGCTTCGTGTCGCGGCTGGCCGATACGTTCCGGCGCGGCGGCGAGATCGATGAAAGCCTGATTGCCGGTGCGGAGGAATCGCTGCTGACGGCCGACCTCGGGGTCAGGACCGCGACCGAGCTGACGGAAGGCCTGCGATCGGAATTCAGGCCGGCCGGCGGCGAACTGCTGCCGCAGGTAATGGATTTCCTTCGGACGCGCACACTGACGATGCTTGAGGGCCAGGCCCACGGCCTTCCGGCGCTTGACGAAAACGGCGTCAACGTCGTCATGGTGGTGGGCGTCAACGGCACCGGAAAGACGACGAACATCGCCAAGCTGGCGAACTGGTACGCCGGCCAGGGAAAAAAGGTGCTGCTGGCGGCTGGCGACACATACAGGGCGGCGGGGGCGGATCAGCTCGGAATCTGGGGTGAACGCATCGGCATTCCCGTCGTCGTCGGCCGTCCGGGACAGGACCCGTCGTCGCTGTTCTTCGACGCGGCCAGGCGCGCCGTGGACGAGGGATTCAACGTCCTTATCGCGGACACCGCGGGTCGGCTTCACACCGACGTAAACCTGGTCGATGAGCTGAAGAAGATTCACAGGGTGTTCGGCAAGGCGATTCCGGGGGCGCCACACCAGGTGCTGCTTATGCTCGACGCTACCATGGGCCAGAATGCGGTGCGTCAGGCAGACGTCTTCCTGAAATCGGTCAAGGTCACCGGCATCGGTCTTTCTAAGCTTGACGGCACGGCAAAGGGCGGTGTCGTGGTGTCGATCGCCCGCGACATGAACCTGCCGATCTGGTTCGTCGGGGTTGGCGAAGCAGTGACCGACATCAGGTCGTTCGTTCCAGCGGAATTCGTTGACGCGCTCTACGCGGTCGAATGATCCCGCGCCGGGGGCCACATGACCGAAATCATCTGCAGGACCGATTCGGGCGCCAGGTTCGTTGATGCCACCGTGCTTGAATGCGTCGAATCGCAGGGATTCTTCCAGGTCGTTTTTGACCGCACCGTGCTTTATCCCGGCGGCGGCGGGCAGCCGGCAGACGGCGGCACCGTTGACGGACAGGTGGTTCAAGCGGTTTCGATGCGTACCGACGGCGCGGTGGTCCATGTGCTCGAACAGCCGGTCTCTGGCACGGTCAGGGTCGAGGTCGACTGGGCTGCGCGGTTCGATTTCATGCAGCAGCACACGGCCCAGCACCTGCTCACCGCCCTGGCGGCGCGCGACCTGGGCTGGAAGACGATTGCGTTCCACCTGAACCAGGACCGCAGCGACATCGAATTCGAACTCGATTCGATCGAACCGGCCAACCTTCGGCGGCTCGAGGACCTCGTCAACGACACGATCGTTGAAAACCGTCCGGTGACCATATCCTTTGTGTCGCGCGAAGAAATGCAGTCCATGAACGTGCGCAGCAGGCTGCTTCCCGACGGGCTTCAGGGGCCGTTCCGCCTTGTGCGGATTGAAGGCGTTGACCTGAACACCTGCGGGGGCACGCACGTGTCCTCGACTGGACAGGTCCAGGTGGTCAAGATTCTTGGAACCGAACGGCTGACCCGTGGTATCCGCGTATTTTATGCGGCAGGCTCCAGGGTGCGTCGACTGATGGACGCCATGATTGAACGCGAGGATGCGGTCGGTCGGGCGCTCACGACGGGCCCTGCCGATTTCCTGTCGTCGATCGATGCACTGCAGGCCGGCGTCCGCGACGCCCAGGCAAAGTCCCGCGCTTTTCGTGCGCGCATGGCCGCCATGATTGTCGCAGACCTGGCCACGCAGGCCGTTTCCGGCGGAATCGCCGTGCACCATGAAGACGAACCCGACGGCGAATTCCTGCGGCAGATCGCCGAAATGTTCCGTGCCGCCTGTCCCGAAGGAATGCTGTTCCTGACCGGCGGAGTGACCGAAGGTCTGTTCTTCCTGGCCGGTCCGGCCGACAGGGTTGCAAAGACCGGTCCATCAGTTGCGGCTGCGCTTCAGGGAAGGGGAGGCGGCAGGGACGGCATATTCCAGGGCCGGGCCAGGGCGCTGTCGCTGTGGGCTGACGCCGTGGAACTGATCAACGGGCAGTGCGGTTAGTCCTTCAGGCAGTCGTCGACCGCCTTCATCAGTTCCGAATTCCTGAACGGCTTGCCGATGAACGCGGCGGCGCCGGCCTTCATGAATTCCTCACGGCGGTGTTCGAAAGAGAATCCCGATGTGACGATGAAGACGGTTCCCGGCTTGATTTTCCTGATAGCCTTAAGTGCCGTCATGCCGTCCATTTCAGGCATTATCACATCCATCATTACCAGCGAGATTATATCGGCATGTTTCCTGAACGTGTCGACGCCGATGGCGCCGTTTTCGGCAACCAGTACATCGAACCCCATGTCCTTGAACATGATTTCCGCCATGCCGCGGATCAGTGGTTCGTCCTCGACGATCAGCACTGTTCCCGAGTGCCTGCGGGGCGTTATGTAAACATCATCGACGCGGGTCCCGTTTTCGGCGCTTACCGGAAGGTATATGTTGAACTGGGTACCGCGTCCGACCTCGCTGTACACATTGATGGAACCGGAATGTTCGACAATTGCGCCATGTACCGCGGCCAGGCCGAGACCGGTGCCTTTGCCGACTTCCTTGGTCGTGAAGAACGGTTCGAAGATGTGTTCAAGATCCTTCGGCGGGATCCCCGTTCCGTTGTCCATGACGCTAATCTGGATGTGTTCGCCGGGCGTCATCGGGAATTCGTTGCTGCGGCAGTCGGCCTCGGACAGGAATACGTTCGTTGTCCTGATTTCGAGTGTGCCGCCGTTCGGCATCGCATCGCGCGCGTTGATGCAGAGATTCAGGATGATGCTCTGGAGCTGCCCGGGGTCACCCACGATCAGTGGATGTTCCGCCAGCAGTGATGACGTGATCACGATGGTTTTGTCGATGCTGCGTTCCAGCAGGGCGAGCGCGCTGCGGATCGATTCATGCACATCGATTGCCGTCGACAGCGCCTTGCCCTTGCGTGCGAAATCAAGCAGCTTCGATGTCAGGCCGGCCGCGCGTTCCGTGGCGTTCAGGATACGCTGGCAGTACACGACCTCGTTGCTGCCTGCCGGCAGTTTCCCGAGTATCAGTTCGGAATACCCCTGGATGGCGCTCAACATGTTGTTGAAATCGTGCGCCACGCCCCCGGCGAGCTGGCCGATTGCCTCCATCTTGCGTGAATGCTGGATCTGATCCTGAATCTGCAAACGTCGCGAAATGTCGCGAAAAACGACGACCTGCCCCAGGCCGACACCGTTGGATTCGATGATCGGGTAGGCATTCGCCTCGACAAGATATTTCGCGCCATCCCTTCCGTTCAGTTGCGTCCTGTACGCCGGGTGGTCCACGCCGTTGTCGGATGCGCCATCGGGGGCGGCGGCCAGGGGCACGGGCTGGTTGTTTTCGAGGTCGACCAGCGCCATCACCTCTTCAAGCCGCCTGCCTGTGGCGTCGGTACCGGACCACCCCGTCAGTTTCAGAGCGACGGGGTTCATTCGCTGGATTATGCCGGATGGATTGGTCACGATGACTGCGTCGCCAATCGAGTCAAGCGTGACCTGAAGGTTCAGCTCGCGCCTGTAGGAAGCCCTTTTCAGGCGTCTGGCCCGCATGAGAAGGATCAGGACCACGACCAGAAATCCCGACGTCACGCACAGCAGCAGCTTCAGGACCGCTTCCGTCGCCCATCCGACCTTGAATTCGATGTTTTCGAGATGCCTGTCCCTGAGACGGTCGAAAAGATCGGGGGGCATCGCCCCGATTCCCTTGTCGATGATGGACGCCAGCAATGGCTGGTCAATCGGCACCGCGATACTCAGGGGTTGATCCGGCAGGTTGGTGGGCGCCGCGATCCTGATACGTTTGAATCCCATGTCCCGTATCTGCGTCACGCCGACCGAAATCGGCCCGACATACGCGTCGATGGTGCCGTCGTTGAGCGCGATTAACGCCTGCCGCGACGATTCGAAGACGATCGGAGAAAGACCGTCGATTTCGTCCAGCAGCTGGCGGTACAGATAGCCGTGTCCGGCGACCGCGACCTTGCGCCCCTTCAGTGCGCGAAGGTTCAGGACCGCGCCTGAATCGTCACGGGTGAAGATCATCGACTGCAGGTGGCTGTATGGCGCCGAGAACGTGTACCCGGACAGGCCGTCGGCACTTTCAGTGACAAACGGCAGGATAGGGGCGTCCTGACCGGCAATCCCCGGCGTGGTGCAACCGGAAAGATCGGGGCCGCAGGGCAGGTACCGGAAGCGGATGCCGACCATCCGGCCGATTTCATCCAGGAATTCGACGATCACCCCCGAAGGCGTGCTGCCGGGCCTCATCAGGGGCGGTATGTCGATAATTCCGACATTGACCACGGCGTGCGCGGAAATGTATCGCGATTCCGTGGGGGTCAGCCTTGCCACCGGCGAACGCGGCGCCTCGGACTCCATCGGGAATGAATCCGGAATCTTCCGGATTTCATCAGGCAGGCTGTTCCAGTCGATTTTCCATCGATTTTCGATCACGGAGCGGTTGAGCATCAGGTCGAACACGTTGTCGTCGCTGACAGGAATTTCGCTGACGGGCTTGCCGCCAAGAATGTCCAGCGCCATGCCGGCCGCGACGCGTCCCTGGTGCACCCCGGAAACGGCGGCGCCCCCGGCGTATCCCAGTGAAAGCGACGTGCGCAGAATCACGAACACAGGCGCCGTGCTGGCGTTTGTAATGTCCTGGAATGCCTCGGACACATTCAGGTAATGACCATTTCGATCGGTCAGCCAGAGTCCCACGACAACGAAGGCGTCGGGACCGAGGCCCCGGAGCGTCTGAAGCAGTTCGTCGTGCGAGAGCTCGGCGCCGTCAAGCACGTTGAGCGTGAACCCCGGTTCGCTGGCGACCAGTCGCCTGGCCACGTCCACAATGTTCCTGCCGGTCAGGGAATTGTCGACGATCAGGTAACCTGTTCGCCGCTGCGGAAAAACCTTGCTGACCATCGATACGATGCCGTGGTAGTCGAACGGTTCAATGATTCCAGTGAAGCCCTCCGGCACCGTGATTCCGTCCGGGGATGCAACATTTATCCCGCAGAAGACCACGGGCTTTCCGGGCACGAGCACGTCCCGGTATTCCCGTATGAAATCGAGCGCAGGGTCGTCGCTGACGATGACCACGTCGAAAAAATCGGCGCCATATTTTTTCAGCAGCCGGTCGGCCTCGGCCTGCCGTCGGTCGTCGGTAAGTTCAAAGTGCTTGGAGTCAAGGTATTCGATGTAAACGCGGGCCTCGGGCGCTGACTGGCGGAACACCTGCATCGCGCCGATCGAGACCGAGTCGGACCATTCGTAGCCGTAATGATAGGAGTTCAGGTACAGGAGCCTGGCGTCCACGACGCCGTTCGACGCAGGCCGGGATGCAACCGTTGCGGCGGGACCGGGAACGACGGCAGGCCGGGCCACGGCTGCAGGAGCACCCGTCTGCAGTATCGACCAGAGCACCGCCGTCAGTACGGCAGTCTTGACAAACAGCACGGCCGGACTCGCCGACATTACTTCACCGTGGATTGATTCACGGATGCATTATATCTTGCGCGCGCGCATGTTCAATCAAGTCCTTGCGTGGAGTCGATATTTGCCGGCAGCCCCCCGGTCGTCGACCCTGTCCCGCCTTGAATCCGACGCGAATCCGCGTACAATGCCGGGCGCCGGCACCGACCGGCGTGTCCCGGTTTCAATGGCAGGTGGAACGTGACGGAAGCCGAACTTGGCACCGCCAGGCACGAGATCGCGAACAGGCGTACGTTCGCAATCATTTCGCATCCCGACGCGGGCAAAACGACGCTCACCGAAAAGTTGCTGCTTTACGGCGGCGCGATACACCTGGCGGGGTCGGTCAGGCAGAACAGGGCCGGGCGCCAGACCACCAGCGACTGGATGGATCTGGAAAGGCAGCGCGGGATCTCGATCACGACCAGCGTAATGCAGTTCGATTACGCCGGCCGCCGCATGAACCTGCTGGACACGCCAGGCCACAACGACTTTTCGGAAGACACCTACCGGACGCTCGCGGCCGCCGATACCGCCGTGATGCTCATTGACAGCGTCAAGGGCGTCGAGCCGCAGACGATCAAGCTGTTCCGCGTGTGCAGCATGTCCGGCATCCCGATCGTGACTGTCATCAACAAGCTGGACCGGCCGGGGCGCGACCCGGTTGAACTGCTGGACGAAATCGAGGATGTGCTGGGCATTCCATGCCATCCGTTCAACTGGCCGATCGGCTCCGGTCCGGATTTTCAGGGCGTCTATGACCGCCGGAACCGGCAGATGATGCGATTCGACCGCGTTGCTGGCGGTTCGGTCCAGGCGCCGATGAAGGTTGGCGACGTCAATGACCCGGAATTCAAGGCAAAGCTTGGCGCTGGCGCCCACGGCCGCCTGATGGAGGACCTGGAACTGGTGGACGGGGCTTGCCATCCGTGGGACGCGGAGACTTTCAGGGCCGGGCGGCTGACCCCGGTATTCTTCGCCAGCGCGATGAACAATTTCGGTGTGGAGCCGTTCCTGAACGAATTCGTGAACCTCGCCATCGCGCCGCGGCCGCGGGCCAGCAGCATCGGCCTCGTCGAGCCGGACGCGCCGTCCTTTTCGGCGTTCGTGTTCAAGATCCAGGCGAACATGGATCCCCGGCACCGCGACCGAATCGCCTTTGCCAGGATATGTTCCGGCCGCTATACGAAAGACATCGAGGTCAAGCTGGCGCGTACCGGCAAACCGGTTTCGATCGGTCGGACATTCCAGTTTCTGGCCCAGGAACGCATCCAGGTCGGGCAGGCGTATTCCGGCGACGTGATCGGGTTGTGGGACCCGGGGATGCTGCGAATCGGCGACACGCTGTGCGAATCGGAAATTTTTGAATTTGGAGGGATTCCGCGTTTTTCGCCCGAACATTTCGTGCGGGTCAGGGAAGTCGATCCGGGCAAACGCAAACAGTTGAAAAAGGGCCTGGAGGAACTGTCGGAAGAGGGCGCAGTCCAGATTTTTTACGACCGCGATCGAATGGAACGGGAACCTGTGCTGGGCGCTGTCGGCGTCCTGCAGTTCGAGGTGACGCAGCATCGCCTGCAGTCGGAATACAACGTGCCTGTCAGGTTTGAACCGCTGCCGTACGAGCATGCCAGGTGGGTGGAGGGTGAAATCGCCATCAGCAAGCTGGAACAGCCGGGATACAGCACCAGCCTTCTGGACATCGAGGGGCGGCCGCTGGTGCTGTTCACGACCGAATGGGCGATGCACCGCGCGCTGAAGGAACACCCCGAACTGAAATTCAAGGAAGCCGTACAGCCGGGCCGTTCCGCGCGCACGGCAAGGTGAACCCGGAACGCCCCTGTTTCATCATTGTCCCACTGTCACTTTGACCTGAGTGCCGAGCAGGCCCCCTGGTCGCCGGCATCACAGGCCTTCCTGAAGAACCCGGCAGCCGTTGAGGTGTCCCTCGCGCCGCCCTCGCCGTTCGCACACATGACGCCGGCGCTGAAACATCCTTTGACGGAGCCGCCCCCGCAGGCCTTGACGAACAACTGGCGGGCCCTGGCAGAATCGGCTGGCCCTCCGTCGCCCCTTTTCCAGGTAAGTCCGGCGTTGAAGCAGCCTTCGGAATTATCCAGGTCGCACGCCTTCATGTAGTACTGCCGGGCCAACGCGACATCGCGGCGTCCGCCCACGCCGTCATGGGCCATGATGCCGGCGTTGAAACAGCCGGAAGATTCGCCGCCGGAACAGGCGAG
>CAYYCO010000043.1:0-25815 GCA_964470365.1 uncultured Anaeromyxobacteraceae bacterium | reverse complement strand
GGTCGATTCCGATGTCCGTGAAGATGGACCGTTCGACCGTGTCCCACCAGTCATGGCCGAGGCGATCGGGCGCCGACGGTTCGACGACGAGAACCCTGAAACCGGCCCTGGCAAGGCGTCCGGCGAACACGCATCCGGCCGTCCCCGCCCCGGCCACCACGGCATCATGGTTCATGTGATTTTCCCCATTTCCGGATGCAGTCCCGTAATCAGCCAAAGAATATCCGCGCAAACAGCACGGACGCCGAGATGCCGGCCAGGTCGGCCAGCAGCGCCGGCCACAGCGCATGGCGGATTCTGGTGATGCCGACGGAGCCGAAGTATACGGCCAGCACATAGAAAGTGGTTTCCGTGCTGCCCTGCATCACGCCGGCCATGAAAGCGGACAGTCCGTCGGGGGCGGCTTTCGTGAGATCGCTGAGCACGCCGAAGGCGCCCGAACCGGTCAGCGGGCGCAGGATCGCCATGGGCAGGACGTCGGACGGCATCCCGACAAGACTGGTCAGCGGATCCAGCAGCTTCGTCATCATCGCGAATGCGCCCGACGCACGGAACATGCCGATCGCGACCAGGATCATGACCAGGAACGGGATGATCCTGACGGCGGTGTCGAAACCCTCGCGTCCGCCCTCGCACGCCGCCTCGTACACATTGACGCCGCGGCGGTACCCGAACAGCAGCAGGGCAAGCATGATCAGCGGCACCAGCCACCAGCGGTAGATTTCCCCGCCCAGTCCAGCCGTGCCGGTGGTTATGACCCTGTAAACAACGGCGGCGCATGCCAGGCCGATGACCGCCAGCGGCACGATGCGGGCCGCCGGGCCGGGTATCCTGACCGTGATGGCGCTGCCGGGAGGCGGGGCGGTTTCGGCCGCAGGCTGTTCCCCTGCGGGCGCGGATTCGTCGGCGGCAGGGGCCGGATCGGGGCGTAGACGGTTCACCAGCAGGGCGACGGTGATGGCCGTTGCCGTGGAACAAATTGTTGCAAGAAGACCCGGAACGATGATCGCGCCGGGGTTTTTTGCGCCGGCGGCGGCGCGCAGCCCGATTACGCCGAGCGGAAGCAGCGCGATACTGCTGGTGTTAATCGCAAGGAACAGGATCATTGCATTCGATGCCTGCCCGCGCGCCGGGGCGATCGAATCAAGTTCCTTCATCGCCTTGATTCCCATCGGCGTGGCGGCGTTGCCCAGCCCCAGCATGTTCGCGGCAAAATTCATAATCATCGCGCCCATGGCGGGGTGGTCCGGGGGGACGTCCGGGAAAAGGCGCGTCATGACCGGCCGCAGGGCGCGCCCGATCATCGTCATCAATCCGCCGTTTTCCGCGATCTTCATAAGGCCCAGCCACAGCGTCATCACGCCTATAAGCTTGATCGCCAGTTCGACGGCTGCCATGGCGGAATCGAAACCGGCCTTCGTGACGGCCTCCATCGATCCGGTCGCCAGCCCGGCCAGGATCGGGATGACCATCATCCAGAACCAGATGTGGTTGATAACGGGCGCCTTCCTGTCCAATTCCCGACCTCCGGTTGCGACGGTAAAGATAGCCCGGATCGGCGTTGAACCGGAAGCCGGTGTTCGAACAGGTTTTTGTACAGGATTGACCGCCCGTCGCGTCCGCTGATGACACGTAGTGTGGTAAACTACCATCCGTTCCGGAAAGGCGAAGTGGCATCAATATTCTGGGGGTCATGTAACATGAAGAAAATTATTGTGATTCTGGCGGCCGTTTCACTGTCATGCATGGCGTGGGCCTGCGGCGGCAACGAAAATCCCGGGGACGACCTTGCCGGGGCCGACGTTATCGAGGACGTCGCCACCGATGATGGCGTGGCCGACACCGCGACGCCCGACGTGGTCGAAGATGTACCCGTGACGCACCCGATCGACTGGGACGCCTGGCTGAATCCGACTGAAGGCGTGTTCCCGGACGACGGCAAGAAGCGCGTCGTCATACTGCACACGAACGATATCCATTCACACCTCAACGGCACCGGGCCGGTGCTCGACTACTCGCCGGACACCATCATGGACGACGATACGGTCGGCGGCCTTGCACGCATTGCCGCGCAGATCGAACGCCAGAAGGGATTCCTGAACGAAAACACCGACATGATCGTGGTGGACGCGGGCGACTTCAGCTTCGGCAGTGCGTTTTCGTTCCTGGCGCAGGACACCGGCGTGGAACTGCGCATGATGGACGACATGGGATACACCGCCACCACCATCGGCAACCACGAACTGGACTGGTCGCCGGCAGGCCTGGCGAACGTGATTACCGCGGGGCTGGAAGGTGCGTCGAACCTGACGGTCCTTTCATCGAACCTTGTTTATGACGAAACGTCGGCCGCCGACGACGCTCTGGCCGCGCTGGTCGGCGACAAGATCAAGCCGTACAAGGTCGTGACGCTTGCCAACGGTTTGAAGATCGGCCTGTTCGGCCTGATCGGCACCGGCGCGATCGACCTTTCGCCCCACGCGGAACCGGTCACTGCGCGGGCGCTCAAGGACGCTTCACAGGAAATGATCGACACGCTGCGCAACACCGAGGGTGTCGACCTGGTCGTGGCGCTGTCCCACTCCGGCGTCACGGAGGGCGCGACCGAGGGCGAGGACCAGACACTCGCGAAAAACGTGACCGGTCTTGACGTGATTGTCAGCGGCCACACGCACACCTACATGTCTGAACCGATCGTCGAGGGCGACACCACGATTGTGCAGGCCGGTTGCTACAGCAGGTACCTCGGGCGCCTGGTGCTGGTGGAAGACGGCGCTGGCGGCTTCACGGTCGAATCGTGGGAGCCGATCCCGATCGACGACGAAACCCCGGGCTGGCCCTCCTCGATCGATGCGATTGATGATTACACGGAAATGCTTGGAACCACGGCGTTTTCCGCGCTGGGTGTCGGGTATGCCGACGGCGTCGCCACGACCGCGTTCGACATGGAAACGATCGAAATGTCGGAATACGGCCTCGGCAATTTCATCGCCGACGCGGTGCGCTACTCGGCCGAAAAATTCACCGGTGACGATTACGACGTGGCGTTCGAGGCGAACGGCGTCATCCGCGACGGCATCAAGAAGGGCACGACCGGCGTGATCACGCTGGGCGACATCGTCCAGGTACTGCCGCTCGGCATCGGCCCGGACCACGAGGTCGGCTACCCGCTGATTTCCATCTACCTGACGGCCGCTGAGCTGAAGGTCGCGTCTGAAATCATCGTGGGCGTGGCCACGATGTTCTCGGATTCGTTCTTCCTGCAGGTCAGCGGATTCAGGTTCGAATACAACGACGCGTACGACGTGTTCTGGAAGGTCACGAAGATGTACATGGAAGATGGCGCCGGCGGCTACGAAACGACCGCGCTCGACACTTCCGAAGCGAATACGACGCTGTACCACGTGGCTACGAACCTTTACATCGGCCAGATGCTCGGCGTGGTCAAGGATTACCTGGGCGGCATGATTTCGCTGGATCCGAAGGACGCGGCCGGCGTTCCGTACACGAACATCGAAGACGCCATCATCGATATCGACCCCGACACCGCCGGCGTCCAGGAACTGAAACTCTGGCGCGCCATGTATGAATTCGTAAAGGACCTGCCGGTCGAAACCGGCGCGACCCTCCCGGCCGTCCCGGCGGTCTACGGCACCGACATGGACCGCCAGAAGGCCGTCAACTGACCGCTTCCCCCCGTTCCCGTCTGTGATAACCTTCCGTCGATGGAAGACATCCTTTTCAAGGCCCAGGCCATCGGTTTCGCGTCGCTGCTGAACGTGCTGCTTGCCTTTGGTGCGTACAGGCTGGCGTGCCGGGGCAGGGGACTGTCCGACCTCGATCGGCTGACGGTTATGCTGGCAATCGTCGTGGTTGCTGTGCCGGCCGTCACCGTCGGCCTCGGCGCTTTCGGAATCCTCGGGCGTTGGACGGTCCTGGCGGCCGTGGCGGTGTTTGCGGCCGCCGCGTGGGGGCTGACGCGCAGGGATGAAAAGCGTGCCCGGTTCGCGGGGCCGCTGCTGACGGAAATGCTGGCGGCACTGCGGCAGGACCGGCTGCTGGTCGTCGCGATCCTGCCAGCCGTCGTGGCCCTGGCAATGCTGCTGGGCTGGGCCGCGCCGCGGCCTTCGTATGGTTTTGATCCGCTGAATTACCACCTGCCGCTGGCGGCCGCGATAGTGCGGACGGGCGGACTCGCGCCGATCCATTTTCCGCCGTATGCCGAAACATTCCCGTACTTTACGATGACGGGCGACATGTTCGGGGTCTGGGCGATGTTGTCGACGGGCGATACGTCGCTGCTGCCGCTGGCGAACCTCGCGCCGTTCGCGCTGCTTGCCGTGGTTTTGTACGGTTTCCTTCGCGACAGCCTTCCGTCCAGGGCCGCCGCGGCCGCGGTGACGTCCGCGCTGCTGACCGTTCCGTCAATTTTCGTGCTGTTGACCGATGCTTATGTGGAAATCCCGCTGTGGGCCTTCATGTTCGGCGCGCTGCGGATGATAGTGCTGTCCGCGCGAAAGGATCACGATTTCCATCTGTTCGTGATGGCGTCGCTGCTGTGCGGGTCGATGATCGGGACCAAGTTGACCGGTTTGCCGATGGCGGTCGTGGTTCTTGCCGCGTGGCTCGTCGTTTCGCGCGGGCAGGGTGCTGCCCGGCGTGCAGGGCGCCTGGCGCTTTTCGCCGGCGGCGTCGCGCTGACCGGTTCGTATTTCTATGTCAGGAACATGGTGCTTACCGGTTCTCCCGTTTATCCGTTTCCCATGACGATCTTCGGTGTGCAGGTTTTCGGTGGCGATGCCGATCACGCGGCCCGCGTGGCGGGCACGACCATCAGCCGGTTCCTGGCGCCTCTTGTAATGTCCGGCGAGCTGTTCAGGGCGGTTTTCGGGACGCGCACGCCACCGAATTCGTCCATGGGACTCGGGGCGACAGGGCCGTTTTTCGTGGTGGCCGCGCTGCTCGCGATTCTGCCGATTGTCCGGTCGCCGTCGACGCGCGCCTCCGGCGGTGCAGGGCGGGGACCGGGGGCCGCCGCCGGAACCGCGACCGGCGTCGGGGCCTGGCTGGGGCCCGTCTTCCTCGGCGCCTCGCTCCTGGCAATCGCGGTATACATTTACCTGCCTTGGTGCGCTCCATATCTTTACGGGAATGTGCGTTTCGTTTATCCGGCCGTGCCGTTTGCCGCGTTCGCCCTGTTTTCCGTGCCGGCGGTTGCCGGCGTGAAACGATGGGCAATCGTTGCTGCCTGCCTGATCCTGCAGGCGGTTTCGTTCATCGCCGCGGTTGTTCCCGTGTCCGCTGGCGGGGTGGCGCTGGCCGGGCTTGCAGTCGCGTCAGGCATGGGCGGGGCCGCGTTATCCGGGCATCGCCTGTTCAGAAGGGTCGCGCCTGTGATTCCGGTCGCCGTCATTCCGGCGGTGATCATTGCGGCGGTCGTCTTCAGGACTGAAACAATTTCGGCATACCGCAATCCAGGGTCTCCGGCAGGTCCGGCATCATGGGTTTCCGAACGCGCGGACTGCGCCGGCGCCCTGGCCAACCTGTCGCCCGAGGGCCCTTTCGCGATTACGATGGCCCGCGGCGCGCCGCACGCCTGGTTCATTTTTCCGTTAATTGGCGAAAGGCTTCAGCGGGAACCGGTTTATGTCGATGTGGCGCCCGATCCGACAGGTCGTTGCCTGAAGTGCCCCGATGCATGGCCCGGCTGGTCGGGCGCGGACGTCGATTACTGGATGAAGGGAATTCTGCGCTCGGGCGCGCGTGCACTCGTGATATTGAATGATGACCAGGACGTCGAGGTGGGCCGTTCCCCGGTCGAATTGGAATGGGTGGCCGACCGTCCGGATGTTTTCGTCCCTTTCCACAAGGGGCGTTTCTGTTCCGTGTACCGCCTGGCCATTCCATCGCCGGGCGTGGACCAGCAATGAGGTAGTCGGATGTCGGTGTTCGCAACAGGGCTGCTGGCCAGCCTCGCCGCCGGGCTTGCGACCGGCGTCGGCGCGCTGCCCGCGGTGTTTTTCCGCAACGTGTCGCGTAACGTCCAGAATGCATTCCTGGGATTCGGCGCGGGCGTGATGCTGGCCGCAACGTCGTTTTCACTGCTGATTCCGGCCATCGAAAGGGCGGGCGGCGGGCTTTCGGCCGTTCTGGTTGTCGGGGCCGGGATGGTCCTGGGCGGCGTTTTCCTGTGGACGGCCGACCGCCTGCTGCCGCACGAACACTTCATCAACGGGCCGGAGGGCTCCGATTCCAGGCGGCTTCGCAGGATCTGGCTGTTTGTCATCGCGATCGTGATACACAACTTCCCGGAGGGGCTGGCGGTCGGCGTGGGATTTGGCGGCGGATCTTTCCGCGAGGGGCTGTCGCTGGCGATCGGCATCGGCATCCAGAACATGCCGGAGGGGCTTGTCGTGGCGCTGGCGCTGATGTCTGAAAGGTACACCGTCGGCAGGGCGCTTGCGATCGCCACACTGTCGGGGCTGGCGGAACCGGTTGGCGGGGCGCTGGGTGCCGGGCTGGTCGGCATCTTCGGTGGCCTGCTGCCGTGGGGGCTGGCGTTCGCGGGCGGCGCCATGCTGTATGTGGTCAGCGATGAAATCATCCCGGAAATGCACAGTGAACGTAAAACCGCGCTCGCAACCTGGGGCGTCGTTGGCGGGTTCATTGTCATGATGATCCTTGATGTCACGCTGGGTTAATCAAATGTCGAGGCTCTTTCGGGCGTTTTCAGGTTAGAATCCGTTGGCAACACATTCCTGGTTGGGGGGCATATGGCGAAAAGCAGATTCGTTCTCAACGGTTCCGGCGGACACCCGTGGGCGTTTGCCAAGATGGGCGGTTTCAACCAGGTCGTTATCCAGAACGGCGACGACCTGAAGCATCTCGGTGAACTTGACCAGAAGCTGTGGTGTGCGCTGTCGTGCCCCACGAAGGGCCTCGAATTCGACGGTCCCACGCTGCAGATGCTGGATACGGACGGTGACGGACGCATCCGGGTCAACGAAATCCAGGCCGCCGTCGCCTGGGTGTGTGCGTGCCTGAGGGACCCCGGCGTCATAATTCCCGGCGATGACGTCCTGAAACTTTCCGAAATCAATCAGGAATCGGAAGATGGTGCAAAACTGCTGGCATCGGCCAGGCACGTCCTGGAATGTATCGAAAGACCTGACGGCGATTCGGTCAGCCTCGCAGACGTCCTGAATCGCGCGGCCATCTTTTCCGAAGACGACGTCAACGGCGACGGTGTGGTGCCGCCCGGACTCGTGGATGACGACGCGTTGAAGGCTGTCGTTATCGATATGGTCACCGTCACCGGAGGCGTGGCGGACCGCAGCGGCGCAATGGGCGTTGACGAGACGGTCTGCAAGGTATTCTTTGATTTGCTGGCTGCCTTGCTGGCCTGGCGTGCAAAGGGCGCGGGGGATTCAACGATAATGCCCGCCGGGGATGCCACCGCCGCGGCCAACGACGCGCTGGCCGCGGTCCAGACAAAGATCGAGGACTATTTCGCGCGCTGCCGGCTGGCGGCGTTCGACAGGCGGTCGATCGCCGCCCTGAACCGCGAGGAAAAGGATTACCTGGCGATGGCCGCGCGGGACATGACCATTTCGGATGCCGAAATCCAGGCACTGCCGCTGGCTGTCGTCGACGCGGGCAAGCCGCTGCCGCTGGCGAACGGCCTGAACCCGGCCTGGGTCGAACGGATGCTGGCGTTCCGCGAAATGGTTGTCTCTCCGCTGCTGGGCGCGTCGGTCACCACGCTGACCCAGGAACAGTGGAACGTCCTGGTCGGGAAATTCGGGGCCTTCCGCGCGTGGATGTCGGAAAAGCCGTCGGACCCTGCCGTGGCCGCGATGGAGGCGCTCGGTTTCGACAGGCTGGCCGCGATCGCGGAAATGAATCCTGCGCCTGCAATAGCCGAAATCATCGCTCGCGACGTTGCGGTCAAGGATCAGGCCGATGCCATCGGGCAGCTTGAAAAACTGGTCCGGTACAGGAAGAACCTTTTCCGCCTGTTGAACAACTTTGTTTCGTTCGCCACTTTCTACCGGCGTGAAGAACCGGCGATTTTCCAGGCCGGGCGCCTGTACCTTGATAACCGCAGTTATGACCTGTGCGTGACCGTCGGCGACATGGGCAAACACACGCTGATGGTCGGATCCAGCCGCATGTACCTGATGTACTGCGATTGCGTAAGGCCTTCCGGCGAAAGAAAACAGATCGCCGCCGCGATCACGAACGGCGACTGCGACGACATCATCGTCGGCCGTAACGGCGTCTTTTACGACCACGATGGACGTGACTGGGACGCCACGATTACCAAGATCGTGGACAACCCGATCAGCGTCCGGCAGGCGTTCTGGTCTCCTTACAAGAAACTGATGCGTTTCATCGAGGCCCAGATGGCGAAACGCGCCGCCGCGGCCGAAGCGGCATCGGACGCGAAACTGCAGGGCGCAGCAACCGCCGCGTACGGTGCAGTGGCAGATGGCAAGCCCCCGGCCCCGGCGGTGCCGAAAAAACTGGACATCGGCGTTGTCGCCGCCTTGGGCGTCGCCGTCGGCGGCATAACGGCGGCGTTCGGCGTCCTGATGCAGGCGCTGTTCGGGCTGGGCATCTGGCTGCCGGTCGCGCTGGTCGGGATCATGCTGGTCATTTCCGGGCCGTCGATGGCCATGGCGGCCATCAAGCTGCGGCAGCGCAACCTCGGGCCGCTGCTCGACGCAAACGGCTGGGCCATCAACGCCAAGGCGAAGGTCAACATGATCTTCGGGCGCGGCCTGACCAGGCTGGCGGTTCTTCCCGACGGTTCTTCGCTGTCGCTGGTCGATCCATGGGTAAAGAAAAAACACCGTAAATGGCCCTGGATCCTGCTGCTGATCGTGATACTGCTGGCTGTCGCCGGCGGCATCCTCTGGAAACGCGGTGATCTGAACCCGTACCTGCCCGTCAAGTGGCAGAAAAACATCGCCGCGGAATTGAAGGCCGGTCAGGATGCCCAGCCCGGCGCGGCGCCGTCTTCTGCGGATGCACCGGCGCCGGCAGCCGCCCCGGCCGCGACCCCTGCCGCCGGAAAGTGACGCGGGCATGTTTCGGCCATACGGTTAAGCCAGATTTCATGCGTGTCCCCCACCGAGGTCCCGAATGTCCCTGAACATAATTTTCAGCAGCAGCACGGATAAACTTGCACGCGCGCTGGCTGCTGACGTGAGATCTTTCGTCGATGACGTCGGCAGCGGCCGTTCGGGATTCGACCCGATTCGTCCGATCAGGATAATCGTCCCGAACCGCAACATGGAAAAGTGGCTGCGGTTCAGCCTGGCGCGGTCGGGCAATATCGCTTTCAACCTGGAATTTCCCTATCTCGAATGTGGTCTCTGGGACCTCGTCGAATCGTGTATGCCTGCTGCGGACGGCGGGGATGTTGAACGCCGTTCGGCCGGTACGGGCCGGGCCGGACGTGCGCCGATGGATTCTTCGGTAACCGCTGCCCGTATCGCGGCCTGCCTGCTCCGCGATGCACAGTCGGAGTCGGGGGAACCATCGGTGCTGATCCGGTACTGCCTGACGGGCGGCGTGGCCGGTTCGCCCGGTTTCTGCACGCGCCTGTGGCAGCTTTCCGAACGTCTCGCGCTGTCGTTCAGGGAATATGAATTTTCGCGGACCACCATGGTGCGCGAATGGCTTGCGGGACAGGGATTGACCGACCCCAGTCCGATGAAGGTGGCACAGGCGCGTCTGTACCGGGAGGTCTGCGGGGACGTCGATGTCGCGGACGGGAATTCCGGCGTGCGCCATGTCAGCCTGTTCCGGATGGGCGAAACGGCATTCGGGGGCGCGGGGGCCGTCAAAGCGGTCCATGACGGCGGACAGCCGGTTTTCATGTTCGGGCTGACGTCGCTGTCCGCTTACCACTGCCGGCTGATCTGGGAAATTTCGCGACGCATGGACGTGTACCTGTACCATGTGAACAACTGTCACGAATTCTGGGAAGACGCCACCACCCCGGCCGAGGACAACCGCTGGAGGCGGATTGTGGCGGCGAAGGTTACGCTGAACGAATCAGGCGAGGAACTGGACCTCGGGGGCGCGCTGGACGACAACCCGCTGCTCAAGGCGTGGGGAAAGGCAGGGCGCGAAACGGTCAAGCTGCTGGCGCAGATGGAAAACGCGGGCGATGCCGAAACGCGGTGGATCGACGATGGTGATGGGGAATTGCCTGAAGGCGCGACGGTCCTGCAGCGTGTGCAGCACGGCATCGTGGCGCGCACTTCACAGGTCGGCCGTGTTCCGCAGGACGACAGCATCGAGGTCTGGAACTGCCCCGGCAAGCTGCGTGAGGTCGAAACCATCGCCGAAAGGATTGTCGGGCTGCTTGGGGCCGATCCGGGGTTGAAACTGTCGCAGATCGCGATTCTGGTTTCCGATATGGCGACATACAAGCCCCTGATTTCACAGGTGTTTGATCGGGATAAAGGCGACATGGGGCATTTGCTGGGCCCCCTGCCGTACAACCTGGCGGATTCGAATGCCTCGTCCGACAGCCTGTACGCACAGGGCGTCATGACGCTGCTTGAACTGGCGGTAGGCGATCGGCCCAGGGCACAGGTTTTCGAACTGCTCTACAACCCGTGTTACCAGTCCGCGGTTGGCGTCACGGCGCCGCAGGTCGATTCATGGGCCGCCAGGATCGGGCTGCTGGGGGCGTTCCGCGAGGTCGGGTCGGATGCGTCGGCACCTGCGCCGTTTTCATGGGCCCAGGCGTTGACGCGCCTGCGGCTCGGGCTGGCAATGCCGGAGGACGACGAACGTGAACCGGCGGCGGACGACGCGAATCCGTTCGCGCGGCTTTACCCGGCAGCCATCCGGGGCGTTGACGACGAAGGTATCGACACGCTATGTGCGTGGCTGGAAATCCTTTTCGCCAGGCTTGACGGCATCCGCGCCGGGGAAGCGGGCGCGGCCGACTGGCATTCGCGGTTTCTTGCGCTTTTCGATGAATTCCTGGCGGTGCCGTCGGACCGGCCGGGCGAATCGATTGTCCGGGACGCTTTCGCCGAGGGCATGGCCGGATTTTTTGCGGACGGTTCGCCTCTCGACAGGGCGATGGCGGCGGCAGGTATGCGGGAACGCATTCCGGCCGGCCTCGCCATCGAAATCGTCCGTGGAATCCCCGGGCAGATCCCGACCTGCCGCGGCGCCTACCTGTCCGACGGGATTACCGTCGCATCCATCAAGCCGATGCGCCCGATACCGTTCAGGGTCGTGTTCGTCGCGGGGCTTGAGGAGGGCGCGTTCCCGGCGGCAAATCGTGAATCCTCGCTGGATCTTCGGTTTCCCGGAAGGCAGATCGGCGACATCACGTCGACCGATGCCGGCCGGTACATGTTCCTGGAAACACTGATGGCGACCACAGACCGCCTGATCCTGACATACGACGGGTGGGATACCAAAAAGGACGCCACGCACGAACCGTGTTCGGTGGTCCGCCAGCTTATGGATTTCATTGGTGAATCCGTGTTGCTGCCCGGGTCGGGCGCCGACGCTGGCGAAGGACGCGGATTTATCAGACGGCGGGTCCCGATATCGCCTTTCGGCAAGGGATACCTTGACGGCAGCGCCGCCATCGATCCGGCTGCGCGGCGCCTGCAGGACAGGGTCGTCGCGTGCATGGTCGAGGCTGCGCGCACCGGGCGCAAGGTGGAACTCATGGCGGCGATTCAGGCCGCGGCAGGGCGATCCGATTGCCCGGCAGCCGACAGGATGGTGTTGTCGAGTGCCCTGGATGTTCTGGCGCCGCCCCCCGGACATACGGCCGCGGAAACAACCCCGGCCGCCGCTGCCGCCGGAACCCCCGCGCCGCGGGTCATCCGGATAAGGCAGCTCGCCACGTTCCTGGAAGACCCGATGAAGGCCCGCCTGCAAAGGGTTTTCGACACGTGGGAACAGGACGACGACGACCCCGCCGACGAACTGGACGAGCCGTTCGGGTTTGATCCGATACAGAAAGCGAACCTGGTGACGACGGCCTTGAAGAGGCGGATTTCCGGCGTTGTCGGTGCCGGAATGGTGCCCGACGACATCGCGCGTGCCGTTGAACAGGCGTACATGAGGTCGTGTGCCCCGCAGGCGCCGTTCAGGGCGATTGAAGTCGCCGAAGTACTTGAAAAAATCGATGGGGATCGTCTTGCCAGGGCAGACGATTCCCTGCCGCAATGGAGTGTGTCGCTTCAGCTTCCCGACGCGCACGTCGACGTCGATGTCGATGGCCTGACGTACAGGATTCCCCTTGACCAGGGGGTCGATTTTTCGGTCCGTTCCGACACGGAATCCATGGCGGGCTTCGGAAGAATCAAGCGCCTCGGGTCCATGCCCGCGGGGGACAGGTCCGGGCTGCTGCAGCCGTTCATGTATGCCGTGGTCCTGCGTGCCTTACCGGGTGCGTTCGGGAATCCGGAATATCTTGAAATGATGGAACTCAGCGGTGATCAGGGCCTGAGCAGGGCCCGTCTGCAGGCCGACCGGTCGCAGGCGCATGAATTCCTGTCCATGGTCATCCGCGAATACATGGATGATTCAAACATCTTCGAAAGCCTTCCATACGGCGTTGTCTGCAAGGTTGTGGGTGCGTCGGTTCGTAACGGTTCCGTGGAATACCCGCCGGACAGGGAATTGACCCGGAAGGCGTCGAAGCTGGTCGACCCGACTGCCAACGGGGAATGGTTGTCGTATTACCCGCTGATCGTCCAGAGGATGCTTTCGGCCAGGACCGTGGTGCCGCAGCGCATCGGCGAAGTGATTCGCCGCAGGTACGGAATGCTCTGGGCATCGACCTATGTGAAGAAGGCAAAGGCAGGCTCGTGATGAATACACCCGCACAGACCATCGATGGCGACTATGCAAAGGTCATTCGCGGTCACGCGGTGATTGAGGCGTCTGCCGGCACCGGCAAGACTTACACGATTGAGCACCTGGTGCTCCAGATACTCATGGACAATGACGACATCGGCCTGTCGTCAATCCTGATTGTCACATATACCGAAAAGGCCGCTTCGGAGCTGAAAGGGAGGATACGAACGCGTATCGAGAACGCCCTTCGTGCGGCGGCGGGGACCGGGGGCGCGAACGTCGTGGCGTCCAGGTTGAAGGCGGCGCTGGACGATTTCGATTCGGCGTCGATATCGACGATTCATGGCTTCTGCAACCGCATCCTCAGGGAATTCCCATTCGAAAACGCGCGGCCGCTTGAATTGGAACAGGGGGGCGATTCCGGCCAGTCGGGCAGGATCTTTTCCGACATCGTCAGGACCGAATGGCCGAAGCTTCCGCCCGAACTGGCCGAATTTACGACGGAAAAGGGTAAGTCCGTCAGGCCCGTCATCGCCGTCGCGCTCGGCATGAAATCCGCCATTCTCAGGGCTGCCGCGGGCCTCAGGGGTGGCGACAGGATCCTGCCGCCGGTTCAGGGGGGAATCGAGGATTGCCGGACCGCCGGCGAAATCGCGGCGTGGACCGCCGTCGAATTGCGCAGGAGGCTGGACAAAGAAGGCATGGCGTCGTCGAAGATCACGTTTGACGACATGATCATGGATCTCAGGAAGGCTTTGTGCGGCGGGACGCCCGCTGGCGAAAAACTGCACGAAATACTGGGCAGGCGTTACAGGTTCGCGCTTGTCGACGAATTCCAGGACACCGACCCCGATCAGTGGGCGATCTTCCGGCGCATATTCGTCGAGGGAAGGCACGGCAACAGGCTTATCGTCGTCGGGGATCCGAAACAGGCGATATACGGGTTCCGCGGGGCCGACGTCCGCACATATCTCCTGGCCAGGGACGTCATCGTTTCGTCCGGCGGGATTCGTTACGAATTGCGTGACAACTATCGTTCCGCCGGGGAACTGATCCGGGGCTTCAACCTGATGTTCGGCAAAGGCTGGTTTGATGCCGCCGACGATTCCGGCGGCATCAGTTACGGTCCTTCCGGGATTCCGGAGTCCGCCGGCGGGAAGGCGCTCCTGGCCGATGAAACCGGGCGCGGGGCGGTCGTCCCCGTGATGCTGCCGTTCGGTGCGGACGGCAAGGACCTGGATCGCGACGACGCATTTGCCGAATTCGGGCGGTTTGTTGCCGACGAAATCGGTCGCCTGATGGCGGGGGTTCGAATCAGGTGCCCCGAAAATCGGGACGGATTCGGGCCGGCCGGCAGAAAGCCGGGTTTTGACGATTTCTGCATACTTGTCCGGCAGCATTATGACCTGCTGCCGCTTTCCCGTGAACTCGACAGGAAGGGGATCCCCTGGGCCGGGTACAAACAGCGGAACCTTTATCAGTCCGGCGAGGCGCTGGAAACAAGGGTGTTGCTCGACCTGCTTGCCGCCGGGGATGCCGACGCCCGGCGGCAGAAGCTGTGCACGGCTCTCCTGTCCCGCTTCTTCTATCACGGTGGCGCACCGGCATCGATGATGGACGACGCCAGGCTGGCCGCGATCGGCACCATGCTGGACCGCTGGCAGGGTCATGTCAGGAACCGCGACTGGCCGCGGTTGTTTGACGTGATCGCCGCCGATACGCTGTTGTTCCAGCGGGACGCGCTTGCCCCCGACGGCGAGCGCCGTTTGTCGAACTGGCGCCAGATATTCGAGGAACTGGCGGCGGCCGCCGACACGGGGTCCCTTGATGCGCGCGGTCTTGCCAGGCACATGAAGTCGCTTTGCGACGGCGGTGACGATGGCGATGAAACCGGGCTCAACCGGCTCGAATCCGAAACACCGCGCGTGCGGTTCATTACCTGCCATTCCGCCAAGGGACTCCAGTATCCGTTTGTCTTTGTCAGCGGCGGAATCGGCGCCAGGGACGCGGGGCCTGGCAATCCGGCCAGGCTTCATGATGCGAGCGGGGGCAGGGCGTTCCTCATTGGCGGGAAGGACGCGGAAATCCCGGACGGATACGCTGCCGATTTCGACGAAAACAGGCTGTATTACGTCGCCATGACGCGGGCGATGTACAAGGTATATTTCCCGTTGCCGGCATCGGGGACGGTATCTTCCCGCAGCCAGGGCCTGTTCCGTGCCAGCCTGGACAACCTGGTCACCGACAGGCTGGGCGATCAGGCGATCTGGACCTGTGTCGACACCGACGGAAACCGGCTCGCCCCGGAAACCGCGGGCGCGGTTGAGGGGCCGGGGGATTCGTCCGCGACGGGGGCCGCGGGCGGCGGCGCATCCGGTGTCGCGGTATTCGACCTGGCGCCGGCGCACAGGATCGGTTGGTTGGATCGGCGCCTGTGGATCGATTCGTATTCGTCGCTGGCGGCCAGGAAGCGGCGGTCCGACTGGGCGCCGGCCGGCGGTTCGGACGGCGATGATGCCCCGGCGGCTGCCGAATCGATTCGCGGTGCGGCGTTCGTGAACGTCGAGGGCGCGCGGCCCGATCCAGAAGGCGAACCTGACGACGACGATGGCGGCGACGGTGCCGGGGATGGCGAGGTAACCCGGAAAGCCTTGTTGCCACGTGGGCGCGCCGCCGGAAAGGCGCTGCACGGAATACTGGAAACCCTGGCGCGCGGCGGTTCGGAACATAACCCGAAAGGCCTTGATTTTACGACGTTCGCCGGGTTTGAATCGGTCGATGCCGCGGCCGGGACGCCTGCCTTGCAGGAACTGGTGCGGATGTACCTGCGGCGGTTCCGGATCCCCGAACGCGAGGTCATGGCGGACGGGGGCGTTGTCGACAGCACGGCCCGCCAGATGACCGCGCTGCTGTTCAATGCGCTGACAACGCCGCTTGGAACCGCGGCCCCGCTTGATTTCCGCATGTGCGATGTGCCGTCGACGGACGCGATCCCGGAGGTCGAATTCCATCTCGGCGAATCGGGGCTGGCCGTGCGTGATGTCGCCGGCGTGCCGACGTCCGTCCTGTCGCCGGGCAGGGAAGGGCTGCTGAACGGCGGGATAGACCTCGTTTTCAGGAAGGACGGCCGGTTCTGGTTTGTCGACTGGAAGACGACGACGGTCAGGGATGCCGGTGCGGGCGATGGCGCTGCCGGTTCGCGTTCGTCATGGTCGGCCGGGGCGCTTGAAAAGGCGATGCTGGACCATGGATATATCGTCCAGGCACATGTTTACCGTATCGCGATGATGGAATGGCTGTCGGGATTGTACGGCGACCGGGCCCCCGGCATGTTCGGCGGCGGCCTGTTCCTGTTCGTGCGCGGGATGGACGCACCCGGTCTGGGCGTGTTCAGCAGCGTGGACGAATTCGAACGTGTCGCTCTGGCCGAATCCAGGGAAAGGATCGCCGTGCTGATCGGCGGCGACAGGACGCGGGAGGCGCTTCGATGACGACTGAAACGACGGGCGCCGGTGGGCGGGACTGGCTTGTCGATCTCGGGATTTCGGCTTCGAAAGACGCGCTGGCGATATACCGGCGCGCCCTGGCGACCGGGCTGGTCAACGCGATGCAGGTCCAGGCGTCCCGGGATATCGTCCGGTTGTCATGCGGCAGGGACACCGCCGCGACCCACGCCATGCTGGCGGCGATGTGGTCGTGCACGAACCAGGGCAGCCTCTGCCTGCCGGTCGAACGTGAAGTGCTTCGCCGGGAATTCGCCGCGCTGGTTGGCGGTCGCGGGGTGTCCGTCGGTTCCGTCGGTTCCGTGGGTTCCGGTGGCGATTCCGGCGGCGATGAAACGACTGTCGATGTCGATGGGCTGGTGGAACTGGCGCTGGAGCAGATCGGCGCGGGCGACCCGCTGTTCTGCAATCCCGGCGGCTTCGTGCCATGGCCTGTGCGCATCGTCCGCGACAGGCTCTATTTCGACCGCATGTACATCCGCGAGGCGCACCTCGAAGTGATGCTGAAACGGCTGCGGGATGCGCAGGACGCGCCGCTGTTCGTGGACGATCCCGAACATTCGCGCCTGCGCCGCATCGTCGACGAAGTATCGGTCGCGCAGATCCCGTCGATCGGCCCGGACGGCCGGCCCGCATCCAGGGCGGTTTCCCTGAACGCCGCCCAGAAACTGGCGGTGATGCTGGCGATGTTGCGGCGGTTCGTCGTCGTATCCGGCGGTCCGGGGACGGGAAAGACGCGGATACTGGCATCCCTGCTGCGTGCCTGGGCCATGGCCGGCGTCGATCCGGCGCATATCCTGCTGGTCGCGCCGACGGGGCGGGCCGGAAAACGGATGGGCGAATCGATCGTCAAGGCGTTTGGCGAGGCGCCGGGTTTCGACGATGAACCCTGGGCCGGCCAGTTGCGCGGAATGACCGGGATGACCATCCACAGGGCGCTTTCCCCCGTCCCGCACACGGGGCGGTGGAAGTACAACGCGGAAAAACGGCTGCCGTACCGGGTGGTTGTCTGTGACGAAGTGTCGATGGTGGACGTGGCCCTGATGGACGACCTGATCAGCGTCCTCCCGGACGACGCCCGCGTGGTCTTCATGGGTGACCGCGACCAGCTGCCGTCGGTCGAATCCGGCGCGGTGCTGGGCGACATAATTCCGCGGCGCATGGTGGACGGGCGCGTGGCGGATTTCGTTCCGGCGTTCACCCCGGAAACGATCGCGACCGCAACGGCGGCCTGCATCCTGCCTTGCGGGGACCCCGCGGACGAACGGCATGAAACCGGCGTCGGCCCGATGGCGGACTCCGTCGTAATACTTCAGAAAAGTTACCGTACCAGGGGCAACGTGACCGCGGTGGCCAGGCTGGTCAACAAGGCCGATCGGGCGGCTTTCGAGGCGGCCGGCCGGATGACCCCGGATGCCCTTTCGACCCCGGATGCCTTCGATGATGGCGAATTCGTCTGTCGGGTGGTGGAGGGGGTGCAGGGCAACAGGGGGGCTTTGCAGTCGATTGTCGGGGCGTGGCTGGAATGGCTGTACCGCGACGTGCGTGGCCTGGTGCCGGGCGCGGCCGCGGCCGACGACGTTCGCGAGTTATTCCGCCGGCTTGCCGCCGTGCGGTTCGGGAACGTCAGGGCTCCCGATGACATCGCCTTGCTGGACGCGCTGTTCGGCACGCTGGACCGCGGGCGGATTCTGTGCGTCCTGCGCGATGGTCCGTTCGGCGCGTCGGGGGTCAACCGGGTCGCGGCGGGCATGGCCGGGACCAGTGACATCTTCTTTCCGGGCTGCCCCATCATGGTCACGCGCAACCTGAACAGCGAAAGACTGTTCAACGGTGAAACCGGCATCGTGATGCGGGACGCGTCCGGCAGCCTGGCCGCGATCTTCCGTCAGCAGGACGGGTACAGGTCGTTCCCGTTGTCCGCGCTGGGGTCATGCCTTCCTGCGTTCGCCGGGACCGTCCACAAAAGCCAGGGCTCCGAATACCGTAATGTCGTCGTGGTCCTGCCCGATCAGCCGGATCATCCCCTGATGACGCGGGAAATCCTTTACACGGCGATGACCAGGTCCAGCAACAACGTCTGGATGGTCGGTTCCCCGGATGTGCTGAGGGCCGCGATTGGGCGCGGCACATCAAGGTATTCCGGACTGGACCTGTGGTCGTGATTCCAGTGGCGTCAGCAATCGGACGCCGAATCGTCGAAATTCTGCTGGTCGGGGAACAACTGGTTGCAGGTGGGCGAATCGCAGTAACCGTCGCCGATCCACAGGCAGGGGTTGTCGGCGGCGCATGTGCACGGCGTGTACAGCAGATTGTCGCACTGGGTGTCGACGCCCCAGCTGTCGTCGCAATCGAAGTTTTCGCACGCACAGGCGGCCTCCGGCGGGTCCGACGTCGTCGCCTGGTACGTATAGCACCATTCGCCCGCGTGCAGGTCGGCGCCCATGTCCGTGCAGTAATCGGCGCAGTTGGTCGACGACATCGATCCCAGGCTGCACGAACACGCGCCGCCGTCGTTGTCGCAGAAGCCGGCGAACGTGGACGCCGAACACGAACCCGAGCATTCGCAGTCATCGGTTTCGACGAAGTAATTGCCGGGGAAGGCCATTTCACACAGCTTGTCGCAGTAACCGTCATCCTGCCAGCCGCACGGGTCGGCCGTCGCGCAGGTGCACGGCGTGTACGTGAGGTTGGTGCACTGCGTCTGGACCAGCGTGGAGTTGCCGCAGTCGTATGTGCAGTTGCAGAACGATCCGGACGCGTTCGTCACGCAGGCGCTGCCCACCATGCCGTCCGCGGTGCAGGCGCCGGCACATCCGGTCGACGTCCATGCGCCGCCCTCGGAGCAGACGCACAGGCTGCCGCCGTCGAAACACCAGTTCCGGTCGGTTCCGTAAACACAGGAACCGGAACAGTCCGGAACGAATGTATCTTCCGGAACCGCCGTGTCGGCGGGCGTCGTCGTGTCTTCCGGAGTGGCTGTGTCGGCGCCGGTGCCGTTGTCGACAGGCTGGCCCTGGTCGACGCCGGTTGACGTGTCGACCGGCTGGTCGGTGTCCTGCGGCTGGTTCGTATCGACTGGCGTCGTCGTATCGGCGCCGCCCTGGTCAACCGTCACGGCAGTGTCGCCGGGATTTCCGTGGTCGCCGGGCAGTGTCGTGTCCTGCCCGCCCTCGTCGATCGCGATCGTGTGGTCGCGCCCGCCGATATCGACGCCGACATTCGTGTCCTGGCCGTTTCCATGGTCGAACAGGATCAGCACGTCATTGTACCCGGACCCATCGTCCACCGGCACACCCTGGCCCCCGCAGGCCCAGGCTGCCGCCGCCAACAGCGCGGTGATGGCGAACACGCAGGTTCTTCGCATGGATTGGCCCCCCCCGCCGGCGAATGTCGTCTGGATGCGTCCACCCGCCGGATAGATCAGTGATGGACAATTGTTGCAGCCATTCGTGGAATATCGCAAGGGCAAATCAGGGAGGGGATGCGGACGTTTCAGCGGGGGACGTTAACATGAACGAGGTTATCGCCGGAGCGGCAACCGGTTATCCCTGCGCGCAGTCGGTCGTGCTGTCGTCGAAGTTATCCTGGTTC
Source organism: uncultured Anaeromyxobacteraceae bacterium (assembly GCA_964470365.1). Taxonomy (GTDB): domain Bacteria; phylum Myxococcota_A; class UBA9042; order DTJE01; family DTJE01; genus JAGOFO01. Next base: position 5,866 of record CAYYCO010000043.1, on the reverse strand, counting down.
GGGAACATTTCGTTGCATGACACGCTGTCGCAGTACTCGCCGTCGTTGGCCCATTCGCACGGGTCCGCAACAGCGCAGGTGCACGGTGTGTAGGAGTTGGATCCGCACTGGGCGGCGACCTTTTCGGAATCGTCACAGGTGTAGTTGATGCAGTTGCAGTATGCCACGCCCTGGTATGCGAAGCAGCCTTCCTCGGGGTCGACCTCGGCGCCCAGACCCGTGCAGTAGTCGGCGCACGACAGCTGAGTCTTCGCGGTTCCCTCGCAGGCGCAGGCGTTGCCATCCAGCGTGCAGAATCCGGCAAATTCATCTGGGTTGCATTCGCCGGCGCAGTTGCAGTCATCGGTATCCGTGAAGTGATCATCAACGAATTCGGTTGCGCACAGACCGTCGCAGTAGCCGTCGGCGAGCCATGTGCATGGATCGGCCGCGCCGCAGGTGCAGGGCGTGTAATCCAGGTTTTCGCACTGGGTGGCCACGAGGTCGGTCGCGGTGCAGTCGTAATCGCACATGCAGTTCGGGCTGCCGTCCACCATGCCGCACTGGTCGCCGACCATGCCGTTTTCAGTGCAGATCTCTGCGCATACGAACGGCGTCCAGGTGTTTTCCTGGCCGCAGTAACAGACCGTCGTGCCGTCAGCCAGGCAGAACAGCGTGTCGGTGCCGAACGTGCAGGCGCCGGAGCATTCCGTGATCACGGTGTCTTCCGGGACATTCGTGTCCACGGGCACGTTCGTGTCTTCAGGAACGTTCGTGTCCACGGGCACGTTCGTGTCTTCCGGGGTGACCGTGTCAACCGGCACCACGGTGTCGACCGGCGTGACGTTGTCGCGATCATGGGCATCCGGGTTGACAACCACGTCGTCAGTCACGGCGTCGTTGTTAACGACCACGTCGACGTTGGTGCCATCGTCGGTTTCGCCGTCGCCGCCGCCACAGGCGGTCAGGACGAGCGCGGAGCCGATGAAAGCAACGGCGAGAATTCTGTTCAGCATTGTTTTTCCCCTGGTTGAATGAGAGTTTCTATTTCCAATCCTGATGGTTGCAGCGTCAGCCGGCCATCCGCTTTTCGAAAAAATAGTTTCGCAGATAAAGGGCCATGTCCGCAAGGACCAGCGTTGCATTGAAAATGTAAAGGGACACGATTGGATCGGGTGCACAGTTGATTTTGTGTATGATTCCGGCAATATAGCCGACAAAAATCACCGCAGTGAAAATGATGCTCTTGCCGCGGGTGCTGCGGCTTTTCCAGGAACGCGCGATGGAAAAAGGCCACGCGGCCGAAAAGCACAGCAGCATGATGATTTCGAAAATGCCCGAACCGCACATCGCCAACACCTCACGCAGGCGCCGGAAGTATACGACGGGCCGGTGCGACGCGACAGTTGGCGGCGTTGGGGGACGTGTTATGCTTTGGCAGTCGAAGACAACCGGGGGGAATCGATGAAATCAGTGTGCGTTGCGGCGCGTGGTCTGGCAGTGGTTGCGGGGGGCGCGTGCGTGATCTGTATTGCCTGTTCGGATTCGACCGGCGGGCCTGATGCCGCCGGCGAGGTATCGAACGCGGTCGCCATCTCCTGGGTCGATTCGGCCGTCTTGCCGGCGACCGTAGAACCCGGGGGCGAACTGACCATGACGGCCGTCGTTACCGTGGACGGCGAACCTGTGGCGGATGCGGCCGTGGACGCGGAAACGCTGCTGGGTGGCGGGACGATTGAACCGGCGACGGCGACGTCCGATGCCGACGGCAGGGTTTCGTTCACATGGCGCCCGGGCCTGATGCCGGTCAGGGCGGCGATCAGGCTTTCCGTCAGAGACGAAGCCGCGTTTGTCGATCATGTCGCGCGGATTGAACAGGTTGACGCCATCCCGCCCGTTTCCGCCGCCGGAATCGAGGCCCTGCTGGCGAATGCCGGCATCGATGGTTCGACCGAGGGCCTGGCGTTCGACGACGCCGGGAACCTCTGGCTGGCCGCGCCGGGATATCTTGTGCGGGTCAGGATGGATGGGACGTCGTCGGCCTCCCTCGTCCCGGTCGGCGGTGACGGGCTGGAAACGCCGCTGGGCATGGCATGGGATTTCCTGCGAAAGTGCCTGTGGGTGGCGGACAAGGGCTCGATACGGCGTGTGACCCTTGACCTGGACGCCGACGGCGGACCAGCCGCGTCGGCAAAGGCGGTTGTCGGGCTGGACGGACTCGTGACGCCGAATTCGGTGGCCATCCGGGACAATCGGTACGTCTATTTCAGCGATTCGTGCACGGGAAACGTGTACCGGTTCGCGCCGGACGACGACCCGGTCGGAATGAAGGTCGTGGCGGAATTCGATCTGTCCGGAAAGGGCGGCCCCAACGGGCTTGCGTTCGATGACAGCGGCCGCCTGTGGGTTACGACCGAAAACGTCGGGCTGTTGTGCCCGGATTCGGGCGTCGATGTCACGGCCGCGACGGGCGGGCTGTACGTCGTGGACATCGGCGAAACGCTGCCGGTACCCGCGTATGGCGCACGCCTGGAGCGATTCGCCATGTTCGGGGACGGGCTGGCGTTCGACCGTGACGGAAACCTGTACGTCATTTTCGACCATTTCGACGGCTTCAACCTGGTTTCCAGCGCGGTGTGGGTGCTCCGGGCCGATCAACTGGAACCTGACGCCGCATCGCCCGACACCACCGACGACGACCCCGTCATGGTCGCGTCGGTCGCCATCCCGGACGGCGCCACGTCGCCCGACCGGCTGATCGCGAACATTGCCTGGGGACACGGGGATTTCGGCGCGGACACCGCCTGGTTTTCCCTGCTTGCCGTGCCGCTGGTCGCGGCCGAACGCGGCGCGATGAACGCCGAATTCGGCATCGGCGGCCGATCCCTGCTTCCCGCCGACCTGCCGGAATGAATCCCGGGCGGCTGCCGATTGTTTCTTGATTCAATGTCTGTGTGGGCGGCTCGGGGTGCCCATCCCCGGGGCACGCGTCGCGCATGGGAGCCCGCCCCATGTCGCGCGCTCCTCTCTCGCCGCCGACAAGGCATTACTCCCGGTAAGGTGTCGGCGGCTCCGAGAGGGCCCCGGGTGACGGGCACCCACGTCGCCGCCCCCTGCCGCCTTTGGTTTGCTGGTAGAACAGGTCAATTCTTTGACAGGACTTCCGACCAGTTCGCCCGGCGCGCGTCGTACTTGATGGCGCATGCGGGTGATGTCGAGTAGCGGTAAGATGGTTGAACCCGGGCCGGCAATGAACAACCGGACTTCTTGAACAATCGTTCAGCCGTCCTGCCGTTGAAAACGACTCGTGTGATTGAGGGGTGTTCTTCGACAAACGCCTGGATGTCATTGAATCTTGGATTGCCGATTTTGTGGTCCATGGAACCTTCGCGATCGCAGGCCTTGACCACATCCCAGAGGGCGACGCCATTTGCCTTCAATTCGTCGATTCGTCTTTCGTACAGCACATCCGGCGACGAAATTCCCAGGAGGTCGCTCATCATGGGCCAGAACAGGTTTCTTGGGTTTGCATAATATTCGCGGTCTTCGAGCGACTTCGTTCCCGGAAAGCTGCCAAGGATCAGGACGGTCGGATTTTCGCCACAAACCAGTTCCAGCGTGGATTCAATCATTCAGTCACCGTGCCTTATTCCGGCGAAGCCGTGTCCGCAGCGGGCCCGGCCAGGTTTTGGGGCACACCGATCGGCATCCTGGGCGGGGCCGTGCGCCACATCAGGGCGATTTCATCGGGGGTCAACTGATACGCCTGGTTAACCAGGTCGGACAGGCGAGATTCAAGGCGCCGGATTTCGGCCCGCCGCATCTGGGTTGGCAGCGCGTATTCCCGGTACGCATCCTTCAACTGGCGCACGTTGTTCGGCGTCAGCCCGACCTTCTTCGGCAGCCGCTTCCTGGTTTCATCGATGAACCCGGATTCGTCCAGCGACGCGAAGTCCGACAGCGCGTTGCCGGGCGACTGAAGACGGAATTCCGAAACCAGCCAGTCCAGCACCTTTTGGCTATCGATGCCACAGGCCTTGGCGAGGTCGATCAACGGTTTGACGCAGGATTCAATGGCCAATCGAACTTCAGGACCAGGGGCCGGAATTGGGAAATTGACCATCAGGTCCGCTCGTGGCGTGACAGCATCACCGATCATCTTGGGAAACAGCCTGTGAGCAACCCACCAGCCGACCGGCGAATTCAAACATCCAAGAACAAAGTGGTCTGAAGATGGCAACAGAAACACCTTGTTGTTCGCGTAGTACGATTCATCGAGGCAGTACGATGGGAACGTATTGATTTCCTGATAATAGATCTTCGGCCGATCAAACAATTCCCAGTAGTCGACTGGATCCTGGATTTCAAACCACTTGTAGGGGCCGGGTTTTCGACCAGGCCATTCGCCATTTTGTCGGGCGTCCCAGTCAGTCGGTCGGGGCTCAAGCTGTTTGCGATACTGCGTTAGATGATTTTTGACAGACGGGTATCGGTCAATATCGATTCCGCGTCGCGTGAAAATCATCCACAGCCCGGCCCATTCGGGCGACCAGCGTTTTATGTCCTGGCCGCGCAGGAAAGGTTTGATGATTTCGGCGCAGCCCGGGTCGTCACGGACAAGGCGGTCACGGGTAGGCGTATCGATCAGGAACGCCTCATTCAACCCTGTCAGCACGCCCCGATAAGGTTTCACACCCGCAAATTCAGCCAGTGGTACCCCGACACCCATAATCTTTTCCATCAGCGCATCGACATCCGGATGTTCGAGGCTCCACGGTGCGGCCCCGAAACGCGACTGAGGCACCATGTAACCGAATTGCTTAACGTACTGGGACAGATTAATTCCACCCAGTTTTTCGCGCGGCACGGGACAGATGCGCGTTTCGCCCGCCGCTGCCTGCGAACCATCGGGCCTGCGGACCAGGATCACGCATGGGAAAGTGTCCGCGTCCTCGAAAATCGGCGCGTGGCCGAAATCCACGATCTGGTCGATGATGGCCGATTGCGCGAAATATCGGCGAAGTGCCTCGCCGTACCCGGATTTCAGCCACTTGTTCGTCACGATGAACGACAGCGCGCCGCCCGGCTTCAGCACATCGAAACCGCGTTCGTAAAAATATGTATACAGGTCCGCCACGCCATCGTACGACCGGAAGTGCGCCTGAAGGTATGGCTTAAACGGCGCCAGTAGTTCCTGGCGTACATACGGCGGATTACCGATTACCACGTCGAAACCGCCGTCGTCGAAGACGTCCCTGAAGCGGTCACGCCACGCAAACGCATCGGGATGGACGGCAGCGTCCTCGACAACCGAATTGCCCTGCTGGATGTTGTGATCCAGCGTGGTCAGCGGCTTGCCGCGTTCGGCGGTTTTCAACCACAGCGAAAGTTTCGTGATTTCAACCGATTCCCTGGACAGGTCCACCCCGAAAAGGTTTTGCGACAGGATCGTTTCGTTCAGGTCGAAAACGCCATACTGGCCGCATTGAAGCTGAGCCAGCGCTTCGTTCACGCGGTTGTATTCATCGTGCAGAAAGTCGAACGCGGCGATAAGGAAGGCGCCGGAGCCGCACGCCGGATCCAGGACACGCGTCTTTTTCAGGACCTCGTCCCGGTACCTTTCCCAGAATCGAATTTCCCGATCATGTTCCTTCTTCCGCGTGTCCCGGGCCCCCGGTTCAGGTTGCAGACTGGCCCGCAGTTCCGCCTCACGACGCCGGAGATGACCGCCCAGCGCAAGATCCACGATGTACTGTGTGATATAGGTCGGCGTGTAATAAACACCGGTAACCTTCCGCGTTCCCTTCTTTTTATCGAATTCCACTCCCGCCGCGGCGGCCTTCAGTTCTTCCAGATCGGTTACCGACTGTTCGAAGATGTGGCCCAG
>CAYYCO010000042.1:12871-25895 GCA_964470365.1 uncultured Anaeromyxobacteraceae bacterium | reverse complement strand
TGCTTTTCTGCTGCGGGGTGGAGCAGTCCGGTAGCTCGTCGGGCTCATAACCCGAAGGCCACAGGTTCAAATCCTGTCCCCGCTACAAAATCCACGAATCAGGCCCCTTAAGGGGCCTTTTTTGTATCCGGAAGACGGCGGGGCAGGCCCGGTCAGTGCCTGACGCCTTTCAGGCGGTTTAACGCCTCGCTGAACATCCAGCCGTGTTCTTCCTTGTTCTGCACTGTCCCCAGGGCCTCTTCAATCGCGACGACTGCCGCGTCGTCTCCAAGAATCCCCAGTCCAATCGCGATCCGTGCCTTCACCGCGTCGTCGGTTTCCGTCTTCAGGGCGTCGAGCATCGCCTGCGCGGCGGCAGGGTCCTTGAGAATTCCAAGGTAGACGGCGGCATTCGCCCTTGTGTGCGGCGACGGCGCGGATGCCAGAAGCGAGAGAAGGGAGGGCAGCACGGAATGGTCCGGATCCATCCTTGTGCCCATTTCGGACCTGTTCCCGGAGCCGAGGACAAACAGGTTGCAGGATTCGTGGCACTTGAAGCCTCCGTCCTCATGCTGCCGTTCGTTGAGGGTGAATTCGCCGTATATCGGTTCCCAGACGGCGTTGCCCGGAAATTCGACCTTAATCCTGGTGGAGAGGGACGCCTGGCCATCAAGCACGATGAAGTCGTTTCCGGAATCAAGATTCACGAAGCCGGCCTGCGTCGCGGCGCCGTCCCTGACGATCATCACGCGGCTGCTGACCTTCGCGTGGATGATCAAGCCGTTGCAGACGAATTCCTGCGTTTCCGGCGCCGTCCTGCCCCCCGGTGTCACAGTGATCGTCGCCATGCCGAAAATCGGTTCGGGTTCCGAGGCGCCCGGCGTGGCCTGCGGCTGGAGGCCCGTATTGGACAGCCCGACTGATTCGGACGACATCCCCGCCATTTTTGCAAGATCCGCGGCCATATCCGGGTTTTCGCCCTGCGCCACCGCGAACCACTGGAGCAGCAGTTCCCGCTGGGAGGGCTGCATTGCGCCGCAGGATTCGACGGGCGATTCCCTGTTTACGACCGGCCCCCCGGAATCCGGCGAACGTTTGCCGCACGACGACGCCGCGAACAGCGCGATCGCGGAAACGACAATGAACAACATGGATCGCCCGGTGCTGTTGGTACGCATCAATATTTCCCCGGCAGGTTGGAGACCTCCAAATGGTTGAACAACTGCGTCCGGGTGTCAATTGTTGAACTGGATCGACATACCTGCCAGAATGCCCCGTGTTGGTGGCTTGGCATCGCCCGGCAGGTTGCGGGCACCCGGAGGTTGTAGTGTTCAAGGAACATCCACGTGGACTGATTGTGGCCTTTTTCGCCAACATGGGCGAACGGTTCGGCTTCTACACGATGATGGCGATCCTGGTGCTGTTCCTTCAGGCGAAGTTCGGCCTTGATTCGGACAAATCCGGCGTCATCTACAGCGTTTTCTATTTCTCGATATATGCGCTGGCCCTGGTCGGCGGCATCATCGCGGACCGCACGCGCAACTACAAGGGAACGATACTCGTCGGCATCGTCGTCATGTTCCTCGGGTATGTGCTGCTGTCGATTCCGGGCATGGGACTGCCGTTCGCGCTGACCGGGCTGTTCACGATTGCCCTCGGCAACGGCCTGTTCAAGGGAAACCTTCAGGCTGTCGTCGGGCAGATGTACGACGACCCGAAATACAGCCGCCTGCGGGATTCCGCCTTTTCGCTGTTCTACATGGGCATCAATATCGGCGCCGTTTTCGCGCCCAACGCCGCCCGGTCCGTCAGGACCTGGTATCTCGGGACCCACGGCCTCAAGTACGACGCGGATCTTCCCGCACTCTGCCACCAGTACCTCGGCGGCAACCAGTCCGGCGCGGACCGCCTCGGGGAACTTGCCGCAACGGTCTCGGGCACTGCCGTCCCGGATCTGCACGCCTTCGCGCAGCATTACCTTGACGTATTTTCGACCGGATACAACCTGGCCTTCGGGATCGCGGCTTGCGCGATGCTGATTTCGCTGGCCGTTTTCGTGATTTTCAGGCGCCATCTCCCCGAGGCGAAGAAAAAGGAAATCGGCCCGGGCGAAAGAATGCCGTGGGATGTGGAAAAGAAGCGTTTGATGGCGCTGGGCCTGGTCTTCCTGGTGGTCATTTTCTTCTGGATGTCTTTCCATCAGAACGGCCTGACGATGACACTGTTCGCGCGCGACTACACCGCCAAGAACGTGGACGCGCTCAGCTACCTCGTATTCGACATCAAGGGGTTGCTGCTTATCGCAGCCATGGTTGGCGGAATCATATTCGCCGTACGGAAGGGAAAGATCCTGAACCGCGTGCTGGGCGGCATCGTAACCGCCGCCGCCGCGACGCTGCTGTGGTTCCTGTACGGCAGCTACGGGGCGTCCAACCTGCTCGAACCGGAGGTGTTCCAGCAGTTCAATCCTTACTTCGTGGTGTTCCTGACCCCGGTCGTGGTTGGTCTGTTCGCATGGTTGAGGGATCGCGGCAAGGAACCTTCGACCCCGCACAAGATCGGTATCGGAATGGTTCTCGCCGCGACCGGTTTCGCCCTGCTTGCCTTCGCCTCGTTCGGTCTGCCTTCGCCGCACGCGCTCGGCGGACAGCCGTCGCCTGACCGCGTTTCCCCGAACTGGCTCATCACGACGTATTTCGTCCTGACCGTGGCTGAACTGTTCCTCAGTCCTATGGGCCTTTCGTTCGTTTCCAAGGTCGCCCCGCCGCGTTTCCAGGGCCTGATGCAGGGCGGCTGGCTCGGCGCCACGGCAATCGGCAACCAGCTTCTGGTCGTCGGGACCATCATGTGGGGAAGGCTCGACGTCTGGACGGTATGGGGTGTGTTCGTCGCGTGCTGCCTGGTTTCCGCAACGGTCATCTTCGGGATGTCGCGCTGGCTGAACGCGATGACGAAGGCTTGAGGGGTCACGGACAATGTCGATACTGCTTGCATTCGTCACCGCAGTACTCTGGGGTTTCGGGAACGTTTTCCAGAAGCAGGGCATGACGACCAGTTTTCCGAAGATTTCGCTTAAGAAGGTGTTCGGGCAGATTCCGACGATTCTCAGGACGCTGCTCACCAACTGGCTTTGGATGCTCGGCACCCTGATGATGGGCATCGGGGCCGCGCTGTACGTCGTGGCGCTCGGCATCGGCGGCGAGGTGACGGTGGTGCAGCCGATCCTGTGCCTGACGGTGGTCGTTTCCGCGCTCGTCGGCGTCGTCTGGCTCGGGGAAAAGGTCAGCGTCCTTGAATGGATTGGCATCGCCACCGTTTTTGCGGGCGTTGTCATGGTCAGCGTGGTCAAGGGCGAAAGCGCGTCCAGCCTGCCGCCCGTCCTGCATTCGGTCATCTTCATCGGTGTGGTCATGGCGCTCGCCGGCGCCGCATTCCTGATGGGGCGGATCGGTATCAGCAACGAATTCTCGCTGGCCCTGTCCGCCGGACTGACGTTCGGCCTGGCCAACGTTTCGGTCGCGCTGCTCATGCTTCAGCTGAACGGCTTCGATCAGGCGGTTCCGGTATTCCCGGACAGGGTCGTCGGGATGCTGGCGTCTTACCCGCTTTACGGCGTCATCGTTTTCAACATCGTCGGTTCCATCTTCTACCAGACCGCGTTTGCGAACGGTCGGGCCAGCATCGTGGCTTCAGTCTGCACCATAATCGGGAACACCGTGCCAATCGTGGCGGCCATCGTGATCCTCGGCGAAACCGTGCGTACCCTGCACGGGGTCGGGATTGCCGTGGTGCTCCTCGGCGCGGTGCTGCTGGCTGTCGGCAACCGGAATTCCCCGGTCGCGGCGATGGGGGCTTGAAATGGACGTGACGGTTCTGGATCTGTCGCCGGATGTGAACGTGACGGTTCGCGGCAGGACTTATTCGACAAGCCGCGGGACCAGGGTCAAAAACTTCCTCCGCCGGTATTTTCCCGACGATGAGCCGCGCTGCCTGGGTGCGGTTCTTGATAACAGGCTGGTCCATATCGAAGCGCCGATTGCCGATGACTGCGAACTGGTTCCCGTTACTTATGAGGATGCGCACGGCGTCCGCATATACCGTTCCACGCTTTCGATAATGCTGGGCGAGGCCGTGGCACGTCTGTTCCCGGAGGCGGAGATAAGGATCGGACAGTCGTTCGGCAGGTCGTTTTATTACGACGTCATCAAGGACGGGGGCTTATCCCACGAGGAACTGGCCGCGATCGAGGCCGAGATGAAGGCGATGATCGCCCGTAACGAACCGCTGCACGTGGAAAGGGTTCCGCGGCGCACGGCGGTCAGGATGTTCACGGCTGCCGGCCGCCACCATTCGGCCGATCTGCTGCGCGCGGTCGTCCGGAAATGGGTGCCGCTGGTCAGCATGGGAAGGCGCTTTGACCTTTGCCTGAACACGGTCACCCCGACCGCCGGATACATCAGGCAGTTCCGGCTGGATCCGCTCGGGCCGGGGCTGGTCGTCAACATACCGCGGCGCGGCCACGCCGATGCCGACCCGTCGCCTGTGTCGTGCCCGCCAAGCCTTTACAAGTCGTTCCGCGAAACCAGGAAATGGAATTCGCTGCTCGGGGTGGAATCGGTCGCCGAACTGAACAACACGGTCGTCGACGGCACGATCGGCGAACTGATAAGGGTTTCCGAGGCGCTCCACGAAAGGAAGCTGGCCGAAATCGCCGACGAGATTGCCAGGCGCGACACCCGGCTTGTCGCGGTCGCCGGGCCGTCGTCGTCGGGCAAGACGACCACGGTCAGGCGCCTCGCCATGCAGCTCAAGGCGCTGGGCCTCAAGCCGAAGTCCATTTCGCTGGACGATTACTACAGGAACCGGGAAGACACGCCCCGCGGCGAGGACGGCGAATACGACTTCGAACACATCGAGGCCATCGACCTCGACCTGTTGAACGAACACCTGCACGCGCTGCTTCACGGGCAGACGGTCCAGACCCCTACATTCAATTTCCAGTCGGGCACCCGGAACAGCGATACGACCGCGCTCAGTCTGGCCAGGGACGAAATCCTCCTTGTCGAGGGCATCCACGGTCTGAACGACCGCCTGACCCGTGCCGTCCCGGACGACCAGAAGTACCGTCTTTTCTGTTCCGCGGTAACGCAACTGTGCATTGACGATCAGCACAGGGTCTTCACGACCGACATCAGGCTGATCCGCAGGATCGTCCGCGACCGTCATTTCAGGGGATACTCGGCGGCCGACACGCTGCGGCTCTGGCCCCGCGTGCGCGCGGGGGAAAAGAAATGGATATTTCCCTGGCAGGACAGGGCCGACATGTTCTTCAACTCGACGCTGGTGTACGAACCGGCCGTGCTGAAGGTGTTTGCCGAAAGGTTCCTCATCGAGGTTCCCGACACCGACCCGGTCTGGGTCGAGGCCGAACGCCTGCTGAAGTTCATGCGGTTCTTCATTCCGGTCTTCACCGACGACGTGCCCGGCACCTCGATCATCCGGGAATTCGTCGGGGAATCGTCGTTCAGGTACTGAACCTGGCCCGGTTGTGAAGCCTTTTTCAAGATCCTGCGTCTGTTCTTCCAATGCCCGTAATACGGTATATAATTCCGCGCGGATTGCGGGCGGGCCCGTTTGGCGCGCCGCCTGCGGAAACTGGATGGTTGATGCGGAGGTGAATGTGGGCATCGCTGGAATTGGGAACAGGAAACTGTGGACCTGGCTGGGCGCCCTTGCCCTGGCCGTTTTCACGCCGGTCGCGGCGATGGCGTCCGAAGGCGCGGTCAACTACCACGTCCCGGTATACGCGATCCTGCCGTTCGTCCTTCTTCTGCTGTGCATCGCGATTATGCCCCTGAAGTTCCCGCATTTCTGGGAAAGCAACGCGAAAAAGGCCATCGTCGTCGCGGTTGTTTCGGCGCCGATCCTGGTGTTCTACCTGATGAACGACGTGCATAAGCTGCTTGAACACCTGCACGAATATCTTTCGTTCATCGTCCTTCTGTGGTCCCTGTACACGATTTCCGGCGGCATCGTGCTGCGCGGCAACCTCAGGGCGACCCCCGGCGTCAACACGGCATTCCTTGGCATCGGCGCGGTCATCGCCAACCTTTTCGGCACGACCGGCGCGTCGATGCTTCTCATCAGGCCGCTGCTGCGCACCAACCAGGAACGCGAATTCAAGGTCCACACCGTCGTGTTCTTCATCTTCATCGTGTCGAACGTCGGCGGCTGCCTGACCCCGCTCGGCGATCCGCCCCTGTACATGGGCTTCATGCAGGGCGTGCCGTTCCAGTGGACCCTCAGCCTGTGGCCCGAATGGCTGTTCATGAACGTCATGCTGCTTGGCACCTACTTCCTGTGGGACAGGATTCGTTACGGCAAGGAAAAGGTGGCCAGCCTGACCGCCGACGACGTCGCCCGCGAACCCCTGCGCATCAGCGGCAAGATCAATATCGTCCTGATCCTGGGCGTCGTGGCGACCATCGCCCTGTCCGGGATCATCAGCATGAATCCCTGGGTCCGGGACGGTATCCTTGTCGGCCTGGGCATCCTGTCGATTATCACCACGAAGAAGCAGTACCGTGACGACAACGAATTCAATTTCGGCGCGATCACCGAAGTCGCGGTCCTGTTCATCGGTATCTTCATCACCATGATTCCGGCCCTCATGATCCTCAATTCCAGCGGTCCGTCGCTGGGCATCGACAAGTCCTGGCAGTACTTCTGGACCACCGGCGCCCTGTCGTCGTTCCTTGACAACACGCCGACCTACCTGGTGTTCCTGGACCTGGCCAAGGGTACGCTGGGTGTTCCTGACGTCGCCGGCCTGCTGGCTCATCCGCAGGGCCCGGAAATCCTGAAGGCGATATCGATCGGCGCGGTCTTCATGGGCGCCAACACCTACATCGGCAACGGCCCGAACTTCATGGTCAAGGCCATCGCGGAGGCGAAGGGCAACAGCCAGGTGAAGATGCCTTCGTTCGGCGGGTACATGCTTTACTCGATCGCCATCCTGATCCCGCTGTTCATTCTTGTCACGCTGCTGACCTTCGCGCTGCACCTGTTCTGATTGAAAACGAAAACTTCACCGGTGGTGAATCGATGACGCCATTCCGGCCACGGTATCGGCATCAGTGCGTCCGGCGCCTCGCGCTGCCGGGCGGCGGTCCTTCCAGGTCCCTGGAAAAAAGGAGCCCTTCGGGGCGGAGATGGACGACCACGCGGCGCGGCAGGTGGAATTCGGCCGGGCCGCGATCCCTTTCGACCGCGCCGCAGAGCGCATCTATGTGCGTCCTTGAAAGTCCCAGCGGCTCGCCGGTAACCCTTTCGAAGGCAAGCCTCACCGCATAGGGAAGGATGGCCCGCGGGGCGTCGGAGCGCACCAGGTACCCGCCGGACGGCGTTGATGCAACATGCGGTTCTGCGGCGGCGCCGATCACGGCGGAAAGCCCGGCCGCATCGGCAGCCAGTTCGGACAGCCGCGCCTCAATCCGGGGATTCATGTCTGCGAGCAGCGGGAGCAGCCGTGCCCTGATGCGGTTTCGAAGGAAGGATTCGTCCCCGTTCGATGCGTCCTGGACGTATTCGATGTGTTCGGCGGCCGCGAAGTCACGCACCTCGGCGGCGGTCAGGCACAACATCGGGCGTACGACGCCGCTGTCCGTCGATTCCGCGATCCCCGCGAGTCCCAGCGGTCCGGTGCCCCGAATCATGCGCATCAGCAGGGTTTCCGCCTGGTCGGTCATCGTGTGCCCGGTCGCAATCACGTCGGCGCCCGCCACCGTCACGAGTCTTGCCAGTTCGGCGTACCTGGCCGACCGTCCGGCAGCCTCCAGCGATTCGCACCGCGCGGCGGCCAGTGCCGGAACATCGGCCTCGGCGTAAAGGAACGGCACCCCCGCCCCCAGGGCAAGCCGCTTGACGAATTCGGCGTCGCATGAGGCCTCGGCCCTGATGAGATGGTTAACATGGGCAGCGGCCACCCTGATGCCGAGTGCGTTCGAGCAATCGACCAGCAGCCGGAGCAGCACGACCGAATCGGCGCCACCGGAAACCGCAGCCAGGACGCGCGGGCGTCCGGCGAAAACCCGGTTGGTGCTGCAATGTTCGATGAACCTGGCGCGCAGGTCACGGTTCCCGGACATCGGCATCCCCCTCCGGAGCGGCGTCCGCCGCGGGCGTCGCGCCAATCGGCGCGACGATGGTGAAACGGTTTCCGGCGTAGGATTCGCGGGCCGCGACCGCGAACGGCACGCCTGCGGCGTCGAACAGCACGGTGCCGGGCACGAGGATGCCGGGGGCCAGGAACGCCGCGTCCAGCGGGGGGCCTGCACGGTCCGTCAGCGTCGTTTCGGTCAGGACGAAGGTACCCGGAGTGACGGGGCTGACGCAGAAGAACAATCTCGCCGGGTCGGGTGCGGCGACAGCCCCGGGCGTTAACGGCCTGTGTTTCATGCCCGCGCCGGTGTCGGGCGGGAGGAATAGTATCGCCAGGCCCCGATCCGGGAATTCGGCCAGGACCCGCGTGGCCGCCCGGGCGGAACCGTCAGGAGCGGACACGAAGATCGAAGCCGCGCCGTTGACCAGGAACCAGGAAGTCGCGATGACGGCGGCGCCGTCAATCATCACCGCCGCGCCCTGCCCGAAGCGTTCCGGCACCATGGATGGAGTCTCGAAGGCGACCGGGGCCGGCTGCACTTCCACCATTATTACGCGCGAGGCCAGGTCCGCCTTCATCCGTTCATGCGCTTCGTAATCGAGAGGAACCCCCTGCCCGGGCGCGGTTCCCGGCAGGACGAAGACCATCGCGGCCAGCGCCAGGGCCGATGCCGCCACCGCACGCCGGATGGGTCCGCCGCGAAGGGACGAGGGCGCGCCGGCATGGGTGTCGGAAGGGGCTTTCATGGCGCGAAGTCTATCAGACGGCCCGGACAGCTGTTCAAAGTATTTGCCCGGCTCGATTTTGAGCTTGACACGAAGGCGTTCTGCTCTAAAATAGCGTGCCCCTTTGTTGGGGGACTATGCTTTCGCCAGCCGGTTCATGGCCGGGCGCGGGTATGGCCGGGATGACTCGATCTTCCTGGAAACCGGGGGATTCGGGCCTGGGTTAAACGGAGACGGTGATGCCGACAATCAACCAGCTTATTCGGAAGGGTCGTTCGGACAAGTCCAGAAAGACGAGTTCGCCGGCCCTGCAGTCCTGCCCGCAGAAGCGCGCGGTCTGCACAAGGGTCTACACAACCACGCCCAAGAAGCCGAACTCCGCCATGCGGAAGGTCGCCAAGGTGCGTCTCACGAACGGGTTTGAAGTCATTGCCTACATCCCCGGCGAAGGACACAACCTCAGCGAGCACTCGCAGGTTCTCGTTCGCGGCGGTCGTGTAAAGGACCTCCCCGGCGTTCGCTACCACATCGTCCGTGGAACCATGGATGCGAAGGGTGTCGACGGTCGTCAGCGGAGTCGTTCGAAGTACGGCACTAAGAAGGCCAAGAGCGTCAAGTAGAGTGGAGGCTTAAATGCCCAGGCGCAGAAGAAGCGAGAAAAGAGAAGTGTTCCCGGACGCGCGTTACGGGGACTGGCTGGTCGCGAAGTTCATCAACCACCTCATGGAGCGTGGCAAGAAAAGCGTCGCCGAAGCCCTCTTCTATGAATCGATGGATGTGATCGCGCACAAGACCAACGAAGATCCGCTGAAGATCTTCAAGCGCGCTGTCGAAACGATCAAGCCGCAGGTCGAGGTCAAGTCCCGTCGCGTCGGCGGCGCGACGTACCAGGTCCCGGTGGAAATCCGTCCCGAAAGGAAGACGGCGCTGGCGATCAGGTGGCTGCTCGGCTACTCGCGGGCCCGGTCCGAAAAGGGCATGGTCCAGAAGCTGTCGGCTGAAATCATCGACGCGTTCAACGGTCGCGGCAACTCGATCAAGAAGCGCGACGATACGCACCGCATGGCGGAGGCGAACAAGGCGTTCGCCCATTACCGCTGGTAGGCGCAACGGTTCAAAGGTGGATTGACGTGGCGGAAGCATACGACATCAGCCGGGTTCGTAATATCGGCATCATGGCCCACATCGATGCCGGCAAGACGACCACCTCGGAACGGGTGTTGTACTACACCGGCTCTTCGCACCGCCTCGGTAACGTCGATTCCGGCGACACGCAGATGGACTGGATGGAACAGGAACAGGAACGCGGCATTACGATTACGTCTGCCGCAACCACCTGTTTCTGGCGCGATGCCTTGATCAATATCATCGACACCCCCGGGCACGTCGATTTCACGGTCGAGGTCGAACGTTCGCTGCGCGTTCTTGACGGCGGTGTCGTCGTTTTCTGCGCGGTCGGCGGCGTGCAGCCCCAGTCCGAAACGGTATGGCGCCAGGCCGACAAATACCGCGTCCCCCGAATCGCCTTCATCAACAAGATGGACCGCACCGGCGCCGACTTCCGGCGCGTGGTCGGCCAGATCCGCACCAAACTGCGGGCCCGCGCCGTTCCGGTGCAGATTCCGATCGGTTCGGAATCCTCGTTCCGCGGGGTGGTGGATCTGGTCGAAATGCAGTCGTACATCTGGGACCAGGACCTGCTCGGCTCGCGTTTCACGGTCGGCCCGATCCCGAACGACCTTGCCGGCCTCGCCGAGGAAGCACGGATCGAAATGATCGACGCCGTCGCGGAATTCGATGACGCGGTCCTGGAAAAATACGTGGCCGGCGAACACCTGTCGGTCCAGGAAATCCGCAGGGCGATCCGTCAGGCCGCGATCAGCAGCGAAGTCATTCCGGTTTTCTGCGGTTCCGCTTTCAAAAATAAAGGCGTCCAGCCGCTTCTGGACGGCGTCGTGGACTATCTGCCCTCGCCCGCCGACCTCCCGCCGGTCAGCGGGTTCGTCCCGGCGAAGAAGGGCGAGGAAGAAAAGGTCGCCACGCGCGCCTGTTCCGAAGCGGAGCCGTTCTGCGGGCTTGCGTTCAAGCTGATGAACGATCCGTTCGTCGGCCAGCTGACGTTCGTCAGGGTGTATTCGGGCGTGCTGAAGGCCGGCGAAACGACCTACAACGCCAGCAGCGATCGTCGCGAACGTGCGAACAGGCTGGTCAGGATACACGCGAACAAGCGCGAGGAAGTGGCCATCCTGCGTGCGGGCGAAATCGGCGGCATCGTGGGTCTCAAGGGCACGATCACCGGCGACACGCTCTGCTTGGAAACCAACCCGATCGTCCTGGAAACGATGGATTTCCCGGAACCGGTGGTCAACGTGGCCCTGGAACCGGAATCCGCCAACGATTCGGACAGGCTCTTCGAGGCCCTGCGCAGGCTCGGTCTGGAAGACCCGACATTCAAATACAAGGTAGACGAGGAAACCGGACAGACGATCATCTCCGGGATGGGCGAACTCCACCTGGACATAATCGTTGACCGGCTTCGTCGCGAGTTCGGCGTTAAGTCACGTGTCGGACAGCCCCAGGTTGCCTATCGCGAAACGGTTACACGCCCGGCAGAGGCCGAAGTGCGTTACGTCAAGCAGACCGGCGGCCACGGCCAGTACGCGCACGTCGTCATGGATATTGAACCCCTCGAACGCGGTGGTGGCATCACGTTCGAAAACGCTACCGTCGGCGGCGTGATTCCGAAGGAATTCATGCCCGCGATCGAAAGGGGCGTCAGGGAATCGGCGGCCGCCGGCGTCCTCGCCGGGTTCCAGGTCATCGATTTCAAGGTGAGGGTCACGGACGGTTCGTTCCACGAAGTCGACTCTTCCGAAATGGCGTTCAAGATAGCCGGCTCGATGGCGATCAAGGATCTGGTCGCCCGCGGGAAGCCGGTCATACTCGAGCCCGTCATGGCGCTCGAGGTGACGGTTCCCGCTGAATACCTCGGCGATGTCCTGGGTAACCTGTCCAGCAGGCGTGCCCGGGTTGTGAGGGTGGATACGTCGGACAGCCTGCACGTGGTGGGCGCCGAAGTGCCGCTCGGTGAAATGTTCGGTTATGTCACGGATCTGCGTTCCCTGTCCCAGGGGCGCGGAACCCAGACAATGGAATTCCTGCATTACGCACCCGCTCCGGCGGAGGTCCAGCTGCGCGTAATCAACGCGGGGAGGAGCACCTAGAATGGCGACTCAGAGGATTCGCATCCGGCTGAAGGCTTACGACCACAAGATCCTCGATCAGTCTGTGGGCGAAATCATCAGTACCGTCAGGAAGACGGATGCAAGGGTGGCGGGCCCGATACCGCTTCCGACGAAGATCAGTCGGTACACGGTTCTGCGTTCTCCGCACACGGACAAGAAAAGCCGTGAGCAGTTCGAGATCAGGACCCACAAGCGGCTCATCGACATTCTCGACCCGACCCAGCAGACGCTCGATGCGTTGACCAAGCTGGATCTGAGCCCGGGTGTTGACGTGGAGATCAAGGCTTAGGCCTGTGAAGGTTGCGAGGTAGTTATGCCGACGATGGATGTATTCGATCTCAACCGCAAGAAGGTTGGCGAAATCGAGCTGTCGGACGAGGTTTTCGGTGCCGAATCCCGCGCGTACCTGTATCACGCGGTCGTTCGCGCCCAGCTCCTCTCCAAACGGCAGGGAACGGTCAAAACCAAGAAGCGCGGCGAAGTCTCCGGCTCGACGCGCAAGGTTTTCAGGCAGAAGGGAACCGGTCGCGCCCGTAAGGGTGACAGCCGTTCGCCCCTGTACAGGCGCGGCGGCGTCATCTTCGGACCGCAGCCCAGGGAATGGGACGTGAAGGTGCCGAAGAAGGTCAAGCGGGCCGCGCTGATTTCCGCACTGTCCGACCGGGCGCGCGAGGGCGGGATCACCGTCGTCGACTCCGCGAGGCTCGGCGAGGTCAGGACGAAGCGCGTGGCAGGCCTGATGGGCACGTTCAAGATGAACAGCGTCCTGTTCGTCGACATCGACAACAGGGAACTGTCGCTGTCGTGCCGCAACCTGCCGACCGCCAAGTACCTGTCCAGCAGCGGCCTGAACCTGTTTGACGTGCTGAAGTACGCCAACCTGGTCGTCACCAGGGACGCCGTCGCGGCCATAG
>CAYYCO010000042.1:0-12861 GCA_964470365.1 uncultured Anaeromyxobacteraceae bacterium | reverse complement strand
AACATCGATAAGGATCGCCGGAACTCCTACCACTTCGAAGTGCCGCTCAAGGTCGGCCGGCAGGAGATCAAGGAAGCCGTGGAATCGGTTTTCCAGGTGAAGGTCGAAGCCGTCAGGACCGCCATTGTCCGCGGTAAGCAGAAAAGGGTCGGCCGCCACGTCGGTCGCCGTCCCGACTGGAAGAAGGCGATTGTCACCCTCCGCGAGGGCGATCACATCGATCTGTTTGAGGGTGTTTGATCTTCACGGGGCCTGATGGCCGACTGGGAGCTGAAAGATGGGACTTATAAAGTACAAGCCGACTTCAGCGGGAAGGCGCGGGATGGAAGGCGACGATTTCGCCGACATCACCCGGGCGAAGCCTGAAAAGAAACTGACCTCCGGCGCGAACGACAAGGGCGGCAGGAACAACTACGGCCGGATCACTTCGCGGCACCGCGGCGGTGGCCACAAGAAACTCTTCCGCCTGATCGACTTCAAGCGGAACAAGGAAAACGTGCCGGCCAGGGTCGCGGAAATCGAATACGACCCGAACCGTTCGGCCCGCATCGCGCTGCTGAACTACGTGGACGGCGAAAAGAAGTACATCCTGTGCCCCGCGGGCGTTAAGGTCGGCGACATGCTGGTCTCTTCGCTCCACGCCGAAATTCGGCCCGGCAACTGCCTTCCGCTGAAGGCGATTCCGCAGGGCTCGCAGGTCCACAACGTCGAACTGAAGCCCGGTCACGGCGGCCAGCTGGTCCGTTCGGCCGGCGGCTCAGCCCAGGTGATGGCCTTCGAGGGCGCCCACGTCCTGCTCCGCATGCCGTCCGGCGAACTGCGCAAGGTGCTGGCCGAATGCAGGGCGACGCTTGGCGAGGTGTCGAACCGCGAACATGAAAACATGTCGATCGGCAAGGCCGGCCGCGCCCGGTGGATGGGTGTCCGTCCGCAGAGCCGCGGCGTCGTCATGAACCCGGTCGACCATCCGATGGGCGGCGGTGAAGGCAAGACGTCCGGCGGCCGTCATCCGTGCACTCCGTGGGGTAAGCCCACGAAGGGGTACAAGACACGGAAGAATACGAAGTCCGACCGTCTTATCGTGAAGCGGTCTAACCAGAAGTAGAACGGAGTACGACATGCCCAGGTCAGTAAAGAAGGGACCGTTCATTGACAAGCATCTGGTCGAAAAGATCGAGGACCAGATTCGCTCAGGCAAGAAGCGGACTGTTAAGACGTGGTCCAGACGATCCGTGATTCTTCCGGAAATGGTGGGCCTGAATTTCGCCGTCCACAACGGCAAGAAATTCATTCCCGTTTTCGTTACCGAGAACATGGTTGGTCACAAGCTCGGCGAGTTCGCCCCCACCCGTACGTTCCACGGCCACTCCGGCGCGGACAAGAAGGGCAAGGCGGCTGCGGCGCCTGCGAAGAAGTGAGGAAGGGCACGATGGAAGAGCACGTCGTCAGATCAGTCGCCCGTTACATCCGGATGGCTCCGCGCAAGGTGCGTACAGTCGCCAACGCGGTCAGGGGCAAGAGGGTGGACGAGGCGAACGCGATCCTGGGTTTTGCCGGGAGAGCAGCCGTTGAGCCGCTGTACAAGGTTATCAATTCGGCCGTCGCCTCCGCCAAACAGGCCGGCAACTTCGACCTCGACAACCTGTACATCAAGGAAATCTTCGTGGACAAGGGCCCCGTGGTGAAACGCGGCAGGCAC
Source organism: uncultured Anaeromyxobacteraceae bacterium (assembly GCA_964470365.1). Classification (GTDB taxonomy): domain Bacteria; phylum Myxococcota_A; class UBA9042; order DTJE01; family DTJE01; genus JAGOFO01. The sequence continues at coordinate 11,162 of CAYYCO010000042.1, read as the reverse complement.
CGGTCCCGCGGCATGGTGTACCGGATCAACAAGTTCATGAGCCACGTTACCGTGGTCGTTGGCGAGAAAGAGTAGGAGGACGTCGTGGGTCAGAAGACGCATCCAATCGGATTCCGTATTCCGTATATCAAGAACTGGAACTCCCGCTGGTACGCTGACAAGAACTACGGTCAGTGGACGTTCGAGGATCTTCAGATTCGCAAGACGGTCAAGCAGATGATGGGCGCGGCGGGGATTTCCTCCGTGCAGATCGAACGCACCGCCAGCAAGGTGAAGGTATACATCTACACGGCGCGTCCCGGCGTCGCGATCGGTCCGAAGGGCAAGAACATCGAAACCCTGAAGCTTGCCCTCGCGAAATTGACGACCCAGGAAGTCGTGCCGTACATCCAGGAGGTCCGCAAGGCCGAACTGGATGCGCAGCTCGTCTCCGAGTCGGTCGCCCAGCAGCTTGAACGCCGCATCAGCTTCCGTCGCGCCACCAAGCGCGCGGTCGGCCTGGCGATCAAGGGCGGCGCCAAGGGTATCAAGATACGTTGTTCAGGGCGTCTGGGCGGTGCCGAAATCGCCAAGGTGCTCTGGTATCGCGAAGGTCAGGTTCCCCTGCACACTCTGCGCGCCGATATCGACTACGGATTCTCGGAAGCGAGCACCACGTTTGGTCAGATCGGCGTCAAGGTGTGGGTGTACAAGGGCGAGGTCCTGAAGAAGTAGTCGGTTCCGTGAATTTCGAGGGATGTCCGCCGGATATCCCCGGGAGGTTGGGGAATGCTTTCTCCGTCGAGAGTCAAACATCGGAAGCAGGCCAAGGGCAAGATGCGCGGAACGGCCTACCGTGGCGCGGACGTGTCCTTTGGCGATTACGGTCTTCAGGCCACTGAGTGTGGATGGCTCACGGCCCGCCAGATCGAGGCCGGTCGTATTGCGATGACCCGTCACGTCAAGCGCGGCGGGCAGGTCTGGATCCGGGTCTTCCCGGACAAGCCGATCAGCAAGAAGCCGCTTGAAACCCGTATGGGTCGCGGTAAGGGCGCGCCGGAGGAATGGGTGGCCGTCATCCGTCCCGGCCGGGTCCTTTACGAAATCGAGGGTGTCGATGAGGCCGTTGCTCTGGAGGCCATGCGCCTCGCCGGCCACAAGCTCCCGATCAGCACCAAGGTCCTGAAGCGTGGAGAGATCAGATGAAAGCGCTGAAGAGTGAAGAAATCCGCGCGCTGACGACTGACGAACTGGTTCGCCGGGAATCCCAGTACCGCGAATCGATGTTCAAGATGCGCATGAAGCTCGCGACCGGCCAGCTGTCGCACGTGGCTGACGTCAAGGCCACCCGCCGCAACCTGGCCCGTGTTCTCACGGAAATGAACCGGCGTGCCGGTAAGTGAGGGTTGGAATGGAAAACGCAGTTCACAACAGGCAGAAGCGCCAGTTCACCGGTACGGTTGCGAGCGTTGCAGGCCTGAAGTCCGTGGTCGTCGTCGTGGAGCGTCGCTTCAAGCATCGGACGTACCACAAGTTCATCACGACTTCCGCCCGGTACATGGCGCACGACGAACAGTGCGTGTGCAAACCCGGCGATGCGGTGGTCATCGAAGAGTGCCGGCCGATGTCGGCCCGGAAGCGCTGGCGTGTGGTCACCAAGGGCGACGCGGCTGCGAAGTGAGTGGGATGGGTTCGGCCCCGTGGCCGATGTTTTCAGGTCGAGGTAGACCATGATCCAGAAAGAGACAAGCCTCATTTCGGCTGACAACTCAGGCGCGAAGCGCATGAAGGTCATCCACATCCTGGGCGGTACCGGCCGTCGTTATGCGACCGTCGGCGACGTGGTCGTGGCCAGCGTCAAGGAAGCGATTCCGCGCGCAAAGGTCAAGAAGGGCGACGTCGTGAAGTGCGTCATCGTCCGCACCGCCAAGGAAATCGGCAGGGTTGACGGGACTTACATCCGCTTCGACCAGAATGCGGCGGTCGTCATCAACCCCGCCGGCGAGCCGGTCGGGACCCGCATTTTCGGACCGGTTGCCAGGGAGCTGAGGGCGAAACGCTTCATGAAGATCGTGTCGCTCGCGCCGGAGGTGCTGTAATGAGGAAGATTCGCAAGGGTGATCAGGTCCAGGTTCTGCGCGGAAAGGATCGCGGCCGTAAGGGCAAGGTCCTGGAAGTGCATGCGGACGCGGACAAGGCCGTGGTTGAAAACCTCAACATGGTCAAGAAGCACAGCAAGAAGACGACGAAGAATCCGACCGGCGGCATCGTGGAAAAGGCCGCCCCGATTCCTCTGAGCGCCCTCGCCGTGCTCAGTAAGAAGGACGGGAAGCCCGTGCGGGTTCATTTTGAAACCCGCGAGACCGCCGGAAAGGTCAGCAAGGTTCGCGTTGCTGTCCGCACCGGTGAGGTCCTGGATTAGGCGCGCCCGGGGGCGCCGTTGCTGATGCAGGTGGCGGAAGATATGACCAACATCGAAAAGAAGTACAAAGAGGAAGTTGCCCCGGAACTGCAGAAGCAGTTTTCGTTCGGCAACCCCTTCCAGGTTCCGCGGCTCCTCAAGGTGACCGTGAACATGGGCCTGGGGGAAGCGACCAAGAACCCGAAGGTCATCGAGACCTCGGTTGTGGAACTGACGGCGATCACCGGCCAGAAGCCGGTCGTCACCAGGTCCCGCAAGTCCATCGCGGCGTTCAAGGTCAGGGAAGGCAACGCGATCGGCGCATGCGTCACCCTTCGTGGCGAACGCATGTTCGAGTTCCTGGATCGCCTGATGAACGTGGCCCTGCCGCGCGTCAGGGACTTCAGGGGCGTTTCCACGAAGGCGTTTGACGGGCATGGCAACTACACGCTCGGCATCCGCGAGCAGATCATCTTCCCGGAAGTCGATTACGACAAAATCGAAAAGTTCAAGGGAATGAATATCACGATCTGCACCAGCGCCGCGACCGACGAGGAAGCGATGGCGCTGCTGAAGCTGCTCGGTATGCCTTTCCGCAAGGCTAACGTAGCTTAGGAGGATGAGCCGTGGCAAAGACGTCGTTGAGAATTAAGGCGGCCCGCAAGCCCAAATTCGCTGTCAGGGCATACAACCGTTGCCCGATTTGCGGCCGTTCCCATGCTTACATCAGGAAGTTCAACATGTGCCGTATCTGCTTCCGGAACGCAGCCCTTCGCGGGGATCTGCCCGGAGTCATCAAGGCGAGCTGGTAGGAGAGGCGAATTATGAATACCGATCCCATTGCGGACATGGCGACTCGCATCAGGAACGCTATCCTCGCCGGACATGAAACGGTCGAGATACCGTCCTCGAAGCTGAAGGTCGGCATTGCTAAGCTGCTCAAGGACCAGGGCTACATTGATGATTACTCGGTCATCGACGACAAGCTCCAGGGGGTCCTCAAGGTTTACCTGAAGTACAGGAATTACGGCGTCGACGCCGTGTCCGGCGTGCAGCGCGCGGGCAGGGCCGGGGCGCAGGAAAGCGTAATCGCCGGCATCCAGCGGGAAAGCAAGCCCGGCCGTCGCGTTTACGTCGGGAAGGACGAAATACCGAGCGTCCACAAGGGCCTTGGCATCACCGTCATGTCGACCCCCCAGGGGCTGATGGTCGGTGAAGAGGCCAGGAAGCGCGGGATTGGCGGCGAAGTGCTGCTGACCGTCTGGTGATGTGATGACGGCCCGGCCCGGCCGGGTCTGTTTGCGACCGGCCGGCTCGCCGGCCTGTGAATGGGGGACATAATGTCCAGAATCGGTAAGAAACCCATCCCGATCCCGAAAGGGGTGGAAGTGAAGCTGACCGGAAAGCTCGTGTCGGTCAAGGGACCGCTCGGTTCGCTGTCGAGGGAAATCCCCGGCGCCATCGTCAAGGTGGAAGGCGAAACGGTGAACGTCGTTCGTGACGACTCCCTTGAAAACGGCGAGGCGATGCACGGCCTGTCCAGGACCCTGGTCGCCAACATGGTCGAGGGCGTCAGCAAGGGGTTCTCGAAGACGCTCGTGATCACCGGCACCGGCTACAAGGTCGAGGCCGGCGGACGCGGCCTGATCCTGAGCCTCGGCTATTCGGCCCCGGTCGATTTCGAACTGCCGGCCCTGGTCAAGGCGGCCGTCGCCGAAAAGAACCTCAAGGTCACGCTCACCAGTATCGACAAGGAACTGCTGGGCGACACGACCGCGAAGATTCGGGCGGTCAGGCCTGTCGAGCCCTACAAGGGCAAGGGCGTGGCCTACGAGGGTGAAGTTGTAAGGCGCAAGGCCGGCAAGGCTGGCGCCAAGTAAGTGGTGGAGGCTTAACGTGGAAGTTCGCACGGCACAATTCAGGAAGGCCGCCCGGCTGGCTCGAAAGGTCCGTATCCGCCGGAAGATCAGCGGGACCGCGGAATGTCCGCGCCTGGTCGTTTTCCGCAGCGGCAGGCACATCGACTGCCAGGTGATCGACGACTCCAGGGGACATACCCTTGTTGCGGCGTCCACCCTTTCCAAGGAAATCCGCGAGGAAATCCAGCCCATGGCCAAGAAAGAACAGGCCAAGAAGGTTGGTCTCCTGATTGCGGATCGTTGCAAGTCGCAGGGCATCGAAAGCGTTGTCTTCGACCGTAACGGTTTTCTGTATCACGGACGCGTTGCCGCTCTGGCCGAAGGTGCCAGGGAGGGCGGCCTGAAATTCTGATCGGAGGTGACGTCTTGAGCGCCGAATCACAGATCCAGCAGAAAAACGATTTGCCGGAACACATCGTTCACCTTGGCCGTGTCGCCAAGGTCGTCAAGGGCGGTCGCAGGTTCTCGTTCGCGGCCCTGGTCGTCATCGGCGACGGTAACGGCCTCGTGGGTTACGGTCTCGGAAAGGCACAGGAAGTACCCGAAGCCATCCGCAAGGGTTCCGAGCGCGCGCGCAAGACCATGATTTCCGTTCCGATCATCGATGGAACCGTTCCGCACGACATCATCGGTCATTTCGGGGCAGGCAGGGTCCTGATCCGTCCGGCGGCGCCCGGTACCGGCGTAATCGCCGGCGGCGCGGTCCGTGCGGTTCTCGAGGCGGCCGGCGTCAGGGACGTTCTCACGAAGGTCCTCGGTTCCCGTAACCCGCATAACGTTGTCCGGGCGACCATCGATGCGCTCAGGAACCTCACGTCTCCCGAGGACGCCTTTGGCAAGAGGGGCATCGAGGGTAAGGAGATCGCGTAATGGCTAACGAACTTTCAAATCTCAAGCCGGTTCCTGGCTCGACCCACGCCCGCAAGCGTGTCGGCCGCGGCACCGGTTCAGGCCTCGGCAAGACCTCCGGCCGCGGCAACAAGGGACAGGGCTCCCGCACCGGCAAGGGCCAGCCGGCCTATTTCGAAGGCGGCCAGATGCCCCTGCAGCGGCGCCTGCCGAAGCGTGGCTTCCGCCCCCTGGATCACAAGGAGTTCGCGGTCGTCAACCTGGGCGACCTGAACCTCTTCGACGACGGAGCCACCGTCGACACCGCCGCTCTGATCGCGGCCGGTCTGGTGCGCAAGGTCGGCCATGGCGTGAAGATTCTCGCCAAGGGTGAAGTGAACAAGAAGGTCAACGTGGTGGTTCACGCCTTCTCGGCGGCGGCGAAGGCCGGCATCGAAAAGGCAGGTGGAACCGTCAGGCTTGTTACGGATGACGCCGGCGTCTGAACCGGTGGAGGAATGACCCGTGGCTAACAGCCTTGAAGGACTTGGAAAGGTTCCGGAGCTGCGCAAGCGCCTGCTGTACACGCTCGGCATGCTGCTTGTTTACCGCATCGGGATTTTCGTGACGGTGCCTGGCGTCGACAGCGAAGTGATGCAGAGATACATCAATCACGGTCAGTCGGGCCTGCTCGGCATGTTCGACCTGTTCAGCGGCGGCGCCGTTGCCCAGATGTCGATCTTCGCCCTCGGCGTCATGCCTTACATTACCGCGTCGATTATCTTCCAGCTGCTGGCGGTCATCGTGCCCGCACTCGAGCGCCTTCAGAAGGAGGGCGACGCCGGACGCCGGAAGATCAACCAGTACACCCGGTACGCAACCGTCGCACTGTCGATCATCCAGGGCATCAGTATCGCCGTCTGGCTTGAATCGATTTCCGGCCAGGCCGAAACCGGCAGCCTGATTCGCGACGGCGTAATCAGCGGCTACCTCTTCAGGTTCCTGACGGTAATCTCCCTGACGACCGGCACGCTGCTGCTGATGTGGATGGGTGAACAGATCACCGATCGCGGTATCGGAAACGGCATCTCGCTGATCATCTTCGCCGGTATCGTGGCGCGCCTTCCCGCGGCGGTCGGGCAGACCTTCCAGCTGTCCACCTTCAAGGGCGGCAGCCTCGCCCCGCTGACGCTGATCCTGATTCTCGTCATGATCTGCGTGACGATCGGGTTCATCGTGTTCTTCGAAAGGGCACAGCGCCGCATCCCGGTTCAGTACGCGAAAAAGGTGGTGGGCAGGAAACTGTACGGCGGCCAGACGACGTTCCTGCCCCTGAAGGTGAACATGTCCGGCGTCATCCCGCCGATCTTCGCGTCGTCGATCCTGATGTTCCCCGCGACGATCGGGAACTTCTTCCCGAACGCCGGCTGGGTCCAGTCGATGCAGAACGTGCTCCATCCGGGCGGCATGCTGTACAACTTCATCTACGTCGCGTTTATCGTGTTCTTCTGCTACTTCTATACCGCGGTTACGTTCAACCCGGTCGACGTGGCCGACAACCTGAAGAAGAACGGCGGGTTCGTGCCCGGCATCCGCGCCGGTAAGGCCACGGCCGATTACATCGACAAGGTTCTTTCGCGCATCACGTTTGGCGGCGCGATCTACATCTCGACCGTCTGCGTACTGCCTGGTCTGCTTCAGGGCAATTTCGGCGTGCCGTTCTACTTCGGCGGCACATCGCTCCTGATCGTCGTCGGTGTCGCGATGGACACCGCGTCGCAGATTGAGGCGCACCTGATCAGTCGCAGTTACGACGGATTCGCGGGCGCCGGTGGTCCCCGCATGCGCGGCAGGCGGAGCAGTATTGGATGACGCCGTCAGCGCTTGGTGTTATACTTCTCGGCCCGCCGGGTTCCGGCAAGGGCAGTGAAGCGTTGCTGATTGAAAAACATTTCGGAATTCCTCACATATCCACCGGCGATATGTTGAGGGCGCAGATTCGGTCGGGCTCGGCGCTTGGCCGGCTGGCTGCGTCGTTCATTGAAAAGGGATCGCTCGTCCCGGACCAGGTGGTGGTCGACATGGTAATGGACCGCCTTTCACGGGACGACTGCGGCAAGGGGTTCCTGCTCGATGGATTCCCAAGGTCGATCGTGCAGGCCGACGCACTCGCGAAGGCCGGCGCAAGGGTCGACCACGTCGTCCTCCTGGAGGTCGGCGAGGAACTGCTCGTCGTAAGGATAACCGGTCGCAGGACCTGCCCGGACTGCGGCAGGGTGTACAACGTGGTTACCGGCCCGTCGGCGGATGGCGTTCATTGCGACGCGTGCCCCGGCGTGGAACTTGTCGTCCGCGGCGACGACACGGAGGAAACGGTCAGGAACCGGCTCCGGGAATATCACGTGAACACGGCCCCGCTGGTCGGCTATTACGCCGATCGCGGACTGTTGAGGCCTGTCGACGGCACGGGCACGCCGCAGGAAGTGTTCGTCAGGATCGAACGGGTCCTGACAGCCGATCGTACGGAGGCATGATGCCGAAGGAAGAGGCCATTGAGGTACAGGGAACCGTCGTCGAGGCGCTTCCCAACGCCATGTTCAGGGTCGAACTTGAAAATGGCGTGGTAATCCTGGGGCACGTTTGCGGCAAGATGAGGATGCACTTCATCAGAATTTTGCCGGGTGACAAGGTGAAGGTCGAGCTTTCCCCGTACGACCTGACTCGGGGAAGGATCGTTTTCAGAGTTCGATAGGAGGCGACCATGAAGGTCAAGGCTTCGGTGAAGAAGATCTGCGAAAAGTGCAAGATCGTGAAACGGCAGGGAATTGTCCGCGTGATTTGCGAGAACCCGCGGCACAAGCAGCGGCAGGGATAATTTGGAGGCGTCATGGCTCGTATAGCAGGTGTTGACCTTCCCAGGAAAAAGCAGGTCGGTATCGCTCTCCGTTACATCTACGGACTGGGACCGGTTCTGTCGGCGAAGGTGCTCGAGAAGGCCGGTGTTGATCCGACCACCAAAACCGATGATCTTACGGAGGGCGAGGTCGCCCGTATCCGTGAGGTTCTCGATTCCGGCGAATTCAAGGTGGAAGGCGATCTCCGTCGTGAAATTTCCGCGAACGTCAAGGTCCTGATGGACATGGGCTGCTACCGCGGCCTTCGTCATCGCAGGGGATTGCCGGTCCGCGGCCAGCGCACCCACACCAATGCGCGTACGCGCAAGGGCCGGAAGGGCGCGACCATAAAGAAGATGAAGTAGGAGGAGCCCCCAGATGGCCAAGGCTAAGGGTGCAAAGAAAAAGGTTCGCAGGGACGTGCCGACCGGGATAGTTTTCATCTCGGCGACGTTCAACAACACCATCATTTCCATTACTGACCCCAACGGGAACGTGATTTCGTGGTGCTCGGCCGGGCGCAGGGGCTTCAAGGGCTCCCGCAAGTCGACGCCGTTCGCGGCGCAGACGGCGGCTGAAGATGCTGCCCGCAGGGCCGTGGAAAACGGGATGCGTTCGGTCCACATCCTGGTCAACGGGCCGGGCGGGGGGCGCGAATCCGCGGTGAGGGCCATCGCTGCCGCGGGTCTTCGTATTTCGTATATCCGTGATATTACGCCGGTTCCGCACAACGGTTGCCGGCCGCCGAAGCGTCGGCGCGTCTGACAGGGAGGAAAACCCGTGGCACGGTACAGGGAAAGTCTTTGCAAAGTCTGCCGCCGGGAAGGGGCCAAACTCTTCCTCAAGGGCGAGCGCTGCTACTCCGACAAGTGTGCCTTCGAGCACGGCAGGTCCTACGGGCCGGGCCAGCACGGCCAGAACCGGCGCAAGCCGACGCCGTACTGCACCCAGCTGCGCGAAAAGCAGAAGGTTCGCGGCCTTTACGGAATGCTGGAAAAGCAGTTCAGGCTGTTCTTCGAGCGCGCCGAAAGACAGCGCGGCATCACCGGCGACAACCTTCTCCGCATGCTGGAAACCAGGCTTGACAGCGTGGTCGCCAGGGCGGGGTTTGCCGTGAACAGGAACGATGCCAGGCAGCTCGTCCGTCATGGCCACATCAATGTCAACGGCCGCCGCGTGTCGATTCCGTCGTACATCGTCAGGGCCGGGGACGTGGTTGAAGTCGCCGCCGGCAGCCGTGCGATGAAGCGCGTTGTCGATGCGATGGCCGTCGCCGAACGTCGTCCCGCCACCAGGTGGCTCGATGTCGACCGCGGCAAGTTCCGGGCAACCGTTTCGGAAATGCCGGATGCTTCCGATTTCCGCTCGATCCTGCCGGAAGTCATCAGGGAATCCGACAGCAAGGGCGGTCGCGATGAGGACAAGAGGTTCGACAGCAAGGGTATCCGCGAAGAGCTGATTGTCGAACTCTACTCGAAGTGATGGGCGGTCGGGCAGTTGCCCGATTTTCCGGGAGGCGCTCAATATGCAGAGAAACTGGCGTGAACTGATCAGGCCCCGGTCGGTGGTGGTGGACGAATCGTCGCTTACCGACAGGTACGGAAAGTTCGTGGCGGAGCCGTTTGAACGCGGTTTCGGCACCACCGTCGGCAATTCCCTTCGCCGGGTCCTGCTGTCGTCCATCCGCGGCGCGGCGGTAACCGCCGTCAGGATCGACGGCGTCCTGCACGAATTCTCGACGATTCCCGAGGTCCGCGAGGACGTGTCGGAAATCTGCCTGAACCTGAAGGGCGTCGATCTGAAGATGGACGGGGAAGAACCCCGGATCGTCCACGCACGCTTCGAAGGCGAGCGCGTGGTCACAGCCGGTGACGTCTTCACCGGCAACGACGTCGTTTCGACCAACCCGGCGCACCTGATCTGCACGATGGGACCAGGGGCGTCGCTGGACATCGAACTGACGGTCAAGCACGGCTTCGGGTACGCCCGCGCCGAGCGCAACAAGGATCAGGGCGCGCCGATTGGCACGATCGCCATCGATTCGATCTTCACGCCGATCCGCAGGGTCAATTACAGGGTGTCCAACGCTCGCGTCGGGCAGATGACGGATTATGACCGCCTGACTCTTGAAGTCTGGACGAACGGGGCCGTGCTGCCGGTCGATGCGATCGGAATCGCTGCCAAAATCGTCAAGGAACAGGTCAAGGTCTTCATCAACTTCGAGGATCGCGACGACGAGGCGGTTTCCGTCTCGAGCGCCGGAACCGAAGAAGGTGTGGCCACCGCCGTTGAATCCACACAGGCCCAGGAAGTGCTGTACAGGCTGGTCGAGGAACTCGATCTGTCGGTCAGGGCCCAGAACTGCCTGCAGAACGCCGGAATCCGGTATGTTGGCGAGCTGGTTCAGCGCACCGAACAGGAAATGCTGAAGACCCGGAATTTCGGCCGCAAGTCCCTTAAGGAAATTAAGGATGTGCTTGCCGATCTGGATCTGACGCTCGGAATGAGGCTCGACGGTTTCGATCCGGAAAAGAGGGGCTAGGGCGCGTCCGCCTTGCGATGAAAGATGGGATGGCCGGTTCCTTCCGGCCGGATGGGGAATATTCAGATGCGACACAACAACAAGAAAGCAAAACTGGGAAAGACCGCGGCGCACCGCAGGGCGATGTTCCGCAACATGCTGTCGTCCCTGTTTGAACACGGCAGTGTGACGACCACCGATGCTAAGGCGAAGGAACTGAAGCGCCGGGCGGACATTCTGATCGGGGTCGCGCGTCAGGGCGGACTGCACCGGCGTCGCCTGGCGGCCGGCGAACTGTTCGGGCCGTACGCCGTGCAGCGTCTGTTCGACTACTGGGGCAAGGCCTTCCCGAACCGGTCTTCCGGTTTCACCAGGACGGTGAAGATCCGGCAGCGGCAGGGGGACGGCGCAGAAATGACGCTCGTCGAAATCATTAATGACGCCGAGCCCGAGAAGGCAGCTCCCGCGGAAAAATAGGTTGCACCGGCAGGCGGGTGTGATGTACACTCCCGCCTGCCTGGTTGAACGGTTGTCCGTCAACCGGCTCTTTTAAGATTCGGGAATCGTCTAACGGTAGGACTGCAGACTCTGGATCTGCCTGTCGGGGTTCGAATCCCTGT
>CAYYCO010000041.1:0-26078 GCA_964470365.1 uncultured Anaeromyxobacteraceae bacterium | reverse complement strand
ACGACAACGACGGCAGCCCGGATGTCGACGACTGCGAACCCTTCAACGCCGCCGTTTACCCCGGCGCGACCGAAACCTGCAACGGCGTGGACGACAACTGCAACGGCAGCACCGATGAAGGCTTCACCAACACCGACGGCGATTCCATGGCCGACTGCGTTGACCCGGACGACGATGACGACGGCAGCCTGGACGGCGACGACTGCCAGCCCCTCGACCCGGCCATCTTCCCTGGACAGGCCGACGAGATCTGCAACGGCGTGGACGACGACTGCGACGGCACTGCCGACGACTCCTACTCGCCTTACCAGACATACTGCGGCATCGGCGTCTGCGCCGCCGAAGGCATGATGACCTGCGAAAGCGGGGTTGAAACCGATTCCTGCACGATCGGCGCGCCAACCGGCGACGATACGGACTGCAACGGCCTGGATGACGATTGCGACGAAACGGCCGACGACGGATACGCCCCGCACGAAACGTACTGCGGCACCGGCGCATGCGCAGCGACCGGCATGAGCGCCTGCGACGGCGGCGTGGAATACCAGCACTGTTCACCCGGCCAGCCGACCGGCGACGACACCGACTGTGACGGTATCGACCAGGACTGCGACGGGACGGCCGACGACGGCTATGCCGCCCACGCCACATACTGCGGCATCGGCGTCTGCGCCGCGACCGGAACCAGTTCCTGTTACGCCGGGGAAGAACTGTCGAACTGCACGGCGGGTGAACCCACCGGTGACGACACCGACTGCAACGGCGTCGACGAAAACTGCGACGGAACCGCGGACGACAGGTATGAACCGCGGCAGACGCTGTGCGGAACCGGCGTGTGCGCGTCGGCCGGCACCAGTTCATGCGAAGAAGGCCAGGAACTGGATGACTGCGTCGAAAACGAACCGACCGGCGACGACACCGACTGCGACAACGCGGACGACGACTGCGACGGAACCGCGGACGACGGGTGGATCGACACCGAAACCACCTGCGGCCTGGGTGTCTGCTTCCGTTCGGGTCTCCTGACGTGCGTGGACGGCAGCCAGGTCGACACGTGCGAGGCCGGCACCGACGCCGAAAGCGACAACAACTGCGACGGCTTCGACGATGACTGCGACGGCGTGGCCGACGACGAATACGAACCGTTCGCCACCGAATGCGGCGTCGGCGCCTGCGCCGAAACCGGCGTGACGTCATGCTCGGGCGGTCATGAACTCGACACATGCGTGGCCGGCGAACCCGCCGGATCCGACGCGACATGCAACGGCATCGACGACGACTGCAACGGCACGACCGACGAGGATTACGTGTCCGTCGCCACGGAATGCGGCGAAGGCGCGTGCGAAAACACTGGCGCGACCTCCTGCGTCGGCGGCCAGATCCAGGATTCCTGCGTGCCGGCGTCTGCCGAAACTGAAGAATGCAACGGCGCCGATGACAACTGCGACGGCGATGTCGACGAGGGGTTCCTGAACACCGACGGCGACGAGATGGCCGACTGCGTCGACCCGGACGATGACAACGACGAGGACCTCGACGAAGACGACAACTGCCCGCTGGTCTACAACCCGGACCAGGAAGATGCCGACCGCGACGGCCAGGGCGACGCCTGCGAAATGGATACCGACGGCGACACGATCACCGACGACGCAGACAACTGCCCGGTTGTGGCCAACACCGACCAGGCGGACATGGACGACGACGGCGAGGGCGACGCTTGCGACTGCGACATCGACGACGACGGCGTGCCGAATGAAAACCCGGAATGCCAGATTCCGGACGGGACGGAACCGGACAACTGCCCGACCGTCCAGAACACGGACCAGGTCGACCTCGACGAAAACGACACCGGCGATGCCTGCCAGGAATTCGAGGTCCGTTACACCGGCGGCTGTTCGGCCGGTGGCGGAACCACGCCCGGCGGCCTGGCGCTGATGATCGGCGTCCTTCTGGGACTGGTGGCGCTCTTCCGGCGCGCCCGCCGCTGGGTGGGTGGCATCGCGGCGGTCCTGGCGTTCGTGACGGTCTTCGGGGCCGCTTCGGCCGGCGCCCAGACTGCAATCCCGGTCCAGGCCTTCGAACCGTCACCGTTTAAACAGGACCTGTTCACGGCCGGCAAGGGGTACACGCTGGGCCAGTGGAACTGGGATGTCGGCGTGATGTTTGATTACCAGAATTCCCCGCTGGTCCTGCGGTACGACGAAAAAGTCGTCAAACGCATCGTCGAACACCAGTTCACCGCCCACGTTTTCGGGGCGGTCGGCTTCACCAACTGGCTGGACCTCGGCCTCGTGCTGCCGATCGTCCTGTACCAGGCCGGCGAGGCAACACCCGGCTTCGCAACACCCGGCAAGGTCGGAGTCGGCGACCTGCGGATCGTCCCGCGCGTCAGGCTGTACCGCACTCCCAACAAAATCTTCGCCATCGGCATCACCCCGGAATTCACGGCGCCGACAGGAAATGCCGTGGACCCGTACATGGGCAGCGCCTCCTGGACGTTCGCCCCATGGCTGAACCTCAGCGTGGACATGCCCCGGTTCGGGTTCGTGTTCGACTTCGGGTACCGCCTGGTGAAAGACAGCAATTTCCAGGGCATCGCGGTGGACGACCAGATCCGCATGAAATTCGGTTTCTGGGTCGGCCTGGTTCCGCAAAAACTGGACCTGATCGGCGAACTGATGGTTTCGACATCGATCGGCAAGCCGTTTGAACTGCAGGCGACCCCGATTGAACCGATCGGCGGCCTGCGGTGGCATGCCCATCCGTGCGTCGACGTCAACGTCGGCGCTGGCGCTGCTGTCACGGAAGGGGTGGCCGGTCCGCGATTCAGGGTGTTTGCCGGCGTCACGTACGGTTGCGATAAATGCGGCATGGACGATGACGGCGACGGCATCGGCAACTGCGCCGACACCTGCCGGAACACCGCCGAAGACGTCGACGGATACGAGGACGCGGATGGCTGCCCCGATGCCGACGACGACGGCGACCGGGTCTGCGACTCGTGGGTTGCGGAAAAGGGCCTGACTGGCGACTACCCCGACTGCGCGGGCGCCGACCAGTGTCAGCGGGAACCTGGCCCGGCCTGGAACAACGGCTGTCCGGCCGCCGACGGCGATGCCGACAAGGACGGCGTCTGCGATCCGTGGGTCACCCAGAAGGGCGCGGCGGCCGACTTCGCCGGCGTCTGCAAGGGCTCCGACAAGTGCCCGGACGTCAAGGGCCCCGCATGGAACGAGGGCTGCCCGCCACCCGATCCGGACGCCGACGGTGACGCAATCTGCGACCCGTGGGTCAACGAAAAAGGCGTCGCGGCCGATTTTGCGGACGTCTGCGCCGGTTCGGACAAGTGCCCCGACGTTGCGGAAGACAAGGACGGCGACGCCGACGACGACGGCTGCCCGGAAGAACGCGCGAAGGTCGTGGGCAAGAAGATCGTGATCATTGATGCGGTGTACTTCGTTTACAACAAGGACGTCATCATCAACGAATCGTTCCCGGTCCTTGAAGAAGTCGCGAAGATCCTGCGCGACAACCCGCAAATCGCGAAGGTGCGCGTCGAGGCCCACACCGACTCGGACGGCAAGGATGCCGCCAACATGAAACTGTCCATAGCCCGTGCCAGGGCCGTCGTGAAATACCTGACCGAAAAGGGCGGAATCGACGGGAAACGCCTTGAATGGCAGGGCTTCGGCGAATCGAAGCCACTGGTCAAACCGGAAAAGACGGACGCCGACAAGCAGAAAAACCGCCGCGTGGAATTCATCATCCTGGACCAGGGCGAATAGCCCGGAATCGTGCCGCCCACACCGTATCGCGAACGCAACCATCTGAATTAACTAGCATCTTACCTTGGAAGCCTACCCATGCCACGTGGTCGGGAATATGATTGTTTCCAGACCACAAACCAGCCCATCGGGGGAAATCATGAAAGTCTCGACTTCGTCCAGGCTCCATGTCCGCGCAATTTTTATCCTTTCGGCACTGGTCATTACCTTGCCGCTATCAGCCATGGCGCAATCATGGCCCGCGGACGGCGAATGGGTACCGGCGACCGTCAACGGCATCCCGGCGTCCGACCCGTGCAACGACACCATGTTCGCGGAAGGGGGGGACGACGTCGTGGGCGACCCGATGCACCCGGCGTACTACTTCAAGCTGAACCGGGATCTCATGTACTTCAGGATGCGGGTCGACGCACATCCGGCGTCGACCCTACTTCCCTACAACTGGGGTATCCTCGTCGACGTCGCCAGGGAACGCACGGACTACGAATATACGTTCACTTCGACCTACCCCTTCGTGGGCGCCGGGGTTCAGCAGTTCACCAACCTGATTGTCGATGCTGCTAACCGGGTCGACGATCCGCCGGATCAACCGCCTGTTCCGTCACTGCCGGGAATGATGGTCCGCTTTGTTTTCGCCGACACAACACAGCTTTACCCTTCGTGTGATCCGGTTGAGGATTTCTTTGTGGACATGGCGATCCCGACGGAGGCCCTTTTCGTGGTGCCGGAATGGTACGACGAGGCGGCGCCCCTGCGTTTCGTGGCCGGCACATCTTCGGACGGCCTCACGATCAACGCCGACGCGGCATCGTGGGCGCTGGCGGCGCCGCCTTCGTTCTTCGAAACCGAATCGGACCCCGTATGTTTCGATTTCGACGGCGACGGATACGACAACTGCCGCGACAACTGCATCGATATTCCCAACCCCGAACAGGCCGATTTCGACCTGGACGGACAGGGTGATGACTGCGACGGCGACGACGACAACGACGACGATCCGGACACGACCGACTGCCAGCCGCTGAACGCTGACGTCCACAACGGCGCCGCTGAAAAATGCAACAACGTCGACGACAACTGCGTCGACGGCATTGACGAGGGGCTTGGGCACGAAATTTACTGCGGGACCGGCGCATGCGCGGCGGAAGGGTATTCCAACTGCTTTGGCGGCGTCCTTGTTGAACTGTGCATCCCCGGCGAACCCACCGGCGATGACACCGACTGCGATGGCGTGGACGACGACTGCGACGGTGACGCCGATGAAGGCTATGTCTCGTATCAGACATTCTGCGGCATCGGTGCGTGCGCCTCGACCGGCGCCAGTTCGTGCATGAATGGCGTGGAATCGACGAACTGCACGGGCGGCGAACAGACAGGCGACGATTCCGATTGCGACAACGTGGACGACGACTGCGACGGCGACGCCGATGAGTCCTACGCTCCGCACGTCACTTTCTGCGGGACCGGCGCGTGCGCCTCGACCGGGGAAAGTTACTGTGAAAACGGATCGGAATACAGCACCTGCAAAATGAATCCGCCGGACAGCTATTACGATTACGACTGCGACGGCGTCGACGATAACTGCAACGGCCACATCGACGAAGAATATGTCGGCCATACAACGGAATGCGGCGTCGGCGCATGTGCCGCGACGGGCACCAGTTCCTGTGTGGAAGGCAAGGAATCCCAGAATTGCACGGCCTTGGGGCCCACCGGCGACGACACGGACTGCGACGGCGTGGACGACGACTGCGACGGCGTCGCCGATGAAGCGTACGTTTCGCACGTGACATACTGCGGAACCGGCGCCTGCGCCTCGACAGGGGAAAGTGACTGCGAAACCGGCGACGAGGAATCGAACTGCGTGGCCGGCGAACCGACCGGCGACGACACGGACTGCGACAACGTGGACGACGACTGCGACGGAACGGCCGACGACGGCTGGATTGAAACGGAAACGACATGCGGCGAGGGCGTCTGCGAGGGCAGCGGCCTGCTGACCTGCGTCGAGGGACAGCAGGTCGACACCTGCGAACCGAACGGCGGCGGCCAGGCCGACGACGACTGCGACAACTTCGATGACGACTGCGACGGCACGCCCGACGACGAATTCGATGGCACAGTCACGCACTGCGGCATCGGCGCCTGCGCGGTGACCGGCCAGACGTGGTGCTCGGAAGGTTCAATCCTCGACAACTGCATCCCCGGCGAGCCGGCGGGCTCGGACACGACCTGCAACGATATCGACGAGGACTGCAACGGCACGGCCGACGAGGATTACGTCCCGGTCGCGACGGAATGCGGCGAAGGCGCATGCGCCTCGACGGGTATGACGTCATGCGTGGAAGGCGCGGTCCAGGATTCATGCAAGACCGAAAACGGCGAAACCGAGGAGTGCAACGGCGCGGACGATGACTGCGACGGCACCGTGGACGACGGATTCGTGAACACCGACGGCGACGACCTGGCCGACTGCATCGACCCCGACGACGACAACGACGGCGATCTGGACGACGACGACAACTGTCCGCTGGTATACAACCCTGAACAGGAGGATGCGGACCGCAACGGCGTCGGCGACGCCTGCGAGGGCGACGCGGATGGCGACGGAATCACCGACGCGAACGACAACTGCCCGACCGTGGCCAACGAGGACCAGGAAGACCTGAACGACGACGACGAGGGCGATGCATGCGACTGCGACATCGACGGCGACCAGGTCATGAACCAAAACCCGGGGTGCCAGATTCCGGAAGGCACTGAGCCCGACAACTGCCCCATGGTCCAGAACACGGATCAGGAAGACCTGAACGACGACGACACCGGTGACGCCTGCCAGACCTTCACGATCAGCCACACGGGCGGCTGTTCCGCGGGTGGCGCTGGGGATCGCGGCGGTCTCGTGGCGCTAATCGTGGCGCTGATCGGCCTGACCCTGCTGTTCGGTTCGGCACGCCGGAGGGCGCGCGCCATCGCCGGGGCACTGGCGTTCCTGACGGTCTTCGGCGCTGCTTCGGCCATCGCCCAGACGGCCATCCCCGTCCAGACGTTTGAACCGTCACCGTTCAAGCAGGACCTGTTCACAGCGGGCAAGGGGTACACGCTGGGCCAGTGGAACTGGGACGTCGGCGTGATGTTCGATTACCAGAATTCACCGCTGGTCCTGCGGTACGACGACGACGTGGTGAAACGCATCGTCGAGCACCAGGCGACGGCCCATGTGTTCGGCGCCATCGGCTTCACGAACTGGCTGGATCTCGGTGTCGTCCTGCCGGTGATCATGTATCAGGGTGGAACCGCCGCACCCGGCATGGCGGCCCCGGGGATCGCCGGCGTCGGCGACCTGCGAATCGTCCCGCGCGTCCGGCTGTACCGCACCCCGAACAAGATCTTCGCGATCGGCATCACCCCGGAATTCACGGCGCCGACCGGCACCCAGATTGACCCGTACATGGGCAGCGCATCGTGGACCTTTGCCCCTTGGCTGAACCTCAGCGTGGACATGCCCCGGTTCGGGTTCGTGTTCGACTTCGGGTATCGCCTTGTCAAGGACAGCAACTGGCTGGACATCGCGGTGGACGACCAGATCCGCATGAAATTCGGTTTCTGGGTCGGACTGGTCCCGCAAAAACTGGACCTGATCGGCGAACTTATGGTTTCGACCTCCATCAGCAAGCCGTTCGACCTGCAGGCGACCCCGATTGAACCGATCGGCGGCCTGCGCTGGCACGCCCACCCGTGCGTCGACGTCAACGTCGGCGGCGGCGCGTCGGTCACGGAAGGCGTCGCGGGACCGCGGTTCCGCGTATTCGCGGGCGTGACTTACGGATGCGACAGGTGCGGCATGGACGACGATGGCGACGGCATCGGCAACTGCGCCGACACCTGCCGGAACACCGCTGAAGATGTCGACGACTTCGAGGACGCCGACGGATGCCCCGACGCCGACGACGACGGCGACAAGGTCTGCGATCCGTGGGTCGCCGAAAAGGGCCTGCAGGCCGACTACCCGGACTGCGCCGGCGCCGACCAGTGCCCGCGCGAAGCCGGACCGGCGTGGAACAACGGATGCCCGGGACCCGACGGCGATGCCGACAATGACGGCGTCTGCGACCCGTGGGTCACGGAAAAGGACGCGATGGCCGACTACGATGGCGTCTGCAAGGGCGTGGACAAGTGCCCGGACGTGAAGGGCCCGGCATGGAACCAGGGCTGCCCGCCCCCGAATCCCGACCTGGATGGCGACGGCGTCTGTGACCCATGGGTGACCGAAAAGGCGGTCGGCGGCGAATTCGCAGGCGTCTGCGCCGGTTCCGACAAATGTCCCGACGTCGCCGAAGACAAGGACGGCGATGCCGATGACGACGGCTGCCCGGAAGAACGCGCGAAGGTCGAGGGCAAGAAGATCGTCATCATGGAAGCGGTCTACTTCGTGGTCAACAAGGACGTCATCATCGACGAATCGTTCCCGGTACTCGAGGAAGTGGCCAAGATCCTGCGCGAAAACCCGCAGATCAAGCTGGTCCGCATCGAGGCCCACACCGACTCGGATGGAAACGACGCCTACAACATGAAACTGTCGATTGCCCGCGCGAAGGCCGTCGTGAAATACCTGACCGACAAGGCGGGAATTGACGCGAAGCGGCTGGAATGGAAGGGGCTGGGTGAAACGAAGCCAATTGTAAAACCTGAAAAGACATCGGCTGACAAACAGAAAAACCGCCGCGTGGAATTCGTCATCGTGGAACAGGGTGATGCCGGGTGACACTTACTGACACCATCCTGACATGATTCGTCCAGTCTCCGCGCGAACTTCCGCATCATCAACATGTTATGCGCGCGAATACTAATCTATAATTACACCTGCAGATCGTTACATCAGTGAGGGCGCAATGACACCCCGAAACGACATATTCAACGCCTCCGGAGTGCTCGCTCTTTCCGCCATGGCGCTCCTGTGGGGCGGCCTCCTGCCGAACACCGCCATGTCGCAGGAATGGCCGACCGACGATGAGTGGCGTCCCTTCACGCAGGGCGGTTTCGTCATCGCCGACGGGTGCGCCGACGGCGGAATCAAGGAAAAAGACCTCTGCGGCACGCCCGACAAGGGGACTTTCTTCGGTGATTTCGACGAAGACTTCCTGTACTTCAGGATTCGCCTCGACGGCGACCCGAACAAGGCTGGCGGGCTTGTGCCATTCGGTTGGGTCGTCCTGCTCGATACCGCGCGCACGCGCGAAGACTACGAATACTTCCTGCTTGTCGACGGTATCGACAAGCCGGAATCGGTGCGGCTTTACGGAAATGTAACCCAGGCGAACCAGAACCGCATCGCCGATCCGCCGGACGAACCGCCGATGGCATCATGGTACTGGGCCGCCCACGGTCGCACGGTCATGGCCGATTCAACACGCCTTTATCCGTCATGCAATCCCGGCCAGGACTGGTTCATCGACTTCTATATTCCGACGGCTCCCATGCTGGATGACCCCCGGGGATGGCTGACCCTGTTCACCCCGATTTATTCGCTGTCCGGCGCATCGTCATCCGCTTCGGTTCTCAATTCTGACATCGGCAATGAAAACGTCGTCGGCGACGCGCTGACCACCGGTCTGTCCGACCCGCGCTGCATCGACAACGACGACGATTTCTGGGACAACTGCCAGGACAACTGCCCGTTCATCGCCAATCCGGAACAGACCGATGCCGACAACGACGGGATCGGCGACGTCTGTGACGACGACAACGACGGCGACGGGGTCCCGGATGATATCGACTGCGACCCGGATGACGGCACGGTCTATCAGGGCGCGACCGAAACATGCGACATGGTCGATGAAGACTGCGACGGCACGACCGACGAAGGGCTGATCGAACCGTACTCCTGCGGGATTGGCGTGTGCGCCAACACCGGGTACATGGAATGCCTGTTTGGTGAAATGGTTCCCTTCTGTCAACTGAACCCGCCGACCGGTGACGACTCGGACTGCGACGCGATTGACGACGACTGCGACGGGGAGGCGGACGAGGCATGGGCCGATTACGTCAGTTCCTGTGGCGTCGGCGCTTGCGCGGCGAACGGTGTGGCGATGTGCATCGACCACATGCTTATCGACACCTGCGCCCCCGGTTCGCCTGTTGGCGACGACGACGACTGCGATGATATCGACCAGAACTGCAACGGCTCCTTCAACGAAAACTACGTCAGCGTTCCGACGTCGTGCGGGCTCGGTGTGTGCTCTTCCACGGGTGCCACGTCCTGCGTACTGGGCATGATCGATGACAGCTGTGATGAAGGGGCTCCGACCGGTCCCGACAGTGACTGCGACGGCATCGATCAGGACTGCGACGGAACGAACGACGACGCGTATGTAGTGCATTCGACGTCCTGCGGTGTAGGCGCCTGTGGCAGGACTGGCCAGATGACGTGCGTCGGCGGCGACGAAACCGATTCCTGCGTTGCGGGCCCGACGACGGGTGACGACACCGACTGCGACGGCATCGACGACGACTGCGATGGCGCAAACGACGATGCCTACCTGCCCTTCCCGACGGCCTGCGGCGTCGGCGCATGCGCGGCGGCCGGTCAGATGGCATGCGTGAACGGCAGCCGGGTCGACACCTGCGTCGCCGGCCAGCCGGACGAGGACGACGACTGCGACACGATCGACGATGACTGCGACGGAACGCCGGACGATGACTATGTCGGCGCCCCGACGACCTGCGGCGCGGGCACATGCGCGGCGGCGGGTGAATACGTCTGCATCGAAGGCGGCGTGGTCGACAACTGCGTGCCCGGCTCTCCGTCGGCTGCGGACGACGACTGCGACGGCAACGACGACAACTGCGACGGAACCGACGACGAAGGATACGTTCCCCACGCAACCAGTTGCGGCATGGGCGTCTGCGCTGCGACGGGCACCAGTTCGTGCGCCGGCGGGGTCGAATACCAGAACTGCACCCCTGGCGCGTCAACCGGCGACGACACCGGCTGCGACGGCATCGACGACGACTGCGACGGAACGAACGACGATGGATACGCGCCGCGCCAGACCTTCTGCGGAACCGGCGTGTGCGCTGCCACGGGCGCCAGTTCCTGTGATTCCGGTGTCGAACACCAGAACTGCACTGCGGGCGACCCGACCGGCGACGACACGGACTGTGACGGACTTGACGACGACTGCGACGGAACCGACGACGAAGGATATGTCCAGTACACGACGTCGTGCGGCCTTGGCGTCTGCGCACGAACCGTCATCAGCCTGTGCATTGCCGGCATCGAATATAACGGTTGCACCCCCGGCACGCCCACGGGCGCCGACACCAACTGCAACGACGTCGACGAAGACTGCGACGGAACGAAGGACGACGGATACCTGGCGATCACGACATATTGCGGAACCGGCGTGTGCGCCGCCACCGGCACCAGTTCGTGCGATGCGGGCGTGGAACACCAGAACTGCACCGCGGGCGATCCGACCGGCGACGACACCGATTGCGACGGCCAGGACGACGACTGCGACGGCACGAACGACGACGGTTACACCGCGTACCAGACATATTGCGGCACCGGCGTGTGCGCGGCCACCGGAACCAGTTCCTGCGATGCCGGCGTTGAACACCAGAACTGCACGGAAGGCCTGCCGACCGGATCCGACACGGACTGCAACGGCGTTGACGACGATTGCGACGGGACGAATGACGACGGGTACTCCGCGCACCAGACATTCTGCGGGATCGGCGTCTGCGCGCGGACCGGCAACAGTTCGTGCGTCCTGGGAACCGAATACGCCAACTGCAGCGCCGGCGCCCCCACAGGCGACGACACCGACTGCAACGGCGCCGATGACGACTGCGACGGAACACCCGATGACGGCTGGGTACCCTACCCGACCGAATGCGGTGTCGGCGTGTGCCACGCCACGGGTATAATGACCTGTGTCAACGGCCACAGGATCAACGACTGCGTGACCGGCGACATGACAGGCGACGACACGGACTGCAACGGCCTTGACGACGACTGCAGCGGGGAAATCGACGACAAATACATCGGACACCAGACGTTCTGCGGAACAGGCGTATGCGCGGCAACGGGCTTCAGTTCCTGCGTCGACGGCAGCGTGCGGGACAACTGCACCGAAGAACCGCCGACCGGCGACGACACCGACTGCGACGGCGCCGACGACGACTGCGACGGCACGCCCGACGACGGATATGCCCCGCATGAAACTTCCTGCGGCACAGGTGTCTGCGCAGCGACCGGCATCAGTTCCTGCGATGCCGGCGTTGAACACCAGAACTGCACGGTCGGCGCCCCAACCGGCGACGATTCCGACTGCGACGGGTTCGACGACGACTGCGACGGAACGAACGACGACGCCTACATGCCGACGCCGACCTCCTGCGGCGCCGGCCCATGTTCGGCTGTCGGTGAACTGATCTGCGTGAACGGGTCGACGTCAGATACGTGCACTCCCGGTTCGCCCACCAGCCCGGACACCGACTGCGACGGCATCGACGACGACTGCGACGGAACGAACGATGACGGCTACGAGCCCATTCACACCCTCTGTGGCAAGGGCGCCTGCCTGTCTTCCGGCACCAGTTCATGCGACGCCGGCGTCGAACACCTGAACTGCACCGCGGGCGAACCGACCGGCGACGACACGGACTGCGACGCCATCGACGACGACTGCGACGGCGCGAACGACGACGGATACCTGCCGGTCACGACGCACTGCGGAACCGGCGCGTGCGCGACCACGGGCGTCAGTTCATGCGACGCGGGCGTTGAACGCCAGAACTGTACCGACGGCGCGCCGACCGGCGACGACACGGACTGCGACGGCATCGACGACGACTGCGACGGCACGAACGATGACGGCTACGCGCCCATCCACACCCTATGCGGCAAGGGCGCCTGCCTGTCTTCCGGCACCAGTTCATGCGACGCCGGCGTCGAACACCTGAACTGCACCGCGGGCGAACCGACCGGCGACGACACGGACTGCGACGCCATCGACGACGACTGCGACGGCGCGAACGACGACGCCTACATGCCGACGCCGACCACCTGCGGCGCCGGCCCATGTTCGGCTGCCGGTGAACTGATCTGTGTGAACGGGTCGACGTCAGATACGTGCACTCCCGGTTCGCCCACCAACCCGGACACCGACTGCGACGGCAACGACGACAACTGTGACGGCACGCCGGACAACGGCTATGTCCCGCACTCTACTTCCTGCGGAATCGGTGTCTGTGCAGCGACCGGCACCAGTTCATGCGACGCCGGCGTCGAACACCTGAACTGCACCGCTGGCGAACCGACCGGCGACGACACGGACTGCGACGGCATCGACGACGACTGTGACGGCGCGAACGACGACGGATACCTGCCGGTCACGACGCACTGCGGAACCGGCGCGTGCGCGACCACGGGCGTCAGTTCATGCGACGCGGGCATTGAACGCCAGAACTGCACCGACGGCGCGCCGACCGGCGACGACACAGACTGCGACGGCATCGACGACGACTGCGACGGAACGGCAGACGATGCTTTCATCCCAACCGATTCAACCTGCGGCGCCGGCTCCTGCGAATCCGTTGGCGTGACTTCATGCGTTGACGGCGTCCCGGGCGACTCCTGCACGCCCGGCTCGCCCACGGGCGACGACTCGGACTGCGACGCCGTGGACGACGACTGCGACGGAACTGCGGATGACGGCTATGTGGTGGGCGATGTCGTATGCGGCGCGGGCGCCTGCCGATCGACCGGCACCCGGACATGCGTCGAGGGTGGCGAGGTCGTGACCTGCACGCCCGGTCCGGCCACCGGCGACGACACCGACTGCGACGGCGTCGACGACGACTGCAACGGTTTCAACGACGACTCTTACCTTGAATCGGCCACCGAATGCGGCATCGGCGAATGTTCCGCCACGGGATGGCGTGAATGCGTCGGCGGCGAGGTGGTCGATTCCTGCACGCCCGGCGTGCCGGCGGAACTGGACGACGATTGCGACCGCGACGACGACGACTGCGACGGGACCGCGGACGAGGATTACGAACCGCTGCCAACCGACTGCGGTGCCGGCGTGTGCGCGGCCACGGGCTTCCTGCAGTGTATCGACGGTCAGCGGGAAAGCGATTGCGTCGAGGGCGAACCGACCGGCGACGACGACGACTGCAACGGCATCGACGAGGACTGCAGCGGCACGCCTGACGACCACTACGTAAGGGTCCACACGAACTGCGGCACCGGCGCCTGCGCGGCGGCCGGACTGTCCGAATGCGTCGGCGGTATCGTCGGCGATTCCTGCGTGCCCGGCCAGGCGGCGGCTTCCGACACCACCTGCAACGGCGTTGACGACGACTGCAACGGTGCGACCGACGAGGACTTCACCGGAACCGCGACCACATGCGGCGTGGGGGCCTGCGAATCGACCGGCGTGTCTTCATGCGTTGGAGGCGACGTCATCGATTCCTGCATCGCGGGTGAACCGGTCGTCGAGGAATGCAACGGCGCCGATGACGACTGCGACAACTTCGTCGACGAGGATTTCGCGGACACGGACGGCGACGACATTGCCGACTGCATCGACCCCGACGACGACGACGATGACGTCAACGACGACGACGACAACTGCCCGCTCGTATACAACCCGGACCAGGCCGATGACGACCGCAACGACGTGGGCAACGTCTGCGAACGCGACTTCGACGGCGACGGAATCGATCGCGACGACGATAACTGCCCGCTCGTATACAACCCCGAACAGGTCGACACGGATCTGGACGGCGAGGGCGACGCGTGCGACTGCGACATCGACGACGACGGCATCCGCAACGAAAACCCGGGATGCACCGTCCTGCCTGGCGAGGACCCGGACAACTGCCTCATGGCCGAAAATCCGGACCAGACCGACACTGACGGCGACGGGATCGGCGACGCTTGCGATGATGTCGGGTACTACGCCGGCGGCGGCTGCCAAGGCGGTTCCGGTAACGGCGCCGGCGGCGCGGGCGCCTGGCTGCTGCTGATTCTGGCAGGCATCGCCACGGCATTCATCGCCAGGACCAGACGCCGGACCTGATTGCTGCCCGCCTGACCATTCCCACCAGCGCCCACGCCTTCCCGGCGCCTCCCGGCCGCACCCGGCGCGATTGACTGGGACGACACGACAGGCTATTCTTCGGGCCGCTGTCCAGGGGCGGGAATACATCAGATGAACAAGCAGAAACTGACTTACAAACAGGCCGGTGTCGACATTGACGCCGGTGACGAATTCGCGTCCGAAATCGGGCGCATGGTCAAATCAACGCTGACGGCCGAGGTTGTGTCGGGCGTGGGCGGATTTGCAGCGGCAGTCGCGCCTGACATGGCCGGCATGAAACGCCCCCTGCTGATTTCGGGGACCGACGGCGTCGGAACCAAGCTGAAGCTGGCTTTCATGACCGGTATCCACAATACCATCGGGATCGACCTGGTCGCCATGTGCGTCAACGACGTGCTGACGACCGGCGCGCGTCCCCTGTTTTTCCTGGACTACATCGCCAGCGGTCACCTCGAACTCGGCGTTTCGCTGAAGGTCATCGAGGGCATCGTCGAGGGGTGCCGCCAGGCCGGCTGCTCGCTGGTGGGCGGTGAAACGGCGGAACTTCCCGGATTTTACCAGGAGGGCGAATACGACCTGGCAGGCTTCGCCGTCGGCGTCGTCGATGAACCGGAACTGATCAACGGCCGCGATTGCGTGGCCGGCGACATACTGATCGGACTTCCCAGTTCGGGGGTCCATTCGAACGGATATTCCCTGGTACGCCGCATTCTTGACGCCAGGCAGCTCGACATCACGAAAACCTACGCAGGATTTGACAGGCCGCTGGGCGAAGTCCTGCTTACCCCGACGTACATATACGCCGACGCGGTCAGGGCGCTGATGGCCGGTCCGCGCCCGAAGGCCATGGCCCACATCACCGGCGGCGGCATCGTCGGCAACCTGCCGCGCGTCCTGCCCCCGGGCGTTTGCGCGGAAATCGAAATGGCGGCCGTTCCGCCCGCTCCGGTTTTCGAATTCCTGCAGGGCCGCGGAACCGGTTTCGAGGTCGACGACGACGAAATGATGCGCGTGTTCAACATGGGCGTGGGGCTCATCATCGCGATTGCGCCGGAAAAGGTGGACGCGGCGATGACGGCACTGCGCGACGCGGGGCGCGCTCCGTTCATCCTGGGCAGGCTTGCCGCCGGGAATAACGAAGTGGTTTTGAAATGACATCGCAGGAACCAGCCGCGAGGGTGCCTGTCGCCATCCTCATTTCGGGGCGTGGCACCAACATGCGCGCGCTGATCAATGCTGCGCGTGACGGACGCCTGTGCGCCGACATCCGTGTGGTGCTCAGCAACAAGGCCGACGCCGCCGGTCTGGAATTTGCACGCTCGATGGGAATTCCGACGGTGGTCCTTTCGCACCGCGATTTTGCCTCGCGCGAGGACTACGACAGGGCGCTCGTCGCGGAACTTCGTTCCCGGGGCGTCGAATACGTCGCGCTGGCCGGCTTCATGCGGATTCTCACGCCGGAATTCCTGGTTCCTTTCAGGGGCCGGGTCGTGAACATACACCCGGCGCTGCTGCCTGCCTTCCCGGGCGTTCATTCGCAGGGGCAGGCACTTGAATACGGCGTGAAGATCACCGGCTGCACCGTTCATTTCGTGGACGAGGGAACCGACACCGGAATAATCATTGCCCAGCGCTCCGTACCGGTTCTTGACGACGATGATGAAGACTCGCTGGCCGAAAGAATCCTGGCGCAGGAAAACGCCCTTTATCCGGAAGCCCTGGATGATGTTCTTTCGGGGCGGTTGACGTTGCAGGGCCGGCGCACCGTGCGCGCTCATTAAAAGGGGAACCCCGATGGCGGAACTGAAGAGTTCCTACGACGTGGTCATCGTCGGCAACGACCTTCCCGCCCTGATTTTCGGTGCCCTGGCCGCGAAAAACGGCTACAGGGTGCTTCTGCTGGGACATGGCGGCAAACCGAACACGTACGAGGCCGACGGCTTCCGTTTCGTCCGCCGGCCCAACCTTCTGTACGGCTTTTCGGAATCACCGGCGATCCGCGAGGTTTTCCGGGAACTCGCACTGCTTCCGGAAATGCGCAACATGCCGCGGCCCATGGATCCGGTATGCAGCGTGGTGCTGCCGCAACGCAGGATCGAAATTTCGCATGCCCGCGGTATTCTCGAAGAAGAACTCGCGCGGGAATTCCCGGGTCAGGTCGATCGTTTCATGTCCTTCTTCGACCGCCAGGCCGAGGCGGAAAAATCTCTGGAGCCGTTCCAGAAGGACTTCCCCGCCATCCCGCCACGTGGCCTCGTGGAATTTTTCCGATGGAACTCTGTCAGGAAGCGCCTCGTTGCCGCTTTCGGCGAAGGCGACGCGATCGACGAATTCGCGTCAAGCCCGGCGGCCCGGGCATTCCTCTGCGCGCCGGTCTCGATTCTCAACGGCACCCCGGACGCCTGGAAATACCCGGTCAGCTTCGGCCGCTCGACCAATCACCTGCTTCGCGGGCTTTACAACGTCGAATGGGGTCTCGATTCGCTGAAAAACCTCTTCCTGAGCCGTATCGAGGGGAACTCGGGCACGGTCCGGATGAGCGAATTTGCCGACCAGATCCTGGTGCGCCGCGGCCGTGTGGTCGAGGTGGACGTCCGGGGCCGTAACGAGGCTGTCGGCACCGAAATGCTTGTGGCGGGTACCAGCCTGCCTGCGATGCTGGACATGCTGCCGGAAAAGGCGGTCGGGCGACGCTATCGCCAGAGGATTTCGGAATCCGGTCCCTCGCATTACCTTGTTACGACGGGTGTTGGCCTCGCCCGGCGCGGCATCCCGGCCGGAATGGCCAGGACTGCTTTCCTGGTGAACGACCCGGCCAGCCCGCTCGACGACACCAACCTGCTGGTGCTGCAGGTCGACCCGGCAATGGAACCTCCCGACGCCATCGATCCTGAACGTGCCGTGCTGTCCGTATCCGGGATGATACCGGCCTCGCGAATCGACGAGGGGGCTTCAGTGATCGAATCCTTCAGCGAGGCGATGCTCGGCCGCCTGACGGAATTCATGCCGTTCCTTGGCCGTCACATGATAACGACATCGATCTCTGCGACCCGCGTCAGCGAAAAAACGGGAAAAACGGTCGTGGATCCGGCCGGAATGGTCCCTCTTTTCCGAAACGCTCTCCCGGGAACCCTCGGCCTCGTAACCCAGCCGGTCAGGACGCCATGGCGGAATTTTCTGAACCTGTGCGACGGGGCGGTGGGAACAAGCGGGTTTGAGGGCGCCTTTACATCGGCGGCGATGGCCTTCAACATCATCCGTAAGGTCCTGCCCAGAAAGGACGTAATCCAGCATTCCAGGGGCGTATGACACTGCTTCATTTAAATGCGCGGACAGCATTCGCGGCCTCCATCGCCATCCTGACGTTTGGTCTTGGGCTGCCGGCCGCGGCACAGGACGGCCGGCAATCGTCCGGCGACGCCGGTTCGACGGAATCTGCGGCGGTGGTCCCGGCGTCCCTGAATTTCTCGCAGACACTCGACATGGCGCTGGCGGTCAATCCCAGGATCGTTAAGGCACGCCTGGGCGTGGACGAGGCGGAGGCCGATCTGGAAACGGCACGGGCGGAATACCAGCCCAGGATCGAGGTCCAGGCTCTGCTTGCACCCATGACCGGCCATCGCGTCCCGTCCGGGGCGACGCCGTTCACAAGCCAGTATTCAACCGATCTTGGCGATCTCGGCGAATGGGGTATCTGGACAAAGATCAACGTCAAGCTGATCCAGCCGATCTACACGTGCGGAAAGATTACCTGGCTGAACCGGGCCAGGAAACTTGGTGTCGAGGTCAGCCGCGGCTTCGAGGCGATGGCCGCAGCCGACGTCAGGCTTGAAACGATGAAGGCGTGGTTCGGGCTCGAATTGACGCGGCGCCTGACCGAAGTGCTCGTCGAGGGACGCGGCTATTTCGACAAGGCCCGCTCGCATCTGGACGAACTGGAGAAGTCCGACGACGCATCCTGGGATCCCGTGGACAGGATGAAGGTCAATGTGTACGAGGCCCAGATCATCGAACAGGAAATGGATGCCCGGCGGATGCTCGAACTGGCGGGCGGGCAACTTAAACGCCTGGCCGGCATGGATCCAATGGCGCCGACCGTCTTCCTGGCCGGCGGCGAGCCGTCACCCGTTGTGCCACTGGTCGAAATCAGCATGGACGACGCAATCGCTGCGGCCCTGGAAAACCGTCCCGAACTGGCCGCGCTGCGGTCCGGAGTGAAGGCCCGCGAGGCCGAGGAAGAGGCGCGGTTCAGGAAATTCTTCCCGGATTTCGTGCTCTACGCCGAATTCGATTACGCGTACTCCAACGTCGCCGACGACCTCACTTTCCCGTACTACGATCCGTTCAACTCCCTCGGGTTCGGCGCCGGCCTGGTGATGCGATTCGACCTGAACATCGGCGCCAAACTGGGCGAACTGAAAAAGACGCGGCTCCAGAAATCATCCCTCCGCACGGAACTTGATGGCGCGGAAACGTCCATCCGGCTGGAGGTCGAAAAGCTGTTCCTGGAAATGCAGGACGCCGAATCGATGATATCGGTGCGCCAGTCGGCGCTTAAATCCGCGCGCGGCTGGGTCATTGCAAAACTTGACCTGTACGAAAACGGCATGGCCCCGCTGCAGGACGTCGTGGACGGCCTGACGCAGTTCTTCCTGGCGCAGTTGTCCTACTACCAGGCAATCTACGATTTCAATCTCGCTGTCGCGACGCTGGAACGCGCCACCGCGACTGAACTGGTTCCAGTCGCATCCCTCGATATGGCGAATTGACCCCCGAACATATAGAATTGCCCCGGACCCGCGCCCCTGGCGTTCGGGCCGCGACCCGCACAGGTGATGTGACATGAAAATGATTTTTCCAGCCGTCCTGATTGCCGTGACGTTACTGGCCGGCGCTGCCGGCGCCGCCCCCGTCGACGTGGTCCGCGACAAGTACTCCGATATACAGGATCTCGTGTCCAGGAACCTTGACCGTCCCGTCTTCGACAAGGCAGTCAAGGCGGAACTCGACACCTTCGTGGACTATGCCGAACTGTCTAAACGCACGCTTGGCGACCGCTGGGCAGGGTTGAAGCCAAGGGACCGCGATTGGTTCATCGCCGGCTTCAAACAGATGATCCAGCGCAGCTATGTGAAAAAATTCGACCCCGACGCCCGGTTCACCCTGGAAATCGATCCCGCGGCCCAGAACGCGGCCGACGGCAGCGTCATCGTCAAATCGACGATCCGGTCCGGCAAGTCGGAAGCCACCGTCAGTTATGCGTTTCACCAGGCGAAGGGAAAATGGCTGGCCTTCGACGTCATCATCGACGATGTCAGCATGATGAAAAACTACCGCAACCAGTTCAACAAGATTTGGGAAAAGGAAGGTTTCGAAGGCCTGATGAAGAAGATCGAAAAGAAGAATTCGGAATCCGCAGGGCAGTAACACACCGCACAAATCTTCTGGTCGTCAGTTCGTATCTGGAAAATCGTACAGGCAGGATTTGAATCAGCGGCAGCCCTGGACCCTGGTTTCATACTTTTCGTTGCACGTCAGGAAACCGCTGCTGCAGTCATAGATCCAGTTTGCCGATACGCCGCAGGCGGGCACCGCGTCGGCCCATCCCTCCGGATCCGCGTCGCATCCCTCGACGAATGTTTCGCAGTCGCCCGAAGCGGTCGATTCGACCTCGTTGGCATTGGAACAGTTGAAATCGAATTCCTTGCCGACCAGTCCGCACTGTGTGGGCGAACCGTAGTAGGCGGTCTGGCCCGGGAATGCCTTGTCGTCGATGTCGCAGCAGTCCGTTGCGTTGGTGCAGTCATATGTGCCGATCAACGCCACGCACATGCAGCGGCGCTTGGTCACATCGCCGTACCCGTCGCGGTCCGAATCCAGGAAATAATCGACGCAGCCCGTGGCGTTGTCTTCGTCGGTGAAGCCGTCGCATTCGTCGTCAACGCCGTTGCACGCTTCCGTCTTGCCGGGGTTGACCAGTTCGTCGGCGTCGTTGCAGTCGCCGCCCCTCGTGGCCCGGTAATCGCCGACCGTCGAGCACAGGCAGGCAGCCATGTCGGTCTGCCCGTATGAATCGCGGTCGGTGTCCAGGAAGTATGTCGTACAGCCTGTCGCGCCCGGTTCGTCGGTGCTGGAATCACAGTCGTCGTCCTTGCTGTTGCACACCTCGGTCATACCCGGGTTGGCGGAGCCATCGGCGTCGTTGCAGTCGCCCGTGACCATCGCCGTGTACTTGCCGAAACCATCGCACAGGCACTTCGGGGCACCGACGCCGTAATGGTCGCCGTCGTTGTCGTAGTAATACGATGCACAACCGGATGCGCCTTCCTCGTCGGTCTGGCCGTCGCAGTCATCGTCAACGTCGTCGCAGGATTCGAGCGCCGCCGGATTGATCGCGCCATTGCCGTCGGCGCAGTCGCCGCCGACATCGACCTTGTAAACGGCCGTACTGGCGCACAGGCACTTGTGGTCGTTCTTGTCGCCAAACGTATCGCCGTCGACGTCCTTGTACCATTCGGAACAACCGGACGCATTTTCCTCGTCGGTGGAACCGTCGCAGTCGTCATCCACGCCGTTGCAGGTTTCGGTCGAGCCGCCGCTGACGCCGGCGTCGCCATCATTGCAGTCGCCGCCCCGCGTCGCGGTGTAATCGCCGGACGCCGCGCAGAGACAGCGCTTGTCGGAGCTGAGGCCCCAGGAATCGTCGTCACCGTCGAAGAAGTATTCGACACAGTTGAGGGCGCCCATTTCGTCGGTCGCCCCGTCGCAGTTGTCGTCCTTGCCGTTGCAGCGTTCAGCGACACCGGGATAGACGTTGATGTCGGAATCATTGCAGTCGCCCTTCGCGATCGCCGAGTAATCCTCGTATGCCTGGCACAGGCACTGAGAATCACCCGCGAGCCCGAACCCGTCGTCGTCCGAGTCGCGATAATACACGATGCAGTTCGTCGCGTTTTCGTCGGTCTGGCCGTTGCAGTTGTCATCGGAGCCGTTGCAGGTTTCATTCGACGGAGTCTTGCCGGCACAGTTGAACACGCCATTGACGCACGACGCCGTGCCGGGACATGAACCGGCAGCGTTGTCGATAGTGCAGGCGGTACCGGAAATACCCTCGTCGGTACGGCCGTCGCAGTTGTCATCCGTCTGGTTGCACATTTCGGCCACCGCGGGTTCGGCATCGCAGATGCCGTCGCAAGTCCGGGCGCCGTAACAGGTGCCGATATCATTTTCGACATAACACTGCGTCAGATAACCCTTATCGATGTATTCCTGGGTGCATTCGCAGACGCCTGATTCGGAAAGGCACCGCATTCCCGCGCCGTCCGGGTTGTTGACGCAGTGGTAACCCGCCTTGCAGTCGTTATCGTTGACGCATCCCGTGCCGCAGAAGCTGCCGTCCGGTCCGTACGGAATGCAGTCATAAACGCCGCTGCCGGCGCCGACCGGCGGTTCGCATTCATCGTCGTCGACACACGGCCTGCACGCACGGGCAAACGGATCGACACAGATGTAAACGGTGTCGCCGGACAACGTCACCTGGGAACACGTCCAGCCCCGCGGGCAGGAATCCTCGTCGTCGCACGCGTTGGAACAGACCTTTTTTCCAGTTGTTTCAACGCAGAAATTCGAGAAACATTCGGTATTCTGGCTGCATTCGCAGCCCGCGTTTCCCGGACAGTTTATCGCCACGTCAGGCTCGATGTCGGCAAGGGTGTCGGCCAGGACATCCTGCATCACGTCATTCCCCGGACCGTTGTCACGACCGGTATCGGTCACTGCGGTATCGGGAAGGATTGCGTCGGTCACGACATCTTCACCGACATCGATAACGACATCCTGGTCAACGACGTCATTGCCACCGGATGGCCCGCAGGCGGCCACGGCCAGGCAAAGGGTTGCCGCAAGAATAAGCGTCCGTTTCATCACTTACCCCCAAATCCATCTTGTCGGGCGCAAAGGGCCCGGAAAAGTTTGGAAAAGGATAGCAGAAACCCCTCTGTATTCCCATTTTTCATGTGAAATCCATTAATTTGAAATGCTTACACTTTGCTTGTTACCGCCATAATGGTACTTATTGGTCGTTTGACAATTTCCGCACCCTTTGACGGTGAACAATATGGACGACGTGATTGCGATGATCCTTGGCGGAGGCCAGGGCACCCGCCTGTTCCCACTGACCCTCCAGCGATCGAAACCGGCCGTGGCCGTGGCTGGCAAGTACAGGCTGATCGACATTACAGTATCGAACTGCATCAATTCGGGCATCAGGAAGGTGTTCGTCATCACGCAGTTCCTGTCGGCAAGCCTTCACCACCACATAATGGCCACATACAGGTTTGACGGCTTCTCCCGGGGCTTCGTCGAAATCCTCGCGGCGGAACAGACCCCGAACCGCACGGCGTGGTACCAGGGCACGGCGGACGCGGTCCGCGAATCCCTGCGCCACGTCCGTGACTTCAACAACAGGGCTATCGTCATCCTGTCGGGCGACCACCTGTACAGGATGGACTACCGCGACATGCTTAAACAGCACTTCGACAACGACGCCGACATCACTCTCGCCGTCCAGCCGGTGCCCAGGGTCGAGGCGCCGCGCATGGGCCTGTTGAAGGCGTCGACGGACAACGTGGTGACGGACTTCTGCGAAAAGCCGCAGCAGGAAGAGGTGCTGCAGCGATTCCGCAGCCCTTCCGAAATGAACAGGCGGCACGGACTGGAGGGCGACGATTGGTTCCTCGGCTCGATGGGCATATATGTGTTCAAGCCGCGGGTACTCGAAGAACTGCTGGCGGATCCGACGATCATGGATTTCGGGCGCGAGGTGATTCCCGGCGCCATCAACACCCGCAAGGTGATGGCGTTCCCGTTCACCGGTCACTGGGAAGACATCGGGACCATCAGATCCTACTTCGAAGCGCATATGGCCATGGCGCAGGAAAACCCGCCGTTCCCGCTGTACGCTCCCGGGCAGCCGATTTTCACGCGTTCACGCAACCTGCCGCCGGCCATCGTGATGCGTTCGAAGATCAAAAACTGCCTTGTCGCGGAAGGGGCGAATGTGACGGGCGCCGTCGTGCGCAGTTCAATCATCGGCGTCCGTTCGATTGTCAGGCCCGAGGCGCGGCTTACCAACGTGGTGATGCTGGGCGCCGACTATTACGAGGGCGAAAGGCCGGCCTGGCCGGTCGGGTTCGAACCGCCGACAAACGTGCCGCCGCTGGGCATCGGTGTGAATTCAAACCTGGAACGCGTGATACTGGACAAGAACGTCAGAATCGGGGAAAACGTCATCATCACGCCCAAGGAAGACGGCGTGAACATCCAGGGTG
This sequence comes from uncultured Anaeromyxobacteraceae bacterium, assembly GCA_964470365.1. Lineage (GTDB taxonomy): Bacteria > Myxococcota_A > UBA9042 > DTJE01 > DTJE01 > JAGOFO01. The sequence continues at coordinate 1,850 of CAYYCO010000041.1, read as the reverse complement.
AAAATTACTGGGTCTGCGACGGCATCACTGTAATCCCGAAAAACACCGTGATACCGGACGGCACCGTCATCTGACCCCGGCCTTCGCCAGGTACCACTGCACAATCGGCCTGATAGCCCCCTTGAAGGTAACCGGGGCGCCCTCGAAATCGTCATTGATGTATGTGCATTTGTCGAAAACGTGCGTGTTCCTGGAGTAATCCAGGCCGGCCGGAACCGGGCCGAATTCCTCGGTCGAAAGCCATTCTTCGGCATTTCGCGGCCCGCCGGTCACGTAACCGGCCAGTCCGACCAGCCTGAAAACCTTCTGAAAATCGTTGAAAAGCCGTTTCTGGGACGGGTACTGTTCGATCATCCGCAGTTTCACCGCCATTTCGTCGTCGGTCAGCCTGATACGCAGGCGTTCGCCCTGGTAAAGCGGGTGGAATCTGTGGGCGACCAGGATCGTGTACTCGTACGCGGGCAGGTGGAAGAAGGCGACCCTGGAACCGGTTTCGCGTTCGAATTCACCTATCGCCAGCGCCGTGAAGAAGTGCGTCAGGTCGTGTTCGGGCTGGCCCCCCTGCCACGCCAGCGTGAACACCGCGTCCGGCCGGTTGTCGAACACCGCCTGCCTGACGTCGTCGCGGATGCGGTCGAAATATCCGGCCGCCTCCTGCATCGTGCGCTTTCCGGAATTGATTTCGCTGAGCCAGCGGTAGATGTCGACTTCGGACCAGCCGTAGCAGCGCGTGGCGCTTTCAGGGATGCCGGCCTGGGCCACCGAATTGACGCCCTCGGCCATCCTGATCTTTCCGTACTCCGCCGGGGTCATCTCCGATTCGAAATACAGTCCGTCGCTGTTCGTGACCCAGACGGCCCTTAAATTCGGGCCGAGGCGCTGGAACACGCCGGCCTGCGACACCTCGTCGTCGTGATGCGCCATCATGAACAGGGGGCGTTCGAACCCCTTTTCGAGAAGCGCCGTACCTTTCCTGATCATTTCGGAATTCGATGCCATGACGGACCTCGCCGACGGATTGGGGCGGGATGTAATTTCCCGCGCCGCGATGCGGGCGTCAACGGATTTTTTTCCGCTGTGGGTGGTGTTTGGGTGGTTGACGATCAGAAGAACAGAACATCCCCGGATTCGCCGGAAACTGCAGCCGTGCCGCTGTTGCCCAGCGACGAGCCGCCGGAACCGCCGGCGCCGCCCGCGCCGCCGCCGCTCATCGTGTTGGACGTGGCGTATGCCGGGTGTGCCCCTGTCCCGTTGTAAACGAATACACCCCAGGAAACGCCGCCGCATCCGCCGCCGCCGCCGCCGCCCTGGCCACCGTCACCGCCCTGACCGCCACGGCCGCCGGGTCCCATTGCGTAGTCCCACTGACCGGCCACATCGCCGCCGGCGCCGCCGTCGCCGCCAAGACCACCAGCGCCGCCGTTGCCGCCGTTGCCGCCGCGGCCGCCTTCGCCACGGACGATCTCATTGGCCGTAAGCGTCGGGTAGTTGGAACTGGCAGAACTGAACGTTATGAACACCGTGAACGCGCCACCGCCCGCGGAACCGCCGGCGGCATAAGTCCCGCCGCAGGCGCCAGATCCGCCGCCGCCGCCAGAACCACCCAGCGTGTCGTCATTCCCGCTGCAGTTCTTATCGACGTCCGCGCCGCCGCCGGCGCCGCCGCCACCGCCGCCGCCACCGGGCGTGCCGTTGCCGCCGTCACTTCCCGCGTATCCAACCCAGTGTCCGGAAACGATATGGCCGCCATCGTTCGCGACCGGGCATCCCGTTCCGCCGGAGCCGTCGGTGCCGTCGCCGCCGTCAACACCTGCCGCGCCGGTCGCCGTGTATCCGCCCGAACTGAACGT
>CAYYCO010000040.1:5093-26328 GCA_964470365.1 uncultured Anaeromyxobacteraceae bacterium | reverse complement strand
GCACATGTACATTACCGACATGGCCAGCCCGACGAAGGCGACGATGACCGTCCCGGTCCTCTGGATCAGCACGGTTGTCAGTTCCCCGACCACACTTCCAAGCCGCCCGCCGACCGTATACTGGTCATCGAATATGCGGGAAGTCCCAAGACCCATGTGAAGGAGGACGGCCGCGCAGACGACCGCGATGAACGGCGCGGCGATCCGCATCGGACTCGCAGGCAGCGGGCGCCTCATGACAGCCCTGACGCCGAGATACACCAGGCCGATCGCGATGGGGTAAGACAGGACGCCGAATACTTCCAGGAACATCCAGGCAAGGCGGACCCCGAAAGCCCCCATCAGGTTCGAGATGCTTTCGTCGCCCATCCGCATGTGGACGTCATGCTGATCGAATGAAACCAGCGAAAGGAACAGGAGCAGTCCGGCAATCGTCAGCAGGATGCCATGAATGCCGATTTCGATCAGCCGTGTCCTGTCTTCATCGGGCTTCCGGGAATTTTTCGTTACACGCTTGTTTCCGGCCATTGTCAGCAGAATCCTGTCATAGCAATCGGCATCAAGGCTAACATCCTCCCGCGCGCGATGCCAAAGCGCCGCCTGCGCGAATTTTGCGTCGTATTGCGGCGGTGGATCGAAGCCCTGCGAAACATCACCCCGGCCCGCGTGATTTGCGTTATCCTATTGCGAGACCCGGCCGCGCCATTCCCGGGCCGGGACGGAGATTGCATGAATCTGCTTTGTTTGAGCTGCGGCGGCGAGTTTTCGGACGATACCTCCGTCATCGGTACGGATGGCGCCACGATCAAATGCGATCACTGCGGTGCGGAACAGCCGCTGTATTCGCGCCGTCGGCCTGCCGGGTCACCGGAATCAGGCGGTTTCCGCTTTTCGCAGGATTTGATTTCGTCCGCCGACAGGCTTGTTTCCGGCGGTGGTGATCCCATGTCGATCACCCAGGAAACGACCGTGGCTCCGCGGTCTTCGGCCGGTGCTTCCCCGTTTCGCAAGCCGATGAGTTCCGTGTGGGCCGAAAAGCGTCCGGCGGATAACGTGACTCAACCGGTCCAGACGGTTCCGCCACCGGCCGATTCGTCCGTCGACGTGTTCGAGGTTCCCGATCTCGCGGCTTCCATGCCGGAAATCGTTGAAGAATCTTCGGGCGGCCCTTATGTGGTCAGGTCGCCGGCGGCTCTGGTGTTTGAATTTCCTGATTTTCCGGTGCTCGAAGAATGGGCGCGGACAATCGATCGGCCGGAAAAGTATTTCGTTCAGGACAACACGGGTGCCGAATTCCAGCTGGGCGATTTCGTCCGCGGCCACAAGGATACCCGCAGCAGGGCAGGCGCGATCCGGAACGCCATGAAGATTGCAGGCATGGCGGGCGGCGCCGATCCCCTTGGTGACTATTCGGAACAGTTGCGTGATATCGATTCGACTGCGTCGGGCACCACCACGAACGGTGGCGTCAGCGTTTCCAGGCAGTTTGAATTCAAGATTGAGGAAGAAAAGACCCGCGATCCCCGCAAGCTGATTCTTGGCATAGTGCTGGGGGTCGCAGGTGTCGGGATAATTCTGGGGGCGTTGTTCCTCCTGGGCGTTATCTAGTTTTTGGGGGCCGTTTTGCCAGAAGTCGTTTACATAAAGACCCCGGACGGGGTCATTATCCGGTTTGCGGAAAGGGCCGCGCTGGAAAAGTGGCTGGTGGCGGGAAGAATTCCTGTCGGCGCAGACGCCGGTAAGGGCGGCGTTCCGGACGCGCTCTGGCTCGATTCGGACAACACATGGAAACCGCTGCCCGATCTGCTTCAGAAACTGGGCATTCGCCTGCCGACGGACAGCTCGGCGTTGCCCGAGCCGTTCCCCGGCGTCGACGACGAATTTTTTCGGAAGTCTTTCGGACCCGGCGCGGATGGCGGCCAGACCTCCGCGCCCGCGCCCGCGCCCTTACCTGAACCCGCGCCTGAATCCGCGCCAGCACCAGCGGCGGTGCCTGCCGCCACTTCACCGCGACCTGCTGAAACGGAACCGCGTCGGTCGACGACAGCGCCCATGGCGGCGTTCGACGTCAGGCGTGACGAACCGGCTTCACGCGGGGCGGTCGTCGATGATGTTGCGATCCAGGTGACCGAACGGCTTCCCGGGGATGCAATTCCTGCCGATTCCGTCGAATCTCCTGCGGCGCAGTCCGCCGGTGCCCTGCCCGCGGATGAGGGCGATGAAGTCGAGGTCGTGCCTGCGGGGATTATGTTTGAAACGTCGCCTGCGTCGGTGTCGCAGGTGATAAGCGTCCGGCGCAAAAAGGCCGGCCCTGTTGCGCCGCGCGAAAGCGCCCACCGCCCCGGCGACGATGACGTGCCACGGACCCGCCGCCCCGGTACCGCCCGCAAGATTTTGATTGTGGTCGGTGTACTGGTGCTGGTTGCCGTGGCCGCGGTCCTGACTGAACCCTACTGGTACCCGGACCAGGCCGGCAAGACGCCCGCCGTAACGGAACCGGGGACCGTGCCGCCGACTCCCCCAACCGCTCCGGCGCCGGTTACCGTACCGGAACCCGCCCCGGTGCCCGCGATTCCGCCCGCACCGGCCCCTGAACCCGCACCCGCCCCGGCGCCGGCGGCAGTGCAGCCGTCACAGGTGCAACCGGCTCCGGCGGCCGTGCCCGCGCCGGTCGAAGTGGCGGTTCCTGTGGCGAAAACCGCACCGGTGTCGAAAGCCGCGCCCGTTGCAAATACGGCACCGGTGGTTAAGCCGGCGCCTGTGTCGAAAACCGAACCGGTTACGAAACCCGTTGCCGACGAACCTTACGTTGACGAGCCGGTGGCGCCGAACAACTTCGAGGGTCACATGAAGGCGGGCGACAAGGCGCTTTCCAGGGATCCGGAAGTGGCGCTCGCGCATTACGAAATGGCGCATCAGTTGAAGCCGGGCAGTCCCGTGCCGCTGCAGAAGATGGGCGAGGCGTCATACAGGCTCAAACGTTATGAGGCTGCCAGGGGCAGCTATGAGGGCGCCATCGCAATCAATCCGTCATACGGGCCGGCGTTGATCGGGCTGGCGCGTGTGGCCAAGGCCCGCGGCAACACCGACGAGGCGAAGCGCAACTACCAGTCTTATCTTGACGTAAATCCTAACGGGACACAGGCTGCGGAGGCCCGGCAGTACCTGGAAAACCAGTGACAGCGGGACATGGCGGGGGCGGGAATGGATCAGTCATCCGGTTCTGTCGGCCCGCGGGTAATCGATTACAGTTTCCCGCATGAATCCGGCGGGCGCGGCACCGGCCGGATCATTTCAGGCTGCCAGGATTCCTTATCCGCCATCGCGATGGTGTCATCGCTCGCGTCGTCGATTTTCGTGATTGCCGATGAAAACGTGCTTTCCATACACCGGAACTACGTTGAATCGCTTGCCGGGCTGTGTGCCGCTCCGGTCGTGCAATGCCCGATCCCGTCCGGCGAGGGCGCGAAGTCATTGCCGGTCCTCGAAGATGTGCTCGAATCCATGGCAGCGCACAACGTAGATCGCGCCGGCGTGGTGATCGGTTTCGGCGGCGGCGTGGCAACCGACGTGGCCGGTATGGCTGCCGCGCTGTGGATGCGCGGCGTCCGACTGTTCCATGTGCCGACGTCCCTGCTGGCAATGGCCGACGCGGCGATCGGCGGAAAATGCGCGGTCAACATAGCCGGCGGACGGAATCTCGCCGGCGTCGTGAAATTCCCGGAATACGTGTTCCAGGATCGGCGTTTCCTTTCGACCCTGCCGCGGGCCGAATTCGTGGCGGGCCTGGTCGAAATCGTGAAGACCGGCGTGGTCGGCGGCCCAGGCGTGCTGGACATGCTGGCAACCCTGCCCGACTGGTTCGATATCGACGCCGCCGCCGCACTTGCCTGCGAATCGGCTTCCGTCAAGACACAAATCGTTACCCGCGATCCGTTTGACCGCGGCGTGCGCGCGCTCCTTAACTTCGGGCATACCGTCGGGCACGCCATGGAATCCGCCTCGGCCTGTTCAATCGGGCACGGACGGGCCGTTGCGGCCGGGATGCGTATCGAATCTGCCGTGTCGGAACGGCTCGGGATGTGGTCCTCGGCGGACCGGGGCCGCCTGGTTTCGCTGCTTGACCGGGCCGGCGTGGAATCGGTTCCCGCCATGGACTTCGCCGATGTTGAACCCTTCATGCGGCGGGACAAGAAAAACCTGGACCGACAGATCCGGATGGCATTGCCGCGGCAGCCGATCGGATGCGGCGTGCCGGACGTATTCATGCCGGTGGCCGTGCCGGTGTCGCTGATCAGGGAATGCTGGAATGACTGATGAAAAATCCGGCATCAGTATCTGCGTGACCGGCGCATTCCGCCATTTTGCGGCATTTCGTGAATTCCTCGGCGCAAACAGTTTCATCACGGAACGCGAAGGCTGGCTGGTAGAGGTCCGGCTGGATCTCATGCCGGGGGCGGTTGATGACGCAATCGAACTGTGCGCGGCTCTCGGGCGCAGGGTCATCGCGACATGCCGCGCGCGCCACGACGGTGGCGGATTCGCGGGATCTGAATCGGACAGGATCGCACTGCTGGCCCGTGCAGCCGCGGCCGGGGCAGGGTTCGTCGACGTGGAACTTGCCACCTGGCTTAAGGGCGGCGGCGAACAGGTTCGGAAGGCATGCGCGGGTGGATGCCGCGTGATGCTTTCCGTCCATGAAACCGGGTCGTCGTCGTTTTTCGCGGATCATGCGGCGAAACTGAACGCGACCGGCGTCGACGCGGTGAAACTTGCGGGCACGGCCAGGGACGCCGGTGATCTCGTGAAACTGGCGGCTGCAGGGCGGATGCTGACGGCAACAACCAGGTGCGTGGTCGGAATGGGGCCCGCCGCGGCATACAGCCGTGCGCGCCCGGGGGATTTCAATTCGAACGTGACGTTCGCGTCCGCCGGGTCGGGGCTCGAAACCGCGGTTGGACAGCCATCCTTCGGTCAGCTTGAATCGTGGCGTACGTTCGAATCGCGGCGAATGGAGCCGGTCGTGCTGGTCGGTGGCGAACAGGTGGCATCGTCGGTCGGTCCGGACATCTTCAACAGATTGTTCCGCGCGCGCTCCATTCCGATGCAGTACCTGCCGCTGCCCGCCGCTTCATGGGACCAGGCCGTGGACGCGTGTGCCCGGTTCGGGATCAGGCGGTTTGCAGTAACCATGCCCTTCAAGCACAAACCGCTGGCGCAGTGGCCCGATGCCCGGGTCGATTCCCGGGCGGTGTCGACCGGCATCGTCAATACGGTCGTGCTCGATTCTGACGGCGCGCACCTTATGAACACCGATTCGGTGGGCGCCGGGGAAATATTCGACCGCCTGGGTGGAATCGCCGGAATGGACGTGTTGATAATGGGCGGTGGCGCCACGGCACGCAGCATTGCTGCCGCCGCCGTGAATTCGGGGGCGTCCGTGACAGTCTCCGCCAGGACCCCGGCCGTCGTTCAGGCCTCATGGCCGGCCGCGATTGGCCACGTCAGGTTCAAGGGATGGGAACGGCGCGGCGAAGCCGTCCACGATATCGTCGTCAACGCTACCCCGCTGGGCGGCGATGGCCGTGGCGGGTTCGGCGGACTGCCGCCGCTGCGGGCATCGGTGGCCGCCGTTGACGTCGCGATGCCTTCCCAGGGGCCGACGCCGATGATTGAAGCGGCGGTCAGGGCGCGCCTTAAATATGCTTCCGGGCTGGACTTCTGGTGTGCGCAGGCGCCCGCGCAACTTTCGGCGTTCTGCGGCGTTACGTTCGATTTCGACGAGGTCGCCCGGACCATGTCCGACACGGGACACGCCTGCACGGGCGTCATGGCGGATCTGGACAGGACGCTGCCCGGCGCGGGACTGGACGATGTGACCATTTCAATCCCCGGTTCGAAAAGCATGACTCAGCGTTGCCTGGTGCTGGCTGCGCTCGCACGCAGCCCGTCGCGGCTGGTTCACCCGTCGCGGAGCAGGGACTGCCGTGAACTTCAGACGGCGCTGGGCATGATGGGTGCGCGTTTCGGGGTGACGGCCGAATCGGTGGACGTATACCCTGCCGATTTTCCGCGCGACCCTGGGCGGATCATCCTGACGGGCGAGGGCGGAACCACGCTGCGCTTCCTGGCCGCACTGTCGCTTGTATGCGGATTCCCGCTGCGCCTGCGGCCATCCGGAACCATGGTCGGGCGCCCGATCGATCCGCTGCTGGACGCGCTGTCTTCGGCGGGGGTTGCAGTTACGTGGCAGGACGGCGTCCTGACTCTCGCCGGCGGTGTCGGCTTCCCGGCGCAGATCAGTATTTCTTCAAATGTTTCCAGTCAGTTCGCCTCCGCGTTGCTGATGGCCGGGACCGCCACGGCAAAGGGACTTGCGGTGGCGATTGATGGTGACGCGGTTTCGCGGTCGTACCTTGATATGACGGTCCGGGTGATCAGGCTGTTCGGAGGCGAGGTGGACATCGAGGGCGACCGGTTCCAGGTCCGGCACGGTCGGAACGTGCCGGGGCTGCGGGTCGATATAGAGGGCGATGCGTCCCTGGCCGCGTTCTGGGAAGCTGCATCGGTCATCTACGGGCGCAGGATACTGCTTGCGAACAGGCCGGATCCGGTTTCCGGGATCCAGGGCGACGCTGTCTATCCCGCGCTGTTCGACAGGCTTCGCGGTCCTGGCCGGGTCGAAATGGACCTGCGGGACACGCCGGACCTGCTGCCCCCCCTGATGCTTGTCGCGCTGTTCCGCGACGGCGTCACGGTTTTTTCGGGGATCGGTCATGCCAGGGTCAAGGAATCCGACAGGTTGCACGTGCTGGCCGACCGGCTTTCCTCGATCGGCGCCGACATCGTTGAAGAACCGGAATGCCTGGTCGTGACCCCGGCGAGGCTGCACGGGCCTGCCAACCTGGATCCCGCGGGCGATCACAGGATGGCGATGACGTTCGGTATTCTTTCGTTAAGGATTCCGGGATTGAAGATTGCTGATCCCGGATGTGTGGATAAGTCGTATCCTGCGTTCTGGCAGGACCTGGAAATGGTCAGAAATTGAAGAAGATTGAACCAGTGGCGATTATCGGGATGCGTGGCGTCGGCAAGACGACTGTCGGCCGGGTGCTCGCGGAACGTCTCGGAACCGGATTTATTGATACCGACGAGGTCGTGGTTGCCAATCTCGGCGCCGACATTGTCGACCTGTTTGCGCAGGGGCGCGAAAACGAATTCAGGGAGGCCGAAGAAAACGCCTGCATCGAGGCGCTGCGTGCCGGCTGCGTCGTGGCGCTTGGCGGCGGGGCGGTCACGTCCGAAAGGGTGCGTCGCGCGCTGTGGTCCGTGATGACCATCTTCCTGGACGCCAGCGACCTGCTGATCGCGTCCCGGCTTCGCGACGACGGCACGCGGCCGTCAATCACGGGACTTGCACCCTCGGTCGAGGCGCACGAACTGTCCAGGATGCGCCGTCCCTGGTACCTCGATGTCGCGGATTTCGTCATCCATGTCGACGGCAAGACGCCGGACGCGATCTGCGATGAAATCGTCAGGTGCGTGAGGGGCGTCGATACCGGGGAAGAATGAAACATGGGTGGCAGCACGATTGGCAGCGCCTTCCGCGTGGTCACGTTCGGTGAATCTCACGGGCCGGCGGTCGGCGTTGTTATCGACGGCGTTCGACCGGGTCTGCCGCTTGACGTGGCCATCATCCGCTCGGAACTGGCGCGGCGTCGACCCGGCGTTTCCAGCGTGGTTTCACCCAGGAACGAACCCGACGAGCCCGAAATCCTGTCGGGCGTTTTCCAGGGCCGCACGACCGGCGCACCGATTTGCATCATCGTCAGGAACGTCGATTCCCGGCCCGGCGAATATGCCGGGGTCGCCGACATGTTCAGGCCCGGGCACGGCGACTTTTCCTGGTTGGCGAAATATGGCGTCAGGGACTGGCGCGGCGGCGGTCGGCAGTCCGGGCGGGAAACGGTCGGACGGGTCGCCGCCGGCGCTGTTGCAAGGGAAATCCTGGGGGCGGCTGGCGTGTCGGTCCGGGGGCGCGTGGTCGAAATCGCGGGCATCAGGGCCTCTGGCGACGCGGCGGACGTTGACTGGCCAGCGGTGGAAAGCAGTCCGGTGCGATGTGCCGATCCGGTCGCCGGCGCCTTGATGGAAAAGGCCATCCACGATGCGGCCGCCGCAGGGGAGTCCGTGGGGGGCATTGTTGAAATCGTCGCCGATGGCGTTCCGGCAGGACTGGGCGAACCGGTGTTCGGCAAGCTGGACGCGGAACTGGCCCGGGCACTGATGTCGATCGGCGCGGTCAAGGGCGTCGAAATCGGTGAGGGGTTCAAGTCGGCGAGGTTGCGTGGTTCCGAAATGGTCGATGAAATGGCAGCGGGCGGCTTCCTGTCGAATCATGCGGGTGGCGTGCTTGCAGGCGTTTCCAGCGGCCAGCCTGTCGTATGCAGGATTGCGGTCAAACCCACGCCTGCCGTCGTGCGTGAACTGAACACGCTTGACCTCGATGGGAACGATGTCCGTTACTTCCGCGAAGGGCGTTCGGATCCATGCATCTGTCCGCGCATCGTGCCTGTCGCCGAGGCGATGGTCGCGATAGTGCTGGTCGATGCGGCGATGTCCCAGGAAGCGGTCAGGCAGGCCTGACGGGCGGCGCGGGCGTCAGCGGTAATCAATCACGGCAATCCCGTTTTTTGCGACGAAGGTGGCAGCGGTCTGCCCGGTGGTGCAGTCGGTTGCCGTCGCAATGCCGTCACGGAGCGTGATCGTGCCGCATCGGGGCATGTCGGCAATGAATGCCGCGAAATCGGACGACGGAGGCGGCACCGGGTGGAAATCGCGTGCGGCCTGCCAGCCACGGAATTCAATCGTGTGTTCGTCGGACGCCTGGCCGTCGAATACCAGAAAATCCCAGCGCCCCGCAACCAGCATGGGCCGTGCCAGAACGCTGCGCGTGCGGGCAACCCACCCCGGCGATGCCGATTCCATTGCCACGAGGTAACGGCGGGCAAGTTCGAGCGAAGCCGGACAATCGGGGCTGCAAGGGTAATAAAAGACCGGGCCGGCCATCGGCACCAGGAAATTCAGTTGCCAGGGCAGCGGACCGACCCCCTCGAACCTGTCCAGCATCATCCGCATGACGTGGGAGTCGTCCTGGACGGGCAGGTCGGCGAATGCGGCGGCGCAGCAGTCGGGATATTCAAGCAGCTGGCCGATTTCGTTGACCGTCTGACGTCGCAGTTCGGGGCTGCCGCCGTCGAATTCCAGGTTTTCAAGTTCGAGAAGACGGGCAACCCTCGCCGGATCTCGCGAAATATATACGCCGCCGAGGCGGGCGTTTCGTTCGACGGCCCAGCCATCGGCACGCAGAACGTCGGCAACCTTCATGAAGGCGTCGGCGTCGAGGCCCTCCTTTTTGGCGACGCGCCGCAGACCCGAAACGAGTCCGATCAATTCGACGTCGCCCGTGAAGATGCTGTGCAGTAATGTGTCAGTGGCCGGGACCATGAGGTGGGGCTGCCGCCTTTCGTCTTCAGGTGCGATTGTGCTTGGGTCGGCCGATGTCCGCAACCCCTTTTTTTTGCGATCGTGAAAATTTCGAGCGGTGAAAGGGGGAAAATCGCCCGGAATCGCCGGCACGGGTTAGAATCTCCGATGTCATGCGCCGGGCCTGCCGGCAGGGGCTTTGATGGATCGGGGCGCCATTCTGTTCGTCGTCGGGCCGATGATGCTGGACGGCGACTACATCGACTATCCCTGGGCGGCCGACATGGGCGCCCTGTGCTGTGCTTCGCGGGCCGCTGCCGCCGGATGGCGTGTGGACGTTTTCGATTCGCTGGCCATGCCGGATTCCGGCTGGTTCGACGAAATCGGTGCGGACGGGGCGGTACACAGCGTGGCCGGCGTTCCTTTCGGCCAGGTCGCGGTTCGGGTGGCCGCAGGATTCGGCGGCAGCGCATACGACCTGGTCGTTGTGTCCAACCATCCGTTCATGTGGGAATCGCGTGCATTTGCCGCGCCGATGATCGCCGATCTCGCGGCCCTGTTTCCAGGTGTCCCCGTCATCCTTGCCGACTGTGCGGTCGGTGGAATGCTGCATGTCGATCGCGGTGTCGATGACCTGCTGGGTGCGTTCCCGGCCGCCGTGGCAAACGTGGCGTATTCGGGCGAACCCGCGTTTTCCGATCCGGCGTCGCTGCTGGCAGGAATCGCTGCCGGTGAAAGGTTCATCCCCGCGGCCGCGTCGCAGGCGCCGGCAATGCCGATGTGGGACGCGATTGACATCGCCGCCCGCCACGCTTTCAACGTGCGTTTTTTCCAGGGTGGCACCCGGTCTGACCCGTTCGGCGTCGGGGCCGGCGCCCTGCCGATGCTGGCGTCGTCCGGTTGCGTGTTCGACTGCGTTTTCTGCACGTCGAATCCGGGTCGCGGCAATCGTGGCCCCGGGGCGTACAGGCCGGTGCCGCTGGACGTTCTGGGTGATCACCTGTACCTGATGAAACGCGCCTTCGGACTTCGTCGTGCCGTTTTCCTGGATGACGCCGCCAACCTGCGGCCCGATTTTTCGGCGATGCTGCGGATGTTGAATTCCCTGGACCTGGACTACGAATTCCCGAACGGGCTGCGCGCCGACAGGCTGGACGCGGATCAGATCGGGATGATGCGGGGACGCGTCACGACTCTGTCCGTTTCCTGCGAAACGGCGGATCCGGACGCGCTGCGGGATCTGGTCGGCAAGCGGATGGATCCCATGTCCGTTCAGGCGGTCGCCGCCGCCGCCGCCGCTTCCGGCGTGCCGCTTATGGTCCATTTCATCATCGGTTTCCCGTGGGAAACGATTGTCGACGTACGCCGGACGCTCGATTTCGCGCGGACGCTGTTCGAAAGGTATGGCGCGACCCCTGCCGTCCAGTTTGCAACACCTGTTCCGGGCGCCCGCCTGTGGAACATGGTCGTCGGCGACGGCAGCGGTCCGTCGGTCGGGGGCGGCGCGTTTTTGTGCGGGCCCGAAGGGGGGTCTGCCGCGTCGTTCCAGCACAGGCCTTCGTTCGTGCCGGCCGGGATGAATCCGGGCGACCTGGAAGGCGCGATGACCGCCTTCAACCGGCGCATGGACGCGGCGCGGCCGTCAAAAGTCATAATCAACATTACATATGACTGCATCAACGCGTGTGAATTCTGTGCCGTGTCGAATCGCGTCAGGAAATCCATTCCGCATGAACGCATAGTTGCCATCCTGGACGAACACCGTGCCCGCGGTATTGAAAACGTCGATTTCGACGGCGGCGAACCGATGCTGCATCCCGCCCTCCTGGATGTCGTCGGTCATGCGGCGCGGTCGGGTTATCGCCAGATTAACGTCACTACGAACGGCCGCAGGCTCGCTGATCCCGAAACCGCCCGGGCCCTGTTCGAAAGCGGCGTGACCAGCATCCTGATCAGCCTGCACGGCGACCGGCCCGAAATTCACGACGCGATTACGGGTAAAACGGGCAGCTTCGCGGAAACACTTGCCGGCATCGACAACATCCTGGCGTTGAACGCCGTTGCAGGTCGGCCCGTCGATTTCGGGGTCAACGTGACCATCTGCCGCCGCAACCTGGACAATATCGGGGCACTGGCGCGCATGATGGCTGCCCGGGGCGTGCCGAAGATGAATTTCCAGTTCCTGACGCCGTTCGGGGCGGCCTCCGCCGGGCTGGTGCCGGACCAGGCCCTGGCCGCGCGCGCCGTGGAGGCGATCATCCGCGACGTCGGCGATCGTATGCGCATATACGTGGTGAACGCCCAGATGTGCCTTTTCGGTCCGGAATTCGAGGACCACCTGCTGAACGACCTGCAGAAGCTGGGTCGGACGATGGTCTTTGTGTGGGAAGAAGAAGTCAATCTTTTCAAATACCTGGCGGAAAAACGGGTCAGGCGTCCGCAGTGCGACGCGTGCCGCCATTTCCTGGTCTGCGACGGTTTTTATGAATTTCCGGACGCGGGCGCCGCGCCTGGCGTTGACGGGGGCGTGAATGGCTGACGGCGGCTGGACGGGTGACGGCAGGACGGGGGTCGGGGCCGGCGGCATCGACTATTCGGACGTCATGGTCGACCTGATCATGGGTTACGAATGCAACGTCAAATGCGATTACTGTTCTGTGAGCGACGACATGCGCGCCGTGAACATGACGACCGCGGACGTAATCCGTGAACTGGCCGATGCGCGCGCGATGGGTATGCAACGCGTGGCGTTCGGCGGCGGCGAACCGACGATCCGGCGCGACCTGCTGCCGGTGGTCCGTTGGGCGCGGGAACGCGGCTTCGACTGGGTGAAGGTGTCGTCGAACGGCCTGATGTACGCGTATCCGGAATATGTGAAACACGCGGTCGATGCGGGCGTGACCGATTTCCACATATCGATCATGGGCCATACGCCTGCAATGTACGCGGCGACGATGGGCGACGCGAAATGGTTCGATGTCGTCATGCGCGGCGTGGACAACCTGGTCGCGGCCGGGCACCCGCCGGTCCTGGACATGATCATCAAGCGGGACACATACGAATCTCTGTCCGAAACGGTTGAATTCTGGGCCGCGCGCGGTGTGACGACGTTCCCGCTGTGGCTGGTTTCGCTGACCGATCGCAACGCGGCGAACCCGGACAGCCTGCCGCGCGTTCGGGACATGTTCGGGCAGCTCGCGCGCACGTTCGATTTCGCCGGGGCCAGGGGACTGAAGGTGTATTCGCGCCACATCCCGCGATGCATGCTGCCTGGTTATGGCGATTTCGTGCACGACCTGCGCGAGGACCGCGTTTACATCGTGACCCCGGGTTCGCGGTTTTTCCTGTGGGAATCCGACATCAGCGCCAATACCTACGCGCCCGCGTGCGAAAAATGCCGTTACGTGCGCGCGGAATGCCAGGGCGCGCGGCGCGATTACCTTCTGCGGTACGGTGAAGACGAACTGGTTCCCTTTACGAACGGTGGGGACGAAAAGGTTCCGTAAGGGGGTGACCCCGGCGGACAAGGGGGCCTGATGGCCGCGCCGAATCCCGACAAGGCGGTTTCCAACTCCTTCGATTACATACCCGTGCGCCCGATCCCCGGGTTCGTGCTTGAACCGGCGGCATGTTCGGCCACGGAACACGGGCTGTCGGGCGCGGGAACCAGCCGGGTCGTGCTGGTGAACGCGGCGGGGCGTACCGAACAGGACGCGGACGGCGGCGTTTCCGAGGCGGGGCGCACCGTGCTGTGCCGCACCGACACCGGCGACTTCGGCGATGACGAAATCAGGCTGGTCGTGCATGACCGGGGCCAGCTTTACATGGACGTGTCGGGCAAGCCGTCGATTGACGACTTCGCGGCCGACGTGCGGCAGATGGTGCTGTCGCCCGAATGCCGCCGCTGCCCTGATTTCGCAGCCTGCTGCTGCTGCTATGTGCCCGCGCCCCGGTCGTTCTTCGACGATGATGAACGCTGGCTGGCGGGCGTGGTCGGCGATCTGCGGGGCAGGGTGCTGGACGTGGGGCTGGGCAACGTGCCGTACCTGCGTTTCGCGCGCGGCGGAATCGACGAATACCACGGCGTCGATCCGGACCCGGACGCCGGGCGCACCGACGCGGTGGTGTCGACGGTGCATGCGGTCCCGATCGAACGGTTCGCCGGGTTTGACGGGCATTTCGATACGGTGCTTTCGTTACGCAGCCTGAACCATTTCATCGACGTGACCGCGGCGATCGGGGCGATGCACCGCAGCCTGCGGCAGGGCGGACAGGCGGTCATCGTCGAATCGCTGGCGCTGCCGCTGGTTCGTACGCGGCGCCATGCGGACGTCAGCCACCAGGCGGCCGCCGGCGGGTTCCAGCACCTGCGGAACTGGGATTCCGCGCAACTGCTGGACGTGCTGGAAACGTCGTTCCCAGGGGCATTTGACCTGGTGTTTCACAGGCCCATCGGGCCGGACACCTGCGATCAGTGGATCGTCGTGCTGCGGAAGAACTGACGGTTCCCGGTGTAAAGTATTTCCTTCCAATGGAACCCGCGCGTTGGTAAAGTTCGCAGCCTTCTGACTGACCGGGGACCGTCCCCGGGAAAGGGGTCGAAATGTCGGAACTGTTCGATATCGTGCGGCAGATGTTCACGGACCTGCCGGTATTCCTGAACAATATGATTGCCAGTTTCGGCTGGGCAACATACGTCGTGCTGTTCCTGATCGTGTTCTGTGAAACAGGCCTGGTCGTGACGCCGTTCCTGCCGGGCGATTCGCTGATTTTTGCCGCCGGCACCTTCACCGTCATGCAGTCGGACGGCTCGGCGGCCGCGCTGAACCCGTTCATCCTGTTCGGCGTGATGTTCGCGGCGGCGTTCCTGGGCGATACGGCCAATTATTCAATCGGGCATTACCTGGGGCCGAAGGTTTTTTCCAAGGATTACGGGCGTCTGCTGAACAAGAAACACCTGGAAAAGGCCCATGCGTTCTATGAAAAGCACGGCGGCAAGACCATCATCCTGGCGCGCTTCATCCCGATCATCCGCACTTTCGCCCCGTTCGTCGCGGGCATCGGCAAGATGACGTACCTGCATTTCATCAGCTTCAACATCATCGGCGGCATCGCCTGGGTTGCAGTGTGCATCGGCGCCGGCCACTTCCTGGCGAACGTGGCCTTCGTGCGCGAACACTTCGAACTGGTGCTGATCACCATCGTGTTCATTTCCCTGGTGCCCGCCGTCGTCGAATTTTTCGCCCAGAGACGCGAGGCCAGGAAGGAAAGGGCGGCCAAGGCCTGATCATTTCCCGGTGCTTGCGAACGACCATTCCGCCGTGCACGGACCGGTGCCCGAGCAGTCCGAGGTGTATTCGCCGGCCGGGTTGTCGGCGTCGTCGATCGCGACGTCGTCGAACGTCGTGCAGGCCGTTCCCGTGCCGGTGAAGAAATAGAGCTGGACCGAAATGTCGAACGGGGCCTGACCGACGCAGTGGTAAATCCAGTATTCGCTGTAACCCCAGCGTACCGACAGCGGGTCCTTGAGGATTTTCAGGAAGTATTCGTCGTTGACCGGTTTCACTGCCTCCTCGACGGTGCACGTCGCGTCCCCCATGACGAATTCGGTGGGACTCTTCATTTCGAGCGTGCCGATCGCGTCATAGTTCGTTTCGTCGATGCCATCGTCGTGCATTTTCAGCGACAGGTTGGCCTGGGCCTCGAAAACCTGGCCGGGGACTGTCAGGTAGGTGAATTCGAAATCCACCGTGCCGGTCATGTCCGCCTTTTCCCCCAGAATCGTTATGTGCGAAACGACCAGCGTGTTGTCGTCGATGCGCGCCGACACGGATACGGTGTTCGGTGTCGGTTCGGCTGCGGGTGCCGTGTATACCGCGTTCAGGCCGGAACCGGAAATGGTGCCCACCGTCGCGTTGCCGCCCGCCTGGCCGTCAACCTCCCATTCCGAAGCGGGAACCAGGGGCGCCAGTTCGTCAAGGCATTCGTAACCGAGCGGAGCCAGGCCGTCGTCGTTCACCGAGCCGGACGGGTAGCAGAAGCGCACGCCGAGTTCCACCGTCCTGCCGACCTTAACCTCGGCGGCCATCGGCATCAGGACCGCGCCCTTGACCAGGGACCAGTCGCTGAGGTGTTCGGTTTCGACCGTGACAAATTCCCCGGCCGGATCTGCCGTGGCGTCGGCGGGAAGTTCCCAGATGCCGCCGGCGTTCTGAAATGCGATCCGGAGGCCCCAGACGTTGCCGCTTTCAAAATAGGAGTCGTCGGTCGTCACGAATTTCAACGTGGCGGGAACGGCGAAGTTCGTGCCCTCGGGCGTCAGGCGGTATGCGTGGCCAAGCCCGGCCGGCGCGAAATTGGTGATCGGGTCAATGGTGATTTCGGTGTCGGTGGCCAGCGCGCCAGCCGGGACCGTCAGCGTCATGAGCCCGTCATCTGAGGTCAGTTCGCCGCCGGCCGCGCCGATTGTGGCCGTGGCAGCGGATTCGCCCAGGACGTGCGTACCGCGTGCGGTCACGACAGGCTGGTAATCGGGCTCATCGGTGCCGTCGCCGCAACCGGCGGCGGACAGCGCGAGCATCAAGAGGGACCCTGCGAAAACCGCGTTCAACGCTTTCATGGCAGCCGCCTTGTAATGAAGTCAGTGCCGTAATCATGCCAGAAATGCGCGGCGGGGGTAACTGAACGATGCGGACGGAGGTGTCGACAGGCCCGCAGCGGTGTTGACAGGCGGGCGGCGGGTGGGTACAACGGCGGGAAGGGTGAAACTGCATTGTGGATTTGACGCGATGAAGCGACGCACGTTCGTTAAGGGCGCGATTGCAGGGGGCCTTTTCATGGCGCTTTCGGGCGCCGGCGCATGTTCGACGGCAGGCAAGGGGGTTGTCGTGGTTGAACGAAAGAATCCGGCCAGGGCGTTGGTCGTTTGGTACAGCCAGACCGGGCACACTGCGCGGATCGGACGGATTGTGGCTGACGCCTGGCGGCGGGCCGGGGTGGAGGTCGACGCGGCCGATTACAGGTCGGTCGATTTCAACGCGGTCGGTGGATACGACCTGATCGCGGCCGGAACGCCCGTGTTTTACATGGCGGTACCTGAAAATTTCAGGAAATGGGTGGCCCTGCTGCCGGAACTGCATGGCGTGCCCGTGGCTTCGTTCGTCACGTTCGGCGGGCATGGCGACGGGCAGCGTAATACATCGGCGGCCTTGCTTGACCTGTTTGCCGGGAAGGGCGCGGCGCCGGTCGGGGCGGGGATGTTCGGTAATATGTCGACGTTCGCGCCCACATGGTCGATGGGCAATTCGGCCCGCACGCTGAAATACAGGCACCTGCCGAACCGGGAAACATTCTCGGCGGCCGCGGAATTCGCAGAAACGGTACTGGCTAATGCGCGGGCCGGGAGGGGCGTGGCGCCGGATTACGGCTTCGGGCTGGAAAAAATCATGGGAGCGTTGCCCCAGGTCGCGTTCACGAAGATGGCGATGAGCGACCACCATATTGACGCGAAGGATTGCATCGCATGCGGTGAATGCGTCAGGAAGTGCCCGGTAGGGGCGGTTCCGGCGCAGCCGGGCAGGGTTAACGGCGACCGGTGTATCGCATGCATGGGATGCGTCAACAACTGTCCGACCGGCGCGATGCGGTTGCAGTTCGGCGGCAAGCCCGTGTACGGTTTCAATAAATTCCTGCTACAGAACGGCATCAAGATAATGGAACCCGAAATCGGTTGATTCCCGGGCTTTTTGTGGGGGGCGGATTTCATGAAACCGGACTCGGCTTATGTCTTGTTTTTCCTGCGGACGTTTTGCGGGATCGCCGCCTCGGTGGTGATGGTGTTCGTGGCGGCGGGCCTCGCGTCAGGCTGCGGCGGCGCCGGGGGACCGGACGGCGGGGATCCGCAATCCGGTTTCGTGGTCGACCGTCCGGAATGCACCGGAACATGGGGTGGCGGGGCCGTGACGGGGGCCGGGGGCACGACGATCGCGGTCACGACCGGCAAGGTGCCGCCATGCGCCAACATCAACGGCGCGCCGGAACTGGTCGCTGTTGCCAGTCTGCCCGCCGGGTTCCCGTATGACGAATCGCGGGAAAGCGTCCTGACGGTCGGTGGCGACGCGGTCGCCGTCGATGGCCTGGGGCGCGGCATTGATGTCGATGCGGAAGGTTCCGTCACGATAACGATGGGTTACGAGCCGATCAAGTTGCCGTCGGAATCGCCGGTTGAAACCTCGACCAACACGTTCATCCGCATCTGGGACCCGGCGACGGGCATGGCCCATGACGTGAACGGGCACCTGGACGTGGACGCACAGACCGTGACCGTTGAACTGCCCGGACTGCCCGCCGGCGCAACGATGGCGGTGGTCAACAGGCCGGCACGCGTGGCGGTGACAACTTCGGACCCGGTGTTCGTGTCGATGCCGGTCGGGCGGGCCGCGACGCCGTTCGGAACGTGGGCGGGCCGCGACTGGTGCGTCATTCATGATTACGATTCGGCGGAACTGCGGGACGCGGTCCGGGCGGTTGAAGGCTTGGGTTTCGACCCGGAACCCGCGCAAATCGCCCATACTGTGCGGGCCCGCGTGGCCCAGGCTGGACGCGATGCGCAGGCGGTGTACGAAAGCCTCGGACTGCGCGCCCCCTGGCTGTATGTCAGCGATGACCCTGAAGGTCCGTGCGGCGACGTTCTGGGGGCGACCCCGCGTTACGAAATCCATGTCATCGACCAGGTCGGCAGCCATTACATGCCGGAGGATGTACAGGAAGCGACGGGCGTTGACGGCGCGCGGTACGGTCGCATTTACATCCGGTCACGGCGCGTCGGCGACGGTCCTGCGACCGTGCTCGGCACCGTGAAGGCGTCCGTCGCGCACGAAATGGTCCATGCGATACAGAAGGGGTATGAAATCCTGGGCAACACCGTCCAGGGCCTGAACGAGGGAACGGCGACGGTGGCCGGACTGTACCTGGACAAGGGGACGATCGGCGTCAGGTCGATGGACGGCTCGGAAACATTCAGGATGCCGTGGTACCTGATGGTTTTTGACGACGGCTTCAGCTACACCAACCAGGACTTTTTCGCGTTCGTCGCAAAAAGGATCGGTGGCAGCAGCCTGGCCTTCCTGCCGGTCACCTTCCAGGCGATGCGCGATGCGATTTCGTCTGAAATGTCCGGGTATACCGCGCAGGCGGACATGGATGCCGTTCGGGCAAACCCGGGTGTCTTCGTCGTGCACAAGGCGCTGGATGCGGCCATCAACCAGGTGGTGCCGGGCATGGGCCTGTCCGACATGTACAAGGATTTCGTGACGCAGCGACTGTTCTATCACGGACCCGAATCGATATTCGGGCGTGACGGGGAAACGACGTACGGGTTCGCGGCGGAACTGTATCCGCCGTCCACCGCGTCGTGGGGCTCCATCCAGGATGTGACGTCTTCGATGGATCAGTGCGTGATGTCGGACAACAGCGTGAAGATCGCATCCCTGTGCCCGTTCCAGACTTCTGCAATCAGGATTCGCGCGACCGACGTGCCGTCGCCGGAACGGCTGGGCGACCTTGAGATCTCGCTGACGTCCGGTGCCGGTGATGTCATTACCGCCTGGGTTTGGCGCAACGACCAGTTGCAGACCGTGGACGGTGCGACCGTCATCGCCGATTTCGGGACGTTCGACGGCGACGAAATCGACATCGTCGTCGCAAACGCGGGACTGGCCGACAAGTGTTCGGGGGCCGTGACGGTGGGGCTTTCGCTTTCCTGCGACGATGAAAAACCGGACGGCGAAGACCCGATGGAATGCGGCAGCCAGGCGGGTGTCATGGCCTGCAATAAGGCCCCGTCGCTGTATTACTGGAACCGGTCCTGCGAAGAATACACGGGTACGCACTGGTACGCCGATCCCACCGGACTTCCCGGCATGTGCACCATCACGACCGACGCGGAATGGTGCACGACGGGGTGCGCCCGCGACCACGTGTCCGGCACATGCGCGATGTCGATGGGCGATAATGCCGAAGTTATTTACTACTTCTACGACACGGTCGAATACGATCCCGCCGACATCGATCCCGCGGCGTGGTGCGGCGAAAACGGCGGTTCATGGATCGGCGTTTAGCCTGGCGGCCTGAAAGAAATCAGATTATCGAAGGCGTTCCGGTCGGTGGCGAAGGCACCAGCAACCGTCAGGGCGTGACCGTGAAATTGATGGGAACCTTGACGTCCTTGAATGTCTCGCAGTCGTCGCCTTCACAGATCGAGAAGGTCAAGGCCATTTCAACCGTGAATTTCCCGGTCGAGGTTGTGGCAATCGGAACGATCAGGCGAACCTTTCCATGTCTTTCGATGAATGCCTGGCTGTCAAAAACGGATGTTTCCGGCGCCAGCCCACCGGCATTGATGACGCGCGCCGTTGCCGGAAAGTCGCTGTTCCATCTTCTGCCCTTGGCGGGACTGATAATGACGCTGGGGTAATTTGTTCCGCCGGCGCGGGTCACGATCGAATCGGTTTGAATCGTGAAATATTTTTCAGTCGACGCATCCAGAACCGCAATTTTCTGTGTCGGTTGCAGATACTTGGCATCATCCTGTTCGTTTTCGGCCGTCGGGGAACCATCAGATCCCCCTGCCTGACTGTTTTCGACGGTCGGGGCCGCGCCCTGCGCCGGAGCCTGAACGGGAGCGGTATTCGAGAAAGCTGCCGCAGCTGCGGGTTTCACTGCTTCCCCGGGAGCCTTATCCGTCGATTTTCGGCACCCCACATTGGCAAAAACCATTATCAAAGCGATCAGCGCCAGCCTTTTCACGGTATCCCCCCGGATTTGACAAGGTCGTCCGAATTTCTACCACGTTGAAAGGCCGTGTCAATCGAATTCAATTGGTGTGGATTTGAACCTATGAATTCCCGTTCCTGCGACGGGGATGCCAGGTGCGCTGGCTGCTGCGGCCCGTGCCGGAGTTGTTGATGCCCGGACGGGCCGAACCGTACCCGGACGGAGCCGGCCGGCCGGACGAGGCAGGGACAGATCGGCCGGACGAGGCGGGCGCGGGTCTTGTCGGGTCCGTGGGACGTACCGCGGCGGGGCGGGTACCGGGGCGCAGTTCTTCGATGTGGCTGCGGGCCGGCGCACGGGTGGCCTCGGGGCGGCGGCCGGACTGGCCCTGGCGTTGTCCGGGCTGTCTGCCGGATTCACCGCTGACGTCGTCGGCGCGGCGTTCCATCCGATCGTTGCGCCTGATGGCGTTCAGGTCGGTCGGGCGGCCGGGCGCAGGCATGGGGCCGATCACGGGGATTTGTTTGCGGATCATGCGCTCGATGGCGGTCAGCAGGCTGCGCTCCTCGGAACTGCAGAACGAAACGGCGATTCCGTCGCGGCCGGCACGCGCAGTGCGGCCGATGCGGTGGACGTAACATTCCGGTTCGAAAGGCAGATCCAGGTTGAAAACGTGCGATACGTCGTCGATGTCCAGTCCACGGGCGGCGATATCTGTGGCGACCAGCACGCGAAGCTGGCCGGTCTTGAAGCCTTCCAGCGCGGCCTGGCGGTTGTTCTGCGACTTGTTTCCGTGGATTGCCGCGGCAACAATGCCCGCCTGTCCCAGCTTGCGGACGACCTTGTCGGCGCCGTACTTCGTGCGTGTGAATACAAGCGCGCGATCCACGTCGGGATTTTCCAGCAGGTTGATCAGTTTTCCAATCTTGTCAGCGCGTTCGACGAAATGTACCGACTGTTCGATCATGTCGACGGT
>CAYYCO010000040.1:0-4993 GCA_964470365.1 uncultured Anaeromyxobacteraceae bacterium | reverse complement strand
CAATCTTGTCAGCGCGTTCGACGAAATGTACCGACTGTTCGATCATGTCGACGGTTGAGGCGGGCGGGGCCACGCTGACCATTTTCGGGTTGTCCAGCATACCCGATGCCAGTTCGCGGATTTCCGGCAGCAGCGTGGCCGAAAACAGCAGGGTCTGTCGTTTGCGGGGCAGGGACGCGACGACCTTGCGGATGTCGTGGATGAAGCCCATGTCCAGCATACGGTCGGCCTCGTCCAGGACGAACACCTCGATGGTGCGCAGGTCGACCAGGTTCTGGGACATCAGGTCAAGCAGGCGGCCGGGCGTGGCCACCAGGATGTCGACGCCGTTTTCAAGCGCCTTGACCTGCGGGTTCTGCGAAACGCCGCCAAAGATGTATGTCGCGCGCATGCCGGTGTATTTCCCGTACGCGACGAAACTTTCGTGGATCTGCAGGGCCAGTTCACGCGTGGGGGCCAGGACCAGCACGCGGATCGGCCGCCGGCCGCCCTGGCGGGCCGTAAGGGGCAGCCTGTTGTGGCAGAGGTTCTGCAGGATGGGCAGCGCAAACGCGGCCGTCTTGCCGGTGCCGGTCTGGGCCGCGCCAAGCACGTCGCCGCCGGCGAGCACCAGCGGGATGGCCTGCTGCTGGATCGGGGTCGGAACCGTGTAGCCCTGTTCGCGGACCGCCTTGAGGAGGGTAGGGTCGAGGTTCAGTTCTTCGAAATTCATTGGTGCCTTATCTGTTCCTGATGTCGTTCAGGTGTTACGGCAAACGTGGCCTGGTTCGAGCAATGACCGGAAGTTCCAGCGTGAAAGTTCCGGGGGCGTGGCAAAAAGGCACGCGGCCCGCCGAGGGAGCGCCTGCGGTTGTCGGGAGGTTAATCATTAACCCTTTGAAAGTCAAGGATTTTCAGAAAGCGGGGCGAGCCGGGGTCGTGGATGACTATTCGAAAGTGACCCTCACCAACCGCAATTCGCCGGACCAGTCGCCGGGACGGAAATATGTGACATATTCAATCTTTCCGGCATCTTCCGAAAATTCCGGATGGGCCAGGCCGCTGTAATCCCAGGAATTTTCCAGCGTCGGTTCCAGCCCGGTGAACATGACGGTGGACGTGGACCACGGACCCCACGGGTTGTCGGCGACCTGGATGACGACGTCGCCGCTGACGATGGCGTTGTGGATGGCGACGAAGCGGCCAAGGTGCCGGTTGTAGTGGATGCTCATCATGGTGGACCCTTCGATGACCGTTTTCGCGTCGCGCCAGTTTTCGACCCAGCCGTCGTCCGGGCCGGCGTAGAAGCGCCATGCGCCGCGATCCGTGATCTGGCCGGTCGGGACGCGGGCGACGATGCAGGGGTGCGCCATCCAGGCATCCTGCACCGCGTATGCGTAAAGGTACCCTTCGTGGACCAGCGCGGCGGCGGCCAGGCATGGACCGTTCGCGCCGGTCAGCATCAGCGGGTCGCCCGTGGGGCCGCCGGTCGCGGGCAGACGCGTAACCGGGTCCGCGGGGTCGTTCCATGTCGCGATTCCGCACCCCAGGACGCCGAAATTGAATTCGCCGGGGCGCGCCATCAGTTTGGTGTACATGATTACGGCGGAATCATCGGGCATGACCACGATCGGTCCCGGCCAAAGGGCGTAACGGGCGCCGCAGTCATCGCCGGCGGTGCATTGTTCGCCGCGGTGCGCGTCGTTGAACGCCTTTTCGTCCGCGGTGAACGGCAGGAATTCGTACGGCGCGCCAAGGGAATCGACCGGTTCGGTCAGGTCGGACAGGCCGTCGTCCGCGTCCATGTCCTGTGTCGAACACCATGTGCTGGACCGCCAGGCGGTGCCGTCCTCCCCGTTCGCCCCGAGGATCGTGTCGCCGAAAACCCAGACCGACCGGCCGCGCCAGCCTGCGGAAAATCCACCGTCGCGCGCCCTGACGACGTCCATGAAATCAAGCGGCCCCAGTTCAACGGCGGATTCGACCGGCGCGTTGTATTCCCACGGCTCGATGTCCGTGGAGCCGCCGCAGCCTGAAAGGCAGGCCAGGCCCGCGAGGCACGCCTGGAAGATCAATTGAGCCAGGTGCGCAGGGCACGCGGGGCGCCCCGCCACAGGGGTCAGAACATCAGTCCGTCCGGTCTTACACATGTCGTAAACTCGCTGTTGCAGTATTCGCCGGCTGGAACCCTTATGCCGGAATATTCCAAATCGGGGTTTTCCACGGATCGCATCGTGAAAGCGGCGCCGGTTTCGTTCATCGTGATCATCCAGCGCGACAGAACAGGGTCGTCAGGGTTGCAGATCGCCTGGAAGTCGACGTTGATGACCAGGAAGCCGCTTTCGGTCACCTGCGGTTCCCAGGTTCCGACAAACGGTTCGGGCGCCGTTCCAGGTGCGAAGGCGCAGGAAGTCAGGAAGATGTCGTCGGCCCAGCCCGCCTGGCCGGCCGGGTCGTAGGCGGCGCGCCGCAGGGTGCCGTCCGGTTCGAACCTGAAGTAGCTGAAGTGGTTGAACCCGCCGAACCAGCCGATCAGCCAGGCGCCATAAAGCACCGACGGATGCGGTTCCATCCCGATACAGATGCCGGGTTGCACGCATTTCAGGGCCGGGTGGCCGCAGTCCGCGTCAGTGCGGCAGTCGGCGCACCGGCCGCTGACACAGTTCTGGAACGGGTGATGGCTGATGACCTGGCAGTCGTTGTCGGTGGCGCAGTTGTTGAAGTATTCCGTGTTGCAGACGCAGACCGTGCAGGACGTTTCAGACATTTCGATGGGTACGCAGGACGTGCCGCAGTCGGGTGCCGCCGGGCAGTCCGTCCAGCCCTTTTCGACGCAGCGGCCGGCGCGGCAAACGGCCGGCGACACGCAGTCGGTGTCCTGGGCGCAGTACACGCAGTTGCCCATCACGCACATCTGTCCGGCGCCGATCGTGTTGATGGCCATGCAGTCGGAGTCGGCCGTGCACGGGGCCGGCAGGCAGGGCGCGCCGTCGGGCACGGGCGGTTCGGAGGGCGCGGCGTCAACGTACTGGAAGGCGCATTCCGCCAGGCCGGATTTGTATTCCAGAGGTTCCCCGCAGTCGCATGATGCCTTGATCGTGTACTGGCCTTCCTGGCCGGCGTATCCGTCGACGACGAGGTAGTTCGGCACGCCTGCCCTGGAAAAGAAGGCGACGTCTTCAGTTGACTGAATATCCAGGGGCGTGGACGAACATTCGGATGCCTGCCAGGGGTCACATTCGGGGACGCGCATCAGGTCGATGTCGGTGGTCATGCCGGACAGCGTGACGGCGACAACGCAGTCGTTTTCGTATTCGAAGCGATAAAGGGTTTCCCGGCCGTTTTCCAGGCGGGCCGTGCAGTTGTATGCGCTCCACTGGTTGGCGCGGCCGTTCGTGACCGTCGAGTGCGTCAGTTCGTCGCCGCAGGTCAGGGGCAGGGCGGCCGCGCATTCGACCACATCGGGGGCGTCGGGAATATCGATGGCATCCGGTTTGTCGGCGTCGTGGCCGGCCGCGTCGGGATTGTCGGTGCCGTCGGCGGCATCCGGGACGTCGGACTGGCTGCCGTCAACCACGTCCCGGGCGTCGGCAGGTTCGATGCCGTCATGCGCGTCGAGTACGTCGGCCGCATCATTGGCGACGGTGTCAGGGGTGCCGCCTTCGTCGTTTCCGCCGGAACCGCCGCACGCAACCACCAGGATCACGGCAAGACCGGCCGCGACCGCGAAACCACGATTTAATCCGCGCATTTCCGGACCCCTGGATTTGGACAGCCCTGATGCTATTACTATGGGCCGGTGTTTACAAAGGAAGGGGGGCCGCGTGGCCGAATTACCGGGGCGCCGTGTGGAACCTGCCGTCAGTTCCCGTTGCGGTTTTTGATGGTGCCGGCCGTCGGCCTGCACGCCGCCTTGACCTGGCGCTTGTGTTCGTACATTGCCATGTCGGCACGCGCGACCAGCGTTTCCGCGGTGTCGCCGGGGCGGACGATGGCCGTGCCGACCGACAGCGACGGCCTGAATTTGCTTTTGTCATCCAGCGTTATGACCAGGCGTCGCACGTTCATCCGCAGCCGGTCCGCCATCGATTCGATTTCGTCGACCACGGCGTGCGGCACCACGCAGATGAATTCGTCGCCGCCCCAGCGTCCCAGCGTGTCCACGCGGCGAATCGTCTGCCGGAACACCATCGCCACGGCCTCCAGCACCCGGTCGCCGGTTTCATGGCCCCAGGTGTCATTGATCCGTTTGAAATCATTGATGTCGGCGAAGATGATGCCGATCTGCATCCCGTAACGCTCGAATTCGCGCAGGCGGGCCTCGAGAACCCCCTGGACACGGCGTCGGTTGCCAACGTGCGTGACCGGATCCTCCATGGCCGCGTGTTTCATCTGCTGCAGGCGCGCCGTCGTTTCGTGGAACCGGGTGTGGTCGCGGAAAACCTGGGCCGCGCCCACGATGCGGCCGTGCGCGTTCCTGACCGGCATCGCCTCCATCAGGACGGGGATCGGTTCGCCCGACGAATTGAACAGCATGACTTCAGTCTCCGTCCGGACGCCGTTGGCCAGAGCCTGTTCCATCGGGCATCGCCCGTCGCACAGGGGCAGTCCGTTGATGTCGGTGTGTCCCAGTATCGCGGGTCCGCATCGTCCGCCAAGCATGTCGGGCCGCTGGTACCCCGTGATTTTCGTCGCGGCCTCGTTCCAGTAAACGATCCGCTTGCGGGCGTCGATCACGAACACCCCCTCGACAAGGTTGTCCATGACGCCCTTGAATACATCAAGCCACGCCGCGCTGATTCCGGGTTTTTCGACGACCTCGCCCACGATATACCAACCCCCTGACCCCGATTGTGTCAGGCCATTCCCGGCAGTCAATCAACGGGTCCTTCCGACCCGCGTCGGACGCGGCCCCGGGGTGTTGTTGTTGCGGCAAGGTCGACTGAAAATTCACCCGGCCCGACCGAAGGGAGGCCCGCCGTGTTCAAGCCCCGGGTGTAAACCCGGGGATCGG
>CAYYCO010000039.1:2998-26964 GCA_964470365.1 uncultured Anaeromyxobacteraceae bacterium | reverse complement strand
GCAGCACCAGGGTATCCTGCACGGTCATTTCTTCCACGACCGGCGCCGCGCCTTCCTTCACGATGTCGATGACGGTCTTCGTCGGGTCCAGATGCGGTTCCTGCTCCAGGTAACCGATCGAAAATCCCGGCGCGCACGCGGTCTGGCCAAGAAATTCGGTGTCCACGCCGGCCATGATCTTCAGCAGCGACGACTTACCCGACCCGTTGGCGCCGATGACGCCGATCTTGGCGCCATAGAAGTACGACAGGTAAATGTCCTTCAGGACCGTCTTCTGGCCGTGGACCTTGCCCACGCCGATCATCGAATAAATTACTTTCTGCGGATCGTCCGCCATATTTCAATTCCCCTTTCAGTTGCCACGGTTTCAGGGCACGCAAACGGACAGATGTTAGGCCATGAAGCGGTTTCGGACAAGGTGCGCCGACGATGCCTGACAGACAGCCGATACGCTTGTTGCGGCGGGCAACGACCGCACATGTCATCGACTGAACCTTTCGATTTTCACAGTTTCCGCGGTGATTCCGGTGACCAACTCCCCAAAAACGTGACGCCGTGAAACGCGCAGTGTTCAGTTTTGGAAAGAATCGGCGCCATTCACTCGCAAGCGGCAGATTCCACCATCCTGGTTTCACACATCCCGTTCATTGCGCCAATCGCGATCGCCTGCGGAACTTCCATGACCTGGCCGAATCGTTCCGCCGCGGCCGGATCATTTTCATCCGAAAGCTGAAGCACAACGTTGTCGACTTCGAAGCCATATCTTTCCGCGGAGACGTCGGTCGGCAGGATCACGGCGGAAACAAGTTTGTATTCCATTGTCACGGTATCGTCCGCACAATGAAGGGAAAGCAAGCCTGAAGAGGCGAACCCGTCCACCCTGGAGAATGTTACTGTCCCTCCCTGCACAGGTGGCCCGAAAGGATCCGTTTCCACCATGACATCAACAGAAAGGTTCAGTGTGCAAGCTGTGACACCAGGTGCCTGGCCGGTGAATCCCCAACCGATGTACCAGATTCCGGCAACCCAGTCCGCGATCGGAGTCGACGGGTCGTAACAGCCGATATCATCGTCCTTGCCGCCGATCAGGCGGCTGCACCCATAATGAAACGACCCGTTCCACTCAATGCCGGGATCGACATTATCGATTTCCACGGACGAAGCCGCGGCGCTGCCCATGCATTCCGCCAGCACGTAGTCCTCGCCGGGACAATCCATGTACCCACAGCCCGCCATTTGCGGAAGCCCCGCCAACACGACTGCAACGAATAGCGTTAGATCTGACCTGCTTTCCACAATGCCCCCCCACCGCCGCGTCATAGATCCACACGTGTTCTACGGCGCACATTCGTGGGATGAACCCGCAATCAGGACAGGAAGGACCGGATGCGGTCAACAGCCTCGGACAGGCGCGACACGTCGTTCGCGTACGCCAGGCGCACATGACTTTCAGGCCGGTGAATCCCGAAGTCCTTTCCCGGCGTAACGGCAACGCCGGCCTTTTCAAGCAGTTCGCGGCAGAATCGGTCGCTGTCGTCGGTCAAGCCGCTGCAGTCGGCGTAAATGTAAAACGCGCCCGAGGGACGCACGGGCACCTTCAGGCCGACAGATTCCAGCGCCGGGACCAGGAAGTCCCTGCGACGCCTCATTTCCGCACGTCTTTCTTCCAGGATCCGGATGGTTTCGGGTTCAAAGGCCGCCAGGGCGCCGTACTGGGCCGCGCTGGACGCCGCGATGAACAGGTTCTGGGCCAGTTTTTCGATGTCGCGCATGAAGCGTTCCGGAACCACCAGCCAGCCCAGGCGCCATCCGGTCATCTGGAAATACTTCGAAAAACTGTTGACCACGAATATGTCGTCGCCCTGGGCCAGCGCCGTGGGCGCGTCGCCGTCGTATGTGAGGCCGTGGTAGATTTCGTCCACGATCAGGTGGACACCGCGTTCGCGCGTGAAACCGGCCAGCGCGGCGATGTCGCCCGCGGACAGCATCGTTCCGGTCGGGTTTGCCGGGGACGCCACGACCACGCCGGCAGTCTTGTCCGTCCAGTGGCGGCGAAGATGTTCGACAGTCGGCTGGAAGCTGGTCGCCGCGTCAACGGGCATGCCGACCGGCACCCCGTCGAAGGCCCGCACGAAGTGACGGTTGCACGGGTATCCCGGATCGGAAAGCAGCCACTCGCTGCCCGGATTCGCCAGGCACGCAAGTGCAAGGACCAGCGCGCCTGAAGCGCCCGCCGTGACCGCGATCCTGGAAGCCGGCACGTCCACGCCGTACCTGTCCCGGTAAAACCTGGAAATGGCCTCGCGCAGTTCCGGCAGCCCCAGTGCGTTCGTGTAAAACATCCGGCCGTCGGCGATCGCCTTCGCGCCCGCGGCACGGATTGGTTCCGGCGTCGGGAAATCCGGCTCGCCCACCTCCATGTGGATCACGTCCCGGCCTTCCGCCTCAAGTTCCTTGGCCCGCGCAAGCAGTTCCATCACGTAAAAAGGCTCAATGCACGCGAGCCGATCCGCAGAATTCATCACGATCCTCCATGTCCGCACTTTCCGCCGGCATGCCCGTCCGGCGACCGCCCGGAGTATAACGCCGTTTCGGCCGCTTTCGTGCGTTTCCTGACGCGGCACGGGTCAGAGGCAAGGATATGTCCCGACCGTTGACGGACTGCGTTACAATGCGGCGCGAAGCGCCAGGGGGCGGAATCGAAGCCGAAATGAACCCTGCAATACCGAAAAACCTGTTCGACCTGGATGGGGTGACGTGGCTGCTGCATTGTGCGGAGGGGCCGACGCCGGTCGCGGTGGCGGAAGCGGCGCGCCGGTATATGGACCTTGAGGTCCAGCCGTGGAACAGGCAGATGGGGCGCGACGTCGTCGATATCCTGGATAACGCCCGGGCACAGGCGGCTGCGCTGGTTTCCAGCCCTGCCCTGGCGGCCGCGGCCGACGACATCACGCTGTCGCAAAGCACCTCGTCCGGGCTGACTCTGGTGGCGCGGGGGTATCCGTTCCGGGCCGGGGACGAAATCCTGGCCCCGGCCGGGGAATTTCCGTCGAACGTGTGGCCGTGGAAGGCGCTGGCCGACCATGGCGTCAGCTTCCGCGAAGTCGCGTTGTGGGACGGGCACAGGTCCGGCCGGGACGCTCTTGATTCGACGCCGCCCCATGCCGGTGTCAGGCCGGAAGAACGCATCGCGGCCGCCATTTCACCGGCGACGCGCATCGTGACGGCAAGCTGGGTCAGGTTCCAGGACGGCCTGATGCTGGACCTGGGACTGCTGGGCCGGTTGTGCGCCGAACGCGGGGTGGACCTGGTCGTGGACGGCATCCAGGGCGCCGGCACGCATGTACCTGATCTTTCGGGCGTTTCGGCGTTCGCGACCGGCGGGCACAAGGGACTGCTGGCCATGTCGGGCCAGGGTTTCCTGTGGACGTCGCCCGGATTCAGGCAGCGCATGTCGCCCGTCGGGTCCTGGCTGTCGGTGCAGGAAGGCGGGAACTTTGCGCGGCCGGTGACCGATTTCGACCGCGACTGGCTGCCGACAGGCCAGCGCATGGAACAGGGCGGATACAACATCCTGGGCTCGCTGGTGCTGGGCGGTTCGCTGGCCGTGCTGAACGGCGCCGGGATCGCGAATATCGAACGCAACGTCCGCGCCATGCAGTCCGCGCTGATCGACGGGCTGATTGAACGGGCCGCGAAGTCGGGGCCTTTCGCGAACCCGGCGGGACGCGCCGAACTCGGACGCCTGCGCGACCTGGTCGCGGCGGGCCGGACGGGGCCGGTCCTGTCCATCCACCACCACGGGCGTGGCCCGGAATTCCTGGAATCGATGGTCGGGACACTGCGCGCGCGCCGGACATTCGTTTCCACGCGCGAGGGCTACATGCGCATCGCCCTGCATGCTTACAACGACGCGGACGACCTGAACGTCGTCCTGGACGCGCTTTCCTGAAGGAGCCCGCTTGGCAGCACCGTCAAACGCAGTACCCCTGGTCGTATGCAAAGGCCTGTGCAAGGCCTTCGGCGCCCAGGAACTGTTTGAAAATATCGACCTGACCATCCACGAAGGCGACCGCCTGGCCATCATCGGTCCGAACGGGTCGGGCAAGTCCACCCTGCTGAAGATGATATGCGGCATCGAACCGGCCGACGCGGGCGACGTGGCCCTGCGCAAGGGACTCAGGGTCGCTTACGTTGAACAGACCCACCGTTTCGACGCCGGCCTGTCGGTCGAACAGGTTGTCACGGCCGCGCTGGACGAAGTGATGCCGGCGACCCACGACAACGCCGGCGATCGTGAAGCCAGGATTGCTGAAACGCTCAGCCGGGTGGGGTTCGAGGACCGCACCCTGCAGGCATCGATACTTTCGGGCGGGTGGCAGAAACGGCTGGCGATGGCGCGCGAGCTGGTCAGGCGTCCGGACCTGCTGCTGCTGGACGAACCGACCAACCACCTGGACCTGGAGGGGCTGGCCTGGCTGGAAGACATGCTGGGGCGGGCGCAGTTCGCGGTGGTGACGGTCAGCCACGACAGGCGTTTCCTGGAAAACTTCCCGCGCCGCATCGTGGAACTGAACCGCCGTTACCCGGAAGGCAGCTTCCTGTCGATCGGGAATTACCAGAAATACCTCGACGCGCAGGCGGATTACCTGGAAAGCGAGGCGAAAAACCGCCTGTCGCTGGAAACGAAGGTGCGCCGGGAAACCGAATGGCTGATGCGCGGGCCGAAGGCGCGTGCGACGAAGGCCAGGTACCGCGTGGACGAGGCGCACCGGCTGATTTCGGAACTGGACGAAATGCGGGCGCGCGGCCGCGTGGACGAAACGGATTTCGAATTTTCGGCCACGGGCCGGAAGACGAAGCGCCTGATGGTCATCCGCGGCCTGGCCAAATCGCTTGGCGGGCGGGCGCTGTTTTCGGGGCTGGACCTGATCGTATCGCCGGGGATGCGCATCGGGCTGGTCGGCCCGAACGGTTCGGGCAAGACGACGTTCCTGCGCCTGCTGTCCGAAGAAATCGAGGCCGACGAGGGCGTGATCAGGACCGCGCCGAACCTGAAGGTCGTTTACTTCGACCAGAAACGCGACAAACTGGACCAGGCACAGACGCTGCGGCGCACCCTGGCGCCGGACGGCGACGCGGTCACGTACCGGGGCGACCAGATTCACGTGGGGGCGTGGGCGGCCCGGTTCAGGTTCAGGCGGGACCAGCTAGATTCCCCGATTTCCAGCATGTCTGGCGGCGAGCAGGCGCGGGCGCTCATCGCGACGCTGATACTCAGGCAGTGCGACATCCTTCTGCTGGACGAACCGACCAACGACCTGGACATCCAGACGCTGGAAGTCCTGGAAGAAAGCATCGAGACCTTCCCGGGCGCGGTCATACTGGTCACCCACGACAGATACATGCTGGACCGAGTCACGACGGTGACCATCGGGCTGGACGGAAGGGGCGGCGTTTCGGCGTTCGCGGACTTCGAGCAGTGGACCGAAGCGATGCGCGAGTCGGCGAAACCGGTGCGCGACAAGGCGCCGGCGCCCGAACGCCCCAGGCAGAAGAAAAAGCTGACCTACCTGGAAGACCGGGAACTGAAGGGCATGGAAGACGCCATCGCGGCCGCCGAGGCCGAACTGGCAAAGACGCATGCCCGCCTGGGCGATGCATCGATCGCGTCGAACCCGGGTGAATTGCAGAAGGCGTGCGCCGCGGAAGCCGCTGCATCGGCGAAGGTCGAGGGCCTTTACGCAAGGTGGGCCGAGCTGGAAGCGAAACTTAATTCCGATGATTCGTAGGGGCGTATGAAAATACGCCCACCCGCAAACGGCGCGATTCACGTAGGGGCGTATGAAAATACGCCCGCCAGGATCACATCCCCAGTTCCTTCAACATCGAGTCGAATTCGTCCAGATCGATCTGTTGCGCGCTGTCCGATAACGCGTGGGCGGGCGACGGGTGCACTTCCACCATCACGCCGGACGCGCCAGCCGCAATGGCCGCCCTGGCCAGCGGCACGACCAGGTCGCGCCGCCCCGATGCGTGGCTGACATCGACGACGACCGGCAGGCGGCAGGACTGGCGCAGGATCGGCACGGCGCCGATGTCCAGGGTGTACCTGGTTTCGCGCGCAAACGTCCGGATGCCGCGTTCGCACATGATGATCTGTTCGTTGCCCTCGCGGGCGATGTATTCGGCGGCCAGCAGGAATTCGTCGATGGTCGCCGCGAACCCGCGTTTCAGCAGCACCGGTTTCCCGGTCGCCCCGACCGCCTTCAGCAGTTCGTAATTCGCCATGTTGCGTGAACCGACCTGCAGGATGTCCGCGACCGCCGCGACCTTGCCGACAGAACGCGTGTCGGTCACTTCGGTGACAATCACAAGGCCGGTTTCCTGCCTGACGTGATCCAGGATGTCCAGCGCGTCGTCCCCGAGTCCCTGGAACGAATACGGCGACGTGCGCGGTTTGAAAGCCCCGCCCCGCATGAACCAGACACCGCGCGCCGCCAGGTGCCGCGCCACGACCATGGCCTGTTCCATGCTTTCGATGGCGCAGGGCCCCGCGATCACGACCGGGTCACGCCCGATTTCATGGCCCCGGACGCTGACCACCACATCGGGCCCGCCGTGCGGACGTGAAACCTTCAGGCTTTCGATCCCGGCGGCCTGCATGCTTTCCAGGGACGCCCGGAAGATTTCCTTGAAAACCTGGCGGATCACCTCGTCGGAAAACGGCCCGTTGTTTTTCGCCACCAGCGCGTCCAGCATCTGCTGTTCGCGTCCGGGACAGAACATGTCGATATCGTTACGCTTCTTGACCTCCTGGACTTCCAGCACAAGCCGGGCGCGTTCGTTCAGCAGGTCCAGCAGGTCCTGGTTGACTTCGTCGATTCGCCGCCGCAACAGCGCCAGTTCACTGCATTCGGTGTCTTTCACGTTAACCCCCGGTCAGAAGAACGAGCCGGTACACAGTTCGTGACAATGCCGTTCACATTCGGACCGCGTGTCCTTCGTGGTGATGCCGGTGAATTCCTGTTCGCGCCCCGGCGGCGCCATCGGGCAGTCCCGCAGGCATTCGCTGACGCGCGCCTGGCATTCGGTTTTCACCGGCACCGGGTAACACGCGGCCAGCAGCAGGCACGCGAACGCGGAAGCCATCATCAGTCCACGCATCACTGCACCCTTTCGACCACGGCCGGGTCGGCCACGGCGGCCGGGTCGTTCCCCAGAAGTTCATCCAGGTTGAACCCGCGGAAGGGATTCTGCGGGATCGGCTTTTCGCCGGACGCCAGCCAGAACTGCCCCGCGCCGGGCTTGAAGACAATCGAATAGATCGCCGCGTTCACCGCGATGGCCCCGCCGGTCGGCGTCGTCACGTCGAACATCGTCCTGCCGTAATCCTGCAGGAAGATCGGGTCGTACGTGTCGCGCAGGATGGACGCGGCCACCGGCACGTCGACCGAACCGTACACCTTGTCGTCACGGATGTTCGGGAAGTCCGGTTCCAGAAGCTGGCGCAGCCGCATGTACCTGGCGTACGTGGACGATTCGGGGTTCTTGACGTCCTCGTACGGGATCATGTCGTCGGTTACAAAGTGGTTCGTGATGTAGTTGACGCCGTCGTCGCCCAGTTCTTCGTAATGGATGTGCGATGCCGTCATCTGGAACACGACGGCCCGCTTTTCATCGCCGGAAGTCGCCATCATGTTTTCGGCCGACATGTGGTCAACGGTTGTCACGTAATCGATGACTTCGTCGATCGTGGTGAAATGCGACAGCATGTAGTTGACCATCTGCACGGTCGATCTGCCGACGCGGTCCAGGTCGTTCGGTGACCCGTTTTCGTTGGTCGCGATCGACAGCCCGGCGGCGTTCATTCCGTTGTACGCGGCCACGCAGCCCGGGAAGCCGACCACGACATACGGAATCTGCCCTTCCGGAGCCCGGACGATAATCGTCGGGTTTTCCAGCAGGTATCCCATGTCACCCCAGTCCAGGTTGCGGCCGTGGATAAGTTCTCCGTCAACGGTCGCGGCCCCGGCTGCCGCGAACTGCGAGCACTGAAGCAGGCCTGCTTCAAAGAAGTCCAGCACGATTTCGCCGTACGCCAGCGCCATGCAGCGGTCCATGGTCCAGCCTTCATTTTCGGCCACGTCCGCCATGCCCTCGCATTCGTCGACGATTTCGGGATAGCTCTGTTCCATCGCGTCGTCCAGGAAGCCGTAATCGCGGGCCAGATATTCAAGTGCACCCAGTTCAAAGTCGTTGGTAAGGTATTCAACGCCCTTCATCAGGCCGTCGTGCAGGAACGTCGCGTGCTGCCGGCCCATTTCGTAAGGCGTGCCCTTCAGGCGCAGAATCTTGACGTTGCCGCGATCCTCGACGCCCGGTTCGTAGTTGACCGGGTACGGATTGGGCCCGGTGGTGTCTGTTGCCACGTCGGCGGCGACATCAGCCACAACGTCGGCGGCGACATCAGCCACAACGTCGGCCACAACATCGTCGTTTTCATTCGCGCCGGAACAGGAAATGGCCAGAAGAGCCGCCGCAGCACCAATAACCAACACCGCAAACCGCATGGAATCCCCCGAAAAGTCAGTGGGCCGATCATAACCGAAACAAGACCTCCCTGCAGACACGTTTGATGTTCAGGTACTCGAAGTGTCAGCCCCGTCAAACCGAAAGGGAAACACAATGCCGCCCTGCCTCGAAATATCCCCGTCCCCCACCTATTCGCCAGAGGGTTGATCCCAATTTGGGATCGCAATATCATTACAGATGAGAGTAATTGCCAGAAAGACGCTCGTTGAATTCTGGAACAGGCCTGGACGCGGCGATGCGGAAAGACCCCTCCGGGCCTGGTTTGACGCGGTCTGTAAGGCGGACTGGGCGGGACCGGCCGACATCAAGGCAGAATTCCGCAGCGCCAGTTTCGTGCCTGGCAACCGCGTCGTGTTCAACATATGCGGTAACCGGTACCGGCTCGTGGTGGCTGTTCATTACAAATCGCGGATCGTGTTTGTACGGTTCATCGGTACGCACGTCGAATACGACCGGATCGATGTTTACGAGGTGTGAAGATGGAAATACGCCCCATAAAAACGGAACAGGATCACGCAGCGGCGCTCCGACGCATAGGTGAACTCTGGGACGCCGCTGAAGGCACGTCGCAAGCGGACGAACTGGACGTGCTGGCCACGCTGGTCGAGGCGTGGGAACGGGTCAACATTCCGATCGAGAAACCGGATCCGATTGACGCACTTCTGTTCCGGATGGAACAGATGGGACTGGGCCGGCGCGACATCGAACCCTTCATCGGTTCCCGCGGTCGCGTGTCGGAAGTGCTTTCCCGCCGGCGTCCGCTAAGCCTGGCCATGATACGCCGCCTGCACGCCGGCCTGGGAATTCCGGCGGAAGTCCTGATAGGCCCGTGACGTCACAGGGGCCATCATCATTACCGGACAATGCCTTATCAGTAATTGCGGATCAGGACTTCGTCCACGGTTCCGGAGCGGGATGCGCCGTCGCGGGTGATCATGCGGCGGGCGGGGACGCGTTCGATGGCGAAGCCGCGCCTGGCATACAGTTCTTCAAGTTCCGGGGTCGCATGGTTGGAAAGCAGGAAACTCACACCCGCCCTTTGAAGGCGCATAGCGGTTTCGGCAAGCCTGATCTGGTCATCGAACCCGAAATCGTCCTTCGCGTACGACGTGAAATTGGCGGTCTTCGTCAGCGGCACGTATGGCGGGTCGAAGTACACGAAATCGCCGGCCTTCGCGTCGGCGACCGCGGCGTCGAAATCGCCGCACATCATCCGCACGTCGCGAAGTGCCGCGGAACACGCCATGATCTGTTCCGGGACAAAGATTCGGGGATTCACGTACCTCCCGACAGGAACGTTGAACTCGCCCTTTGAGTTGACACGATAAAGGCCGTTGAAACAGGTCTTGTTCAGGTATACAACCAACGCTGCCCGTTCGACCTCAGTCAGCCCGATGTCCCGGTTGAATCGATCCCTCGCCGCGTAGAAGTAGTCATTCGAATGGTTCCTCTTCAGCACCTCGAGTTCCGCAACGAGTTCCCCCGGCCTGTCCCTTACCACCTCATACGTTGTGACCAGATGAGGATTGACATCGTTCAATACCGCGCGACGCACGAGACTGGCTGCGGCAAGCCTGAAGAACACCGCTCCGCCGCCAATAAAAGGCTCGAAATAGTTACTGAAATGATGAGGGAGAACTGCCTGGATCGCTTCGAGGAGCTGCCCCTTCCCGCCGGCCCACTTCAGAAAAGGAGTCGCGGCATTCCCAACGGCTGAAACAGGTTCAGATTTCGAGCCCAAAGAATAACCTCAGCCACGACTCAAGATCTTCGAGTTCCACTACTTTGCCGGTGGAAAACAGGAACGACCGCATGTTATCAGAAAAGCCCACGCCCGAAATGACGATGATTCCGCGGATCGGCCAGGCGTCGATGTCCTCGACGATCGCGGGAATCTTCTCCTCAGCGGATCCGCCGACCGCCTGGTATTTGCATTCAACACCAAGGCGCAACCTCGTCGCCGGGTCAGTCAGAACGACGTCAATCATCCTGACCGCGCCCCATATTCTCCTTGCGACAGACACCTGGCGCTGCACCTTCAGACCGAGTCTTTCCGCGATTTCAGCAACGCTGAATTCAAGATCCTTTCCGTTCTGTGGCGCTTTCGATTTTCCTGCCATCTTCAAGATTCTCCATCAAATACAGACCGGTGCGTCACCACGGCGTCGTCCTTTCTTCGATGGCGACGGGGCCGACCAGGCCGGCGGCGACGATGGTGTCCTGTTTCTTGTCGAACTGGGCGGCGGTCGGGTCCTTGTTGACGGCCTTGCCGACCAGGCGGTTGCGCAGCGGCGGGACCAGCATGACGGTCACAGTGTTGGCGCCGGCCATCACCTGGCTGGTGACGTCCAGGCGGAACGGTTCAGCCGGCACCGGGACAATTCCGGCGCCGTTCACCGAAACCATCGCCGCGCCGTGCACTTCGCCAAGATCCAGGTAAAACGCCCGGCGTTCCGGGGTCGGTATGTCATATTCGATCGGGTCGAACGGGAACGTGAATGTCGCCTGGTAAACCGCGCCGCTGGACGAATACTTCAATTCGTCGATGGCGCGCCAGTCGCCCAGCGCGTTTTCCGTTGTTTCATATTCACCGCCCGGTATGTCATCGCCGTTGACATGCAGGGCCCAGTCGTCAATCTGGTGCGTCGCGACCGCCGCCGACACGATCGGCGCCACGCCGGCCCGGCTTTCAAGATCCCCTGGGGCGTTCGCGCCGCACAGCACGAACCGCGAGCCCCACGCGGGCAGCGGCACCTGGAAATGGCCGCCGGCCAGCACGTCAAGCGGCGCCACCCACCCGTCCCACGGGTCCATCAGCAGCCCGTCCCGGCAGTCGATATCCGGGATCGCCTCGGCGACGGTGTCGGTTCCCGTCGGGTTCCGCATGAACACAACCCGGGCGTCCCCGACGTCGCGCGCGATCATCCGCACGTCGGATCCGCGCCTGACCATCTCGAACGACGGCCGCACATTCACGTCCATCAGCGCGGCGGCGAACCCCTCCGCAGTGAACAGCATCGGGTTGCCGTTTTCTTCCTCCGAGGGCGTTGCGACGATCGGCACGATCCGGGTCGAAGCCAGGTCCTCGATCGCGTCGAACGCGCCCGCCACCGCGGCATCGCCGGTTTCATGATCAAAAAATCCGGGCTGCGTCGCCGGGGCATCCCCGACAACCACGACCGGAAGGCCGGCCGCCGCCATGTCGGCCAGGTTGGTAGCCGCAAGCGGCGACATCCAGGGCGCGCGCATCACGACCACGGCGCGGTAAGCAGCCGAACCGGCAACCAGCCGCACGCCGCCCGGCGCGTCCGCACGCCCCTCGACGCGGGCGTTCGCCAGGGCGTCGTCGTTCGTCCATTCCCATGTGTATCCCATGTCCGAAATCGACTGCAGGACCGGCCACACGGCCCCTGTCCACCACGTCGCGTTGTCTGGATGGAATCCGCCGAACAGCCCCTGCACAAGTTCCAGCATCGAATCCTGGCCCGCGGCCTTTTCATCGCCGAACTGTCCCTTGAAAAGCGTTTCTTCGTGATCGCGAAGGGCCATCAGCGAAGCAGGAATTCCCAGCCACGGATAATAAACAAGCACGTCCGCGCGCGGCGTGCCCTGCCGAAGCAGGTACTGCACGCGGGCGACGTACCTGTTGATATCGTCGATGAAAGGCCAGTAGGGGTTAGCCTCGGACACGTTTTCGGAATACGTGCCCAGCCCCGAATACGGCGATGAAAACGCGTGCCAGTCGGTTTCGCCGTACTTGTCCAGGCCGGTCTTGTACGGGAAGCCGTGGTACACGACCGAATTGACGCCCGACGTGAACATCTTGTCCAGCCACGCGCGCATCTTGGTCGGCGTGGACATGTAATCCCGCCCTGCCGAAACCAGCGATTCCGCGGAAACGACGTTTTTCCCGTAAAGGTGCGCGCCTGACGCGACCACCTTCAGCGCCAGTTCAGAGCCGCCGGCGTAAAGCTGTTCGGTTTCGGGCACGTCCGCCGCCCCGGCCGCCCTTATGGTGTCCACGTGCAGTCCGTACGGCTGGATCCTGAACTGCATGCCGCGTTCGGCGGCCCAGGCCACGTTGGCGCCAACGTACCTGTCGATGAACAGGTCGGAAACGGTCAGCTGGTAATCGTACGCCACGCGCGCGTCCAGTTCCCCGAACCCGAACGGGCACCGGTTGGCGATCCCGGCGCCATCGAAAATGTGGTTGTCGGCGCCCGGCGACACGACGGCCGGCAGCCAGGGACGAACGTCGTATCCCCGCCGCGCCTGGAATTCGTCAAACATGCCGGCGGTGAAATGCCGTTCGGTCTTCAGTTCGAAGCTGTCCACGAAAAGGCCGCGGATGGCCGTTCCGAACAGGTCGGCCAGGCCCGCGTCCTGCCCGGCAAGTGCGTCGTTGGCCGCCCGCACCTTCCCCACATCAAAATGATCGACGACGAAGGCGTTTCGCGGTTCCGCATACGCGTTCAGGCTGACGTACTGGCCGTCCGGGCATGAATAGAACCCGATGACGCGCCAGTCACCCGCCGGCGCGTCCCAAGCCAGGCTGCCGTCCGCGGCCAGCGAACCTGTCAGCACGACCGCGGATGCCGCGTCCAGCGTGACCTGGTCGGTCAGGTTCCATACGTCGGGATCGCGCACCCCGCCCGTCTTTTTGGCGGCGACTACCTCGACGACGCTGCATTCCTCCGGCAGGTAACGCGCCATCGGCTCGTTGATCGATTCGGCCAGCACCGCGACCTCGTAAAACGGGTCCTGCCCCGGCGCCGTGAATTCAAGGTTGACGCGCCCGGAGCCCGTGACCGTCGTTTCCGACCACAGGAGCGTTTTCATCGAGTCCCCGACCGTTACGTCCGGCCCGCCGACAGGCCAGCCCGACCCGACGTTCAGGTCCAGGAAGATGCCGTTGTACGACGCCGATTCCGCCGCCAGGCGAACACGCGACCAGAACAGTTCCGAGCCCCAGTCGAGCCGGCGTCCCAGCTCGGCCGCGTCGGCGTCCCAGTCCAGGGCGGCGTTCATCGAATTCAGTTCGGCCCCGCCGAAGAAATTGCTGCCCAGCAGCGCGACCTCGCGGGTAATCTCGTCATCGTCCACGTCGTTTCCCGGCCACCACCAGCGGACCCACGGGCGGTACTCCACCGGCGGTGAATCCCACTGATCCCAGTCCACGACGGGTGAACCGCCGCCGCAACCGGCAAGCGACGCGCACGAAAAGGCAACCGCCAGAACCGTTTTCACATGAAACCGCGTCAGGTCCAGCCTGGACATGTTCACGACGACCTCCGGAATCCGCGAACCCGCGAACCGCAAATGATGGACGGATTATAGACCAGTTGGCGCTGCGGCATACCCCGGGCGGACCCCGACGAAAATCGCGCCACCGCGCCCGGACAAACCCGACAATTGACTGTTTCCCGATATTTGGATAAAAAGTCAGCCGTTCCGGACACAAACACTTTTCACAGGAATTCAAAACATGGAAAACACTGCCCCGAAACTGGCTAACCCGGCGCCCCTCGGACTTCTCGGCTTCGGCATGACGACGGTGCTTCTCAACATCCACAACGCCGGTTTCTTCCCGATCAGCGCCATGATCCTGGCGATGGGGATTTTTTACGGCGGAATTGCACAGGTGATCGCCGGCATAATGGAATTCAGGAAGGGCAATACCTTCGGAATGACCGCCTTCACGTCATACGGGATGTTCTGGCTGACGCTTGTGTTCATCCTGACCGCGCCGAAACTGGGCCTGACCGATGCAACGCCGGCGGGTTTCATGGGCTGGTACCTTTTCGCCTGGGGCATCTTCACCGCGGCGATGTTCGTCCTGACACTGAAAAAACGCCGGATGCTCCAGGTCGTGTTCGGCTCGCTCACCGTGCTGTTCTTCCTGCTGGCGGCCCGCGACTGGTGCGGCTGCGAAATCGTCGGGAAGATCGCCGGCTTCGAAGGCATCTTCTGCGGACTCAGCGCCATGGCGCTTGCCATCATGGAAGTCCGCGAAGCCGCGTAAAATCAGCCCGCACCTGAATCCATCACCTCGACCGAACGCGACGCCGCGGAATTTCTGCTAGAATCCGCTGCCATCGCGCCCGTGGCTGAACCTCGGGCGTCTTTCTCATGACCGGGGTTGCCAGATGACTCTGAAAACGACCATGCGCATTGCTGCTGCGGGACTCCTTGCATTTGCCATCGCCGGCTGCGGCGGAAACTCTTCCACGGATACCGGGGCCACCGACGCCGTCGCTGACCAGGCCACCGTCGACATCGCAGGCGCCGACACGACTGTCGACGACGGACAGCCACGCGACACGATCGATGAAACAAAGGACGCCGCGCAGGATGCGGTCGTCGTCGATTCCTCCGCCGTGGACGTCCCTGCCGACACTACGGCCGACGACGTCACGGAAGA
This sequence comes from uncultured Anaeromyxobacteraceae bacterium, assembly GCA_964470365.1. Taxonomy (GTDB): domain Bacteria; phylum Myxococcota_A; class UBA9042; order DTJE01; family DTJE01; genus JAGOFO01. Next base: position 11,948 of record CAYYCO010000039.1, on the reverse strand, counting down.
CGTCGAACCCGAATTCCACTGGGCTTCAGGCTGCACGGGTACGCCCACGGGCGCGTCGTGGACGTTGATCGAAGACTCGACGTTTCAGCGCGGCCCCATGATTCAGTTGTCCGACCGGAACACGGCGACCGTCCTCTGGCGCCCCGAGTATCCCGTTTCGGAGGAAGGTTGCGTTGATTACGTTATCGACGGCGAAACGCTGACAGAATGCGGCCAGCCGGACGCCCGCGGCCAGTACGAAGTGACGCTGAACGATCTGCCGGCGGCCACTGAAATCAACTACTCCGTCAGAGTCGGCGAAACAAAAACGAAGGCCCTGTCGTTCCGCACGATGCCGGACACCCCGGCGCCGATGAAATTCGCCGTGTTCGCGGACGCTCACTGCCAGGTGGATAACCTCCAGAAGATGACGCAGATAGCGCTGGCCGAGGGCGTCGATTTCGTGTTGGGCGTCGGTGACTTCGTGGCGCAGCCGGAACCCCTTCAATACGACCTGACCATGCAGGGACTGCAGAATCTCGGCAGCCGCGTCAACGTGTGGACGGTCATCGGCAACCACGACACCGGTGCCAGCGAGGAAACGGGCGAATACGAATTCTTCAATACCTTTGCCAGCCCGATCGGGATTCCCGACGAAGCCGCGGCAGGCTTCGGCGAAGGGTACTGGGACAAGCGCATCGGCAACGTCTGGCTCGGTGGCGGCTGGGTGCGCGACTTCTATTTCTCGGCCCCCGATTCGGACTTCGGCGAAGTGAAATACTTCCGCGACCGCTTCCAGTCGGAAGAATACAAGACGGCCCAGTGGAAGCTTTTCTTCATCCATGAACCCCCGTACTGTCAGGGGTGGGGCGGCTGCAGCTACTCCGGCGAATCCTGCCTGCGCACGTCGCTTGTTCCGCTGGCCGCGCAGAACGGTATCCAGGCGATGTTCCACGGTCACATGCACGGATACGAATACGGCCAGACCGAGGGCGTCTGGACGATCCTGCCCGGCGGCCTCGGCGGCGCGCTTGACGAGGTATGCGAAGCCACCCCCGAACTGCCCCAGCCATGGACATACAATTACGTGCACAACTTCGCCATCGTGGAAGCGGGCTGCGACAAGCTGGTCGTCCGCTTCATGAACCTCGACGGCGGCGAATACGACCGCATCGAAATCCCGTACGTCGCCCCCGCGGAATGAAACTGGAATCCGCCTGACCCCGTTGTGATAATATGCGCCGCCATTTGGACGAGGCGCACACTTGAACAGCACACTGGCTCAGGCCATGAAAATCGCCCGATTCGACCTGGGCACATCGATCCGGACAAAAAAGGCTTTCGTGGGGATCCTCGTATATGTCGGGCTGGCGCTCCTGGTCGCTGCCATCTGGTGCTTCATCCAGAACAAGATCACGGCCGAGGCCGGCATCACCGAACAGCTTCAGGGTTCAAAAGACCAGATCATCGAGGCGGTTACGCAGAAACTGGGGTACGACAAGGCGCTGCTGAACTACCTTGCAGGTATACCGTTCGCCCTGATGACATTCTTCTGGATGACCCAGTCGTTCCTGCCCGTTCTGATCGCCGTCATCAGCTCCGACATCCTGAATCGTGAAATTTCGACGCGTTCGGCAAGGTTCGTGCTGCTGCGGACTTCCCGCACTTCGCTGGTTCTGGGCAAGGCGATGTCGCACGGCCTGCTTTTCGTGGTTGCCGCAATCGTTTCCTGGATCGTCTTCGTTTCGTACGTCGCGGTGAAACTGACCGGTTTCGATCTCGCCGCCGCCCTCCCCCATGCGGCCATCTTCCTTGGCTTCACACTGGTCTGCGGTTTCTGCTACCTCGGGCTGACCACGCTGGTTTCGTCGCTGGTCGACGGTTCGGCGGTTGCGACGCTGGTTACAATCGCCGCGCTGATCGCGCTGGGCATCATCGGCGGGTGGGACAGCATCGGCTGGATTTCGCCGTCGTGGTACCGGTACAAAATCTGGTCGCCGCACGCGTCTGAAATCATCGTCGGCCTGGCGGCGTACGTCGGCTTCGGAATCGCATTCTTCGCTGGCGCCTGGCAGCGTACGCTCAGGAGGGACGTATGAATTCCGGCTTCGCCATTGAAACATCGGCCCTCACCAAGGTTTTCGGCAGTCTCGTCGCGGTGGACCGGCTCGATCTGAAGGTCCCGGCCGGGTCGATATTCGGCCTCCTGGGCCCGAACGGGGCCGGTAAGACCACCACGTTCTCGATGATCTGCGGTTTCGTGAAACCGTCTGGCGGCACGGTCGCGGTGCTGGGCTTTCCGATTGAAAAATTCCCGCATGCCTCCGGCCTGCTTTCAGCACTGCCCCAGGACGCGCGATTCCACCCGGACCGCACCGTTCTGGACAGCATGATCTTCCTGGGCACGCTGACCGGAATGACCCGGCCGGTCGCCGAACGGCAGTCACGCGAACTGCTTGCAAAGGTGGATCTTTCCGACGCCGCGGGCATGAAAGGCGGGCATCTGTCGCACGGCATGATGAAACGCTTCGGCATCGCCCAGGCATTCCTGGGGCACCCTGAACTGGTCCTGCTTGACGAACCGACCGCCGGACTCGATCCGCGCAACGCCTTCACCATCCGCCAGATGATTCGCGCGCTGGCGGGGGCCGCGACGGTTGTGGTTTCCAGCCACAACCTGGTCGAGGTGCAGGATCTGTGCACTCACGCGGCGATCATCAACCAGGGCCGGCTGGTTTCGGCCGGTTCAATGGACGAACTGACGTCACGCAACCAGCAGGTCGTGCTGACCATTGGCAATCTGACGGAAGAAATTGCCCGGAAAATCGAGGCGCTGCCCGGGGTTTCGGGCGTGGCAGCTTCAGGTAACGGCCAGGAACTGAAAATAATATACAAGGCGAACGCGGACCAGTCGGCGGACGACGCAGTATCGCAAATCGTGGCCGGCGCCGTCGCGGCGGGGGCTTCGGTCAGCGGCGTCAAGCGTGGACAGGATCTGGAACAGCGCTACCTGGAAGTCACCTGATCCGGATCAATCACCACACCGCCACGCATGCCGACCACCCTTGATGCAACCGCACAGGCCCGCACAAGCGCATCCTGACGATCGAAAGACGTGCCGCCCCGCCTTGCCTGCAACATTGCCGACAGCCACGCCGCCGCGAACGCGTCGCCGGCGCCGGTCGGATCGAGCACGTCCACCTTCGGGGCCGCGCACCGGATGATACCGGTGCCGAATGAAGACAGCGCACCGGCGGCGCCATCGGTCACCACCACCTCGACGGCGGCCCGGCCCGGCAGCACGCGAAGCGCCTGATCGACACCGCCGCAGATCGCGGTGGCCTCGGCCCGGTTCATGAACAACACGTCAAGCGGACACCCGGTTTCCGCAGCAACCCGCGAAAGGGACGGCGGGTCCCAGCCCGCGCAGGTGCTGATCTTCGCGCCTGCATGCCGCGCATGCGCCGCCTGATCGCGCAGCAGTTCGAATTCGGCCAGTCCGCCGATGTGGACGTGCCGGGCGCCGGGAAAGGGCGGACAGCCGCCGAGGAGGCCCCAGTCGGCCGAGCTGACGAAAGCCCGGTCGCCCCGGTCGGTCCATACCAGGGTCACGAAAGGCGCGCCACCATCGCCCCAGGTGTATTCAGCCAGCCCTGTCCTGCGGCAGCATTCGCTGATCGCGCCGTCCACCAGCCAGGAAGTCGCAGGATGCATGAAACCGGTCCGAATCCCGAGCGCCGCTGCAACCGTCGCGGAATTCAGCGCGCCGCCCAGGCCCAGCGGAATTTCGTCCACGTACTTTTCGATTCCCGGCCCCGGTGCCGCGCACCCCGGCATGAACGCCTCGAAAAAGGCGGCGCCGACGACCAGCAGTTCCGGGCAATCACCTGAATCGGGTTTCAAGACCATCCTTTTCCCCCTTTACCTCCGGGTAATGGTGCTTCGATTCCGGCTACCTGGCAAGCAGCGCCCCTGCCCGGACGGGCACCACGTTGCCGCACAATTTCAGGGTGACATCAAAAATCTGTCGAAATCGACCATCCAGCATTGTCACTTCGCAAAAACAGGCCTACGATTTGACCAAAAATCAGACGCTATAATGCATCGGCGTCAAAAATTTCACTGCGGGGACATCATGACATCCTCGGTCAACTGGTTCGACAAAAGGGATCTTCTCCAGTTGTGCGACGCCGAAAGGATCCGGTTCCTGCGGCTGCAGTTCACTGACGTCAACGGCTGCAACAAGAACGTCGAGGTCCCCGAACGCCAGTTCGAAAAGGCCCTGGACGGCAAGATAATGTTCGATGGCTCCTCGATCGCCGGCTTTGTCCGGATCGAGGAATCGGACATGCTGCTGAAGCCCGACCTCAAGACCTTCCTGATATTCCCCTGGGAGGACCAGCGCGGCCGCGTCGCGCGCGTCATCTGCGACATCGCCAATCCGGACGGAAGCCCGTTCGAGGGCTGCCCCAGGACCGCGCTCCGCAAAATGACACAGAAGGTCGCGGACATGGGGTGCGTCGCCATGCTTGGCCCGGAGGCCGAATTCTTCCTTTTCCAGCGGAACCCGGACGGTTCCCCTTCCACAATGACACATGATCGCGGGGCATATTTCGACCTGGCGCCGATCGACAAGGGCGAGGACTGCCGCCGCGCCATCGTGAACGCACTGGAACAGATGGGCTTCGAATGCGAGGCCGCCCACCACGAATGCGGCGCGGGCCAGCACGAAATCGACTTCAAGTATGACGAAGCGGTGGCCACAGCCGACAAGATTGCCACGTTCAAGTTCGTCGTCCGCAAGGTCGCGCTCGACTTCAACCTGCACGCGACGTTCATGCCCAAACCGATCAAGGGCATCGCGGGGTCGGGCATGCATACCCACATTTCCTTCTTCCGCGACGGCACGAACGTTTTCGACGACCCGAGGTCGGAAGACGGACTTTCGGATATGGCCCACTGGTTCATCGGCGGCCTGCTGAAGCACGCCCGCGGCATGTGCGCCGTGACCAACCCGACCGTCAATTCGTACAAGCGCCTGGTACCCGAATTCGAAGCGCCCACGAACATCGTCTGGTCGTTGCGGAACCGATCGCCCCTGCTCCGGATTCCCGACCAGCGCGGCAACGGGTCCCGCGTGGAGGTCCGCCATCCCGACCCGTCGTGCAATCCTTACCTGGCGTTCGCCGCGATGCTGGCGTCCGGCCTGGACGGAATCGGCGAAAGGCGCGATCCGGGGCCGGCGATCAATAAGAACATCTTCGCGATGTCCCAGCGCGAAAAGACCCGCCTGAAAATCGAGGAACTGCCTGCCGACCTCAACGAGGCGGTTGCATGCCTCAGGAAGGACGCGGTGGTCCGGGAGGCCCTGGGCGGACACCTGTACGAAGCGCTGATCGAATCCAAGGCTCGGGAATGGGCCGATTACATTGCAACCGTGCACCAGTGGGAACTTGATCAATATCTGGTCCGGCACTAGGCGTCCGCCAAGCCTGCGAAAGAAACTGTTTCCAACAATCCGCGCAATGGCTTACGATACTTCTTGACACGACATTGACGTCTGGGGGGCGCTATGGGCGGATCTGACGGAATCGGACGGCCCGGTCATGTCTCACGCGATTCATCAACTGCGATCATCGGGGTCCTGGTCGTGGACGATCATGAGATCTTCCGCCAGGGACTGGCGCAGCTCGTCGGGGCAGAAACCGATATGACGTTCCTGGGCGGCGCCGCCACGGCACAGGAGGCGCTGGCCCTGGTCGACAGGATCGAACCGGACGTCGTGGTTCTCGACCTCTCGCTGCGCGGCCGCTCGGGGCTGGACACTCTGAAGGACATCCGTGCCCGCACGGCACGCCCGGAATTCCTGATACTGACCGTCCACGACGAAAACCTGTTTGCGGAACGGGCGTTACGCGCCGGCGCCAGGGGCTTCATCATGAAGGAGGACGGCGCGGCCAGGGTCATCGAGGGAATCCGGGAAGTATATGCGGGGCGTTTCTTTTTCAGTTCCGCCGTTTCCCAGAAACTGATGGCCGCGCTGGCGGGCCAGGGCCGGGCCGACGACCGGCTGCCCATGGATCGGCTGACCGACCGCGAAATGGTCGTTTTCGAGCTTCTCGGACGAGGGCTTTCGTCCAGGCAGATCGCCGGCGAACTCGGTCTCAGCGTGAAAACGATCGATGCGCACCGCGAAAACATCAAAAAGAAACTGAACATCCAGGATGCCCAGGAACTGCTGCGCCGCGCGGTCCTGTGGGTGCAGGAACTGAACATCGCCTAGGAAATCGACCTACCCGGTCTCGGGTATCATGCCCCTGCACAATTTCGGGTGCCATACCAATTTCCCCGCCCTCCGGTCCCGCGCATCATTGGGTTAAGAAATCTGAAAGCCGAAGGGAGCCCGCCATGAAGTCCACGCCTCACAAGACCGGGGAAATCGGGCTGTACGACGCGTTTGAGTGCCGCAGCCGCAGGATCACCGTTTCGCTGGACAAATGTCTGAGCGATTTCGTCGACGCCGACGTGTACCAGCGCAGGCGCCGGGCCTGCTTCCGCTGCCCGGAGGGACGCCGGAACCGGGAAAACTTCGCCGGAAGGTGTCCCAACGACTGACATCGCCGAATGAAGTCTGTCCTCATTCACTGAAACACCCGGTTAAAAGCACCGCGCGGGAAGTCGTCCAACAACCCGAAATCCGTAATTTTCCCAAACTTCGTTTGACAGGCCGCCGGGCCGCAGAAAAGAATTACCGTGTCCTGACGGACGGAAATGCTCATTGCAAAGGGGGACGGATGGCTGCTACACCCCGAACAGACAGCAGGCGGTTCCAGCCGGTTTCATCCGGGACGTGGGACTCCGCCAGATTCGTTGCAGACGCCTCGACGTGGCTCGACGACCTCCTGTGTTCAGATGACCTCGAAACAGTCCGCCTCCGGATTCTCGCCCGCGTCAACCAGAACCATTTCGCCACATACAGCGTCCAGGACGATTTGCACGATCTTGACCGGGTTATTGTTCGCGATTGCGCACGCGCCTGGCGGGGGTTACTCAACCCGCGCAGCGAAAGGCTGGCAGGCCACAGCGTCCTGAAAGCACTGGTGGATGCTGCGCGCGGGCTGCACGATCCGGCCTTCTCTGCAGCATTCTGGGCGGAAATCTGCCATCTGGTCCGCGGAATCGAAGGTGGCGTGCGACTTCACGACGGTGACGTCCTTTTTTCTACGGATGGACTTCGCGGACGGGACGCGGCGATCATGAGGTCCGCCGAACTGGATGGCCTTGCGGTTCAGATGAACTCCTGGATGGGCAGGATTCCGGACGGCCTGAACGCCGACGCAAGGAAGCGGCGTCTCACACGAATCCCCGGAATACTGGAAAGGCTTGGCGGAACGGAACGAAACTGGAAGGACTGGCGCTGGCAGTTGAAAAACATCGCAACTGACGGGCCCTCCCTCGCCAGGCTTGCTTCCGTTTCCGACGCCGAGATCGAAAGACTTTCAACGGCCGGGGTGAATGGCATCCCCGTTGCCGTAACGCCCTACTACGCTTCCCTTTTTGATGACAATCCCGATTCGGGCGGGGACCGGGCGCTTCGCGCGCAGGTCATACCGCCGCAAAGCTACATTGATGCCTTCCTGCCTGATGGCGACCTGTGCGGACCGGTCGACTTCATGCTGGAATCCGACACCTCGCCCGTCGACCTCGTAACGCGGCGATACGCCGGAATCGCCATCCTCAAACCCTGGAACTCATGTCCGCAGATTTGCGTGTATTGTCAACGAAACTGGGAAATCAGTGAACCGACCGGGGCACGCGCGAAGGTTGGAAGAAACCGCGTTGATTCCGCTCTCGACTGGCTGGCAATGCACCACGGCCTGCAGGAAGTTCTCATTACCGGCGGGGATCCGCTGATGATGCCGGACCGGGTGCTTGCCCGGATACTGGAACGGCTGGCCGCGATGCCCCATATCGAAAGGATCCGCATCGGGACGCGGACGCCGGTCACGATGCCCATGCGCATCAACGAATCCCTGTGCCGCATGCTGTCGTCATTCAGGGCTCCGGGAAGACGCGAGGTGTGCCTGGTGACGCACGTCGAACACCCGGCGGAACTGACCGACGAATTCGTCCTTGCGATCGATCGCCTCCGCCGCCAGGGGATCCCGGTATATAACCAGCTGGTATACACGTTTTTCGTTTCGCGCCGTTTCGAGGCCGCGGCGCTTCGACGCCTGCTTCGCCGGTGCGGCGTGGATCCGTATTACACCTTCTATCCCAAGGGCAAACTTGAAACGAACGAATACCGGGTCCCGATCGCCCGCATGCTCCAGGAACAGAAGGAGGAGGCCCGCCTGCTGCCGGGCCTTGCCCGCACGGACGAGGCGGTCTACAACGTGCCCGGGCTCGGCAAGAACTATCTGAACTCCCCTCAGCACAGGGACCTTGTATCGATAAGGCCCGACGGTTCGAGGGTGTATGAATTCCATCCCTGGGAAAAGAAGATCTCACCCAGCCGCACCTGGGTGGGCGACGATGTGCCGATACTGGACTACCTGAACCGCCTGGCCGGGATAGGCGAAAACCCGGATGACTACGGAAGCATCTGGTACTACTTCTGATCCGGGCTGACCGGACCCGCCGCCACCCTTCAATCCGTATCACACCCGCCGACGCACCTTCATGACGTCGAACCACATCACGCTGCCGATGCCGGCGAGCATGCACAGCAGGGCGTCCGGGAGATGCGGTGTGGCGAAATGGAACAGTTTCTGGGCGAACGGGACAAAGACGACGACCGGCAGCATCAAGGATGTGCCGGCCACGACCCACAGCAGCGCGGCGTTGGGCACCCTCAACATCGTCCACATGGTCCGCGACCAGGACCTGTTGACCATGATCACCGTCAGGAACGAAACCACCATGGTGGCGAACGTCAGGGCACGTGCGGCATCGACGCTGTGCGTGTCGG
>CAYYCO010000039.1:0-2898 GCA_964470365.1 uncultured Anaeromyxobacteraceae bacterium | reverse complement strand
GTGCCGCGACCGCCCATCGCGATGCCGATGTGGGCCGCCTTCAGGGCCGGAGCGTCGTTCACGCCGTCACCGGTCATCGCCACGATTTCGCCGTTCGATTTGAGCGCATTGACGATGCGGAGCTTCTGTTCCGGCACGACACGGGCAAACACCCGGACATCCTCTATCCTGGAGGCGAGTTCGGCGTCCGTCATGCCGTCCAGTTCGGGGCCGGTGATGACGCCATGGCCGTCGGCGATTCCGGCCTGGCGCGCAATCGACAACGCCGTGGCCGGATAGTCGCCGGTGATCATGATGACCTTGATACCGGCGGTGCGGCATTCGGCGACGGCGGCCGGCACGGTATCCCTGAGCGGATCCTCGAATCCCAGGAGGCCGATGCAGCGCAGTTCCAGATCATGGTGTCGATCCGGCAAATCGCGCATTTCCGAAGTCGCCTCGGCGACGGCCAGCACCCTCAGGCCGCGGGACGCCATTTCGACGACGCGCGCCTTCATTGCGCCGGTTTCGGCGTCGCACATGTGGCACAGGTCGGCGATGGCCTCCGGCGCGCCTTTCGAGGCGACGACCAGCATCCCGTCGGGGCGTCGCCACGCGTGACTGACAGCCGGCAGTTCGGGCGACAGCGGGTATTCACGGACAAGCGTCCAGTCGGGATGAAGATGTTCGGTATCGCCGAGAAACCTGACGCCGACCTCGTGAAGGGCGCGTTCCATGGGGTCGAACGCGTCCTTGCGGCTGGCAAGAATCGCGTTTTCGACCAGGTTGTGCACGTCCTCGGGCAAGCCGTCGGCCTGGTCTGCGATGTCGATGACGTTATCCCCGACACCAAGCACCCGGAGAGACATCCGGTTCCACGTCAGCGTGCCGGTCTTATCGACACAAAGGACGGTCGCCGCGCCCAGGGTTTCAACGGCCGGCATCCGCCGGGTAAGCACGTTGCGCCGTGAAATCCGCCATGCGCCAAGCGCCAGGAACACGGTCAGCACGACCGGGATTTCTTCCGGCAGGGTCGCCATGGCCATCGCGATGCCGGCAAGCAGTCCATCCTTCCAGGTTTCCAGGGTTGAACCGCGCGTCAGCCCGTACATGACGACGACAACCGCACACGCGGACATGCCGACCATGGCGAACGCCTTGACCAGGCGGCCGGTTTCGCGCTGGAGCGGGGTCGCCTCCATCTTCACGGCGGCAAGCGACTTCCCGATCTTTCCGAATTCCGTGGAAACACCGACGGCAACGACCTCTGCGATTCCCTGTCCTGCCGTCACCAGAGTTCCTGAAAATACCGACGGAAGGTCGTCGCCCCCCGGTCGATCCATGGCCGTCGCATTTTCAGACGCGACCTTGTTCACAGGGACAGATTCGCCGGTCAGGATTGATTCATCGACAGCCATGTTGATGCCGCGTCGAAGTATGGCGTCGGCCGGAACACGGTCACCCTCAGAAAGCACGATGAGGTCGCCGCGGACCACTTCACGGCCGGGAATCCTGCGTCTGGCGCCATCCCTTATGACGAGCGCGCGCGGGCTCGAAAGATCGCGAAGCGCGTCCAGCGCGTGTTCAGTGCGTCGTTCCTGGACAATCGTGATGGCCATCACGACGACCACGAAGCCCATCAGCATAAGAGCGTCGGTCAGCTCGCCCATGAACAGGTACAGCATTCCGGCTGCCACCAGCATCAGGAACATCGGCTCGCGGACAACGTCAAGAATGGTGCGGATCAGGCTGCCCGACCTCGACGCCGGGAGCTCGTTGAAACCTTCGCCCCGAAGCCGCGCCACCGCCTCCGCCTCGGAAATGCCGACCAGTCCACGCACGTCCATCGACGTGAGCCGGGCCCCCCTCGCCTCTACCGACGATCTGTTTGAACCACCGAATTCTTCGAACATGACAGCCTCCGAGCGCCCGGCGTGCAGGCCGGGTGACAAAGGTGCCGCGATAGACCACGGCACAACGGTACGACTTGAAGACCGCGCCGCTGTCCCCTGCCCCACAAAATCGGGATGGAGTCTTTGACTTCGTTAGAAATATAACCGATTGCCGCGGGCAGTTGAACCCCGAAAATCGCGTCCGCGCCGGCTCAGGCCGGGGGTTGATCCGAAGACGAGCCGGATTTGGGGGGGATGGCCAGCGAAAGCACGATCGAGATGCCCAGCACCCCGGCGATGACGCCCAGAGACATGACGATCGGTATTTCGCGGCCGATCGAGTGCAGCAGATCCTCGAGCAGCATCTTGAGGCCGACGAACGCCAGGATGACGCCCAGACCGTATTTGAGGTACCTGAATTTTTCGACTATGCCGGCCAGCAGGAAATACATCGCCCGCAAACCGAGGATTGCGAAGATGTTCGACGTAAACACGATGAACGGATCGCGGGTGATCCCGAAGATTGCCGGAATCGAATCGACCGCGAAGAGGACGTCGGTGCTTTCGATCACGACCAGCACCGCCAGCAGCGGCGTCGCGAACCACTTGTGATCGCGGCGGACGATGAAATGTTCGCCATGGTAGTCGGAAATGGTTGGCACGACCTTCTTGAAGAGCCTCAGAAGGACGTTCTTTTCAGGATGGACCTGTTCGCCGGTCGAAACAGCCAGCTTGATGCCGGTGAACAGCAGGAAAGCCCCGAAAACGTACATGATCGGGTGGAAGGCCTGGATGATGGCCACGCCGGCGAAAATGAAGACCGCACGCATTATCAGGGCGCCGAGAATCCCGAAAAACAGGACGCGATGCTGGAATTTCTGCGGCACGCCGAAGAAATTGAAAAGGACCAGGAACACGAAAAGGTTGTCCATCGACAGGGCCTTTTCCATCAGGTACCCGGTCAGGAATTCCAGCGCGTGCTTTGTCCCGAACCAGTGATAGATGCCGACGTTGAAAATCAGCGCGA
>CAYYCO010000038.1:24570-27045 GCA_964470365.1 uncultured Anaeromyxobacteraceae bacterium | reverse complement strand
TGGCGCGGTTCAGGCGGTAGCTGTTGCCGACGACGAAAAAGCTGGAAAGGGACATGGCGGCGGCGGCCAGCATGGGGTTCAGGTCGCGCAGGAAATGGGGGACCAACGCGGCGTCATGCAGGGCACCGGCGGCCACGGGGATACAGACGAGGTTGAAAACGAGCGCCCAGAAAAGGTTCTGGCGGATCGTGCGGACGGTGGCGCGCGAAAGGCGCACGACGCGCGGAACCAGCGCGATGTCACTGCCGATCAGCGTCACGTCGGACGTTTCCATTGCGGCGTCGGCCCCGGCACCCATGGCGATTCCGACGTCGGCGCGTGCCAGTGCCGGCGTGTCGTTTATGCCGTCGCCGACCATGGCGACGCGCTGCCCGCCCGCCTGCATTTCGCCCACGATACGCTCTTTGTCGGCCGGCAGGATTCCTGAACGAACATCATCGATTCCGACGCGTTCCGCGATGTGGCGGGCCGCAAATTCGTGGTCCCCGGTCAGGATGGTCGGCGTCAGCCCCAGTTCACGCATGGCGCGGACCGCGGCGGCAGAAGTCGGACGCACCGTGTCGGCCAGCCCGATGAAGGCGGCCGGGGCATCGTCCACGACAACAACCAGCACGGAATATCCTTTGGATTCAAGCGCATCCAACGTGTCGCGCGCAGCGGTGCCCAGTGAAGCGGGGGCAGGCAGGCGACGCGGGTTTCCGACGTGGACCCGGTGTCCGGCAACGGTCGCGCCGACGCCGACGCCGGGGGTTGAAACAAAGTCCTTCAACGGGTACCCGGGCAGCCCGAAGTGGTCGGAGTAGCGGACGACCGCCTGCGCCAGCGGATGACGCGATCCCGACTCGACGGAAGCCGCAAGTGACGTCACGAAGGTAGCGGCCAGTGGCCCGTCGCCCTGCGCGTCGCCATGCCCGTCGCCCTGCGCGTCGCCCCGCCCGCCGTCGGCGGACAATCGCGCAAATTCCACGACTTCGGGCCTGCCGAGCGTCAGCGTCCCGGTTTTGTCGAAACAGACCGCATCCAGGCGGGCCGCCTTTTCCAGCGCGGCGCTGTCCCTGAACAGGATGCCCCCACGGGCGCCACGGCCCATGCCGACCATGATGGCCATCGGTGTCGCCAGGCCCATCGCACACGGACAGGCGATGACCAGGACCGCGACCGCCCGCATCAACGCCGCCGCCACGTCGCCGCCGACGACCATCCACAGGACGAACGTACCGGCGGCCACGACCAGAACCACCGGCACGAACCATGCCGCGACCCGGTCGGCAAACCGCTGGATCGGGGCTCGGCTGCCCTGTGCCCGGGCCACAAGGTCAGCGATCTGTGCCAGCATGCTGTCGGCGCCGGCAGCGGTCACCCGAACCGTCAGCAGTCCATCCGCGTTGACGGTCGCCCCGAAAACGCGGTCGCCCGCGGCCTTTTCCACGGGCATCGATTCACCGGTGATCATGCTTTCATCGACCGTGGACGCACCCGACACGACCAAGCCGTCCGCCGGGACGCGGTCGCCCGGGCGCACCAGGACGAGGTCACCCGCAGCCAGCGCGCCCACCGGCACGACCTGCCCTGCCCCGTCGGCCGCCAGCCTGGTCGCCGTCGATGGCGCCTGATCCATCAGAGCCCTTACCGACCTGGCCGCGCGGGTCTTGGATTTCGCCTCCAGGTACTTGCCGACCTTGATCAGCACGATGATCATCGCGGCCGTTTCAAAATACAGGTGGTGGGCGCCGGGCGTCAGCAGCATCACGACCGAATAGGCGTACGCGACGGAACTGCCGGTCGCCACCAGCACGTCCATGGTGGCGGACCGGTTCAGCAGCGCCCGCCAGGCGCCACGGTAGTACTGGGCGCCGGTGTAGAACTGCACGGGCGTCGCCAGGGCCAGGTAAAGCCAGCCCAGCCAGGACGCGTGCGCCACGGCGTCGGGGACCAGGCCGAAATCGACCGACATCGAAAGCAGGAAAAGGGGCACGGCAAATGCCAGGCCGGTGCACAAAGACCGCCTGACACCACGTTCGGCGGCATCGCGCGCGCGGGTTTCAACGTCCTCTATGGCCGGCGACGGTGCTGATTCCCCTATGGCGCAGGACGCGGCCGGGCATGAAGCCGCACCCCCGGACAATGGCTTGATTTCGTCGTCGTCCCCGGCCCCGCCATCGCCCTCACCGTCCGACGGCACCACCAGCGTGTACCCGGCGCCCGCAACCGCCTTCGCCATCTGCGCGACCGTTGCCACGGCGTCGTCATACCGGATCGACACCCTTTCCATCGCCAGGTTGACCGTGGCTTCCGTCACGCCCGGCACGTTGTTTTTCAGGGTTCTTTCGACGTTGGCCGCGCAATGCGCGCACGACATCCCGACAACCGGAAAATCCTTTCGTTTCATCGCCATGATGCGCCTCCACGCGCGGACTTAAAGACCATTGGCACGCGGGTCGGACAAGTCAACATCGGGGTGGCGGGCGACCGGAC
>CAYYCO010000038.1:0-24470 GCA_964470365.1 uncultured Anaeromyxobacteraceae bacterium | reverse complement strand
GTCCGGTGGTGTTTCAACCGACGCTTTTCATGGCAGGTGCGTGAAGTCTGTCGGGCCGGCGGGCGGGTGGTCCTTCGGCGTCGGCGCGTTGCAGACGCTGCAGCGGTAAAGTCCGCCCTTCCAGATGAAGAACGCGCCGATAAGGACGTTCCCGATGACCGTGTACCCGACGACTGCCATGTTCATCGGCGTCCTGGGCACGAGCGCCAGATAAATCGGTATTTCGACGAGGTTCGCCAGTATGACGACGATACCGACGACAGCCATCCGCGTAGCCTTCCTGTTAGACTGGACTATCGTCCCGCACCTCGGGCACCACTTCAGTTTCTGTTCCATCATTGTCCCCTGGACAGGTCCGCGATATCGGTTGATGTGACCATCGAACCGTCGTCGAACATCATTACCATCTGCCAGTTGTGTATGAACGCAATGGTCTTCCCCATGATCAGCGGCCGGCTGCACCCCTTGTCGCACAGGCCGCCGGACCAGATTGTCACCGCGTTGCGTCCGTCAGCGTCCACCCTGACCAGGTCGCCGCCGGGGGTCAGGTAAATCACGTTCGTGTCGGTGGCGGCCAGTCCGACAACCCCGCAGAAACCCCTCTTGCGGGCCTCGCCGGTACACCGGGGTTCGTCGATGACATAAGCGTTTCCCCTGAACTGGCGGTTCTGCCTGATGATGCGCCCGGTGGCAGAGTCATACCAGATGTAGTCGCCACCGGCCCGGATGACGTGCGTGGGCTTTGCCGCCCAGTCCCGGTGGATGCCGATGCCGGGCAGCCCCGCTCCATCTGCCGGCGCGTCCAGCCCGACCACCCACAGCCCGCCGATCGACCCGCCGAACGCCATCACGATTTCGTTTTCGCCGAAAATCATCGAATTCGGCTGTTCCGGAAGCGCCGCCATCGTGCGGCAGTTACCGCCGGCGCGGTCGCACATGACCAGCGCGAATTCGTGACGCCCGGCCGACGTGCATTCCCGGAACTGGCGCACCTGGTAAGGTGCGACCCACGCGACGTGGTCGGCGTCGGCCGTCATTATCAGGGGACGGGCCGTGCTGACCAGTGAAATGGCGCCGGTTTTCACGTCCAGCCGGGAAACCTGGTGGTCGCACGTCAACAGGATGTCGTCGCCCGACACGGTCATCGGCAGGCCGCAGCCGGGCCCCACCAGCCGCAGTTCCCCGGAGCCGGTGTCCAGGAACCACGCGTCCTTTCCAAGCGGGCCGTGACCCGTGAACATGCCGCCGTCCAGAACGATCCCGACACCGGCCGGCATGATTTCGGGAACCGCCCTGCTGATCATCAGCGTTCCGGCCCCAACCCCCGGGATGCCGCAGTCCGGATCCGGCGGCACCTTCCAGTCGCCCTCGCCGCGCCAGCGGCTGCCGTACAGGCCGTCGCCGGTCGTGGCGCACCCCGCAGCCAGCGACAATCCAAGGATCGCCACTGCCACGACAACGTTCACAAACCACATGTTTTTCATCGAATCACCGGTTGAAGCCAGACAGCGTGCGATGTTAACCGTGAAACCGCCGCCCGGAAAGCCGAAGAGTGCCGTACGGCCGCGTATCCGCTTGTCACAATACCGCCAGGGCGATATTCTCTGCCGTCCTTAATCCCGGAGCTTCAAAATGAAGACCCTTTCATCATCGGTTCTTGCCGGCATCGCCGTCGCCTTCGCGGCCATGTCCCCGGTCGTCCACGCCAGTGCCGAGGAAGGCATGTGGCTGTACAACGATTTCCCGTCGGACGCCGTCGAACAGGCGTACGGGTTCAAACCGGAAGCGAAGTGGCTGAAAAAGGCGCGCATGGCGTCGGTCAGGCTGGCCGGCGGCTGCAGCGGCTCGTTCGTTTCGAAGGACGGGCTGGTCCTGACGAACCACCACTGCGCCAGCGGCTGCATCCAGCAGCTTTCGACCGCTGAAAACGACCTGATGGAAAAGGGTTTCCTGGCGTCCGGCGGGGGCAACGAGGTCAAATGCCCCGAAATCGAAATCAACCAGCTCGTCGAAATCACCGACGTGACGGAACGCGTGAACAAGGCGACCGGGGGCAAGACCGGCGCCGATTTCGGCACCGCCCAGAAGGCCGAAATGACCCGCATCGAAAAGGCCTGCACACAGGGCGGGAAGTGGCGCTGCGACGTGGTCACGCTGTACCACGGCGGCGCGTACCACCTTTACAGGTACAAGCGTTTCCAGGACGTGCGGCTGGTGTTCGCGCCTGAATTCCAGGCTGCGTTCTTCGGCGGCGACCCGGATAATTTCATGTTCCCGCGTTACGACCTGGACATGTCGCTTCTGCGCGTTTACGAAAACGGCAGGCCTGCGAAGACCCCTGATTTCTTCAGGATGGAACCGGCCGGCGCGGCCGACGGCGAATTGACGTTCGTGTCGGGGCATCCCGGATCGACCCAGCGCCTTCTGACCGTTTCGCAGCTCGCGTTCCTGCGTGACGTGGCGTTCCCCGCCCGCCTGATGCGCCTGTCCGAGGCGCGCGGCTGGCTGACCCAGTTCGGGAAAAAGGACGCCGAATCGAAGCGCATCGCACAGGAAAGCCTGTTCGGCATCGAAAACGCGTACAAGGCGATCATGGGCGAATGGAAGTCCCTGCTGGACGCGGCGCAGTTCCAGAAGAAGGTTGATGCCGAATACAACCTGCGCGTGAACGCTGCGGACCCGGCCCTGGAAGCGGCGTACGCCGCCGTGGACCAGGCCGAAAAGGACTTCGCGGCCATGTACGACATGTACATGCTGTTCGAGCGGGGCCAGGCGTTTTCGTCCGACCTGTTCGGTTACGCCCGCGCCCTGGTGCGCGGCGCTGCCGAAATGCAGAAACCCGACGAGGAACGCCTGCGGGAATTCACCGATGCGAACCTCCCGTCGCTGACCCAGGCGTTGTTCAGCACCGCGCCGTACTACCCCGAAATCGACCGGGCCTGGCTGGTGTTCGGCCTGACCAAGATGCGCGAACTGCTGGGCGCCGATCACCCGATGGTCAAAAAGGTGCTGGGCACCGAATCGCCGGAAAGCCTGGCCGACATGCTGATCAACGGGTCAACGCTGGGCGACCCGGCGGTGCGCAAGGCCCTGTGGGAAGGCGGGCGCGCGGCGGTCGAATCGTCGCTGGACCCGATGATCCTTATGGCGATGATCATCGACGACGACGCCCGGGCCGTCCGGAAGCAGTATGAAGACAAGGTGGAATCGCCCATCCGCGCGAACAGCGAAATCATCGCGCGCGCACATTTCGCGGCGGCCGGCGGCAAGACGTACCCGGACGCCACCTTCACCCTGCGCCTGTCGTACGGCGCGGTGAAGGGATACCAGGAACGCGGCGCCGAGGTTCGCCCGACGACCACGATCGGCGGCGCTTTTGAACGTCACACCGGCAAGGCTCCGTACGACCTGCCGAAATCATGGGTCGACGGCAAGGCCCGCATCAACCTGGGCGCGCAGTTCAACATCGCGACCACGAACGACATCATCGGCGGCAATTCCGGCAGCCCGGTGTTCAACAAAAAGCTGGGGCTGGTCGGCCTGATTTTCGACGGCAACATCCAGTCCCTGGGTGGCGCGTTCTGGTTCGACGAATCGGTCAACCGCGCCGTCGCGGTTTCTTCCGCCGCCATCCTCGAAGCCCTGAAAAATATCTACGGCGCCGACCGCATCGTCCGCGAACTGACGAAATAGCGACTGCTGTCCGATACCCGGCGCCTCGACCGGGACTCCTTTCATCAATGACTTGCCTTAATGTATGTTGCCGTGGCAACATCCGGCACAGTTTGCAGATGTGGCTGTTGTTGTTGTGGATGATTGCAGTGATTGCATCGTTCCACACCGATCATCACGACAACCCGCCTTGTCTCTGCGACAACCGATTGGTCGGCAGGCCGGGGTAACAGGGAATGGACGGTACAGATCGCGAATCAATAATGAATAACTACCGAATGATCCGGGCAAGCGACGACTGCGAATGTTCCATTCCGAGCGTTTTTGAATACACGCACGCCGAGGTGGTGCGCGAACCGGGACAGGAAACACCTCCTTCGGCCGATCCCCCGGTGCGACTTGAAGTGTCGAAGGAATCCCTCACCTGGATTTTGTGGGGTGACCAGCCACCTTTTCGCCTGGATCTCAGCGACAATCTTCGAACGGAAGACCAGTTGTTTTCGGTTCTCAAAAGCAGGGATATAGCCTGGGAGGCCTATTCGGACAAGCCGGACAACATCCGGATAACAAACACCGATGACGGCTACAGCACCCTGAATATCTGGAATTGCAGAGACGGCGGCGATGACGCATTGAATGGTCAGACCCTGACTCCCGCCAGGCTGTTTCTGGATTTTCTCTTTGACCTGATGCACCGCGACACCTTTTCCAAGGTGAAAACTGTCGACAGCATTCAAGGTCTTCTCAAGAACCATCCCCTTGTCGAAGGCATATACGCAAAGGCCGATTACTACTGGCATCGCCGGCAACACGCGACATACCTGGAAAACCTGAAATCAGCATCGGACAGGGATGCATCGGAAGCGACCGCGCTTATCAAGGCCGAGGATGTCTGGCTCGATTTCTGTATCAAGTCCGATCTGATCGACAGGCTTGACGGGGAATCGCCCTGGTTCGACCCGGTTGAAGACGAAATAAAGCGGGTTCTGTTCGTCGGCCTGAACGGAAATCGCGACTGGGGACAACTGCTTGATGAGCAGGTGAAAATGGCCCCCCTTCCGGGGCAGGGAACAAACGGCCGACAAGCCGGCAGCAAGCTGCAAAGAATTTCAGACTTTATCACGGGCGGGAATTCCTCCCGGAAGTCATCCCGCAACCAGCCATCCCGCCGGCGGTGCATCTGTCGATGGTTTCTTTACCGCTATGACCTCGAAGCGGCCCTGAAGGCTTACATTCTGGATGAGATACCTCAATGGAGCACTTTCGAAAGAAAGTTTTTTGGAAGGCATTTTTTCCAGCTCATAATGGTTGCCCTCCTGCTGGTACCCGGTTTGCTTGTCCTTGACCTTCAACTGAACCCCGACGTGTTGCATACCGGTGCGACCAGCCGATTGCCTCTGTTGATCAAATCGCTGTTCGTACTGTCGATACCCGTGCTCCTGGAGATCGCCTTCTTCGCCTGGAAACGACGGCCAGGGTTCAAATCAAAACGGCTGACGGACGCAAAAATCCTTCATGGAAAAGTCAAAACCGCCGAACATTTTATCGGAAGGCTCTGCCTGATCGGGATCGCAACACTGGTGCAGTTGTTCGTGTTCCTTTCATGGGGCGCAATCAGCCCGACCGCCGGGGATACGGCATCCACTCCGGCCTACGCGGCAGTGACGATTATCAAATACGGCCCCTTGATCATCATGGCCGTGATTCTTATCCCATTGAGCGTGAAGTCCACGAATCTCGACGTGTTCAGACTGGGGCTGCCGCGACTTGTGTTTTCGGTTGCGGCGCTCTGGGTTTCCACCGCCCTGATCGGTGAAACATGGAATCTGTCCCTGTTCGCCACGCCACGATCAATTGCGGTGGTAGGGGCTCCGTTGCTGGCGCTCTGCATTATCTTCATTGCGGTCAAAATCGACGGCGCCATCAAGGATCGCCTGACCAGCTTTGTCAGGGCCGCTGCCATTGTTGCTGTTGCTTTCGGAATTTCCATGTACATGGGTGTGTTGTCCATGTCCTCCACGGGACGACCGGTGCTGATGTACAGCGACATGATGGAATCGGAATACCTCTGCAAAAACCTGCTTGAAAACGGCTTCGCCAGGGAGCGGAAATCCGGCTCGGCAACGGAAGGCGCCTTCTGCGTGTCGGAAACGGAAAACAACAAGGGCTTTTCCGGGATGGACACATATCCCGCTCTGGCGGGGTTCAGTTCCCACGGCGTTGCAGTGTCGTATCTAATCGAGCCCCCGGCGACGAATTCCCCTTTCAAGACCTTCTGGGACATACTGCTGCGGTTCACGCTCTTCCCCTGGGCGCTGGTATACAGGTCGTGCTTCGTCGTATTCGCGGCACTGTTCCTTCAATTCCTTTTTGAGGACAAGAATGCCACCGAGCCGTTCTGAAACTTCCATTCCGGCGTGAAACCCACCGTGGACAGGGGCGCTTCGTTGGCGCTGCAATGACACACCGAAGTTCACTGTATAATCGATTCATCCATCTTCCGGATACACGCGGGTAACCTGGATGAAACACATGGAAATCAATGCTGCGACCGCCGTTCTGGTTGCGCTGGCACTCGGGGCCGGCGGCTGCGGGGCCGAATGCAACTGCCTGGACATCGACGGACTGGACATATACATCGGCAGCGACGAGGCGATGCCCGACGCGGCCGGGGACGCTACGGACGACACCGGGACCGATGCCGCATGGGATTCGACGGAACCGCCGCCGTTCGAATGGCCGGTGCCGACGGAAGACGTCGTGCTGGAACCGTCGGCCGACTGGAAAAACACGGTGGTTTTCCCGGACGACCCTTTCCTGGGTGGCACCGGGTACACCGGGTACATCACGAAGGTGCCGCGGTGGATCAAGTTCGCGGTGCTGATGAAGGACCCGGACAAGGTGTACTTCCAGGACAGCCAGAAATACGTTTTCCATTATGAATTCGCGCACAACTGGATTGAACAGTTCACCGGCATGTCCACGGACGAATTCGACCTGGCGACCCTGTTTGAAAAGGACCAGCAGTTGATCCTGGGCGCGGTTCTGTATGCCCCGGGCGGGACGCCGGCCGAGGTCGGGATCCAGCTGGTAAGGCAGGACGCGTACCACCCCGAAATGGTCAAGCGCGTCTGGGACACCGTGACGCGGGCGGTGACGCATGGGCCGGTGACGAAAACGACGGCCGACGCCCTGAAATTCTTTTACTTCCCGACGTTTGAGCAATACCCGTCCGCGATGCATTACCGTGACTGGTACGCCCGCAACGGCATCGAAATCTCGTCGGTGGACCGGTGGGCCGACGGGAACCAGTGTTATTCCGCGGGGTGGGCCGTCGGACGGCTTGTCGAAATCCCGGGCGCGCAGATCGACGCGGCGTACCTCGCCGGGGATCTGCTGCCGACCGACATCCTGTTGACCGACGCGGTCCCGGCCGAGGTACCTTTCGTCGCCGGCATCATTTCGACAACGGCGTCCACCCCGAATTCGCACGTCGCGATACTGGCGACGTCGCTGGAAATCCCGTTCGTGTGGCTCGCCGCCGACGCGGATGTCGACGCGGCGCGGGCGCTGGCTGGAAAACGGGTCGCATTGTGGACCGGTGGCACCAACATGGAAAACACGGTGTGCGTGGTCAACCTGGCCGACGCGACGGCGATGACGGACGGCGACCTCGCGACGCTGACAGGCCTGAAAAACCCGGTGGCGCTTGAATACAGGCCGAAACAGTTCACCGCGGCGTACACGAAAAACACCGACGACATCGGACCCGGCGACATCGTATATTTCGGCGGCAAGGCCGCGAATTACGGCGTGCTGCGGGACGCGATTCCCGGGTCGGCGCAGACGGCGATCGCCGTTTCGTTCCTTGCCTGGGACGATTTCATGGCCCAACCGTACGGCGAGGGCACGCTGGCGCAGGCAATCGCGGCAAAACTGGCACCCCACGCGTCGTGGCCCCCCGACATGGCGACGCTTGACGCCGACCTGGCTGCCGTGCGCGAAATGATTAGGACGGCCCCCTTCCCGGCAAGCGGCACGAACATCATCGCGCCCCTGACGTCAGACCTGTTCCCGGACCCGACCAGGAAAATACGCTTCCGCAGTTCCACGAATGTTGAGGACGCGGCCGATTTCACGGGGGCCGGTCTTTACGACAGTTACAGCGGATGCGTGGCTGACGAACTGGACGCCGATGAAACCGGGCCGTCCGCGTGCGACCCTTCAGAGCCCGCCGAACGCGGCGTGTTCCGCGCGATCAGGAAGGTGTACGCCAGCTTCTATAACCGGAACGCCTATCTTGAACGGCTGCGACGCGGCGTGAATGAATCCGAAGTCGCCATGGGCCTGCTGGTCCACTATTCGTACCCGGACGAGGACGAACTGGCGAACGGAGTGGCGACTTTCCGCAAGGGCGATTACAGCAGCGACGCCAGGATGGTGACACAGGCCGGGGCCTTGTCCGTCGCGAACCCGGAAGGCGGGGCCACGCCCGAAGTCGTGACCGGATACCTGTGGCAGGAAAGTTCCGACGTGTCGCTGACAACGCTGACGGAATCCAGCCTGGTCCCGATCGGCGGACACGTGATGACTTACCCTGACGATTACAGCGACCTTTTCGGACTGCTGAAACAGGTCGAAACACGATGGGCAGCCCTCACGGGCCACGCCGGCGCCACGATCGACGTCGAATACAAGAAGATGCGCGTGGACGGCGGTGGCGGCAGCGCGCTGCAGGTTAAACAGGTGCGGGAAGTGCCGGCCGCGGCGACAGGCACGGTGGATACGTACCTGGTCGGGGGGACGGCCGAGTGGTGCACATTCCAGGGCGAAAACAGCGATGTTTACGGCGTCCACAGGGTCAAGGTGCGTTTATCCGCGACCGTCAAAAACGGATTCGTCAAGGATTTCGAGGATAATGCGTGGCTGACCGGTCTTCATCTGCAATTCGTGCGGGGCGGCATTGTCCGATCGCTGGACCTGCCCGGCGAGGGTGTCAACGACATCGCCTGGTCGCGTGACGGCGATTCGGTCGCGCTGACGTTCAAGTCTGACGTTGACGGCGAAACGCTGACCTGGGCCCTGACCGCCAATCTTCCACTGACCCGTGACAGGCTGTACGGCCCGTTTTACCAGGCGGACGACGCCGTCCAGTACTGGTCGGGAATGCAGATGTCATCGAACCTGCCAATGTACTGGCTGGACTGGGAAGGAAGCGTGGCGACACGCACGGACGAATCGGCCGGGCTTGTGGCGTGCGACGCCGACCTGCCGATCGGCCCGGACCACATCTTCGTTCAGCGCGACTATACCGACCCGAAGGGCCACACGTACGACCTGGATTTCTGGTGGCCCCCCTACCCGACAGGGATAATCGCCGGGTATACGGCCCCGCTGATCCAGTGGGGCGCCACGGTCATCACCGGCTTCACGACAACGCCGATTACCCTCGCGAATGACTGGTCGCGGTCGCAGCGCCCCGGCCATCACAATTTCAGTGAGGACTACGCTTTTGAACCACGACTGGACCCGGGCGTCGACGCAGCCACCCTGGCCGAACTGGAAGCCGCCGACATCGCGGTTATTTACCTGCTGAACGCGAACACCTATTCACCGACGGAAGGCGGCACGGTCTGCATCGAACACATGGACCGCACGATGACGTGTGACGACGGGAACTGACCAGTCCTATTCCTCGCCCATGAAGGGGTAGCGGAAGTCCTTCGGGGGAACGAATGTTTCCTTGATCGTTCGCTGGCTGGCCCAGCGGATCAGGTTCAGGAAGGAACCGGCCTTGTCGTTCGTACCGGATCCGCGGGCGCCGCCGAACGGCTGCTGGCCCACGACTGCGCCGGTCGGCTTGTCGTTAAGGTAGAAATTGCCGGCGGCATGGCGCAGCGCCTTGGCGCACTTGATCGCCGCGTAACGGTCGTCCGCGAACACCGCGCCGGTCAGGGCGTACGGCGAAGTGGTATCGCAAAGAACCAGCGTTTCGTCCAGCGCCGCGTCCTCGTACACGAAAATCGTCATGACCGGCCCGAAGATCTCTTCCTGCATCAGCTTGAAGCGCGGGTTGGTGGTCAGGACCACAGTCGGTTCGACGAAGTAGCCGACCGAATCGTCGTAATGGCCGCCGCACACGATTTCAGCTTCGGGCGACGCCTTGGCGTATTCGATGTAGCCCTTGTGGTCGTTGAAGGCGCCCTGATCGATGACCGCGCACATGAAATTGCGGAAGTCTGTCGGCGCGCCCATCTTTATCTGCCCGACCATGTCGACCACGCGGTCGCGGACCCTCGGCCACAGCGAACGCGGGACGTACGCACGGGAAGCGGCGCTGCACTTCTGGCCCTGGTATTCGAACGCGCCACGGACCAGCGCGGCCGCCAGCGCGTCGGCGTCGGCGGACGGATGCGCGAACACGAAGTCCTTGCCGCCCGTTTCACCCACGATTCGCGGGTAGGTACGCGCGTTCGGCAGGTTGGCCGCAATCTGCGCCCACATGTTGTTAAACACGGCCGTCGAGCCGGTGAAATGAACGCCGGCAAGCGCGGATGACCCCATCACGGGGTTGCCGACCTGGCCGCCCGAGCCCGGGATGAAGTTGATGACGCCATCCGGGAAGCCGGCAGCCTTCAGCAGTTTCATGATGTTGTACGCGGTGAACACGGCGGACGACGCCGGCTTCCAAAGCACCGTGTTGCCCATCAGCACCGGGGCGGTCGGCAGGTTACCCGCGATCGATGCGAAATTGAACGGCGTGACCGCGAAGACGAAGCCCTCAAGGGCACGATATTCAACAAAATTCCAGACACCGGGGCTGCTTTCCGGCTGCTGGTCGTAAATGAACTTCATGTAATAGGGGTTGAAACGCCAGAAATCTATCAGTTCACACGCGGCGTCGATTTCCGCCTGGAACACGGTCTTGGACTGGTTCAGCATGCAGGCGGCGTTCATCTGGTCGCGCCACGGGCCGGCCAGCAGTTCGGCGGCCTTCAGCATGCACGCGGCGCGGTCTTCCCAAGGTGTTTCCGACCAGTCCTTCCAGGCCGCGTCGGCAGCCTTGACCGCCATGTCCACTTCGTTCGGTCCGGCCATGTGGTACGTTGCCAGCAAATGCTTGTGGTCGTGCGGGCAGACGGCCCTGGCCAGCTTGCCGGTCCTGACTTCCTTCCCGCCGATGATCAGCGGGATTTCGATCTCGTCGGCCAGCAGTTCGTTCAACTTCGCCTTCAGCGACGCCTTCTGGGCAGAGCCGGGGGCATAGTCGCGAACCACTTCATTCCTGGGCCTGGGGATCTGGACGTTTCCGTTAGGCATATCGACCTCGAACAAAAGAGAATTGACGCGTCCGAACATGGGCGGACATACCGGAACAGGCCACTGCGGACAGATTCCGGCCCGTGGATACTAACCTTGCCCGCGCGAAGGTGGCAACACCCAAAAATATTCAGGACATCGAAATATCGGGCGGTAGCCCCTACGGATAGAAATCCCCGGCGATGCCATCGACAGCGTTCTTGACGCCGGATGTGGAGCCGCCGATGCCCGGCTGGCCGTGGGAAAGAGTGTTCGTGCCGGGAAGCGCGAATTCGGTGTCGTAAAGGTAGATGGCGAACGAAACGCCGCCTGCGCCGCCGCCGCCCTTGCCGCCACCCGAACCTCCACCACCCGCGCCGCCTGTTCCGGAGTAATAGCCGCTTTCACCCTGGCGACGGGCGCCGCCCGCCCCGCCGGTGCCGCCCGCGCCACCGGTGCCGCCCACGCCGCCATCGCCCGCATCGGCCGCGGAAATGATGCAGTTCGAAATCGTCGCGCCGGTTGAACGATCAAGGAAGATGCCCATCGAGGCGCCGCCTGCCTTGCCGCCGGGACCGCCCTGCCCCGCGCAACCGCCGGCGCCGCCGCCGCCGCCGCCGGCGCCGTAATACGTGTATTCGCTGTCCCAGTCACCCGAACCGCCGCCGCCGCCGCCACCGCCATGTCCGCTGCAGCCGTCATCGCCATTCGTTCCAGGCGTGCCGCGCCAGTATCCGCCGGAAGCCGCGCCGACCGTCTGCGCGCCGCCACGATCCTGCCCGACGGTGGTGCATGACGCACCGGTTCCGCCCGTGCCGACCGATCCCCAGACCCCGCCCTCGCCGCCTGCGCCGCCACCGCTGCCAACGATGTTGCCGGGCAGCCCGTCGTAACCGGATCCGCTGAATCCGCCCTCGCCGCCGACGCCGCCTTCCCTGCCGCATGCCGACACGCCACCTGAACCACCGGTAATCAGGTAATCACCGATGCTGCCGGCCGCGCCGTTCACACCATTCGCGCCCACCGGCACGGCGGTCACGTTACCGCCCGGCCCCGCCGTGATCTTGACGTTTGCAATGCCCAGCCCAGGGCAGTTCGAACACTTGATCCCTATGACGTCGGCGCCGTCACTGCCCTGGGTTTCGGGGCCGGCAATGATGGTCAGGCCGCCGATCCAGGTTTCCGTCGTCATGTCGGCGCCGTCCACGCCCATCGTGCGCGCGTTGACATTCGCAACAGCCCTGATCGTCGTTACATTGGCGTCGGAATATATCCACGCACCATCGGTGGAAAGCCCGCCGAACAGCGAAACCGGTCCCCTGATCACGACATTTTCGGTGTACGTCCCGGCCGC
This sequence comes from uncultured Anaeromyxobacteraceae bacterium, assembly GCA_964470365.1. Classification (GTDB taxonomy): domain Bacteria; phylum Myxococcota_A; class UBA9042; order DTJE01; family DTJE01; genus JAGOFO01. Next base: position 12,145 of record CAYYCO010000038.1, on the reverse strand, counting down.
GATGAAAACGCGTTTGCGAACAAATGCCGACTGGGCGGAATTCACCGCCTTCTGGATGGTCCGGAATGGCGCGCCGGCAGACCCGTCGTTCGAATCCGAACCGGTCGGTGAAACATACCAGGCCAGGTCGGGACGCGCGTCACTGCCATCGCAGTTTTCGTCGATGCCGTTCCCGGGCTGGTCGTATGCCGACACAAAATGGCATTCGCAGCCGTCATTAATGCCGCCGGACGTGCTGAACCAGCCGTCCATGCAAACCAGTTCGCATGAAAAGTCAATAAGTCCGACGCATACGCCGGTAGTGTTCGGGGGCATCGGGTTCTGCATGAACGCGCAGTTCACACAGGTTCCGCCGGGGCCGTTGTCGCCGCAGCATCCGTCGATGTTGTTGACCACGCATTTTGCGCCGTCCTCGTGGTACCCCGACAGGCAGTCGAACGAGCATTCCTGGTTTTCACATGTCGCCACGCCATGGGCGGGCGCGGTGGTGCAGGTCCGTTTGCATACGCCGCAGTTGACGGTCGACGTCAGGCTTTCCTCGCAGCCCGAGGTGTAAATGCCGTCGCAGTCGCCCCACCCGTCCGCGCAATTCAGGGCGCACGCCCCGTCCCGGCAGGCACGCGTGGAATTGGCCTGTGAATAGCACAGCGTGCATTCCGTGCCGCAGGCATTCGGGTCGGTGTCGGATTTGCATGACGAAGCACACTGGTGGAAACCATCGGCACATTCGATTCCGCATACGAATGTATCACCGGACGGGACGCAGGTCGGGACCGCCCCGGACACGGTGGTCGTGCAGGGATTGCACCTGGCGCCGCAGGTCGCGACGGAGCTGTCGTCGGCGCACTGACAGCCGCATTTGTGGGTTCCGCCGGTGCATGCCGAGGCCGTGGCGTGAATGTTCGCGCATACATGCCCCGACTCGAAGCCATTTCCAGCGAGGCAGATCACGGCCAGATATTCGCCGTCGACGGACGGGGAGAAGCGCAGTTGCAGGTCGATTGAATCTTCACCGCCGGGCGCAACGTCATGGGGAAATTCCGCCGGGACGCCGGTTATCTGGATGGCCGGGTCCTGGACATCGAACCAGATGTCGGTGATCACAAGGACGCCGGTGCCGAGATTGGAAATCCTGATGTTGATCGGACCGGATGTGCAGCCGGGAATCGTCAGCGGGAAGTACATGTCGGGAGCCCAGGATTCGATGAACGGATCGGGATAGAGGACATCGGGATTCACGTCGTTGCCGGAATCGGTCACGTCTTCAGCGGCGTCGGGGCGAACGCCCTCGTCGTCCGCATCCGGCGTGACATCGGGGGCAGCATCAGGGGTCGGAGTATCCATCGGCACATCCACCGCCACATCCGGGACGACCGTCGTGTCGCCGCCGACATCGGAACCGGCATCCGGCACGGCAGTGTCAACGCCGCCCTCGTCCGGCCGGGTGTCGGTGCCGGTGTCGCCCGCGCCATGGTCGTAAACGACGTCGACGCCGGTGATCAAGTCGTCGCCACCGTTATCGGACGGGCTGTTCCCGCCCCCGCACGCAAAGACCGCCACGGCCAGAACAGCAGACAGGAACAACGCGGACGCAAACCTCATGGCCTTCCCCCCGCCGCCATCGCTGGCGGCGCCGTTAAGTACCCCGACTGTCATGAACGGATATACTGCCGGAATTCTAGGCCGGACCGCGTGCCCACGCAAGCGGCAAGGGAGACGCCAGTTCCTGCCTGCCGGACGGCTGCCTTTGCCTGCCGTGCCAGTCGTCCGGGTTGACTTCTCATTCATGCCTGCAGGCAGCGGCAGGATCGGGGTAGAATCGCCTTATGAAAGGCGGGGGTACCTGATGGTCGCCATCATCATCGTCCTGTCGGTCGTCGTCCCGATGCTGGAAGTGCTGATATTTGCCGCAATATACGAACACGCCGGGATTTGGCCTGTCGTCGCGCCGTGCGTGGTATCGGCCGCCGCCGGCCTGGTGATCCTGATCCGCGCCATCCCGAAATTCATGAATGACAGCGTCACGCGCGACAAGGTGTCGACCTTCCCGACCATGCAGTCGTACTTCGAGGCAACCCGCGTGATTTCCGGCATCCTGCTGCTGGTGCCCGGATTCATCACCGATTTAATCGGTCTTGTGCTTCTGCTGCCGCGGTTTCGTGGACTGTCGTTCGTGCTGCTGTCACGGCTGACATCGACCCGCAAGGAACGCCTGATAATGGTCGACGGGACCGGCGAACGGGACGAACGCTGAACTTTCGCGCCCCGGATTGACGACGGAACAGATATGGAAAAGAACAGTGACACACTGACCGACATAACCGACGGACTCGCTGCCGCCGTTTCCGCGATGCGGTTCGCGGCGCCGGTCGCCACGGTTTACAACCCGCTCCTTTACGCCCGGGCGCCATGGGACGAATACTGCCGCCGATATTCCGGTGCGCGTGGCGGAACCCTGCTGGTCGGCCTGAACCCCGGGCCGTTCGGGATGGCCCAGGTCGGGGTGCCGTTCGGCGAAATTGCCGCCGTGCGCGACTGGATGGGAATCACCGCGCCGGTCGGCCGGCCACCGCTCGAACACCCGAAACGCCCCGTTCTGGGTTTCGCCTGTGCCCGCAGCGAGGTCAGCGGACGCAGGCTATGGGGCTGGGCCGCCGAAACCTGGGGCACGCCGGAACGGTTCTTCGCGGAATTTTTCGTTACCAATTACTGCCCGCTGGTATTCATGGAACAGTCCGGCGCGAACCTGACGCCCGACAAGCTGCCATCCGCCGAACGCGAGCCGCTGTACGCCGCCTGCGATCTGGCCCTGCGCCGAACCGTCATCCTTCTGGGGCCGGCGGCGGTCGTCGGGCTTGGCGCCGTGGCCGCAAACCGCGCGGCCATCGCCCTGGCCGGTATCAACGTCGTCATCGGATCCGCACCGCACCCCAGCCCCGCAAACCCGGCCGCCAACCGCGGCTGGACCACACTGATGAACCAGGCACTTTCGGGATTGGGAATCAAGACACCGCGTCAGTGATGATTGATGGCGCTGATCAGCGCCGAACAGATTTCCTGCTGGCTGAAAGGCTTGTTGACAGCGTCCAGGGCGCCTGCGTCCAGCAGGGATTGTTTGCGGTGATCGCTGGTGAAACCCGAGGCGATTACAACCTTCACCCCGGGGTCGATTTCACGCAGCGCCGCCAGCGTGGCCAGACCGTCCATGACGGGCATTATGAAGTCCAGCAGCACCACATCGATTTCGTCGTGGCGGCGCGTGTAAACGTCGACACCCTCCCTGCCGTCCGCCGCGGTAATCACGTCGAAACCAGATTCCGTAAGCAGGACTTCGGCCATCGTCCTGATAATCGGCTCGTCGTCGATGACGAGCACCACGCCCTGGTAATTTGTCGCGCATGCTGCTGGCACTTCCGGCTCCACTTTTGTTGATTCCCCAGTCAGTGGCAGGTAGATGGAAAACAGGGATCCGCCATCCGGCCTGCTTTCGACTTCAACGGCGCCCTGATGCTCCTCAACGATGCCCATGACCGCGGCCAGTCCAAGCCCCGTTCCCTTGCCCGTCGCCTTCGTCGAAAAAAACGGTTCGAAAATCTTGTCCCTGATGGACGGAGATATTCCCACACCGGTGTCACCCACCGTCAACTTGAGGTAATTTCCCTCGGCCAGAACGAAACGCCCGATCCGGGTATCGGCCGGAAGGTAGTGTCCACCCGTCGTGGACACGTCGATCCGGCCGCCATCCGGCATGGCGTCGCGGGCGTTGATTCCAAGGTTCAGCACCAGGTTTTCGATCTGTGCGGCGTCACCGATGATGACGTCCGGGCTGGCGCCGGTGGACAACACGATTTCGATGTTGCGCTGGATGCTGCCCTTGAGGATTTCGACCGCGGCCGCCACCACCGAATTCACGGAAACCGCAAGCGATTCGGCCCTGCCCATGCGCGCAAAATCAAGCAGGCGGCGAATCATCAGCGATGCCCGGTGTCCGCTGTCCACAATGTATCCGCAGTATTTTATAATCGTCGGGTCTTCGCGATACCGGCTGACCAGGAATTCCGCGATACCAATCACGCCGCCCAGGACGTTGTTAAAATCGTGCGCGATGCCGCCGGCCAGTTGGCCAATCGCCTCCATTTTCTGGGACTGGCGGCGGATTTCCTCGGTCCGCAGACTTTCCGTGACGTCGCGGAACACGACGGCCGCGCCCTGAATCAGGCCGACATCATCCCTGATGGGCGACGCGCTGACCTCGACGCGCAGACGTCCCCCGCGCCTGGAAAGTAACGACGGGCAACCGTCGCCGCTCATGCGCACCACGTTGCCGGAAAGAACTTCAGCCAGCCACTGGCGCCGCGGTTCACCCGTTTCGGCATCAACCAGGTCGACAACATCGTACAGTGCCTGGCCCGCTGCGTCCTTGCCATCCCAGCCCGTCAGGACGGTCGCAATCGGGTTCACGTCGCGGACCAGCCCGTTTTTGTCCGTGGCCACCACACCGTCGCTGATCGAATCGAGTACGACCCTGATGTTTTCCTCCCGCTCCGCGAGGGCGCGGGTCTTGCGATCGACCTCGCGCCGCAGCATGGCAACGAAAATCAGGGCAATCAGCAGGGCTGCCAGAATCAGCCAGACCCAGAACGGAACCCACTGAACACTGCGACGGTAAGTGTATCGGCCAAGAATCTTGCCGTAATCGGATTCGGTGTCGCGTTTGAGGTCCGACAGGTGACGGTCAAATGCCCCGAGCAGGTTGCCGCCAGCTCCCTTCAGGACGGCAAGATGCTGGCCGACCGGGTAAATGATGATGTCCGTCAGCTCGATACGGGCGGCCTCGCGAGGGCTGACCGGATGCAGCCTGCCGATTACCGCGGCGTCAACCTTTCGCGCGACCAGCATGTCCACCGCTTCGGCGTATGAATCGACCCAGACATACGACACGGCCAGTCCGATGCTGTCGACCTGCCGCTCGAATGGCGATGAATACGCGGAATCGACAACCAGGGCGACCGTTCTGCCGTCCAGGTCACGGAGACCGGCGATGGAGGATCCGCCCTGAACATAAACGGCGCCCCAGTTTGAATAGAGGGTTTCGGTCGACAGATCCAGTTTGTCCAGTGTTTCGTCGTCGGTGCCCTGTGTCAGCGCCGCGTCGCATCTGCCGGAATTCAGTGCTGCAAGCATGCGGTCCGGTTCCGAAAACACGTACGACATCTTCCAGCCGGCGCGTGAAGCGACGATTTCCAGAAGTTCAAACGCCAGCCCGGTAAACCCGCCGGTCACGATGTTGTACTGCGACACGACCGGCTCGTTCGACATGCAGATCCTGATTCGGGATCCGGTGGTCGCGGTCGCGGCCGACCGGCCAAGGTCCTGTCCGCCACCCATTGTTACCAAACGGTCATAGGCCTGGCGGGATACCTTCCACTGCCTGGCCAGGACGGGCCAGTCGATCCTGAATTCCACCTCGGGATGCGTCATTACCCCGATCTTCCGGATGTCCTGCCCCGACAGCAGATCCAGCACCATCAACGCCGCGCGGCGCCCCTGGCTGCGGCCGGTAACCATGACGCCGCCCGCAAGGCCCAGCCCAAGCCCGCTTTCGGTCACCTGGAACACCGGAACGGTACTGGCGGCGGCAATTCGTGGATAGGCCGTTTCGGGTGTCATGTAACCCGTTTCGCTGTTTTCGAGCCACAACAGCTTGAGAACGGCAGAATCGGCAGGCAGGACGGCCAGTTTCGCAAGAAGCTCCGACCACGTGATTTCGCTGCCGTCCAGGAATTCCACCTGGATGTCGGCCGGAATCGTGGTGTCGGATTCGAACGCCCTGCGGTATGCCCGGCCAGTGATTGACCCGTCCACCAGGACCCATATCTTTCGGACCGACGGGATGATGGAGCGGATAGTTCTTACGTTGGCGCCGAAATCGACGCTCTGCACCACGCCGGTTACCCAGGGCCGGGAGGCGATTTCTGCCGGATCGAAATAGTTGACGCCGCAGAACACCACGGGAACGCCGGGGAAAATTTCGTCCCGCCTGGAAAGCATGAACTGGTACGCGATATCGTCCGCGACGATGATCGCGGAAAAGTTGACGCCACGGTATTGCGCAGCCAGAGCTTCAGCGATCACGTCCTGTCGCGCGGGCGTCCACGGGATTCGTTTCGCGTCCAGATGTTCAAAAAACAGGTTCACATCAGGTCGCTTGGCCGAAAATATGTCCTCGATTGCGGACATTTCGGCGTCTGACCAGTCGTAACCGCGGTGATACGAATTGAGAATCAGGACTGACGGGGAATCGGTGTGCACGGCTGGACCGGGTTCGGGCGGAACCGCGACTGGCGCGACGGGTGTTGCCGTGTTACCGGGCGCTGAGTTCCCTGGCGCGGCGGCCTCCGTTTCGACCACCGCGCGCGCCGCGAACGGCGACAGCATCACGATAACCACGAGGGCGCTGCCGATGGACATCCTGCCAGACATATCCCCGCATTCCCCGGCGACCGAAACGACGATATGTTAACACGGAAAGATGTCGCGGAAAGTCAGATAAATCGCTGTCTCAACGGACAAGGGGCAGTGCGGATTCGGCGGCCTTCAGCATCGCGTCCGGCGACAGTTCCGAACCGACGGCGCCCTTCATCCAGACGTCGGGGCTGATGCGGCCCTGGATGCACATGCGTTCCATTTCGGTCGCCAGGTTTTTACCTCGGATGAAGTCCTCGATCTGCGCCTGGATAATGAAACCGATGGAGTAGTCGGGCAGGTACAGCCCGTACGCGACCATGTGGCTGTAAATCGCCAGGATCGGCGAATCCTTCACGCCGAAGACCGGCGCGAAGTACTTGTTCCACAGATCCTTCGCCATCGTCACGACGGCGTCGTGCAGTTCGGCCGGGGTCGCTTCCGGATGGTCGTACATCCATCGCCACACCTGCATGTCCAGCAGGCCGACGCTGCCGATTTCGACCGTCGACCAGAACGCGTCCAGCGACTTCATCGCCGCCGCCGTCGCGTCCGCGCCGGCCGGGTCGGTCCCGTCCAGCACGTTCAGGTCGCGCGACTGGAACACGAACGCGAACGCTTCGGTGAAAGCCGTGTTCGGAACGCCGTCCAGCAGCACGTCGTCGACGCGGTTCAGCGAATAAACCTGTTCCACGCAATGGCCGAGTTCGTGCAGGGCGATGTTGTAGCCCTTGTAATCCATGCCGTTTTCCGGGACGCGGGTCCGCAGGTGGGCCGAATCGGTACGCATGCCCGCGCCCATCGCGTGGCCGGCGCCACGGGCCGGGTCCACCTCGATATGCCGCTGCAGGAACGCCGCGTTTTCAGGCGTGAATCCCAGGCTGCCAAGCGTGTTCGGCATGTCGGCCTTGAAATCGGCCACGCTTTTGTATTTCGCGGAAACCTTGCCGTTAAGGACTTCCTCGTTGACAGAAGCCCGGTTCTTGAAGCCGTCATACCAGATGTCGAACGGCTGAAGGTCACGCCCGAGGCGCTGACGGATGACCGCCGCCACCTTTTTCATGGTTTCCGAACCGATTACCGTTTCCAGCATCTGCCGCACGCGTTCCTCGCTGATTTCACGGTCCAGCTTGAAGCGGCGGTCGATATGGGTCGGGTACAGCGGGGAGTAGCGGTCAACCATGCGTTCGGCGTGGAAGACGTCCAGTATCCTGGCGTACCTGGCGTCCGGTTCGCGCACGGCGTCCAGCGCCTTGCCGTCCTTGTCGGTGACAACGTTGGTCCAGGGGTTCCAGGTGACGTCCGGGTTGTCGATTACGACCGCCGGGATGTCCTGGTTCACGATCCTGTCCATGATCTTCAGGATGGTCTTCTGCGAAGCCAGGTTGCCGACCGGATCGGAATACATGGCCTTGATATGGTCGCGCAGGCCCCAGTGGGAAATCAGCTTGAGGTCGGCCGGGAACGGCTTCGTTCCATCTTCGTTGACCACGCCGCCCATGTGGATGTTGTACCTGGCGATGTAATCTTCCGCCTGGGCGTACGCCTTCGTGACCTGCACGGTGACGTCGCCGGGGATTCGCCGCGAGAACGTCTGTGCCAGGCGGACCTCCGCCCATTCGCGCCGGGACAGTTCCCGCGCCTCGGACGTGTCCAGCAGCGGGAAGTTCAGCAGGCCGACGAACGCGAGCTTCGTGGTGAAAAAGTCTTCCGACAGGTGGTCGAACGGATTCAGCGTGGCGAACAGGAGGTCCACCGGCATCGAATCGAACGTGGCCAGGTCGACCGGTTCGCGCAGCGTCCTGGTCAGGGCCACCGCGTGCCCGCTGATCGATTCCATCGCGACGCGGAACCTTTCCAGCAGCGCGGTCAGCGCCGCGTCATCCGACACGAACTGTTCTTCGCAGAACGCCGTGAACGCGGCCGAATCGCCGTCCTTATCATTCCAGTACGCGGCCACCTGGCGGACGCCGCGTTCGGCCCGCGCCCGGGCGGTTTCGCCATGCTTCGCGACCAGCTTCGCGACCACCTCGGCAATCAGTTTTTCATCACCGGCAAACGTCGTCATCTGTCCTTCCTGTGCGGGCGCGGCCGGCTGCGCCACCTGGGCCGCCCCGGCGGCTGTCGCCTGTCCCGCGCCGCTTTCTTCCGCCTTCTTTTCGCAGTCGCACCCCGCAAGCGCAAGCGCGCACACGAAACCCGCGGCCGAAACAATGATTGACCTGTTCATCGCAGACCTTCCGAAAAATAGGGGGTTATTCGTTACCGGCCCAGACGCCCGCCAGTTTGACGGCGGTTTCGGACGCGGCAACCATCCATTCGAGCGATGTCCATTCCTGCAGGCTGTGGAAATTCTGTCCGCCCGCCCAGACGTTCGGCGTGGGCAGGCCCATGAACGACAGGCGTGCGCCGTCCGTGCCGCCGCGGATCGCCTTGCGGGTCGGGACGATGCCCTGCGATTCGACGGCCTTTTTCAGGTTGGCCATCACTTCCGGGCGCTGTTCCAGGATCATGCCCATGTTGCGGTACTGTTCCTTGACCTCGACCGTGACCTGGGCGCCGGGGAAAGCATCCCTGGACGCGGCCGCGGCAGCTTCAAGATCGGCCGCGCGGTCGGCGAGTTCCGCCACGGTGAAAGCGCGGATCAGGCATTTCAATTCGACCTTCGACACGTCGCCGTGGATATCGTACGGATGCAGGTAAGACTGCCGCCCTTCCGTCGTTTCCGGCAGATTTCCGACCGGCAGGCGGCCCGCGAAGAACGACGCGACGCGCACGGCGTTAATCATCTTGTCTTTTGCGTATCCGGGGTGCACGTCCTTGCCGGTGATGGTCACCTTCGCGAAGTCGGCGCAGAACGTTTCGTCCTCGATTTCGCCCAGTTCCGACCCGTCAAACGTGTAACCGACATTCGCCCCGAACGCGGCGACATCGAAATGTTCGGTGCCGCGGCCGACTTCCTCGTCCGTGGTGAAGCCGATGCGGATGCGTCCGTGTTTGTATTCGGGGTGTTTCAGCAGCCAGTCGGCGGCCGTCATGATTTCCGCGATGCCGGCCTTGTCGTCAGCGCCCAGCAGCGTCGTGCCGTCGGTGGTGATGACAGTATGGCCGACCGCCTTTTTCAGCAGCGGGTTTTCGTCGACGCGGATAACGACTTCCGGGTTGCCGGGCAGCACCAGGTCACAGCCGTTGTAGTCGCGGATAACCTGGGCCTTCACGTCCCTGCCGCTGCACCCGAACGCGGTGTCCACGTGCGCCAGGTACCCCAGGACCGGCACCGACGCGTCCAGTTCGGGCGTAGTCGCCGGGATCGTGGCAGTGACGTATCCCCACTGGTCCATGGCGGCGTCGGCAAGACCCAGCGCCAGCAGTTCGTCGACCAGCAGCCGGCACAGATCCTTCTGTTTTTCGGTGGACGGGCTGGTTTCCGAATTTTCATCGGACTGCGTGTCAATCTTCGTGTAACGAAGGAACCTTTCAAGAAGCTGCTGCTTTTCGGCGGCCGTAAACTGGATCTTCATCTGTACCTCGACCTCGTGAATTCAAGACGGCGCCAAGAATACGATCAAAACGTCTCCGCGGGAACCCGTGGCGAATTTTCATTCCCCCGGACGCCAAGGTGCATCAATTGACGGCGGGGGCCGGAAAATCGTCGGAACCGGCCACGGGACTGCGCTTCCCTCATTCTGTTACAAATTTCACTAAAAAACCCCTGCCGCCTTGCGTCATTTTGATCTAAATTATCAGGAGCTCTGGAGGTGACCAATGCGTCCGACCCTTCGAATCAACCTTTTGCTTGCGACAGTACTTCTTTTCACGTCGGTTTCCTGCGGCGCGTCCCACTACATTAAGTATGCGCGCGACCCGAAATCGCCGGCGACGGCCGGCCAGTTCCACGGCAACTTCATCGAACCGGTGAAGGTCACCTGGGACAGCCACCACGTTCCCCACATCTACGCTAACAGCGAAAATGACCTCTGGTACGCGGTTGGCTGGATCCACGCCCGCGAACGCCTGTTCCAGATGGACGCGCTGCGGCGTATGGCCAGCGGCCGCATGGCGGAGGTGCTGGGCAACCAGGACGCTCCCGACGGCATGCCGTTCAAGAACCTGGTCGGTATGGACCGCTTCTTCCGCGTGATGAACCTGGCCCAGGATTCGGCCCGGCAGGTCCAGGCGATGTCGCCCGAAAGCCTGGCCGTCGCGGAGGCGTACATCGCCGGCATCAACGACTACATCAAATCCGGCGAACCGATTTCGATCGAATATTCGCTGGTCGGGGCAACGCCGGAACCGTGGACGGTCGTTGACGTGATGACCGTCGCCCGCCTGACGACGTTCGAACTTTCCACGAACTTCCCGTGGGAAATGATGCGGTTCGTGCTTGCCGCGGTAAACGGCCCGGATGCCCAGCAGGACATCCAGCCCGGCGTGCCGCAGTGGGGCCCGCACATCATTGAAAGGGAAGACCACGACTACTCGTCCATGCCGCGCATGAACCCCGACCCGATGCGCGCGTCGCCGCTGAAAATCATGGTCGACAACGGGGAGGACCTGGCCCAGTGGGCGCCCGCCACCGGCGCCATGCTCGAAACGCTCGCCATGGTCCAGGAACAGGCCGGTCCGTACTTCAACCAGGCAGCATCCAACAGCTGGGCGATTTCCGGCGCGCATTCGGCGTCCGGCAAGGCCATCCTGGCCAACGACCCGCACCTGCTGCATTCAGCCCCAGGCACGTTCATGATCGCGCACCTGAACGCCCCCGGCATCGACACCATCGGCGCCATCCTTCCGGGCACGCCGCTGCTGCTGCTGGGCCGCAACCAGCACATTGGCTGGGCATCCACCAACACGTTTGCGGACGTCCAGGATATCTACCTGGAAAAATACGCCCCCGGCGACCGCACGAAATACATGACCGAAAACGGCCCGGTGCCCTTCCGCGTGGAAAAGGAAGTCATCCGGGTCCGCACAGGCAATAACAAATACAAGGAAATCGTTTTTGACCTGCGTTACACCCGCCACGGGCCGGTCCTGAACGATTCGCTGATCGACGGCCTGCCCGCCAGTGCCCAGCCGATCGCGCTGAAAACCGCCGCCGTGTGGCCATCCGACGAAGTCGCTGCGGTCAATTCGTGGATCAGGGCGAAAAGCGTCGCCGAATTCCGCGATGCGCTGAAGGCCCACTGGGGCCTGCCGATCCAGAACTGGGTCGCCGCGGACGATCAGGGCCACATCGGGTACTTCCCGTTCGGCCTCGTCCCGATGCGCCGCAATTTCGACGGCACCGTGCCGGTTCCCGGCTGGAACGGCGAATACGAATGGGATGGCACTATCCCGAACGACCAGTTGCCGCAGATGTACGACCCGCCGTCGGGGATCATCGTCACCGCCAACAACCAGGTCGTGCCGGCCGATGACTACCCCTACCCCTACAGCATCGACACTATGCCCGGTTACCGCGCCGACCGCATCCGCGATGTCCTGAAATCGCGCGACGGCTGGACCGGCGACGACTTCCGCAAACTGCACATCGACAGCTACGTGAAGCAGGCCGAACGCCTGATGCCCGACATCTTCAAGGCGCTCGAGGGCGCCGACCTGACCGCGCACGAAAAGGAAGCGCTGGACGCGATGAAAAAGTGGGACATGATGGCCGCAACCGATTCCATCGGCGCCA
>CAYYCO010000037.1:10501-28200 GCA_964470365.1 uncultured Anaeromyxobacteraceae bacterium | reverse complement strand
TCAGGGATGTGCTTGGAACCATGGGTAGGGAAAACTCCCATCCCTGCTGGCCTCAGGACGGGGAGCAGATCACTCGACATCCACAACCCTGACATTCGTGATTACAGTCCGATCCATCCGCGTCATCCACGAAACAGGCAACTGCCGAACTGCCGCGCTAGCAGGACGAACCGACGCCGTCGTCGTTGGTGCATTCACCCAGGCCGGATGCACTTCCACCGAAATCAACGTAAATGATCGCACGGTCGCATTCAAGGTTCAGGTAGCATTCGTGGATACCGGCCCACACGTCGGCGCAGGCCTGGCTGAACGACCTGGTGCAACCGGAAAGGCAGGCATCATGGTAGTAGTCGTCGGAAATGCCTTCGCACTGCGCCTGGCATGCCTCGACCGACACCTGGCGGTCGCACGACGCGACGCACTCGTCTTTTCTTTCCTGATCGGCCGGGAAATCAGTGCCGCATTTGACCTTGCATGTATCCAGCACCAGCCACGGATTGCATTCCGTTTCGCACTGTTCCAGCGTGCCCCACTTCAGGTTGAATAAGGCAAGGTTGCACTCCTGGAATTTGGCGCACCTGGCGGGGCAGTAATCTTCCAACTCGGAAACCACGGGATTGCCTTCATCACCACCTGAACCAAGGATGCACCCGGAAAACGCGGCGACCGACACAAGACAGAACAGTATGTACTTTTTCACCATACCCCCCTTGCCGTAATTGAATGAATGGATGCCGGAGGCACAGTGTCCCCGACGACCGAATATGATTACCGGACGCTTGTACCACCTCTATGGGGCAAGTCAACATTCTTTCAGGAAGACGCCTGCCTGCCTTTCCCGGCCAACCGGCAACGGTCCAGGACAAGCCTGCCGTCCATGAACAGCGCCTGCACCGGCCGACCGATGACGGTGAAGTCCGTCAGGGGATCGCCGTCGATCACCGCGATGTCGGCGACCTTGCCTGGCGATATCGACCCGAAGCGGTCATCAATCCCCAGCGAGCGCGCGGAATTGATCGTGGCCGTCCGCAGGAAATCGGCCGGCCCGAACGAACGGCGTCCGGGCGGATTCAGGGCGAAATCAAGCATCGCCATTTCAATATCGATCGCCGCGGGACCGCAATTCGAAGCCCCCGCGTCGGTGCCGCAAGCGAGTCGCCCCGCCGCCCCGGCGTCAAGCAGGCGACGAACGTTTTCGGCCCCCGTCGTGATGATCGGCTGGTAATAATTAAACGGCCTCCCGATGTCGATCATGCCCAGCACCCGGGGGTTCCCGGCTGCAAGAAGCCGGTGGATTCCCATGCGGAATTTCCGCAGTTCCGGGACCCACGATTCGTCGATCACGCGTTCGTACGTGGCATCGCGGTACCGGTTCAGGCGATCGATTTCAGGATGCCCGCACAGCCTGCTTCCGCGCAGGTGGTAACACAGGAAATATGTCAGCGACAGGGTCGGTTCGAACATGGTTCCCGATGCCATGAACGCAGCAACGTCCACGTCATCAAGCACCGCGTCCAGCGGAATGTGGGCCAGCGAAGTCAGCCCGGCGCGCACGCCGTTGCGGAAACCGGCGGCCGTGACGTTGTGCATGGTCGTCGGAACGCCGCGCAGCCTGGCCTGGTCAGCCACGACATCCATCTGGACTGCCGACATGACGGGCGCGCCAGGTTCGTACGAAAGGAAGTGTTCGGGCTGGTCGCACAGCTTGATGGTTTTCGCGCCGCGTTCGTCGATCGCGCGATCCACCGCGTCGCGAAAATCCCGCGGCCCGGCGTCGGGACGCAGTACAATCACGCCTGATTCGGACCGCCGGTAATCGATGGGCCGCAGACCGATTGCCGCAAGGCGGATCAGCGCGTTGGGGTTCCTTTCCGGCGCGTACGTGCCGCCCGCGATGCTGATGTGCACGGCCTGGTGGATGCGGGGGCCCGGAATCGCCCCGCCGGCGACGCGTCCAGGCCAGGCGCGGCTGTCCCGCAGATCGAAACACATGGCGTCACGGATGTTAGTGACCCCGCGTTCAACGCAGTCGGCAAGGCTCTTCGCGACCTGCCGCGCGCCAACGATGCCGCGGGGCCCCATGTGCAGGTGGCAGTGCGTGTTGAACATCCCGGGAATCAGCGCGCGGCCGCCCATGTCAAATATTTCGGCATCGCACGAATAGTCCGCCCGCCCGGATACCCCCGCAATCCCGCCGTCTTCGATGACGACGTCGCCACCTTCCGCGTGGTACGCGCCGTTTTCGACATCCACGATCCTGGCGTTCGTGAGTACGGTTCGTTTCATTCGCGTCATCCATCAAATGACTTCGATCCGGGACGTTCAGGGCGCCCCGAGGCCAATCTTCGCGCAACGCGTCATCAATTACAAAGGGAGAGCTGCGTCGCAAGGCCTCATCCCGCTGCAACGACGAGTTCTCTGCGGCTTCCTGAAAACCCTTCTGCAGTCACGCGGAAACATGTCACGGGCCAGTCCCAAAATGCTGCCCCAAAGCACCCTTTTTTGGGGTATCCTTCCGGCCATGGCTGGCGCGCCCACACCCTCGATGCAGCAGTACCTGAAGGCCAAGGCGGAACACCCGGACTGCATGGTCCTGTTCCGCATGGGCGACTTCTATGAAACGTTTTACGACGATGCCCTGGAGGCCGGCCGCCTGCTTGATATCGCGGTTACTTCGCGCAACAAGGATGCCGAAGACCCCGTCCCGATGGCCGGTGTGCCCTGGCATTCCGTTTCCGGGTACATCCAGCGCCTGATCGACGCCGGGAAACGCATCGCCATCTGCGAACAGATGGAAGATCCGAAGCAGGCGAAGGGACTGGTCAGGCGCGACGTGGTGCGCGTCATCACCCCCGGCGTCCTGTTGGACAGCGAACTGACCGACCCGACGGCGGCGAACCACCTGGTGTGCCTGCTGCGCGACGCCCGCGGATGGGCCGCGGCCGCGCTGGACGCATCCACCGGCGATTTCTTCGGCACGTTCACCACGTCGAAAAACGACCTGCGGCTGTTCCTGGATCGCCTGGTTCCGCGCGAAATCCTGCTGTTCGAACCTGACGATGACGTGCGCGAAACGGTGCCGGCCACGGTCACCCTGCGAACCATGCTGGCACCGGCCGACCTGGATGTTTCGGGCATTCCACCCGAACGCGCGGCGTTGTTTTCGGACACCGGGCTGGATTCCCCGGTCATGCCGGCCGCGGCCGCGATCCTGTCGTACGTGGGCCGGACGCACCCCGCCCTGCTGCCGACGATCCGGCTGTTCAGGCAGACCGTGGCCGCCGACACGATGGCCCTGCCGAACACGACCATCCGCAACCTGGAACTGCTTTCGACCACATCGGGCGATAGCCGGCGCGGCTGCCTGTTTTCATACCTGAACCGGACCCGCACCGGGATGGGCGCGCGCCTGCTTCGGCAGTGGATGCTGGCCCCGCTCGCATCGACGGCCGGGATTGCCGCGCGCCTGGACAAGGTCGACTCGCTTTTCGACAACCCGACCGAACGGTCGCAGATCCGCGCCGCGCTGGCGTCGGTTCCCGATCTTGAACGCCTGCTGACCCGGCTGGCCGGCGGCAATTCGTCCGCGCGCGACCTCAAATCGCTTGCCGCCGGCATCCAGGGCATGCAGGAAGCCGCCCGCGTGATCGCCGGGTCGTCCCTGGCCGCCCTTGACGAATTCAGTACGGTGGAACCGGCCCTGCTGGAAATGGCCTTCGCCATCGAACGCACATTCGTTGACGATGCTCCGTCCACGGTCAAGGACGGCGGCATGGTCTGCCGGGGCGTGTCGGACGAACTGGATTGCGCCCTGGACATGGCGGAACACGGCCGCCAGTACATCGCCGCCTACGAGGCGGAGGAACGCGTCCGGTCGGGCATTTCTAAACTGCGCGTCAAATACAACCGGGTTTTCGGCTACACCATCGAAATCCCGAATTCGGCCGCGCAGAACGTGCCTGCCGACTTCATCCGGCGGCAGACGCTGGCGAACGCCGAACGGTTCACGACGCAGCGCCTGTCGGAACTGGAACACCAGGTTTCGACCGCGGAAGAAACGTCGAAAGACCTGCAGTTCCGGATTTTCGAACAATGGCGGCTGGCGGTGCTCGACATGCGCGTCCATGTACAGGCCCTGGCGTCGTCCGCCTCGGCACTGGACGTCCTGTCGAACCTGGCCGAAATCGCGCACACCCGCGGCTGGACCCGCCCGGTCGTCAACGACGGCCGCGGCATCATCATCGTCGAGGGCCGTCACCCCATCGTCGAGGCGTCCATTCCGGAAGGCACGTTCGTCCCGAACGATTTCGTCCTGGACGGCGTCGAAACCAACCTGACGATCATCACCGGCCCGAACATGTCGGGCAAATCGACCATCATGCGGCAGGTCGCCATCATCGTTCTGCTGGCGCACATGGGCAGCCGCGTCCCGGCCGATCGCGCCGAAATCGGGATCACCGACGCCATTTACACGCGCGTCGGCGCCATGGACGACATCGCGGCGGGACGTTCGACGTTCATGGTCGAAATGTCGGAGGCCGCGGAAATGCTGGCCCGCGCGACCGACCGCAGCCTGGTGATCCTGGACGAAATCGGCCGCGGCACTTCCACGTTCGACGGCGTGGCCATCGCCTGGGCCATCGCCGAACACATCCAGGACAGGATCCGCTGCCGCACGCTGTTCGCGACGCATTACCACGAACTGACCGACCTGGTGCGCAGCATCCCGGCCGCCCGCAACCAGAGCGTCGCGGTCAAGGAATGGGGTCACGACGTCCTGTTCCTGCGGAAACTGGTCGACGGACCGGCCAGTCGATCGTATGGTATCCAGGTCGCCAGGCTGGCGGGCCTGCCGGACGATGTAATCGCCCGGTCGCGGGAAGTGCTGGCGAACCTTGAAAATTCGGAACTTGACGCGGTCGGGCGCCCGATGCTGGCCCGGTCCAGGCGGCGCGCGCCGGTTGTCGCGATACCGCAGCTTGACCTTTTCGGCGGCGCGGCGGAACCGGAAACCGACCCGATTGTGATGGAACTTGCCGAAATCGACACCGACAACCTGACGCCGATTTCTGCGCTTACGACACTGGCGGGCCTTGTCGGTAAGGCCAGGGAAAGAAAACTGTCCTGAAAACGCAGCATACCGCGGCCCGATCCGCGGGATTGCCGATGAAGACGAAAATGCCTGTTGCGACAATTGAACACGCGATCAAGGTGCTGAAAAAGGGCGGAATGATCATCCTGGTGGATGACGAGGACCGCGAAAACGAGGGTGATCTGGTGGTCGCCGCCGAACTGGTCACCCCACAGCACCTGGCTTTCATGGCGAAAAAGGCCCGCGGCCTGGTTTGCCTGGCGATGGCCGGTCCGATGTGCGACCGGCTGGGCCTGGAAATGATGGTCCGGCACAACACGGCGCCGCTGGGTACCGCTTTCACCGTGTCGATCGATGCCCGCGATGGCGTCACGACCGGCATTTCCGCGCGCGACAGGGCGCACACCATCCTGCGCGCGGTCGATGACGACTCGACGTTCGACGACTTCGTCGTTCCGGGATCGGTATTCCCGCTGCGCGCGGTCCCGGGCGGCGTGCTGTCGCGCACCGGCCAGACGGAAGGATCGGTCGACCTGGCCCGGCTGGCAGGGTTGAAACCTGCCGGCGTCATCTGCGAAATCATGGATGACGACGGTACGATGATGCGCCTTCCCGCCCTCCTGAAATTCGGGGATGAATTCGGCATCCCGGTCTGCACGGTCGCCGACATCATCGCGTACCGACTGCTGAACGAAAAGCAGGTCCGTGAAGAAACGCGCGCCGAACTGCCCACCGATTTCGGCCAGTTCACCGTCGTTTCGTTTTCCACTGTGCTCGACAACCGCACCCACCTGGCCCTCGTGATGGGCGACGTCACAACGCCGGAACCGGTGCTGACACGCGTCCACCGCGCCAACTTCCCGGGCGATGTCTTTTCGTTCGTGGACGGCATGGGCCGGGAAGAGGTGGCGACTTCGCTGCGCATGATCGCTGACCGTGGGCGTGGCATCTTCCTGTACCTGAACCGGGAGGAAACGGGCGAAGAACTGGTGAAGACGCTGCGTCAGCTGGACGGCCTGGCCGAGGGCGAACTGGCGCTGCGAAAGGCAGTCGGCATGGAATCCGAAATGAATTTCAGGGATTTCGGTATCGGGGCGCAGATCCTGCGATGCCTCGGCGCGCAGACCCTGACACTGATCACACGGAATCCCAGGCGGTATTCAGGCCTGGTCGGCTTCGGGCTGACGCTGGCCGGTTTCGTGAACCTTGAACTTCCGGCCGGCACGGCACTGAACGGTGATTCGAAATGACCGACTGCAAACGGAAGGAAGCCAACCTGAAACGATGCACCTGTTCGTATCCGGGGTGTCCGCGGCACGGCGTGTGCTGCGAATGCCTCGAATACCACTGGTCGCGCAAACAGCTTCCGGGGTGCCTTTTCCCGGAAGACGTCGAGGCGACGTGGGATCGCGACCTCTCGACGTTCATCAGGACATGGCAGGCGAAAGGCTTCTAGGTGCGAATGAAATACCGCCCATCTTCCCGCGAGGATTTTGACAAATGGCTCACGAACGCCCCTGCCCGCGCTGGCTGAAACGCTGGATCGACATGTCGATCCGCCGCTCCGGACTCATCATCCTGGTGACGATTGCCGTCACTGCCGCCGGCGGATTCTTCGCCACGCAGCTCGAACTGCGCACCGATCTGGTCGAACTGCTGCCAACCGATTCGCCGTCGGTCGTAAACCTCGAAACGATGAAAACGCGCGTGGCCTCCTACACTAACCTGGCCATCGCAATTGAAAGCCCGGATCTTGCCGCATCGCAGCGCTTCGCGGACGACATCGCCGCCAGGGTCGCGGCGTTCCCGCCTTCGGAAGTCCTTGCCGTGGATCACAACATCGCGGATATCAAGGACTTCTTCACCAGGAACAAATACCTCTACGCGGACGTCTCCGACCTGCGCGACGTGCGTGATCAGGTCAGGGCCCGTATCCAGGAGGAAACCGAAGGCGCCGTGATGGAGGCGCTGGACGAAGAGCCGGCCCCGAAGACCACACTGGATTTCGAAAACCTTAAAAAGAAATACGAAGCTAAGATCAAGGCACAGGACAAGTACCCGGGTGGTTACTACACGACCCCGGACAATGGGCTCGTCGCCGTTTTCGTTTACCCCCCGTCGCAATCGACCGATGTCAGCCACAACACCAAACTGGTCCACGATGTCCAGGCGGCCATCGCGGATCTTGACCCGGCGAAATACCACCCGGAAATGAAGGTCGGCCTGACAGGCGACATCAAGACGGGGCTCGAGGAACGCGACGCGCTGAAGTCCGACGTGCAGGTCATTTCGCTGCTGTGCCTGGCGTTGATAGGCCTGCTGCTGCTCGCCTATTACCGCAGCTTCCGGATGACCGTGGTGCTGGCCGCCCCCATGGTAATCGGGGCGGTCGTCACGCTGGCCGTGACCCGTTTCGTAATCGGTTACCTTAACACCGCCACGGCCTTCCTGGTGTCAATCATCGCGGGCAACGGCATCAACTTCATGATCATGTTGTCGGCACGCTTTTTCGAGGAAATCCGTTCGCCGGTAAAACGCGACCTGAACGAACTCCTGGAAGCGACGGTCTGGGGCACGATCAAGGGCACGCTGGTCGCCGGCCTCGGCGCGTCGATCGCTTACGGTTCGCTGATGTTCGCCGGCTTCAGGGGCTTCAAGCAGTTCGGCATCATCGGCGGAATCGGCATGGTGCTGTGCTGGCTGGCCACCTTCGCGGTCGGTCCGGCCATCATCGCCGCCATGCATAAACGGAAACCGCTTGCCGCGGGCGAACACAAACCGTCCCGGTTCAGCCCCGGCCGCCTGATTTCACTGGCGATCAGCCGCGCTCCGCGTGTCATCCTGCTGTTCACGCTGATAACCGTCGCGGCCTCAATCATCGCGATAATTCCCTGGTCCTTCGATCCGTTCGAATACGACTTCCATAAGCTGCGCAACGTCGCCGGTTACCGTGGCGGGTCGGCCGAGCTTTCCAACAAGGTCGACAAGATATTCGACCTGCCCCAGTCACCGACCCCCGTCGTCGCGTCGCGCGCGGAAGACGTGCCGGGAATGAAAAAGGCGATCCTCGCGGCCCCGTCTGCCCGCGCCATTATCGGCGACGTAAAGACCCTGCAGGACTCGCTGCCGTCTGACCAGGATGAAAAACTGGCGATCCTGGACGACATCACGAAGATGATCGACCGCAAGATGGACTTCCTGTCGGCGGAAGATCGCGCGAAGGTGATGGAATACCGCCCGGCGTGCCTGTGTGGTCCCGATTGCGCCGATCCGGCCTGCCTGAAACCGATCACGCTCGCCGACATTCCACGCACTCTTGCCCTTCCCTTCCAGGAATCGGACGGCAGCCGCGGAAGACTGCTTTACGTATACGCCCGCAAGGGCGATTCCCTGCTTGACGGGAAATATCTGCTGAAATTCGCCAGGTTTATCCGCGGCGTGCAGTACGAACCTGGTGTCATGGCCACGCCGGTCGGCCAGCCGATGGTTTTCGCCGACATGATCGACGCCATATTGAGCGACGGCGTCAAGGTCACGGTCGCATCCTTCGTCGGGGTGCTGCTGCTGATGATCGTTGCGTTCCGGTCGCGCCGCGGGGTGACCTCGGTGGTCCTTTCCGTCATCGTCGGCACGGTCTGGATGCTCGGTTTCGCGGCCGTCACCGGTTCGAAACTGAACTTCCTCAACTTCGTCGTAATCCCGATAACGCTGGGAATCAGCATTGATTACGGCTCGAACATCTTCACCCGCTGCAGGCAGGAAGGCCCGGGCAGCATCATCAACGTCATTTCCAACGCCGGCGGCGCCGTGATGCTGTGCGCCCTGACGACCATCATCGGCTACGCGACGCTGCTGACGTCCAACAACCTCGCGCTGCGCAGTTTCGGCCTGCTGGCCGACATCGGCGAAATCGCCTGCATCGTGTCGGCGGAAATCGTAATGACCGCTTTCATCGTCTGGCGCGAAGTGTCGGACAAGCGACATGGCGGCATAAGGCCATAAAGGGCTTTCAAAAATGTCCGATTCGGCTATATTCGAATTTCCGGTTAACCATTTCCCCGGGGGGGGCTGAAGTGGGCGAAGAAAGGCAGACCAGGGTTACGCGGGTCAACAAGCTTTTCACCGGCGGAATCGTTGGTTCCGTCTGCCTCGTGGAAGTTTACGGCGCCAATCTCGGGCGGAAATACGACCTCATGTCGGAAGTGGTGACGATCGGCCGCGACCCCGAAAACGCCATCGTGCTCGAATCGGATTCTGTTTCCCGGCGCCACTGCCGCATCGAAAAGGCCAAGGACGACTGGTACATCGTGGATCTTGGCAGCACGAACGGGACTTACGTGAACGACATCCTGATTCAACCACGCGCCCGTCTGTCTTCAGGCCAGTTCGTCAAGATTGGCGATTCGATATTCAAATACCTGAACGGCGACAACATCGAATCCGCTTATCACGAGGAAATCTACCGCACCGTCGTCACTGACGGCCTGACGCAGATTGCCAACAAACGCGCCCTGGCAGACTTCCTGGAACGCGAGGTCGCCCGCGCGAAACGTCATAATCGCACGCTGACGGTCCTGATGATGGACCTCGATCACTTCAAACTTATTAACGACTCTCACGGCCACCTTACCGGCGACGTCGTGCTCAAAGAGGTTGCGGATGTCGTCAGAAACCGCATCCGGAAAGACGAACTGTTCGCCCGCTATGGCGGCGAGGAATTCGTCTGCGTGCTTCCCGAAACAGGGCTGGACGCCGCCAAGGTGCTGGCGGAAGACATCCGCGAGGCGGTTGGCGCCCACATGATCAGTTTCGAGGGGCAGGAAATCAGGGTCACCATCAGCATCGGCGTGGTCGAATTCGACCTGCGGAAACACCAGACGTCCGCCGACCTGCTGATGGAGGCCGACAAGAATCTTTACATCGCAAAAAACAGCGGCAGGAATTGCGTACATGGCTGACGACACCTTCGACACCAGTTCCGTGCAGGAAATTCATGTAACCACGTTCTTCGAGGCAATCGACCAGATCGCCGGCCTGAAGGCCGAGGCACTGCTTCCGTCCGGACGCAACGATCCGCTGCTTACGCGCAGGCTCAAGGAAATCGAGGCCTACCGGGACGCTTTCCTGGACCAGGTCTCGCGCCGCCGCCCAAACCTTCACATCGTCGAACAGAGCAAGGAACCCGGCGTGCCGATCGTCGCCAACCTGGCATATTCCAGCGGCATTGAACTGTACGAGGGGCTTTCCCTCAGCCTCAGCCGCGGCGGGCTGTTCATCAAGACGGATATCCTGCTGCCGATCGATTCGGTCCTGCACCTGACGCTGCTGATCGAGGACATCAAGGTGTCGTTCAAGGTGACGGCGAAGGTGATCTGGATCAATCCCCGGGAATCGGCCGGACGGCCCATCGGCATCGGCGTGAAATTCCCGAAATTCACGAACGACCAGCGCGCCCTGCTGGAAGAATTCATGCAGGGCTCCGCGCCCCCGGCCACGCTTTCGGATTTGAACGAGGGTTCGTAATCCCCGGGGCCCCCCGTCTTCCCGGGGCTCACGCCCCGGGCTAACGGATGGCCGGCCTCGCTGCGCTCGGACGGTCGGCCCGACCGAAGGGAGGCCCGCCATATTCCAGCCCAGGGCGTCAGCCCTGGGATCCTAGAACCGCGCCATTACCATGATGTTGAAACCGAATTTGTCCGGGTCCAGGAACTGGCGTCCAACGACGCGCTGGCCGCTGGAATCGTATTCGAGACGGGTCTGATTTTCGTCGCGGGCATACTGGAACGCACCGACAAGACTGAAGAAATCCGACATTTCCCACTGGATGCCGGCGCGGAGCTGGCCGATCGGCAGGGCATCGTAGCCCTCGGGCAGGCGGTCGCGCCTGGTTTCGTCGCGTACGACCTGGACCGTGTGCGGTGATTCGGTCACGAACGTGGCCGGCATCTGGACGCCGCCCGTGATGAACGGGGTCAGGTGCAGCGAATCGAACCGGTAGTCAATCGTCGCGGCCAGGAAGTATTCCGGCGTGGTCGAAACGCCGTTTTCGGGAATCGCCACGAACGGGGTCAGGCTGGGGACGTTCAGCAGGATGAATTCCAGGTTCCGGATCAGGCCGACCACCTGGAACCGCATGTAGTCGTATTTGAAATTCAGCTGGACGGCGCCGGCCCATGCCGGCTGCAGCGTTGTTTCGGCGTACCGTTCGATGCTTTCGAGCTGCTGCCATGCGTAGCTGAATTCACCCGAAACGCTCCAGGAAAACTTTTTCGGCGTGTATTTTTCCTTCCACCAGTCGACAACGTTGATGTCCGGGTGGTTACGGTACAGCTTGAAATCGACCGACGACTGGATCGGCAGGCCCTGCCTGACCGTCACGCGCGTCGAAATGCCGAACGAATACACGGGCTGCCCGACCATTTCGGACGTCCGCTCGAAGGTGCCCTGCTGGAAATAGCCGGCGCCCACGTCGAGCCTGACCCAGTCGTACAGGTCCACGCCGATCCCGCCCAGCACGCCGTAGTTCGTTTCCTTGACCGAAATCTGTTCGACCTCCTGCGAGCCCTCCTGGACGACCTGCTTCACCTTGGCCGTCTTGAAGCCGACAAATCCGTCAACCGTGACATGCGGCATTTTTGCGTGGACGTCGAATTTCAGGCCCGGCGCCAGCCCCGAACCGTTGTTGGTGAAGATGTTCCCGCCGCCCCACGAAATGTCATACAGGTAGCCCAGGCGGAACCTTTCGGTGGAAAACGGGAAAAGCGTCAGCGCCAGGTACTTGTCCCTGGGGTTTGACAGGTCCCAGGTGTATGCCGCGCGCAGGTAGGAGCCATCGTCCTGCAGCACGTCGTCGACGCCGGGGTTGTTGCCCTCCGTCAAAGCACCCATGTCCAGTCGCATGACCAGCGCCGCTTCCGTGGACAGCCCCTTCAGGAAACCGGGCATTTCCTTGTAAAGGACCAGGTGCGTCAGGTTTTCACGGCCGGACGTCCTGGAATTCAGGTTGTCCATGAACATTTCGTAACCGGGCCGGTCCCCGATGCCGACAATGGGACTGTCGGGAATGACCTCGCCCGCGTTCGACAGCAGGTCGTCGTCGCCGAACGACCACGTCAGTCGGGTGTCCATGAAGTCGCCGGCCTGCGCCGCACCACCGAACATGGCCGAACAGGCCAGTACGGCCGTGGCGACGAGCATCCCCCTGGTTACACTTGAACTTGCCATCCTAATCTCCCGTTCGCGGGTTGACGCAGGCCTGTGAAGACGGCAGGCGTTCCCCGGTTACAACAAGGTCATCGCCGCATCGCGGTTCCACGATCCACGGATGCGGATCCAGGAAACTGAGGTTCCGAAGGGTTCCCACAATCGCCGAATAATGCGACGGCGCATCCGCCGCCCAGGGATCGAATTCGGGCACCGATTCCCGGCTGTTAATCCATACCTTGACGCCCGACGGTCCCCCGAGCCGCGCCGGCCACTGCCCGTATTCGTTGTATTGCGTGATTTCAACGCACAGGTTGTCGTCGTTGCAGGCCTCGCGGCATTCGCATTCTGATGAACAGTAATTGGTATCGTAATCGCGGAAGTCGACGGCGCCGTCCCCGTTGTAGTCACAGTTGACCACGTCGTCGGCCGTCGCCGCATCGACGTCGTTCATCACGACAAGCCCCGCCTCGAAGGCCTCCATCGGCACGGCGCCGCTGCCGCGGAAATTCGCCGCCTGCAGTTCGACCGGTTCAGGCACCGGGCACGGTGCGTCATCCGGGTTCCAGAGCACTGTGTCCCAGACCGGGAAGCTGACCTCGGTGAAGCCGTAAAATTCGCTGACCGCGCCGCCGACGCTGACCAGGCGATCGCAGACCCGCATGGCGACCGGTTTGTCATCCTGGTTGATGCAACTGGCCGAGTCGTATTCGTCGGTTTCGCAGATCGGGCGCGTCGTCGGCGTGTTGTATGTAAAAACGAACAGATGATTGTAGCCGTCGCCCGTCGCGGACGTGTCGGTTACGTACATCCCGTCCGTCGTGACCCGCGTGACGATCAGCGTGCCCTTGTCAACCGTCACGCCCTCGCCGGCGTACGGAGTCGTGCCCTCGAAACCGTCGTTCACGCCCGCAAAGTACCCCTGGAGCTGCGCGGCGGTCGGGGTATCGAATTCGATGACCGTGCTGACGCCGGCCGCGCCCGTGCCGGGTTCTTCCGAATCGTCCGTTGCGGCGAGGCACCCCGAATCCTGCGGATAATCGGCGCGGCCATCACCGTCGTTATCCACGCCGTCGTCGCACTGCGAAATCGAACCGATGGTCGTGCGCGGCTTGAAACCGGCATCTTCCACCCAGATCCTGACAGGACCGAAGACGTCCCACACGCGTACCTTGATGCCCGTGCCGACACCGCCCGAAAGCAGCACGTCATTGCCGACGAACCGTCCGGCGTCCAGCACCTGCAGCTTGCCGGGCCTGGTCGATATGCGCACCCAGAGGTCGGAACCCGGCGGTACCGCCGATTCGCCGGCGGCCAGCACTGCGACGTCAAGCACGATATCCACGCCGTTGGTCGACCCGGACGCGGGCACGGGGATCAATTCCCCCGGGGCCGGCAGCGCCGCGCCGTCAACGGACCTGATGTCCACGACCAGGCCGGTTGTCTTCAACCCCCAGTCGATATCGTTTTCGACCGCGCACCCCGACATCACGGAAAGGCCGGCAAAAAACAGGGCAAACAGGCTGTAAGCCTTCATCCGGAAACCCCCGGGGAGCACGTCACGGCGCAAGAAGAAGCAACCGCCCGTCCTCCTTGAAACCGTTGTTACGATCGACGCAGGCCGCGGTCGTGCATTCGGCATTCGCCCTGGCCCTTTGCAGGCATTCACATTCGTCCCTGACGACCCCGTCGGCGAACGCGCCGCAGTTTTCATCCACGAAAAGAGCCAGTACGTCGGTCACGCAGTTGGCCGGAACGCACATGCCCATGTCATCCGCGCAGGCGCCGGCTTCCACGCACACGCCGGCAGCGCCATTCCAGACGCTGCGCCCGGCGCACGCGCACTGGTAGCCGGCATCACAACCCGAATTATCGGTGCAGGGCTTCAGGCCGCCCAGGCTGTCCTGCCACCCGCACGGATTCCCGCCCCTGATGTAGTCGGTCAACGATTCGCGCAATGAAATCATTGTGTTGACCTTTGTCGTATTCCGTTTCAGCACGGTAAATCCGGAGCCGCCCGCCGCGATGTAATCGTTGGCGGCAAGCTGGTACTGGCCGTCCAGGCTGATGGGAGCGCCGCCGATTCTTATTTCTTCGGCACAGGCCCTGTCGGGATCGGCATCCGGGAACCCCGAAGCGGCGCGACGCGCGTTGTCGCACCACCCGCACTGCAGCACGGCGGTGACGCCGGCGACCTGGGCCTGGGAACTGCATCCACGGTCGGAAGAACGGCGGGCGATGAAATCGAACATTTCGACGACCTCACGACCGGACAGATACATGGTGGTAATCGAATTTTCGAACGGGAAAACGTTGTACATCCATTCGATTGTGATGGGGCCCATGTAGAAATCGGATCGGATGCCCAGCGAATTGGTCAGGGCAAAATCGGTTTCCACGCCACGCCGCTGCATCATCGACTGAGCGACCGCGTTTCCGATCGCCGAATCGCCCCCGGTCATGCCGAACCGGCTGAGCCCCGCCGGGGCGTAACCCAGGACCTGGTTCAGCGGGACCTGCTGCGTCAACTGGTCAACATATGGTTCGATCATCCTGGCGACATCCGGGTCCTCGGCCACGGACGAATCGACCGGCACGATGCGGTACCGGAACGATGCCACGTCCCAGTCCGTCGACACCTGGTAACCGTCCGTGCCCTCGGAATTGTCCAGCGCAGCGCCGCCACAACCGTTATCGTCAAGATCCGTTTCGCCGTCGCCGTCGTTATCGACACCGTCCGAACACGCGGCCGACTGCGCGAATACCGCATCGAACACCCCGACGTACTTGGCAAAGACGCCCGAGTGGGCAAGCGGCACCCGGCGCCTTTCCGGGGAGGTCCAGCCCATCTGCCTGGGCAGGTTGTAGCATTTGAACGACACCCACGAAGCGATGTACGCATCAATCGCGTCCGGGTCGCCGGCCATCACGGCAGGTATGGACAGATCACCATCAAGCCCGTCGACGCATTCCCGGTAAACGGTCGCGCGATCGGTGACCGGCATTTCACGCCCCGGTTCCTCGCGCCAGGAGTTGAACAGGCGCAGGGTTTCATCGGTTATCACTTCGCAGGCCGCCGCGGTCGCCGCGTCGTCGGTCAGGCCGTCAAACCCGACGGCGTTCCTGAATTCCTGCTCGCACACGTTCCGGACAAAATCGGTGTTCTGTTCGTAAAAACATTCGCCCGAATCGAGGATTTCCTTTGGCGGATTCAATACGACGTGGTGGTGTCCGCCCAGGACGATGTCCGCCCCGCTGATGCACGGGATGATTTCTTCGTCGGACGTCAGGCCCAGGTGCGAAGCGATAATGATCACGTCCACCTGCGGCCGCAGCAGGTCGATGTAAAACTGCGCCGTTTCCGCCGCCTGCAGGGGGTTGATCCCCATCGCGTTCCCTGCCTCGTACAGCGAATTCATGGTCGATGTGTTCGCGAGTCCGATGACGCCGACACGAAGCCCCTTCAGGTTGAATATCTGGTACGGATAAACGAGGCCCCGCAGTGGCGGTTCCGTCGACCCGCCGACCGGTTCGATCAGGTAGTTGGCGGCCAGTATGGGAAAGCGGGCGAATCGCTTGACCTTGTCGGCGATGTTCGGTTCGCCGGAGTCGAATTCGTGGTTCCCCAGGACGCTGACATCCACGCCCATCGTGGAAAGCGCCAGCATTTCGACCTCGCCCTGGAACATGTTGAAAATCGGCGCGCCCTGGAAAACGTCGCCGGTGTCGATGTGCAGCGACCTGTCGGATTTCGACCGTTCGTTTTTGGAAATCCAGGCCACACGCGAAATGCCGCCAAACGGCCCCTTGTCAGGGTCGAGACCCAGCGTTTCGTCCGTGCGCGCAACCTGCATCCGGTACGGGATCAGGCGCGAATGGATGTCAGTAGTATGGATCAGCCGCACCGACACCTCGCGGCCATCCAGGACGGGCTGATCCGTCGTCATCGAACACGACGCGGCGAAAACGGCAACAAGGATCGCGAACGGCAGCAGGCGCATAGGCACACCAGCAGAAGAAAGGCACACCGGGTTGACATTAAAAGGCGAAATTCCGGTTGTCAACGGAAATCAGACGACTTCCAAAATTGGCCCTTTTCGCGCCGTTGCACCTATAATGCCCATGTCATTCGCCCTGTCGGTTGCGGGCCACAAGGAATACAAATGCGGACACTGGAATTTTCAAACGCACGCGGCAGAATCGGCACGCTGATTCTGGAACCGGGAAAACCGCCGACCTATTACTGGGCCGGTCGCGGCGAATGCCCCGAGGAAGTGCGGAAGGCCCTGACGGAAGGGCTGCGCGACCCGGAAAACGGTGCCAGGGTTGCCGGCGACAAGCCGGACGACTTTTTCGAGGTGCTGGAATACGAATTCGCGAAGACCAGGCACATGGTCGGCCGCAAGGGCAGGAACATCACGGAACTGCCCAGGGATGCCAGACCAATCAGGTACACGCCCGGCGTCAGCGGGCTGTTCGACTGAACACGGGGGACTTGCGATGAACCGGCTTATCACGATGGTGGCCGCCACGATGCTGATCGCGCTTGCGGCGAAGTCCGCGGCTGCCCAGGATCAGGCTGCCGATTACTTCCGTGTCGGCGCCCAGGAAATGGCGGCCGGGTTCCCGGATCGTGCCATTGCGTCGCTTGAAAAGGGTGTGCAGATCAAGCCCGAAAGCAAGGAAGGCTGGTACAACCTGGGCGTGGCGTACGGCGCCACCCGGCAGCACCAGAAGGAAGCAAAGGCATACGAAAAGGCGCTGGAGCTTGACCCGAATTACGCGAACGCGCTGCACAATCTCGGCCTTGCGTATCTCGATCTCGGGAAAAAGGACGAGGCGATCGATTCCCTGACCAAACTGATCAAGCTGGACCCGGGCGCAACCGACGGCTGGAACAACCTGACGGTCGCGTTCATGACCGCGGGCAAATTCGACGAGGCGATCGAAACGGCCAACAAGGCCGTCGAAACGGCGCCGGCCTCCGCCGAAATCCGGTTCAACCTGTCGCAGGCCCTGATGAAACAGGGCGAGGCGATGGAATCGTCGGAACGCCGGCAGCCTCTGCTGGAACAGGCTCTCGCAGCGCTCGACAAGGTCCTGGAACTCGACCCTTCGTTCTACCGGGCCCATTACAACAAGGCGGTAATTCACCACATGCTGGGCCAGTCGCTCAGCGAAATCGCGGAATACCGCGCCGCCATCGCGATCAAGGCCGATTACACCCCCGCCCTCTACAACCTTGCCGCCGCCTTGTCGGCCACGGAAGACTACGAGGCCGCGACCGAGGCCTGGGAAAAATACATCGCCGCCGCCCGCAACAAATCCGATGAAAAGGCGTTTGTCGAAAACGCCCGGAAGGAAGTCGCCCGCCTTCGCGGCCTTTGAAAGGCCGCTTCGGCGT
>CAYYCO010000037.1:6783-10401 GCA_964470365.1 uncultured Anaeromyxobacteraceae bacterium | reverse complement strand
CAGGCCCGTTCCTTCACCCCCACCCGAATGCGGTCATTTGACTGTATCGGTCTAATGTTTTATACTAACAGTCCTGTCATCCATGACGTTTTCCCGTTTGTACCGCACGGGGCCTCCGGGGGTATTCAATGAACAGATACGCCATCTTCCTGCTGACCGCACTTGCGGTCGCGGTCACCGGGTGCGGCTCGGCGGCCGGCGACGTCGGCGCCGTTTCCGGCAGTTTGCAGGTTTCGCATCCAATGCTGATGGAAACCGCCGGCATGACCGACGGTTCATACCGGCTGATCCAGGCCCCCGACGACGATCAGGCGGCAGTTCTCCGGGACTCGGTGGCGGAATTCGTGGCGTTAAACGCGCCGCGGGTAACCACGATCAAGGATCGGGACGGCAACCTTATCGACAGGGTCGTCATCGGGGGGCGTCCGCCCGAAAACTTCCGCATGTCGCCGGCGCCGGCTTCGAATGACGTGTCCGGAGTAATCGGCAATGTGCCGGCGTTCAACTGGTGTTACGGCTGCTCGGCGACCTCGGGCGCCATGATGGCCGGCTACTACGACCGCGGGGACTACACCGACGTATATACCGGCCCGACGAACGGCGGCCTGATGCCGCTGAACAACGCGACCTGGGGCGTGGGCGAATGCCCGCTCAGCGCAACGCACTCCGGCATCGACGGCCGAACCGCACGCGGCCATGTCGACGACTACTGGGTCGAAACCGAAAGCACCGCGCCTGACCCCTACATTGCCGGGGGCTGGGCGCAACATGGATACGCCGACTGCACGGCCGACTTCATGGGCACGAACCAGTCCGCGCTTGACAACATCGACGGTTCGACGACTTTCTACTACTACCCCAGCGGGGCGCCGGTTGACGACTACACCGCATGCGAACCGGCAGAACGCGACGGGGGTCACGGGCTGCGCCAGTTTTTCGAGTCCCGGGGCTATACCGTGGTCTCGAATTTCAACCAGTACATATACGGCTACAACGGAAACACGCAGGGTTTCACGTTTGACCAGTACAAGGCGGAAATCGACGCGGGACGACCGGTGCTGATCCACGTCACCAACCACACGATGCTCGGGTTCGGATACACGGCGGACACTTCGACCATACAGATCCATGACACGTGGGACCACCTGAACCACACCATGACCTGGGGCGGTTCATATTCCGGCCTGCAACACCTGGGCGTTACCGTCATCAGGCTGGCGCCGGCCTGCGCCTGCAGCGGCGTCAGCGCCTGCTGCGACGGCTGTCATTTCAAAACCGGGGCGTGCAACGCCGACAGCAACGGCTGCACGGTCAACGATACCTGTTCGCAGGGCGTCTGCGTGGCCGGCACCACCGCGGCCTGCAGTCCGGGGTCGGACCAGTGCCGCGATCGGTACTGCGTATCAACGGGCACGAATTCATACAACTGTGTCTGGGACCCGGCGCCGCACGAGGGCGATCCATGCAATGCCGACAGCAGCGGGTGCACGGTCGGCGACAGATGCGTTTCCGGTGCATGCGTGGCCGGCGCGGCGCCCGACTGTTCGGCCCTCAACGACCAGTGCAAAGTCGGAGTCTGCGTTTCCGGCGGCACTTCGACATACACCTGTCAGGCATCCACCAGCCCGCTGGAAGGCCACTCCTGCAACGCCGACAGCAACGGCTGCACCAGCGGCGACAAATGCCATTCGGGCCTGTGCGTCGCGGGATCAACCCCCGATTGCACCGCACAGGACGATGCCTGCAACACGGGTTACTGCCAATCGACCGGGACCGCCACTTACGCCTGCATGAAAGACCCCGTCCCGAAGCATGGATATCAGTGCGACTCCGACCGGAACGGGTGCACGATCGACGACAGGTGCGCGTCTGGAATCTGTGTCGCGGGCGCGGCCGCCGACTGTTCGGGGGCCGACGACCAGTGCAACACCGGATACTGCAATTCATTGGGCATCGACAGTTTCGAATGCCTTAAAAACCCGACGCCCTGGAATGGTCACCTGTGCAACTCCGACAACAACGGCTGTACTGTCGGCGATACGTGTTACTACGGCGCCTGCATGACCGGCGAAGGTCCGGACTGCTCGTGGCAGAACGACCAGTGCAACACCGGCTTCTGTTTGTCGAAAGGCGTCCACAGTTACGAATGTATCAAGGATCCCTCTCCTTCCGAAGGCATCCTTTGTAACGCAGATGGAAACGGATGCACGGTCGACGACACCTGCATGGCCGGGGAATGCATCGCGGGTGCGATACCCTCATGTGAATCGGCAGACGACCAGTGCAATTCCGGTTACTGCAGATCGATGAATGCGAATTCGTACGCCTGCCTGAAAGACCCGACGCCGCACGACGGTCGCCCGTGCAACGCCGACAACAGCGGATGCACGATTGACGACACGTGCAGCGCCGGCGCCTGCATCGCCGGATCCAGGCCGGACTGCAGCGCCGCGGGCGACCAGTGCAACTCCGGATACTGCGGGTCCACCGGCACAAACACGTTCACGTGCCTCAAAAACCCGGATCCCCGCGAAGGATCCACCTGCAACGCCGACGACGACGGATGCACGGCAAACGACACGTGCAGTTCGGGCTCCTGCGTGGCCGGCGCTCAACCGGACTGCAGCGGCGTGAACGATCAGTGCAACACCGGGTACTGCCTGTCCCTGGGCCCGGACCAATTCAACTGTGTGAAAAATCCCGCGCCGCTCGAAGGCGTCCCGTGCAACTCCGACGACAGCGGGTGCACGGTCGGCGATGCCTGTTCGGCCGGCGCCTGTGTGCAGGGTCAGTACGAACACTGTTACACCGCGTATGACCAGTGCAACGCGGGTTACTGCGAATCGACCGGGGCATATACGATGGAATGCCGCAGAAACCCGGCAATGTTCGAGGGACATTGGTGCAACGCCGATGACGACGGGTGCACGGTCGATGACAAATGCCTGGCGGGCTTCTGCGTGCCCGGATGGATGCCGGACTGCAGCAGCCTCGACGATTCATGCAACGTGGGTTTCTGCGACGCGACCGGAACCGCCAGTTTCCAGTGCCGGCGCGACCCGGCCCCGCGCGAGGGGCTCGCGTGCAACGCCGACGGCGACGGGTGCACAGTCGATGACGCCTGTGCCGCCGGAAAATGCCGGGCCGGGCCGGACGCCGGGTGCGACGCCATGGACAACGGTTGCACCTCCTGGACATGCAATTCCACGGGTATCAACGCCTTCGAATGCGGCCTGGCCTGGAGGGCGATTGACGGGGCATCCTGCAACGCCGACAGCAACGGATGTACCGGGGACGATTCATGCTTGTTCGGCGAATGCCTGGCCGGCGGCGCCGTGGACTGCAGCGAGGCCGGTGATCAGTGCAACACCGGATTCTGCAGTTCAACCGGGCCCGACGGATACGAATGCCTGCGCGATTCAGTGCCGCACGAGGGCGCTGGATGCGATGCGGACGGCAGCGGGTGCACCGTCGGCGATGCCTGCGCGGCGGGGGAATGCCTGGCAGGTGACGCCGTTGACTGCAGCGGAATGAACGACCGGTGCAACACCGGTTACTGCGGTTCGACCGGCCCGGACACCTGGGTCTGCCTGAAAGACCCGGCGCCGCACCAGGGCG
>CAYYCO010000037.1:0-6683 GCA_964470365.1 uncultured Anaeromyxobacteraceae bacterium | reverse complement strand
AACGACACGTGTTCGACCGGAAAATGTGTGGCGGGCGGGCGCCCGAACTGTGGCGGCATGAACGACCAGTGCAACACCGGCGTCTGCGCGTCCACCGACGTCAACGCCTATGAATGCCGCCGGAACCCGGCCCCGCACGAGGGCAAGGCGTGCAACGCGGACGGCGACGGCTGCACGGTCAACGACACATGCAGTGGAGGCACATGCCTTGTCGGCGCGCCGGCCGACTGCAGCCACCTCGACGACACATGCGTGATCGGCAGGTGCGGCTCCACCGGTGCGGCAACATTCGTCTGCTCCGCGGATTCCGGGATGGTGGAAGGCCAGGCCTGTGACGACGGCATACCGTGCATGGTGGATGAAACCTGCCGCTCGGGGCAGTGTGAAGGTATCGCCAGGGTCTGCGACGACGCGATCGCCTGCACGGCTGATTCGTGCGACGCGGGGACGGGCCAATGCATGTTCCTGCCCGACAGCCGCGGGTGCGACGATGCCAACCCCTGCACCACCGACGAATGCGTCGCGGGCTCCGGATGCGAATCGGCCAGCCTGGCCGACTGGTCGCCATGCGTCGATGTCGGACACGGCTGCTTTGCGGGCGCATGTGAACCGCTGATGCCCAACGACACGTGTCCGACCGCGCGGGAACTGGCTCCCGACGAAGCGATCCACCAGGACTTCGCCGGCTATCACGCATACCGGCCGATCCCCGCCGGATGCCCGGATGGCGGCCTGACCGGACCGGACGCGTATTTCAGCGTGGCGACCGATCCCGGCGTTGAATATGACGTAACCGTTACCGCCGACGCCGGCACCTTGGTGGCCGTCGTACACCTGACCGGCTGTGGCCAGGGCGCCGGCTGCATTTCCACGGGAACCGCGTCCGAAGGCGAAACGGTCATTCACATCCCGGCGGGTGGCCACACCGGAACGGCCCTGATCCAGGTACTGCTGCTGTCCGGCGACGATGACGACGACGCCGGGTTCACGATTGTCGTTTCGGTCGCCGAACAGGCAGGCGACGACACCGGCGGCGACGAAATAGCAGGCGACGACATCATCGAAACCGACACGGCTGCAACGGATGTCCTGGGTGATTCGGTTGTTGACGTCGGCGGGACGGACACCGCTGCCGGCGACACGGCCCGCGCTGACATCGCGGCCGACACGACGCGCGATTCAATATCCGCGGATCATGCGGTCAACGACCTCGGTCCGGCCGAAATCGCCGACGACGACGACGGCAATGATGGCCCCGACACATCGGGCGGCGGATCCGGCTGTTCCGCCGGGCACGCGAATTCGCCCGGCGCCATTCCGGCGCTGCTGCTCATCATCGCGATCTCAATCAGAATGTTCCGCTGGTTCCGCCGGGAAGAATACGCAACGCCACGCCGTCCATGACCTGGTTCAGGCCGTTGCCACCAGCGCGCATCAACTGGTTATCGCCGAGGATGACAACGACACCGCCGTCCGGTATCGAAGCCGCCCCCCAGATTTCCTGGTCGAATCCACCCCTGGGACGCAGCAGCGTCGGTTCCGGCCACGAAGTCCCGTCGACGCTGATCATCCACGCCGCCCGTTCAAGGTCTTCCGCCACATTCAGCGTGCCCAGCGCCGCCACCCTTCCCCCGTTCAAGGCGATCATCTTCATCGGGGCTTCCCAGTGCCCGGGCAGCGTGAATTCGCTTTCTGTCCTGAACAGGTCGGACGAATAACTGGCGATGTATTTCAACCCCGGCCCTTCCGCCTCGGCACGCAGCAAGAGGATCCCGGAATAATCCCCGCCGTCCGCCGCGGCGACCGCCGTCGACACGTCCATTTCAAGTTCTTCGCGCGCGCCGGTCACCCACGAGTCGACCAGGACGCCGGAAGCGTTATAACGCCGGATATCAAGCCTGCCCGATCGCCAGGCCATGTCGTCCAGCGCCATGATCACCACGAATCCGTCCGGCAGCGACAGTATGTTCAGGCGCGAGGATATTTCACCGTAGTGATTCGACGGGACCGGAACACGGGAAGCTATCTCGATCGGTTGCGGCTGCGCCGCCGTGATGTCGGGCAGATACCACGTGCCGACCTCGGTCGGCCTGCCTCCGTCCGCACCCTGGACCGGCTGATGCGTAACAAATGCAAGTCCGGCGCCGACCTGAACCGCCTTGAACACGAAACCCGCAAGCGCGCGCCCGTTCGTCCAGGTGGCCCCACCGTCGGTCGATTCGACAAGAACGTCTTCGCCGGTATACATCTTCCGCATGATCCCGAACACCCGGGCATCGCCGGCGACCTGGAAAAACTGCCGCGGCGATTCGTACGCCTGCATCGGGTCGGGCGTCACCACCTTCGTCCACGTCGATCCGCCGGTCCAGGCAGGCGCCCCGGCCCGCCACAAACCGCTCAGTGAATCGATTTCGTGGAGGTTCGCCAGATCGAAACGGGCCCCTGCCTGGGCAAAAATCGAGCCGTCCGGCAGGACCGCGGGTTCGATGGACAGCGGGTCTGCCGCATACAGATCCCCGAGCCTCGCGCCCTCCGTGTCCGTTGCCCCGTCGCGCGCCATCACGGGCGGCGTCACCGTGACCAGGTCCAGGCGGCAGCCGGAATGATTGACCAGGAAATACAGCCTGTTCTGGTCCGCGGCCCAGCCGTATACCGAATTCATGGCAACGCCCTCGTCGGTCATCCCGTCTTCAGGCGCCATCAGTTCCGGCCGGTCCATGACCAGGCGCCCGTTCCTGGTGAACTTCAGCAGCGGCGACAGATTGCCGTCCCCGACCCAGACGCTGCCGTCGCCCTGCAGTGCAAACATCTCCACGGGGTCACCCGGGTCGCAGAAGCACACCGGATATGGTCCGTCATCGAATTCAGACCCGAAATACGCCAGTTCGAACGCATCCGAATCGGTGTCCAGGTGCATGGACCACACCAGGCGCGCAGCCTCGCCGTCCGGCACTGGCGTGGGCACGGCGGCCTGGACCGGCAGGCGGTACATGGTGGACAGGTTGTCTTCAATCAGACCGTCAATCGGCCAGTCCGTGCGGTTCCATTGTGCACCGGCAGCCTGGTACAGGCGCGGATACGAATACGCTGCGTTCATGACCTGTTCGAGCATCAGAATCTTCGGCAGGCCACGGCCCGGGTCGGGCGGCATCAGCAGTATGTTGGCGACTTCGTACCCCTGCTGGATCGCGGTGCCCTCGCATCCGTTCACGCCCTCGGCAAACCGCAGTTCCTCGACATCCTTCACATCTACCCCATCCGCCGTTGCCGTGGCCAGGCGCAGGATCCGCACGCACGGCGTGACCGGGTCGGCCGCGTCGTGCAGCCAGGCCACGTATGCCAGCCACGCCCCGCCGCCGGCACGCTTCAGGATCGACATCGGTTCACGGTCGAAATCAAGCTGCACGTCGTGTTCCAGCAGCAGCGGTTCGCCGCCTTCGTCTTCCAGATCGGCACGACGCGGAAGCTGGTGAAAGACCCATGCCCCCGGTTCGGCACCGGGCTTCTGGACGGCCATGTGCAGCCCCTGCATCACCGACGACTGGACCGCCACATACCGCACACCCTGATCGTCGATCGCGTGCTGTGGCTGCCAGTAGTTGTCGCGCGCGTCACCGACCTGCTGGACACCGAAGCCGCTTCCGGTCCATTCCATCTGCAGCACGGCGTGCCACTTCACACCGACTGCGGATGCTTCAAACACGCCCGCGGGCCATCCGCGCGAATCAAGCGTCATGCGGTGCCTGTTAGAAAACGTCGGGTACGTCAACGTTACCGGAACGCCCCTGATATCGCCCGTATCCGTGATACCGTCGAAATCGATTGTTTCCAGCCTGTGCCGCCCGTCCGGCGGGTCTCCCGCAGTCCCTCCCGTCACGGTCAGCGGAACAGTCGCCACCGCGCCGCCGGAATGGAATTCGACCACGGTAGTCCCAGGGGCCACGCCCTTAACGCGCCGAGTTCCGTCGACAACCGCGACGGACTGGTCCGGGACGCTGATCGTCCATGATTCGCCCGATGGATAAAGGAATCCGTTAATGTCCGGGGCCCGCATCGGAATAGCGGCGACGGGACGGCTTTCACCCGGAACGATGCTGACCGACGGCTGCAGGGGCGCGATCGACGCGGTTTCACCGCCCATGATGTTGATGAACACGGGGCCGAATTCGGCCGATTCAGTATTTATGCACGGTACGTCGGGCAGACCGCCGCACGTCTTGACACGGATATTGATTGAGCACTGGCCGCGCTGGCCCGCCACGAAGGACAGCTTCCTGACACCGGACGAAGGCGTTTCGATGGTCGGTTCGGCATCGCACATCAGGCCCTGTTCGCTGGACCAACCCGCGCCGCCTTCAAGCCTGGTGATCGCGGCCCACCACTCGAACGAGTATGGTTCGAAAGGTTCGCCAGCCGCGTCGGCCATGTGTATTTCAATTTCAATCTTCTCGCCGGGCCGCGCATGTATCACCCTTGGTTCCATCCCGGTCACCGCCGGAATCGGCGGGGCTTCTTCGGGTTCAGGGTTTTCCCCGCCGCCGAAAAGCCATCCGCAGCCGGACAGACAGAACAG
This sequence comes from uncultured Anaeromyxobacteraceae bacterium, assembly GCA_964470365.1. Lineage (GTDB taxonomy): Bacteria > Myxococcota_A > UBA9042 > DTJE01 > DTJE01 > JAGOFO01. The sequence goes on along the minus strand of CAYYCO010000037.1, from coordinate 2,110 downwards.
CAGCGTGGCCATCACGGCCCACAGCGACACGCGCCCTGATTTCATAACCGACATGCCGTGCAACTCCCGGTGTGAGTGAAAAAAAACGCTGAAAAGTATGCACGCCGCCCAGACTATGTCAACAAAGGTCAGCCCCGACCCGAACCCATCTTCGTTTGCATCCGCTTGCCCTTGAGGTATTTTCGGACGGCGTCACGGCGGAAGGCAAGAATTAGGACGACAGGCCGGTTTGCTGCGCCCAGGCAGGCGAAATTTTCGCGAAAAGCCCGGACGTGACACAGGACCCGCGGAATTCGGGGATCTACCTGAAAAAGGCCTGCGACGCCGTTTTCGCCAGCGCGTGCGGATACGAGCGAGAAAACACCGGGAAACATCGGAACTAATCGGTTTTCGCCAGCGCGTGCGGATACGAGACTAAAGTCACCGACCGGGAAGATCCGGCACCGTGAACACGATCGCCCCGTCTTTCGCGTCGGCCGTGACGCTGGCGCCGGGCAGCACCCTGCCGTTCAGGATTTCATCGGCCAGCGGGTTCAACACCATCCGTTCAATCGCGCGGCGCAGCGGGCGGGCCCCGTAAACCGGGTCGAAGCCTTCATCGGCCAGAAGCGTGCGCGCAGCAGGCGTAAGGGTCAGTGTCATGTCGCGCCCGGCCAGCAGGCGGGTGATCCGCCGCATCTGGATGTCGACGATCTTTTCCATGTCCCCGCGTTCCAGCGCGTTGAACACGATCACGTCGTCCAGGCGGTTCAAAAATTCCGGCCTGAAATGCCGACGCAGCGTGGCCATAACCATTTCGCGGATTTCGTCACGACCTGGTTTCGCGCCACCGTTCCCGCCGCCTGGGCCGTTTTCACCCTCCTCGTCGCCACCGTTCGCGGCCGCCGCCATCAGTTCGCTGCCGACGTTCGAGGTCATCACGACGATGGTGTTCGAAAAGTCCACGGTCCGCCCCATCCCGTCGGTCAGGCGTCCGTCGTCCATCACCTGCAGCAGCACGTTGAACACGTCGTGGTGCGCCTTTTCGATTTCGTCCATCAGCACGACCGTGTACGGCCTGCGCCGGACCGCCTCTGTCAGTTGCCCGCCCTCGTCATGCCCGACATAGCCGGGCGGCGACCCGATCAGACGCGCCACGCTGTGGCTTTCCATGTATTCGGACATGTCGATCCGGACCATCGCCGTTTCGTCGTCGAACAGGAATTCCGCCATCGCCTTGACCAGTTCGGTCTTGCCCACCCCCGTCGGCCCCAGGAACAGGAAACTGCCGATTGGCCGCGCCGCGTCCGACAAACCGGCCCGCGACCGCCGAACCGCGTTCGCAACCACGTCGATCGCCTCGTCCTGGTGCACCACGCGTTCCCGCAGGCGTTCTTCCATGTGAAGCAGCTTCTTCTGTTCGCCCTCAAGCATCTTCGACACGGGGATGCCGGTCCAGGCCGACACGACCTTCGCGATGTCCTCGTCGTCCACTTCCTCGCGCAGCATCTTCCGGTCGGCCTGTATTTCCGCCAGCTTCGCCGACAGGTCGGTAATCTTCCCCTGCTTTTCCGGGATCGCCCCGTACTTCAACTTTGAAGCCGCCTCCCAGTCGCCACGCCTTTCCGCGGCCTCCTCGACGTTGCGGTCTTCTTCCAGTTCGCGTTTCAGCTTCCGGATTTCGCCGACCAGTTCCTTTTCCTGCTGCCAGTGGGCGCGCAGGCCCGACAGCTCTTCGCGGATGTCGGCCATTTCGGCCTCGACCCTTCGGCACCTATCGTCGTTCGCGGGACACTCGTCGCGCCCCAGCGCCTGCTTTTCGATTTCAAGCTGCGCGAGCTGCCTTTCAAGCTGGTCGAGATCGACCGGCATGCTGTCGATTTCCATGCGCAGCCGGCTGGCCGCTTCGTCCACCAGGTCAATCGCCTTGTCCGGCAGGAACCGGTCCGTTATGTACCTGTCGGACAGCGTCGCCGCCGCGATAATCGCCGCGTCCCGTATGCGTACGCCGTGGTGTACCTCGTAACGTTCGCGCAGCCCGCGAAGGATCATCACGGTGTCTTCGACCGAAGGCGCGTTCACCATGACCGGCTGGAACCGGCGCTCCAGCGCCGCGTCCTTTTCGATGTAC
>CAYYCO010000036.1:0-28335 GCA_964470365.1 uncultured Anaeromyxobacteraceae bacterium | reverse complement strand
GATTCGAACCCCCGGTACCTTTCGGCACACACGATTTCCAGTCGTGCACCTTCGACCACTCGGTCATCTCTCCAGCGTACCACGCAAATTCTGAAAGAACGTCTTCAACAGCGCCGCGCTGCGGTCGGCCCCGACGCCATGAACCACGGCGCAGCGGTGGTTCAGCCGCGAATCCGACAGCACCGTATACAGGCTGCGGACAGCACCGGCCTTCGCGTCGTCGGCGGCATAAACCACCGATTTCAGCCGGTTCAGCACGATCGCGCCCGAACACATCACGCAGGGTTCAAGCGTCACGTAAAGCGTCGCGCCCCGGGAATCGACACCGGCCCTCGCGGCCGCAGCCAGCACCAGGGTTTCCGCATGGGCCGCCGGATCGCGCAGTTCAATCACGCGGTTCCGGTCGGAGGCCACGACCTGACCGTCCACGACCAGCGCGGCGCCCACCGGCACTTCGCCGGCACGGAACGCCTCTTCGGCCCGTTCAAAGGCCACGGCCATGAATTGTTCGTGCGAGCCCGCCATCGGTCCACCGCGCCCGGATACGCGTCCGGCGCAACGCATCGGGTTGTTAAAGAACGACCCCCGAAGGGACGGCAGAATCTAGCAGAACACCCCGCCTGCGTCAATATCCTCCAGCGAACTGCCGCGAAGTGCTCCGGGGGCCGGGCCAGGGGATCCTTTTTGCCTGCCCCGCATGATATAAAGAGGTCATGATTTGCAACAGCATACCGCAGGCAGTCAGGTCAATCGCGCGCCGCTTCGGCCCCAAACCGCTGTACATGGACATCATGGCCGGCGTGGAGGTCAACTGGGTCGAATTCAAGAACCGCGCGTGGGCCGCCGCGGCCGGCCTGATCGATGCCGGCGTCGAACCTGGCGAGGCCATCGCACTCATCGGGTTCGACGGGCCGGAAGCAATGATTTTCGAAACCGGCTGCCAGGCCGCCGGCGCCGCGGCATTCGTCGTCCCGGCGACACTTGCGGCCGACGATATGGCCAACGTCCTGCTGGTTTCCCGCTGTACCCGGTTCGTCACGGCGGACGGCCCGGCGGCTCCGGGCCCGGACGTTGCCGCAGCGCTGGAATCACTGTCAACGCTGATCACTGAAATCCCGGTCGAACTCCTTCGGACCCATCGATTCGACAACGCCGTCATTCTTGAGGGCGACGACGACGACCCCGTGGTCGAATCCCGTGTCAGGGCACTTGGTCCCGAACTTGCCGCCACCGCCTTCATGCAGACCATGCCCGATGGCCGGGAACTGGTCGTCGCGCTCAGCCATGCAAACCTCCAGTCCGTGGCCGCGGCCGTCACTGCCCGGCTGATGGCGGACGAAGGCGATGCCTGGACCACCCTTCTGCCGGTTTCGTCCGGTTTCGGCCGCGTCGCGGCCTGGTACGCCGCAATGCTTTCGGGCGGGGTGTTTACGGTGGCCCCTGCCGGCCGGGGGCCGGTGGAGGCACTTTTCCTGACCCAGCCATCGTTCGCGGTATGCGATGGCGACATCGCGGCGACTATCGACCAGGAAATCATGGCGGAACTTGACCTTCTTGAAGGCGCCAGGGGACGCGTCACCAGGTGGGGGTTCCGCCACGCCTGCGCCCGCACCCTGGCCGGCAGGGATTCACACGGCATGACCGACAGCCTGGCGGATCTCGCGGTCGAACGCCTTGTCCGGGACATACCCGGCGGCCGTCTCCGCGCGCTGCTGTCCTGCGGTCCCGACCTGCCCGCCGACGCGCGATGCAGGCTTCATACCGCCGGAATCGACCTGTGGACGGTGTTCGCACCCGCCACGGTTTCGTATTTCATGGCCGTCACCAGTGACGAATCGATCCGCGCCGGCTCCGTCGGAATTCCCCTGCCCGGAACCGCTGTCAGACCGACTCCGCAGGGGGAACTGATGGTGGAAGGGCCTCTCGTGATGACATGCGAACTTGGCCAGTCGCCGAATGTATCTCCGGACCTGGAAGGCACGGTTCTGAAATCGGGCTACAGGGGAAGGGTCGACGACGACGGGTTCGTTTACATCGATGCCGGGGCGCAGTAATCACCTGTCGTACTGACGGCGCAGGTCATGGTGCCGGGGCAGTCCGGCGTCGACTGGCACCGTTTCATGCACAGCCTCGCCTGGCCGACGGTCTGGCAAATGGTCGGGAACGGGCACCTGTCACCCGACAGACAGTCAATGGCGCAGACGCCGTCCGTCGAATCGCCCTCGCCGACACAGTTGCCGGAATAGCACTGATCGTCGTTGCGGCACGACATCCCCGGGTCGCCAGGATCAATGCGCACGCATGAACGAACGTTCGGCTGGAATTTGGTGTCGCCCCACATGCAACGAAGCCCCGCTTCTTCCCAGCAGTCGCTCTCGCTGAACGGATCGGCCGGATCCGACGGCTCGCAAGCCGGGACGCACATGCCGCCCATGGTATTTTCATCCTTCATCGTCATCACGCAGACCGACTGGTCGGCCGTGCACTGCGACGTGCCGCAGTCAGCCGTGCAGAACCCGTATGTGTCGGCCGCCAGCTGCGCGCACAGGGCCATCGAAATGGCGCAGTCGGCATCGGACAGGCAACGGCGGCCCGTGGTTGCAAAATCGGTGCACTTTCCGGTGTATGACACGTTGCACTTGCCCGACTTGCATTCGGTTTCGTTCAGGCACTGTTCGCCGATGCCCTTGCCGACGGTACCGGAGCCACAGACCTTGACCGTGTCCAGCGTCACGATGTTTTTCATTTCGACGCATGCCCGCGAAAGCGCGACGCCATCGGTGCAGTCGGAGTCCCCGGCGGCACAGGGACGGGTCTCCGCGCAATCCTCGTTGGCGACACAGGATTTCATGCATACGCCACGCCCCTGCAGCCTGGTGCAGACCGTGCCGGCAGGGCACGGATTCGACGCGTCGCAGGAAAGCACCGCGCAGTAGCCGCCGTCGAAATTGGGCAGGCACCCCATCGCGTCCGCGCAATCCTCATGAGCCTGACATGTGCCGCCGGCATGCATCGGATTGGCAAGTTCCATGTAACAGATCGACCTGAACACGCCGGTCGGGTCCGGAACCTTTTTGCAGGCATATCCGTTACCCAGGGCATCCTTCTGTGACCGGCAGTCGGAATCGTCCACGCACGGAATCGTGCACACGGCGGAGTTGCTGCCGGCCGCCAGGTTCATGCACAGTGAACCTTCCGGACACGTGAGACCGGTCGCGCAGCCGGGCATCGCGCAGAATCCCTTGGGCCATGAAAGGCACAGCCCGTCCGGCCACGTTTCGCTGCTGCATTCGGACGGTTTGTTGCAGGCCTTGCCGATATAGTCGCCGGGATATTCGATCGGGTGCCCCGTATCAACAGGGGAGTCATCGTGGCCAGCGACATCCTGCCCGGTCGCGTCGGATATATCGACGGCAGCCGAATCCCCCGCGGAATCGCCGCCGCCCTCATCCCCCGATACGTCGGTCGTGATAATAACGTCCTCGACCACGATGACGTCGGGATCGACCCGTTTGCAGAAATCGCCGACCCTGACGGTGCCCTCCGGACAAATCTTTCCGCATCCCGCGGCCAGAGATGCCGCGACAATCGCCACCAGCAGCGCCGGGCCCCTGAATTCAACGATTCGGTACATCGACATCGCGCCCCCGCCTTCCATCAATGCAGGCCACGGTATCATATTCAATATTTGCCGACCGCGCGATATTCCAGCGTCTCCAGGCGATGCCCGGGGGCCGGAGGCGCCCGACGGCGCTGACCGCCACCCGGCACAAAAATTCACCCTGCACCAATTTTGGGTCACGCGCATGCCTTTGATAGAATCCGAGATCGGGTTGAACGCCTCTGTTACTTTTTTCCGACGGGCCGGGCCATGTGACGCCCGTCATCGAGGACCCATGATCTTCTCGTGCAAAAACTGTGGAAAACATTACCGGATCGACATGGCTCAATACGATGGTCATGCGGTTCGCTGGGCCTGCACGAAGTGTGGCCAGGAACACAGGCTCCGGGACTCCGACAACCCCGACGATGCCGTCGTTGCAATCGGCGCAAAGGGCATCTCCGTCCAGAGCGACACCGCTGAAATATTCACGATCACATCACGCAGCACACGACGGGAATCCGACAGTCAGATCAAGGCCACCGTCAGGACCGGGGGATGGTATGTCACGGCCCTGGGACAGCGGCAGGGTCCCGTTAATGACTACGGCCTGATGGAACTGCTTGCAGCCGGCAAAATCAATCCCCGGACGTACGTCTGGCGGCACCCGATGCCGACGTGGGCCCGCATGAAGGACATGAAGGAACTGGAAGGACTGCTTGCCCAGGCCGCCTCAGGTGCATCGGGTCGTGCCGACACCGATGCAAGGCAGCAACGCCAGCCCGACCCGCTCCCCGAGGCAGATGTTGAACCACCGGGGGAACCATCCCCCTGGGACAGCAGGATTTCGAAGATTTCCCCTTCGGACGAGCTAACCGGGCGTCACGGCATAAGGGGCACCCCGAAAAAATCGGAAGACGGGGCAGGCGGCCGCCTCGCGGATGAACTTTTTTCGGGTCTGGATCGCCCCGGCATCGACATCAGGGACGCCAACACCGTGCCGCCGACGGACGACGAACGTCCCGAAGACCGCTGGCATTCGCCCGCCCCCCGTCAAGAAGCCGGACCGATCAGGGAAAACGCCCCGTCGTGGGACGAAACGACACAGCCGGGCAAGAAAAGTGCCGCCCCGGGACGACGCGACAACACGACGACCATCGTAATCGCGGTTTCCCTGGCGGTGGTGGCTGTCGCTGCTATCGTGGCGGTGCTGGTGCTGCTGCTGAACCCGCGGGAAGAAGACAAGGCGCGTGCCGGGACAATCAAACCGGTTGCCGCGGCCCAGGCGCCCAGGCATCAGATCGCGCCTGAACCGGTTGCCGTCCCGGCCCCGGTCGCGGTTGCCGTCCCCGCCGGCACGAATGTCCAGACCGGCTCGACTACCCCGGTCGCCGCACCCAACACGGTTGTGGCACCGACGCCGACACCGCAACCGGCACAGGCCACGCCACCGGCACAGGCCACGCCACCGGTTCAGGCCGTCGCGCCCGCTTCCCCTGCTCCAAAGCCTGTCACGCCCCCTTCAATTCCGCGTGTCGTGCCGGTGCCGGATGGAATATTCGATGAAGCCGACCTGACCGCATTCGTCCGGGAACAGGTCCGCAAGTTCAGTACCTGCCGGACCGTCATGGCGCGAAAGGTCGAAAATGCCATCAGCGTCAACCTGATGTTCAACGTCGCCCCCGGCGGCGCCATCGAAACGCTGGTCATAACGCCGCTTAACGTGGAGGATCCCGCGCTGAACGTGTGCATGCAGACAATCATCCGCGGCTGGTCATTCCCGGCTGCGACCCGCCCCGTCGGTTTCAAGGGAACCATCGCCATTCCTTGATCCATGTCCACCCGACGTTGCGCCATCCCCCCGCAATCCCCGCCGATGCAGTCGATCAAAACAATTAACCGTCCCGATTGATTATCGTCTGTCGACATACGTATAATCAGGGCCGTCGTTTTAACCCTGCACCAAACCGGAAAATGGCTATGAATACTTCCAGGCTCGCAATGTTTTTATGTGCATCGGCCGTCTGCGCATGCGCGTGCGGCGGCGGCAGTGCCGGCGACAACCCTCAGATCGACCTTGATCCGGCGGGCACCGACGTTCAGATGACGACGGTATACAACGTCAGGGTCATCAACAGCGGCGACGCGGACCTGAAAATCCTGTCGGCCCCGGTTCTGGCCGGCGGGCTCTGTCCCGACAGCACCTCGGCGTTCACGCTGGAAATCCAGGCCGGCGCCGAATTCCCGTACGTCATCGCCCCGGCCGACGCCGTCGGCGCCGATGAAAACGCCGGGCTGTCGCTGACGGTACGCTTCAACGACCCGACCGACCTGTGCAGCAAAAACGCGACGCTCACGATCACCAGCAACGACGTCGATACCGAACAACTGGTCATCGACATCACGAAGGCCGTCGTCGAACCGAACATCGCCGTTGACCCGAACCCGGTGGACATGGGCTTCGTGCCGGTCGCACCGACCGCGTTCGAAGACACCATGTACATCACGAATTCCGGCCTGGCGCCGCTCGAAATCAGCCGCGTCGACGCCATCAGGTTCAGCGACGGCTTCGCGTTCGTGTGGCCCTGCGATCGTGCCGCCGACGCGGCCGGCGACGCCGCCTGGGTTACCGACAAGGACGCCAGGATCCAGATCGCCTATGACGACCCGGAAACGAAGCTCACGATTGACGACACGATCTGCGACGCCCCCGTCGTGGTCGACCCGGCCAGTTCCCTGGGCATCCCGGTTTTCTATACCGCCATTTCAGGCAGCCCGGCCCGCGCCATCTTCCGCCTTTACAGCAACGACCCGGACTTCAACGCCTCGCTCGGCCAGGCTTATGAAGCCACCCTGCAGGCCAACTTCGGCGGGCCCTGCCTGACCGTCACGCCCGAACTGATCGACTTCGGAACGGTCGTTGTCGGCACCGGCGTCAAGGGCGTCAACGTCCAGTTGTACAACTGCGGCGACGAGGACCTCGAAATCACGAATATCTATTACTGCGAGGGCACCAGCGACGAATTCTCGCTCGACCTTTCGACCGTCGACGCCTTCGACGAATCCCACCCGCTGGTCATCGAACCGGGCAAGACGGCCACCGTCGTCGCAAAATACACCCCGACCGACTTCAACAAGGACGGCACCGGAAAACTGATCCCCGACGAGGGCTGCCTTGCCGTCGACAACAATTCGCCCCGCCAGACGCTCGAAACCCCGGTCAAGGGCCTCGGGGCAGAGGCGGAATGCGCCGTCTGCCAGTTCGAAATGATGTCTGACGGTGTCCAGCTTGGCGACGTCGCGACCGTGAACCCCCAGGATCTCATCACGTTCGTCAACCACAGCTACGACCCGACCGTCGGCGGCGGCATCGAATCATTCAACTGGACTGTGGACCAGCCGTCGGACTCGTTGCAGATATTCAACCCGACGTCCACGTATGAAAACCCGACATTTGAACCGAACGTGGTCGGCGGATACGAATTCTGTCTCGAGGTGTTCAACAAGGACGGCTGCTCGGACAAGTGCTGCAAGACCGTCCAGGTCAACCCGCCGCAGGGCTGCCACATCGAACTGACGTGGAACACCCCGTCCGACGAAGACCAGACCGACCAGTGTTACGAAGAACGCGACTGCGGTTCGGACATGGATCTGCACGTCGTGCACCCGATGGCTACCGGCACGACGAAGGACCCGTCGACCGGCGAACCCTACGGCTTCTTCGACCTTGATTACGACTGCTACTGGATGGTGCCCCACCCGGTCTGGGATCTCGAAAACAAGAACGACCCGCTGCACCAGCCGAACCTGGACCGCGACGACACCGACGGCGCCGGTCCCGAAAACTGGACGTACACCATCCCGGACCCGGACTACTCGACGACGCCGCCGGCCTGTTACCGCGTTGGCGTGCATTACTACGACGACCACACCTTCGGTAAATCGTACCCGACGATCCGCGTCTTCATCGACAGTTCGACGCCGGTATACGAAAAAACGCTGACCGGCGGCATGTCCATGCTCGACATGTGGGACGTCGGCCGGGTCTGCTGTTCAAACCCCGACCCCGCCTTACAGTTCGTCGAACGCGTCAATGGCGACGGAACGCCCTACATCGTCCATGGCTACCCCGACGAAAGCGTCCAGTAATGATTCCCGGCCACTGTCCGACCTGCATGCGGACGCTTGAGCGCAGAATCGCGCACTCCTGCGCGCGATCAATATATCTTGTTAAAAGGACAGGATATTCAGTAGAATCCGTCCCAGCAATTTGCCCGGGATCACCACGCTGAGGTTACAAATGAAACACACGACGGAACTGGCTTTCGGGATCGCGCTGCTGACGGCGGCGCTCTGCGCGTGCGGCGGCGGCAGTGCCGGCGACAACCCTCAGATCGACCTTGATCCGGCGGGCACCGACGTTCAGATGACGACGGTATACAACGTCAGGGTCATCAACAGCGGCGACGCGGACCTGAAAATCCTGTCGGCCCCGGTTCTGGCCGGCGGGCTCTGTCCCGACAGCACCTCGGCGTTCACGCTGGAAATCCAGGCCGGCGCCGAATTCCCGTACGTCATCGCCCCGGCCGACGCCGTCGGCGCCGATGAAAACGCCGGGCTGTCGCTGACGGTACGCTTCAACGACCCGACCGACCTGTGCAGCAAAAACGCGACGCTCACGATCACCAGCAACGACGTCGATACCGAACAACTGGTCATCGACATCACGAAGGCCGTCGTCGAACCGAACATCGCCGTTGACCCGAACCCGGTGGACATGGGCTTCGTGCCGGTCGCACCGACCGCGTTCGAAGACACCATGTACATCACGAATTCCGGCCTGGCGCCGCTCGAAATCAGCCGCGTCGACGCCATCAGGTTCAGCGACGGCTTCGCGTTCGTGTGGCCCTGCGATCGTGCCGCCGACGCGGCCGGCGACGCCGCCTGGGTTACCGACAAGGACGCCAGGATCCAGATCGCCTATGACGACCCGGAAACGAAGCTCACGATTGACGACACGATCTGCGACGCCCCCGTCGTGGTCGACCCGGCCAGTTCCCTGGGCATCCCGGTTTTCTATACCGCCATTTCAGGCAGCCCGGCCCGCGCCATCTTCCGCCTTTACAGCAACGACCCGGACTTCAACGCCTCGCTCGGCCAGGCTTATGAAGCCACCCTGCAGGCCAACTTCGGCGGGCCCTGCCTGACCGTCACGCCCGAACTGATCGACTTCGGAACGGTCGTTGTCGGCACCGGCGTCAAGGGCGTCAACGTCCAGTTGTACAACTGCGGCGACGAGGACCTCGAAATCACGAATATCTATTACTGCGAGGGCACCAGCGACGAATTCTCGCTCGACCTTTCGACCGTCGACGCCTTCGACGAATCCCACCCGCTGGTCATCGAACCGGGCAAGACGGCCACCGTCGTCGCAAAATACACCCCGACCGACTTCAACAAGGACGGCACCGGAAAACTGATCCCCGACGAGGGCTGCCTTGCCGTCGACAACAATTCGCCCCGCCAGACGCTCGAAACCCCGGTCAAGGGCCTCGGGGCAGAGGCGGAATGCGCCGTCTGCCAGTTCGAAATGATGTCTGACGGTGTCCAGCTTGGCGACGTCGCGACCGTGAACCCCCAGGATCTCATCACGTTCGTCAACCACAGCTACGACCCGACCGTCGGCGGCGGCATCGAATCATTCAACTGGACTGTGGACCAGCCGTCGGACTCGTTGCAGATATTCAACCCGACGTCCACGTATGAAAACCCGACATTTGAACCGAACGTGGTCGGCGGATACGAATTCTGTCTCGAGGTGTTCAACAAGGACGGCTGCTCGGACAAGTGCTGCAAGACCGTCCAGGTCAACCCGCCGCAGGGCTGCCACATCGAACTGACGTGGAACACCCCGTCCGACGAAGACCAGACCGACCAGTGTTACGAAGAACGCGACTGCGGTTCGGACATGGATCTGCACGTCGTGCACCCGATGGCTACCGGCACGACGAAGGACCCGTCGACCGGCGAACCCTACGGCTTCTTCGACCTTGATTACGACTGCTACTGGATGGTGCCCCACCCGGTCTGGGATCTCGAAAACAAGAACGACCCGCTGCACCAGCCGAACCTGGACCGCGACGACACCGACGGCGCCGGTCCCGAAAACTGGACGTACACCATCCCGGACCCGGACTACTCGACGACGCCGCCGGCCTGTTACCGCGTTGGCGTGCATTACTACGACGACCACACCTTCGGTAAATCGTACCCGACGATCCGCGTCTTCATCGACAGTTCGACGCCGGTATACGAAAAAACGCTGACCGGCGGCATGTCCATGCTCGACATGTGGGATGTCGGCCGCGTATGCTGCAGCAACATCGACACGCCGTTCGTCGAACGCGTGAACGGCGACGGCACGCCGCACATCGTTCACGGCTACCCGGACGAAAGCATCCAGTGACCGCGCTGGCGGCTTCGCGGACGGGGAAAGGAACAGGATGAAGACCACCCTCCTCGCTTTCGGGCTGATAACGCCGGTTGTTTTTGCGGGCTGTTCAACCCCTGAAACGCAGTATCCCGACATCGCCATCGATTACGGTTTTGTCACGGACGTCGGCGGTACCGACACATTTACGCCGGTGGACCACGGTACCGGGGATGTGGTGCGGGACCTCGGCGGAACCGACACGGCCGTGCCCGTCGACGTCGTCGTGGACACCGGCAACTGTTCGCTCCCCTGCCCTGCAACAATGCTTTGCGGGCCGCACCCCTGCGGCAAGGGCGAATGCCTGCCGGGCTGCACTGGCGCGAAGCCGGTCTGCAACCTGGAAACCAGACAATGCGAACCGGAAGTCTGCGTGCCGAACTGCACCGGCAGGATCTGTGGATACGACGGCTGCGGCGGTACCTGCGGCGAAAATGACGGGAAATGCACGGGTGGACTGCACTGCAATTACACGAACGGCCAGTGCGCCGACCAATGCTATTTCGATTGCATCGGCAAGGCCTGCGGCGACGACGGATGCGGCAAGACCTGCCTGCCGGGCTGCGCGTCCGGCGTCGAATGTCACGCCGACGGGTACTGTGTCGACGAGGGCAAATGCCAGGCTTCCAGCACCGAACTGAAATGCGAGGTCGACAAAAACTCCGCGACCGGCGACACGTCCTGGAATCTCGGCGCCACCACGATTTCGCTGTTCAACTACTCCGGCGACTGCGGCAGCGATTTCAACCCCGGCCCCGAAAAGGCTTACAGGCTTGTGGTGGGCCCTGGCCAGGGCGGTCTGCTGGAGGTCGACATTTCGCAGACGCTGCCCCTGATGGCGACATTCCTGAATGTTTACCTGATTGAGGACGTCGGCGGGGAATGTCTTGCGGCGAACTGCGTGGCATCCGGGTCGAACGCTTACAACCTTTCCTACCAGGTGCCTGCATCAGCTTCAGGCCACACGTACTACGTGGTCGTGGACGCCGGCGTGCGCAACAACGGCACCTTCACGATCACTGTCAAAAAGTGCGGCTGGAACGGATTCGACGCCGACGCCGTCGTGACCGCCGACCAGTAAACGCCGGTCTTCCACTGTGCCCGATCAACAGTCTTCTTCCCTGTTTTCCTGCAAGGTTCTATAGTTATGAAAATATCCAACCCGGAGGAATCAAATGAAGTTCTCCGCGACCACCGGACTCGCCGTGCTTGCGGCCGCCCTCATCGCTGCCGGATGCACCCCGGGTGGCCAGGTCAGGAAAGACCAGCCCCTGCCGCCGACGCCGAAACAAGTGGACCCGATGTCGGGGCTCAAGGCACGATTCGAAACAGCCTATTTCGAAATTGCGTGCCAGGCATCGGGCGGAAAGGATCCCTTGAACAGCATCACGCCGATCGAAACGCCCGCGCAGTACCTCGAACGAATAGAAAACGTCGAGGGAGGCAAGCGGGACAAGGCGGAAAGGACGCTGGGGAGGCAGGGATTCGTCGGCATCGCCGAATTCAGGAGCGTCATCCTGCGCATGAAGTCCGACACGAAATACTGGCAGTCGATACAGGATCGCTACATCGACGAACTGGTCAAGTGCGCGCAATGACGCGGGCCGCCACGGCCGCGGGCGTGAAACCGTACTTTTCCGCCAGGACTTCCGCGGGCGCGGACCGGCCGAAATGATCCAGCCCGATCGCGAATCCACGTCCTGAAACAAGCGGCGCCCACGTGTCGGTGGCGCCGGCCTCGACCGCCACCAGCATCGTGCCGGTGCCCAGCACCGATTCGCGATAATCCGCCGACTGGCGCATGAACAGCGACAGCGACGGCATCGACACCAGGCGGACCTTCATGCCGGCCGCCTCGATCACCGGTATCGCCTCGTGGCAAATCTGCAGTTCCGAACCGCTGGCGACCAGCACCACGTCGGGATTGCCGGCCGTCTCACGGAAGATGTACCCGCCCATCGACACGCATTCCGGGCCGACACCGGCCGGACGCGGGAATTTCGGGATGGCCTGTCGGGTCGTGGCCAGGGCGATCGGGCCCCTGTCGCGTTTAAGCATGATCGACCAGCAACCGGCCATTTCAACCGGATCCGCCGGACGCAGCACTGTGAACCCTGGAATCGCCCGCAGCATCGACAACTGTTCGATCGGCTGGTGCGTCGGGCCGTCTTCGCCGACGCGGAAGCTGTCATGCGAAAAAACGAAAGTGGCCGGCAGTCCCATCAACGCGGCCATTCGGGCAGCCGGCTTCAGGTAATCGGAAAAGATCAGGAATGTCGCGCAATAGGGCCTGAACGCACCGTGCAGGACGATACCGTTCGTTATCGCGCCCATCGCGTGTTCGCGGATGCCGAAATGCAGATTCACGCCGTCAAAGGCGCCGGGACGCACATCCCCGCCACCCTTGATGGCCGTATTGTTGGACGGCCCCAGGTCGGCAGACCCGCCCACCAGGTTCGGCACCGACCGCGCCGCCTCCTGCAGCGACGCTCCGAAAACCGCGCGCGTTGCCTTGCCCTCAGCGGACATCGCGGCGTCCCCGATTAGTTTCAGGACTTCGGCGGAAACCGGCGACCTGTCGAAACATGCGTCCCACGCGGCCGCGCGACCGGGGTTGGCCGCGCGATAACCGGCAAAAGCATTTTCCCAGGCCGCGTGCACTGACCCGCCGCGTTCCCCGACGCCCCTGAAAAACGCCGCGACGTCCTCCGGGATCAGGAACTTCGGTTCCGCGGGCCATCCCATCGCAGCCTTCGTTGCCGCGACTTCCTTTTCGCCCAGCGGCGCGCCATGGGTTTCGGCCGAGCCTTCCTTCGTGGCGGCGCCGCGGCCGATGAATGTCCGGCAGATGATCATGTGCGGCCTGTCCGACGGCGCCGTCGCCGAGGAAATCGCGTGCCGGATGGCATCGTGGTCATGGCCGTCAATCGTCTGGACATCCCATCCGGCCGCCGTGAACCTGCCAGCGACATCCTCGCTGAACGCAAGGTCCGTCGCCCCCTCGATGGTGATCCTGTTTGAATCGTAAAGGCAGACCAGATTGTCGAGACGCAGGTGCCCCGCAATGGATGCGGCTTCGTAGCTGATGCCCTCCATCAGGTCCCCGTCGCCGCACAGAACGAAGACGCGCGAACCGACCGGCCCCCCGTCATCCGCATTGACGCGCGCGGCCAGCATCTTCGAGGCCAGAGCCATGCCGACGCCGTTCGCGAACCCCTGCCCCAGCGGACCGGTGGTGACTTCGACGCCCTTCAGCATTTCGTGTTCGGGATGACCGGCCGCGCGGCTGCCCCACTGGCGGAAATTCCTGATTTCATCCAGCGACAGGTCGTAACCGGTCAGGTGCATCAATGAATACTGCAGCATCGACGCGTGGCCGATCGACATGATGAACCGGTCGCGATCCTTCCAGCCCGGATCGGCCGGATCGAACCGCAGGAATTCCGACCACAGGACGAACGCGATGTCAGCCGCGCCCATGCAGGCGCCCGGATGCCCCGATTTCGCAGCCTCGATGGCGTCGACAGCCAGCATCCGCACCGTATTTACGCATTTCGCAGCTAGTTGATCCGAAATCCTGACAGGAACGACCGAATTCACGGGAAACATCGCAATCTCCTTTGTATCGAACTTTGTTATGCCAACGAAACCAATCGGTTATCGATAAGCCGCGTGTATCCGAAGCGGACCGCAGTGACCAGCAGCACCTCGGACCCAGCGGCGCCGACGTCCGCCACGTCGTCAAGCGTTACCGGGTCGCAGATGTTGAAATATTCGATGTCCCCGCCATGCGCACCGAGCGACGCGCGGGCGAATGCAATAAGCCGGGCCGCGTCGCGCGCCCCGCCGGCGATTTCCGCGGCGACCGCCTCCAGCGTCCGGTTGATGAATACCGAATCGATTCGCTGTTGCGGTGTCAGGTACACGTTTCGCGACGACATCGCCAGCCCGTCTGGTTCCCGGACGATGGGGTGACGCACGATCCGCACATCCAGGTTCATGTCTGCCACCATCTGTTCGATGATCCGGACCTGCTGGAAATCCTTCTGGCCGAAAACCGCGACGTCCGGCATGCAGATATTGAACAGCTTCAGCACGACCTGGGCGACGCCCGCGAAATGCCCCTGGCGAGACAGGCCGCAGAGGTGATTCGGCAGGCGGGACAATTCGACCCCGGTCTGGAATCCCGGCGGGTACATCACCGCGGTCGTGGGCGCGAAGACCGCATCGACACCGACTGCAGCCAGTTTCGCCATGTCGCCGTCGAGATCGCGCGGGTACCGGTTGAAATCCTCGGTCGGGCCGAACTGTGTCGGATTGACGAAAACGCTGACGACCACCCTGTCGCAATGCCGGCGCGCCGTGCGCACCAGCGCCAGGTGCCCCTCATGGAGCGCCCCCATCGTCGGGACCAGCCCCACGGAAAATCCCTGATCGTGCCAGCCGCGCACAAGCGCCTTCATGGCCGGGACGTCAGGGACAACGCAATGATTTTCAGACATCGGATACCCCGTCGCCGCGTCCGCCCGAATAGACGGCGGAACCGGCAAAACTGTGTTCCGGACCCGGGAAAGCCCCATCCCGGACCTCGGCGCCGAACCGGTCGACCGCATCGACGATGCGCCCGGCCAGATCATCATATTTCTTCAGGAATCTGGGATTGAAATCAGGATTCATCCCGAGCATGTCATAAATCACCAGCACCTGCCCGTCGCAATTCGCCGAAGCGCCGATTCCGATCGTGGGAACCGGAACCTCGGCCGTGATGCGGGCCGCCAGTTCGGCAGGCACGCCCTCGAGAACGATGGAATATGCACCGGCGTCGGCAATGGCCCGGGCATCGCGCACAATCCCGTCGGCCACTTCCGGGTCACGCCCCTGCACCTTGAACCCACCGAATTCATTGAACGACTGCGGGGTCAGCCCCACATGGCCCATCACGGGTATACCCGCCGCCGTCATCCTGGCGACCGCGTCCGCGACCCTGACGCCGCCTTCCAGCTTGACAGCGTTCGCCCGTCCCTCGGCAAGCAGGCGCCCGGCATTCCGCAGTGCCTCGTCCGTGTTGACCTGGAATGTCATGAACGGCATGTCGGCGACGACGTGCATGTCGAGACCGACGCCGCGACGGACGCAGCGGGTGTGGTAAATGACATCCTCAAGCGTGACTTCCAGCGTGTCGGTGCGCCCCTGGATGACGTTTCCCAGGGAATCGCCCACAAGCAGCGCGTCCACCGAGGTACCGGCCAGCAGCCGTGCGAAGGTGGCGTCATAGCAGGTCATGACGACCAGCTTGTCGCGGCCCTTCATCGATCTGAACGAGGCGGTTGTCATTTTTCGCATGGGGTTCCCTGTCCCGGCCCTGATTCGCGGCAAGGTTAACGCAGCGGTTGCCCCGGGGCAATAGCCGTGGCGGCCCCGTGTTGACTTGACCGGGCAGATGTCGGATTATTGCGCGGCGGTGGCGGGCTCCTGTGCCCGGCACGTTTGCACCCCCTGTTGCCCGTGATTTTTCGATCACTGGAGGATCAACGATGAATCTCCGCAGACTGTTCACGCTTGGGATTTTTTCGGCCGTCATGCTGGTTACCGTTCCGGTCGCCGCGCAGGTGAAAATCGGTTTCGTCGATCTTCAGCGCGCCGTCACCGAATCGAAGGACGGCAAGGCCGCACTGAAAAAACTGCAGGACATGACCGAACGGAAGCAGAAGGAACTGAACGCGAAGCAGGACGAACTGAAGCGCCTCGAGGACGAAATCCGCGCCCAGGGTTCGATGTGGAACGACGACATGAAGCGCCAGAAGCTGGGCGAATACCAGAAGAAGGGCCTGGAACTCCAGGAATTCTACCAGGAAAACGCCAAGGAACTGGCCGAACGCGAACAGGAACTGACTGCCCCGCTGCTCGACCGCTTCATGAAAATCATCACGAAGATCGGCAAGGATCGCGCGTTCACCGCGATCTTCCACTCAGGCAGCGCGATTTTCGTGGGCACTACCGTCGACCTCACCACCGAGGTCATCCACCTGTTCGATGCAGGCGGCGGCAAGTAACCGGCCACACCCCCTGAAAGGACATCCCCATGCGACGCTTCACCAGCGGACTGCGGCGGTGGTTCCCCGTTCCCACGCTGTTCGTCAGGTGCATCCTGATCGCATGCATCGCCATCCATGCCGGCCTGCTGCTGCTGAAATGGACGACGCCGAATCTCGCATATTCCATGCTTGCGACGCTGGCGTTGACGCCTGATCGAATCCTGTACCAGCCGTGGTCCATCGTCACGATGGCTTTCCTTCACTCGCCGACAACGCTTTTCCACATCCTGTTCAACATGGTCGCGCTGGCCAGCATCGGCCCGTGGCTTGAACGCGCGCTGGGAACGCTCAGGTTCGGCCTGCTGTACCTGATAGCGATGATCACCGGATCGGTCGTTTTCACGGTCCACGCCCTGCTTTTCGGCGACCCGTCGATTCCGGCGCTGGGAGCCTCCGGCGCGATCATGGGCATCATCGTCGGATTCGGTTTCGTTTTCCCGGAAGCGGAACTGCGGCTGTTCGGCGTCGCGCCGTTCAAGGCGAAAAATATCGTCTGGGTGGCCATCGGAATGGATGCGATTGCCACGATCGCCCAGGCAAACATCGCCGTCGCGGTTCATGCCGGCGGAATGCTGGGCGCCTGGCTTTACCTGCGGCGCCCGTGGAACCGCCGTTACCGCAACTGGCTGCGGGTCCGCGTGACCGCGAAGATCAACTGGCTGAAAATGAAATACCGCTTCTGGAAGATGAACAGGCGATGACCCCTGCGACCAGGAAAATCGTTTCATGCGCGCTGATCGCCGCTGCCGCCGCGGTCGCGTATGCCCCAGTCTATTTCAATGGTTTCGCCTGGGACGACGATTACCTTGTCCTGAAAAACCCGGGCATCACCAGCGTGTCGAACATCCCGGGCTTCTTCACCGGCACGTGGGCGAAGGACGTCGACTACAAACTTGGTCAGGAACACAACCGCCCGTACTTCCGCCCGATCGCCCTGACCTCGATGGCGTTGGACTGGGCCGTGGCCGGACCCGACAGGCTGGTGTTCCACGTGTCGAACCTGCTGGTGCACGTCATCGCCGCAATCCTGCTGTTCCTGTGGCTGCTGAAGGTTTTCGACCGGTCCGGGCAACAGGGTCGCGCCCAGCTGCTCGCCGCTTTCTTCGGCGCCCTGCTGTGGGCCGTCCACCCGGTTTCCACGGAAGCGGTCAACATCGTTTCGTACCGCACGACGCTGATTTCCGGCCTGACCATTTTCGGATCGCTTTGGCTGCTGACGCCGGCGCTTCGGGATGACGGTTCAACCGCACGCACCGGCTGGGCCGCGATCGTCATTTCATGCGTGATGTTCGCGGTCGGCATGCTGGCCAAGGAAACAACCCTGGTTATGCCCGGCCTTCTTTTCCTGATGGACATTTCGGCGCGGCGCCTGACCATGCGGCGTTTCGCGACCGTGTACATCCCCCTTGGACTGGTCGGCCTGGGCTGGCTGCTCCTGCGGCAGCAGTTCATCGGCCCGGGTTATTACACATGGTTCGAGGGCCTGACGGCGGCCCAGTCGGTGCTGATGTTCGGACGCATCTTTTACCTGTACGTCAGGCTGGTGTTCCTGCCATGGCCGCTCTGCCCGTTCTATGACTGGGGCATCCTGGGCGTGCCGAAATCGATTCTTGAACCCGACATCGCGGCCGGGTTCCTGGTGTTCGCCGCGATCGTTGCCGGCATGGTCATTTCCTGGAAACGCCGCCCCCTGCTGGCGTCGGGTCTTGCGTTCTTCCTGCTCGCCCTGCTGCCCGTCTCGCATATCGTCCCGTTCTTCGACGCCGCCGGCGAACGATTCATGTATGTCCCGCTGGCCGGCGTGATGCTGGCACTGGGCGCGGCCGCCTTCGAACGGCCCCTGCCCGTCCGATGGGTCCGGCCGCTGCGGGTCCTCGCCTTCATCGTGCTGGCCGCATTCATGTCGCTGACGGCGGTACGATCGACCCAGTGGAAATCGGGCGAATCGATACTGCGCGTCACGACCCGCGATTTCCCGTCATCGGTTTCGGCCCACCTTGGACTGGCCCGCGTCATGCTGGAAAAGAAACGCCCGGCGGACGCGATTCCACCGCTTGAAAAGGCGATTGAACTTGCGCCCCGCATCGCCATCGGCCACGCACTGCTGGCCGTGGCCCGGGCCAGGACGGGCGACATCGCCGGGGCGCGGCTGACCCTGCGGAATTCCCCGCTTCCCGAATCACGGCAGCCATCGGCCGTCGAACTGGCTCGAACCGAATTCCTGCGTGCCGACGAAGCCGCACTGGCAAAACGAATCGGCCTGATGGGACCGTGACCCTTCGACAAGCTCGGGGCAGACACCTTCGACAGGTTCAGGGCAGGCGATCCGCCCCTATTCGGCCGGCATCACGCAGCGGAAACCGTAATCCCAGTTGATGGAGTTCGGCTGATAGAAGTTGCGTGCCGATGTTCGAACGCCAACTGAACCGGACATGTAACCGCCGCCGCGCATGCTCCTGAACGTTCCTGAATCCGGTCCGGTCGGGCTGATCCCGGGGCTGACGCCGTAATACGTTTCCGAATACCAGTCGGCAACCCACTCGGCCACATTTCCGGCCATGTCGCACAGGCCGTGCGGACTGTCACCGGCCGGCGACTTGCTGCACACGGGCCAGGTCACGAATATCCCGCAGCCGACTGAATCGTCATTCATGACGGCATAATCGCACGTTGCCGTCGCGTTACCCCACGGAAATACCCTTCCGTCGCCGGAACGCGCCGCCCTTTCCCACTGAGCCTCGGTCGGAAGCTGTTTTCCCGCCCAGGCGCAGTACGCGGCCGCCTGGACCCAGGTGCCGCAGTTGGCGGGATAATTCCCGTGATCGGCCAGCCCGGCGTTGCACGACGCGTTGGTAAAAAGCGCCGTACACGCCCCCGAGTACACGCAGGCGGTGTACTGATCGACGGTGACCTCGGTGCGATCAATGTAGTACGCGCCCAGCGTCACCTGGTGATACGGTTTTTCGCTGGCGGCGCATTCGGCGTCGGCGCCTTCGTTGCACCCCATCCAGAAATTGCTGGCCGGAATCTTCACCATCCCGGCGGGAGCGCACAGGCCGTTCGGTCCGCACGCCATGGCGCCGCCGCACGTGCCGCAGGACACGCCGCAGACCGGGTCGGGCCCGCATTCGCGCGCAAAGCAGTCCGCTTCGCAACTGCACCCCTCTTCGTCGACGCCGCTGTCGCAGTCGAAATAACCGTCACACACCCAGGACTGTTCCACGCACTTGCCGTCGCCGCAATCAAACTTGTCGCCGCAGCCGCCGCAGCCGATTTCGTCGTACCCGTTCGCGCAGTCTTCATAGCTGTCGCAGGTCCATGCCAGCGGAATGCAATTGCCGTCGCCGCAATCGAATTCGGACGGCCCGCACCCCGCGGCGTCCTGCACATCGGTCGCGTCGCCGGCAACGGCGTCCGTAACATCCGGCTGGGCCGCATCGCCCGCGTCGTCGGGCCCGAGGTCAGCGGCGACATCGTCGGTGGCGACGTCACCACCCGAATCCTGAACGACGGCATCGCCGCCCAGGTCCCCTGCGGCGTCGCCCGCCACATCGTCAGCCACATCGAACATAACTGAATCGGTCGCGTCGATGCCGACCGGCACGTCGGCCGCGTCCGGCGTCCCGACCGTGTCACGCCCGCTATCCGCCCCGGCCGAATCAGCCGCGACATCGACGACCTGCGTATCCTGGACCACGACATCCTGCCCGCCGGTGTCGTTACCGCCACCGCCGCCGCACCCGGCGACCGCCGATAGCCCTGACACCAGGAACACTGCCACCATCAAATTCATGCGCATGAGCGCCTCCATTCAACGGGCCTGGGCGTCCCGCGACGTATTGTGTTCATCCCCAAAGATACGCCGTGTACCGTTCCCGTCAACACTGTTCGGGCGCCGCCCCGGACCTGCGGCCTCACCGCTGGCCCCGGGGCGCATTCCTTCTCTCTTCAATCTTTGAGTGGTCGGCTCGGGGTGCCCATCCCCGGGGCGCGCGTCGCGCGTGGGAGCCCGCCCCACGACGCGCGCTCCTCTCTCGCCGCCGACATGACATTACTCCCGGCAAGGTGTCGGCGGCTCCGACAGTGCCCCGGGTGACGGGCACCCAACTGCGCCGCCCCCTGCCCTCATTGTTGGGGAAGGACGGATTTCTGCCGGCCCTCGTACGGGCGAATGACATCCGCCCGCTGTTCCACCGATGGCGATAGCTGTTACAATCCGCGCTCGGGGGCGATTTTCAGCCGCGCGGGGGTATCGCATGAAAATTCTGGGCATCAATTTCAGCAACGACTCGGCCGCCACGATGCTGGTCGACGACCGCGTTACCATGGCAGTCCAGGAAGAACGCTTCCGGCGCGAAAAGCATTTTTCGGGCTTCCCGGACCAGGCCGTCGCAGCCTGCCTGAAATCTGCCGCCGCCAGCGGTCCCGCACCGACGCTGGCCGACCTGGATTCTGTGGCATTTTTCTGGAACCCGGCCATCCACGCCGGTTCGCCCAACTGGCGCATGTCAACCACGCCACGCCACCATCTCGAATTCCTGTACGACGTCCCGAACCACCTCCTGCCGAAGGTCGGCCCTGTCCCGGAAATCATGGAACAGGTCTTCCACCTGGACGGCGGCCGCCGTTTCCGCGTTTATTACGTCACGCACCACCTGGCGCACGCGGCCGGGGCGCTGTTCACGTCGCCGCACAAAAGGGCCGCCATCCTGACGGTCGACGGTTACGGCGAACGCGACGCGACGGTCATCTGGTCGGGCGACGGCACCACGCTGAAACGCCTGTGGTCCCGCGAATTCCCGCACTCACTGGGGTCGATGTACGCGGCCGTCACGCAGTTCCTTGGTTTTAAGGCGAATTCCGGCGAAGGCAAGGTGATGGGCCTGGCATCCTACGGCCAGCCGGTATACCTGGACACCTTCCGGAAGATGTGCCGCCTGACCGACGACGGGTACGAACTGGACCTGACGTGGTTTTCGTTCTTTGCCGAACGCCCCGTCCGTTACAGCGAAAAGTTCATCGCGGCATTCGGCCAGCCCCGCAGGGCCGAATCCGAAATCACGAAACGGGACGAAGACATCGCGGCCAGCCTGCAGGCCATGCTGGAAGAGGCAATCCTGCACCTGGCGCGCCTGGCGAAAAGACTTACGGGCGAAAGCGTGCTGTGCATGGCCGGCGGCGTCACGTTGAACTGTTCCGCGAACGGCCGCCTGCTGCGCGACGGACCGTTCGACGATTACTTCTTCCAGCCCGCGTCCGGCGACGCCGGGACCAGCCTGGGCGCCGCCCTGTACGTCAACCACTGCATCAACGGCCGTCCCCGTGACCGCGCCGACATGCTGCTGGAATACCTGGGGCCGACCCACACGATGGACGAGGTCCTGGACACCCTGGAAAAGGGCGGCATCGAATACCTGACGCCGTCCGACCCATGGGAAACGGCCGGACGGCTGCTGGCCGCCGGACACATCGGCAGCGTTTTCCAGGGCGCCGCCGAATTCGGTCCGCGCGCGCTGGGCAACCGCAGCACGCTTTCCGATCCGCGCCCGGCCGAAATGAAGGATCGCCTGAACGCCAGCGTGAAGTTCCGCGAGGCGTTCCGCCCGTTCGCGCCGTCGATTCACCAGCACCGGGCCAACGAATACTTCGACGGCTGCACTTTCTCGCCGTTCATGCTTCGCGTTTACCCGACGCGTCCCGAAAAACTGCACGAGGCGCGCGCAGTCACCCACGTCGACGGCGGGGCCCGCGTCCAGACCGTCACCCGCGAACAGAACCCGAATTACTTCCGCCTGATCGAATCGTTCGAACGCCAGACCGGCACCCCGATGGTCCTGAACACCAGCTTCAACATCCGCGGCGAACCGATCGTCAACAGCCCGTCCGACGCGGTGAAATGCTACCTGACCACCGGCATGGACTTTCTTGTTCTCCAGGACGTGCTTCTGGTGAAGAACCGCGCGATTCTTTAGGGTATAATCCGCCATCGCTCTTTACGGGCACACCATCGGGGGAATCATGAAAAAGGGACTTCTGTGCGGTTTCTTATCTGCCGGGATCATCTTGGCCGCCGGTTGCGGCGGCGGCGGAACCGAAGTCGACAATCAGGCCGGGCACGATGTTGCCGGGCATGACGACGTCGTCATCATGGATTCACAGGCGCCTGTCGACGCGAACGACCGCACCGACACCGCGGCCGGCGACGATGTAATCACCGGCGTGGATACTGCCGGGACAGACACGGCCACCGGCGCCGACACCGCGACGGGCGTAGACACGACAGCGCCTGAAGACACCATCGAACCGTCCGACACGACCGTGCCGGAAGACACGTCCGCGGGCGACCCGGACGTCAACGTCGAACCGATTCCGTTCACGTGTTCGACCGGCAACGTCACCGACGGCTGGAACAAGGGCCGCAGCATCGCCGGAAAAACGCGCGACTTCTTCGTCGTTATGCCGGAAAACCCCGACAACAAACCGGTCGCCGTCATTTTCGTGTTCCACGGGTTCGGCGACACCGTCGACAATTTCAAGGGGTTTTTTGGCCCGAATCCCGATGCCGATCCCGACTTCCCGTACGTGCTCGTATTCCCGAAATCGCTGGCGCTGGCGCCCGGGTTTGGCGGCATGGAGGGCCTTGAATGGTACATCTTCGGTTCGTCGGCCGGCGATTCGAATCCGGACGCACTCTTCTTTGAAGAAATCCTCGGCTGCCTGGCAGCGACCGTCACCGTCGACCCGGGCAGCGTATTCGCGTTCGGGTTCAGCGCTGGCGCCATCTTCACCAACCTGCTTCATTCCCGGTACCCCGACATACTGCAGGATGTCGTTTCGATGTCCGGCGCCTGGTTCAACGACGACGATACCGTGGCGGGCGTGAACACACTGGGAATGGCCACGCTGTCCTGGGACGACATGACCGACACGGCCGGGACAGTGTTCATGACCCACGGCGGCGAAAACGACACCTATGGATCCATGGGCATCACCATTATCGACTTCGAAAATTCGGCCGGATACGCGATCCCGTTCCTGACCGGCCATGGCCGCACCGTCGTCGACTGCCCGCACACTTCGGGCCACACGAACCACCCGGAAGTCAGCAGCGCTGACATCATCCAGTTCTTCAAGGAACACCGCGGCCCGGGCGCGTCGCCCTACGCCGGGGGTTCGGTTCCGTCGTACCTGCCGTCCGGCTGCACAGTCAGGCCCGAATAGACCGATATCAGGGGCACAATCCGCGCCCGGCGATGTTTCGTTTGACACCAACACCTGATTCTATAAGCTAAATCAAGAATCAAACCATCCTCCAGGGGGACCTCATGCGAACCTTCACGATTACCTGTGCGGTAACTATGCTGATCTTGTGCGACGCCGGATGCGGCGACGGAACGAACCCGGAAGATACCTTCGTCGAAGACGCTGCCGGCGACGTCACCGGCGACACATCCAGTGCCGATACTTCGATTTCCGATGAAGGACACCCGGCCGACCTTGCCGTGCTCGACACCAAAAGCGATGCGATCGCGGCGGACGTTGAACCTTCCGATTCGGCCGAAACCGGGCCTGGCGACGACGGCGCGGACTACGGCCCCGACGCCGGATGCGTGGACGACGACGGCGACTATTACGGGCCGGGATGCAACCTGGGCGCCGACTGCGCGCCACATGATTACATCAGGTTCAGGACGGTTGACCTGCACGTCGACGCCGACATGGACGGATTCGGCGTCGACGCGACCGTCCCCCTGTGCATCGGCGACGCTTACCCGGCGGGTTACGCGTCCGACGGGGGCGACTGTGACGACACGGACCCGCGCATCTTCCCGGGCGCCCCGGAAATCCCGGACGATGGCAGGATCAACGGCTGCACCGGCGCCGACCTGACGGCCGCCACGGCGACATCAGGCATTTTCGTGGTCGGCGGAAGTTCCGACGACAACACCGGCGACAGGGCAAACCCGGTCGGGACGCTCGGCGCCGCCATGACGAAGGCCGCGGCGGCCGGCGTCAAGGACATATTCGTTGCCAGCGGGACATTCGCGGAATCCATCGTGGTCACGCAGGAATTCCGGTTCCATGGCGGCTACGATCCGGCGACATGGACCCGCGCGGCGAAATACAGCAGGATTGACGGGGTCACGGCAGCGGCCGTGACCGTCGACAATGCCGGGGTCGTTTTAGACCGCTTCGAAATCTACGGAACGACCGACGACGTCGTTGTGAACGCCGCTTCGGACGTGGCCGCGGTTTCGCTGAAAAACGCCGACGCCTTCCTGTTCGACTGCAACATCGGCGGAAGCGGCGTGGACGCGACCGTCCCGGACAACCAGGCAATGCGTGTATCCGGCGTGCGTGTCGAAAGTTCGAACGTCTTCCTGGCCGGCTGCCGCGTTGGCGACGGTGGACCGACCATCAGCCTGTACAGTGGAACCGGCCAGGTGACCCGGGAAATCACATCCCAGGGCGTACTGGTGGTGTCAGGTAACCTGCGCATGCTTGGCGGCCTGCTGGGAATGGGTGCCGGAATCACGATGGAGGGGCTCAAAGGGGACATCGCCGCGGGCGTGACGGCCCGTGGCATCCGCGTCACCAATGGACGGGCATTCGTGGCTGGCGTTGACATCGACGGAAGCACGACGGTCAACGTCGAGGACGTCGCCGAGGACGGCGCCACGGCGGCCGTACTGGCAATCGCGGACGGGGCCGGCGCGGAAGTGTCGGGGACCGGCGAACTGTGGCTCGTGAACAATGTCATCGGGGCCGGCCAGGTCAAATCGAACGCCGGGGTATACGCGACAGGGACTGCCGGGACGCCGGTCACAGCCGTTTCAACCGCCGTCATGCGCGCGGCGCCGGTCGTCGCTTCTGGCGGCCGTCTTTTCATGGCGCACTGCGACCTGCATACCGACCGTTTCAGCGAAGCAGTTTCAGAGGCGGCAACGACATTCGGTACGGAATCCTTTACTGCTACCCAGACGGTCAACCTGGTCAGGGTTGATGCGGGCGCCGAAGCGCTGATCTTCAATTCGGCCGGTTACAGCCAGATCAATGCCGGCGACAGCGCGCTGATTTTTGTCCACCCGGAAGCCAGGATGTCGATGCTGAATTCGGTCTGGTGGGACAAGGAATACGGGGTCTGCCGCGTGTACGGTGAAAACGCCTGCCTTATCGCCGCTGGCGGACTTGATGGCCTGGCCGACCAACCCGGCTGCGAACGTGCGTCCGGCAACCTGGTCCAGGATCAGTTGTGGGGCTGGTGGGACAGCGTGACTGCCGGCAGTCCGCTTCCCGACGGCGGCATCGACCCGGCCTCCGAGGGCATGGGCGTGTTCATCGACGCCGACGGAAACACACGTCCGGGTGGCGCGGGCTGGGACATCGGCGCTTACGAATTCAACTGACTCATTCGATACCAGGCAAACCCGAAGTTTCGACAAGCGCCAGCACCACGGTCCCGACGCCGTAACCCAGGTCGTCGGAAACAGGCAGGCCCGCATAATATTCGAAGGTTCCAGCCTCGGTCGGGTCCGACACGTTTGAAACGACGGGGCGTCCCTGATCGTCGACCGTGATCGTATCGCGGATACCTTCGACCGCACGGGCGATGACGGGCAGGAATTCGTCACCCAGCAGGCCGTAACGCCAGCCCCGCGCCATCCCGTATGCGAACAGCGCCGCCGTGGACGTTTCCAGGTACGATTCGCCCGGCCGGTTCAGAACGATCCACCACAGGCCGCTTTCCTGGTCCTGGGCCGCCCGCGCCGCCTGCGCCTGGGCGGTCAGGGCGTCCAGCGCGATATCGTCGGTTTCGCCGCGGACCAGCCTGGCCCGCATGTAATCGAACCCGGCCGCGCAGACCCAGCCGTTGCCCCTGCCCCAGTAAGCGTCGGTGTCGACCGGCTTGTTGTAATTGAACGCGTGTACGTACAGGCCGCCGTCCGACTGCAGGCGATCCGAAAAAACGGATATCTGCAGGGCCATTTCGTCCAGCGGCACCGAATCGTCCGTGAATTCGCCCCACCTGGTCAGCATCGTCCCGACCATGAACAGCGTGTCCAGCCACAGCGTTGCGCCGGGATATTCCGCGGTGCCCCAGTGGTTGATCCCGCCGTCTTCGGTCCGGGTGACGATATCGTTCACATACGTCAGCGCATCGTTCACGACCGCACGGTATTTTTCATCGCCCGTTTCCATGTAAAGAAACGCCGCGATCAGCGCGGGCGAAGTCGAATCCGAGCTCCACATGAAATACCCGACTGACAGGTTCGCGTCCATCCAGTCGCGCATGTACTGAAGGAAACGGGGTTCCCCGCTGACGCGGTACAGTTCGTACACGCCGGTCATCAGGACGGTCGCCTCCCAGGTCCAGCCCAGGCCGTCCGCCGGGTATTCGTCGATGTACCTGTCAACGATGTCCGACGCCAGCGCGATGTTGTCGCTGCCCGGCGCCCGCGCGTCCGCATAGCATTCCGCGTCCGGCCATTCGCCGCCGCACTGGTCGAATTGGCCCCGCCCGCCGCCGCATCCGGCGACAGTCCCGAAAACCGTCACGGCCGCAACAACGCACACGAACCGGTCCCCCAAAGCCCGCAGCCCGTTAATAAAACCTGCTTTCGTCACGTTCATCGGAATAAACCCGCTCCCTTTCGCCTGAAATCGCCATGGGCAACCCGGATGCGCATCCCGTCCGGCCGCACCGTGCAGCGCGCCTGCAGCGGCTGGTGATTTACCAGCACCCCGCCTCCGATGTCAATCTGGGAAAAACCGCCTGTATCCAGAATCCGGGGACGTCCGTGGAAAACCACGGTTCAGAACACGGACCAGCGGAAATAGACACCCACGCCGCCGGCGACGGGATGGGGCTGGTTGCTGTCGTTGAAGTTTTCGAACAGGGTAAGCCACCTGACGCTGAACAGTATCGGGATGTCGATCCCGACACCGGCGGTCCCATGTTTCCCAAACCACACGAATTGAGCGTGCGGCGTAAGTTCCACCCCGTTATGGATGCAGACGACGTGTTCGTGTTCGTCCGGGCGCCCCATGCTCTTCTGGGTAAACGATTCGCCCCATTCAGCGAAACCGGGCTTCAGGCCAACCCTGAATGCCATGTTCGGGGCGATGAATTTCTGCCAGCCGATGCGGCCGCCGACACCGGATGAACCGCTAACCAGCCAGATGCCGATGTCGAGCACCGTGTAATGATCTGCTCCCCGAAAACTGGACCAGCCGTGGATGTGAGTTTAATTTGAATTCACGAGCTGGAGGGCCAGGGGAAAATGAAGACGCGGTACACGGAGGCGCAAATAGTATTTGCGCTGAGGCAGGCGGAGGCCGGGACGCCCGTATCGGAGGTAATCCGAAAGATGGGCGTGGCGGAGCAGACGTTTTACCGGTGGAAGAAGAAATACGCTGGGCTCGGGGTGCCTGAGGTGCGCCGGCTGAAGCAGCTTGAGGACGAAAATGCGCGGCTGAAGCAGATCGTTGCGGACCTGACGCTTGACAAGCAGATGCTGCAGGATGTGCTGCGAAAAAAACTCTGAAGCCTGCCGTTCGGCGGGACCTGGTCACCGAGATGGTGACGAGTTATCAGGTCTCGGTACGGCGGGCTTGCCTGGTACTGTGTTTCCATCGGGCGACAATCCTGTATGCCAGCAAGAAGGACCCGCAGGACGACTTGCGGCTGCGCATCCGAGACCTGGCGGCCTCCCGGGTGGGCTACGGATATCGTCGGATACATGTGCTTCTGGAACGCGAAGGGTGGCACGTCAACCACAAGCGCGTATACAGGCTGTACCCGGAAGAATCGCCTGGCTTGCGCAAGAAGACGCCCAGGCGGCGCGTGGCGTGCATGAAACGGGAAGAACGGTCGATTGCCAGCCGCAAGAACGAATGCTGGAGCATGGATTTCGTATCCGATCAGCTTTACAACGGGGCCCGGATCCGGGGCTTTACGTTAGTCGACAACCATACCCGTGAGAGTCTTTCTTTGTACGTCGGCCAGCGAATTACCGGCCGTGACGTCGTCGAGGCGCTTTCCAGGGCCGTCAAGGAGCACGGGCTGCCAGATGCCATCAGGGCGGATAACGGGCCGGAATTTATATCAAAGGAGCTGGATATGTGGGCGTACTGGAACCACGTCAAAC